>NZ_FMHZ01000002.1:6466724-7145280 GCF_900090315.1 Micromonospora citrea | reverse complement strand
GGTCCGCCCCGCGCAGGTCCGCCCGCGCAGTCGGCCCCGGTCAGGTCGGCCAGGCCGAGGTCGACGCCGCGCAGGTCCGCGCCGATCAGCAGCGCCCCGCGCAGGTTCGCCCGGCGCAGGTCGGCCCGGCGCAGGTCGGCGCCGAACAACCGGGCGCCCCGCCGGTCCGCGCCGGGCCGGCCGCCCCGCGCCCGCGCCGCGTCCCCGGCGCGGGACAGCAGCGGGTTCACCCGGCCCCGGTAGGCGTCCACGTCGATCGCCAGCAGCGTCTCCGGGGTCCCCCGGGCCAGCCGCTCGGTCTCGGCGCGCGCGGCGGCGAGTTCGTCGCGCAGCGGCTGCGGCGGGCGCAGCGCCAGCGCCTCGGTCAGGTACCAGAGCAGCTCGTGCAGCGGTCGCATCACGGCGAACGTGTCGAACATGCGCGCGGCGCTCCCCGGCGCCTCGCGCCAGTCCCGCCCGCCGAAGGTGTGCTGGGCCACCCGCTGCCCGGCGCCGAAGCAGTCGAAGACGGTGCAGCCGGGGAAGCCGCGGTCGCGCAGGTCGGCGTGGATGCCGCAGCGCGAGTCGGCCCGCAGGTTCGGGCAGGGCTGCCCGGCGGGCTTGTCGATGGCGAAGTCCGCCGACGCGGAGAAGGCGGGCGCGACGCAGCAGAGCCCGAAGCACCGGGCGCAGTCGGCGCGCAGGTCGTCCGCCGCCGACGATGGCGACCGGGATGTTTCCGACACGCTGATCGTTCTCCTGCCGATGGTGACCCTTCCCTCGCCGGGACGCGGGCGGAGCACCCATTGTCCCGCGCGGCGCTGGTGGCCCACCCGCCGGGCGGGCCACCAGCGGGAGGGGCGCCCGCGCGCGCCCCGGTGGCTCAGACCCGGGTGACGCGTACGGCGTCCGCGACCACGTGGCCGGTGCCCGAGGTCCACCGGCTCACGCCGACCTTGTTGCCGTCGCCCCGGGCGAGGGTGAAGGTGCCCAGCGAGCGCCACGTCCCGCCGTTGCTGCGCTGGTCGACGTGCACCGTCTTGTTGCCCGTCGAGGTGGCCACGATGTAGGGGGTGGCGGCGCTGTTGCCGGTGGACGCCGGGTACCAGACGTCGACCCGGTAGGTGCCGGTCTCGGGGACGTCGACCTTGTACCAGGCGACGTCGCTGGCGGCGACCGGGGCGGCCCGCCGGTAGTTGGTGCCGTACCGGCCGGTGAGGCTCGACGCGACGGCCCAGTTGCTGCTGGCGGTGAAGCGGCCGGCCGTGGTGTTGTCCACCACCACGCTCCACGGGCTGAAGTACGTCGACCAGAGGTTGTGCGTCGGCCAGCTGGTCACCTGGCGGGAGGCGGCCCACAGCGCGCTGTCGATGTCGCCCGTAGTTGAGGCCGGAGGGGTCGTCGCGCTGGTTGAACAGCGCCGCCCAGCTCATGCCCTGGTAGCTCTTGACCAGCAGGGTGTAGGTGCCGGCCAGGCTGCCGGTGTGCCAGATGTGTACTTCGTCCCGCCGCTGGTGGCGAAGGGGCGCACGGCCCAGCCGAGGCCGTAGTACCAGCCGTTGCCGTTCACGCCCGTCGAAGGCACCGCGGTGACCTTGGCCAGCGAGGCGCCGTCGAGCACGCCACCGGCGCCGTCGAGCATGGTGGCCCAGCGGACCATGTCCACCGCCGAGGCGACCCACCCGCCGTTGGCGTCGCGCAGGCTCATGCTGAAGGTGCCGTACGGGGCCGGCACGATGGTGCCCGAGTCGTCCAGGACGGTGCGCCCCGTGTACTGCGACCGGTAGCCGACCTCGCCGGCGAGCCGCGTCAGGGCCTTCCCGTGCGCCATCCGGGTGATGCCCAGCGGCGCGAGGAGCTTCTGCTTGACGTACGCCTCGTAGGACAGGCCGGTGACCTTCTCGACGACCCGGCCGGCGAGGAAGTAGCCGTAGTTGCTGTACGCCACGGTGCTGCCCGGGTCGTGTTGCAGCGGCTGGCCGGACATGTAGCGCAGGACGTCCTCCTTGCGCAGCTCCAGCGGAACGCCCAGCGCCTGCGCGATGACGTGGTCGCGGCCGTGCAGGGGGTCGAAGGTGAGGTCCCGGTCCCAGCCGCCGAGGTGCTGCAGCAACCGCCGCAGGGTCACCTGCGGCATCCTCGGGTCGACGGACTGGCCGGTCGGCGGGATGAAGTCCAGCACCGAGGTCACCGGGTCGTCGAGGCCGACCAGGCCGTCCTGCGCCAGCCGGAGCACCGCCGCGGCGGTGAGCGACTTGCTGAGGCTCGCGATGCGGAACAGCGACGTGGGCTGGATCGTCTCCGCCGAGTTGTTGCCGTAGCCCCGGGCCAGCACGAGCCGGCCGTTGTACGCCACCGCGAGCTGCCCGGCGCTGACACCGCGCGCCTGCATGAACGATTTCATGGTGTCGTCGAAGCTGCTCAGCCCGGCAACCGCGGTGCCGGTGGCGACCCACCCGTCCGCCGCCCGCGCCGGCGCGTGGAGCAGTGTGTGCCGGCACCGGCGGCACCGGCGCCGGCCGCGCCGACGAGCTTTCCGAACGTCCTCCTGCTGACTGTCCGCACGACATCTCCCCGTCCAGTTGATCTAGCCGGGGAGACCCTACTAGAGGATTCGAGATTGGACGGTCCGGTCGGCGACCGTCGCGGAGGACGTCACCTCGTTCCCGCGCCGCCCGCCAGTCGTGCGAGGTGAGCGCGTCGACCTGCGGGACCCGTCAGCAACATGCCGCCGTCGACGGGCCAGGACGCGCCCGTGACGCACGCGGCGGCGGGCGAGGCGAGCAGCGTCACCACGGCGGCGACCTCCCGCGCGTCGCCGGGCCGGCCGACGGGCACCCCGGGCCGTTCCCGCGTGAACGGGTCGACGTCCTCCTGCCCGGTCATCGGGGTGGCGGCCTCGCCGCGGTTCTCGTGCGGCGCCGGCATGGCGCCGCACCACCCGTTCCATGCGGACGCAACCATCCGTTGATCCCGGTCCATGCGGGGATTGCCCCCGTCGATCCGCTCTGCCATTCTCCGACGTGGACGCTGCCAGCGACGGTCGCCAATCCGGAGGGCCGCGCGGCGGCCCCTATCTGCCGGAAGGACCCTCGTGAAGCGCAGACGTCGCCACCTGCTCGTGGGGCTGGCGGTCGGTGCCCTGGTGGCATCGACCGGGCTCGTAGGAATCCACTTCGCCGGCGCCCAGGTGCCGGCCCCCGCCGCCGCGACCGGGACGGCGAGATGCCCGGCGCGCTCGGTGCCCACATGGAGCGGCTGCGCCAGGCCGTGCCGGGCAACGACGGCATGTCGCCGGACGGCCCGGGCAACGCCGCCCAGCAGGAGTTCCTGGAGCGCGCGTACCCGGCCAGCACGATCAGCATCGCCCAGATGGACCGGTCGAAGGCGGCGTACTCGGCCGCCGAGCGGCGCGCCGGTGGCAGCCCGGGGTGGACCAACGTCGGCCCGAGCGAGGCCCTCTACCCGTTCACCGAGTTCCGCAACGCCTACAACTACGTGCCGAACGCGTACGTCGCGGGCGGCCGGGTCACCTCCATCGACATCGCGCCCGACTGCAACGCCCTGCTCTGCCGGGCGTACGTGACGCCGGCCGGCGGCGGCGTCTGGGGCACCCTCAACGTCCTCGCGCCGGAGCCGAAGTGGTTCTACCTCGGCGGTCCGCTCGGCATCAACGCGGCCGGCTCGGTCAAGATCGACCGTAACGACAAGACCGGCCTGACGATCTACGTCGGCACCGGCGAGGCCAACACCTGCGCCTCCGGCTGCGTCGCCGGCGTCGGCCTCTACAAGTCGACGAACGGCGGCGTCACCTGGAAGGGCCCGCTGGGCAAGGACGCCCTGGCCGGCAAGGGCATCGGCGAGATCACGATCAAGCCGGGCGACCCGAAGACGCTCTACGTCGCCACCACCACCGCGCTGCGGGGCATGTCCAGCTCCTGCTGCACCGGCGTCACCCGCCCGGTGCCCGACGCCGAGAAGTGGGGCCTCTACAAGTCCACCGACGGCGGCGCGAACTGGAAGTTCGTCCACAACGGCTCGGCCGACGCGACCCAGTGCACCGGCAGCGCCGCCGAATACAACAACACCGCCGCCTGCTCGCCGCGCGGCGTGCGCTACGTCAAGCTCGACCCGCGCGACGCGAACGTCGTCTACGCCTCCTCGTACGCCCGGGGCGTGTGGCGCTCGGCGGACGCCGGCGCCACCTGGACCCAGATCAAGCCGTCGCTCAACCCGGCGGTCTTCCAGACCCGCGCCGCGATCGACGTGACCGCCCTGCCGAACGGCAAGACCCGGATGTACGTCTACGAGGGCAACCTCGGCAACCCGTACTCGCGGCTGTTCCGCAGCGACGACGTGGCCGGCGGTGCCCCCGCGTTCACCGACCTCACCAGCGCGAACCCGGCCGACCCGGGCTACGCGACCTACAACCAGTGCACCGGCCAGTGCTGGTACGACGTGTTCGTGCACACCCCGGCCGGGCACCCCGACATCGTCTACACCGGCGGCTCGTACGTCTACGGCGAGACCGTCGCCCACAAGCGGGCCGTGGTGCTCTCCACCGACGCCGGCGTCAGCGGCACCGACATGACCTTCGACGGCACCGACGAGCTGCACCCCAACGGCCTGCACCCCGACCAGCACGCCCTGGTCACCAACCCGCGCAACCCCTACCAGTTCTTCGAGGCCAACGACGGCGGCGTGATGCGCTCCAGCGGCCAGTTCGTCGACCGGTCGGCGTGGTGCGACAACCCGGACCGCAACCTGGCCACGCAGGCGCAGAAGGACCGCTGCAAGCAGATGCTCTCGCGGATCCCGTCGAAGCTGGACGGCATCAACAAGGGCATGAACACCCTGCAGTTCATCAGCCTCTCGGCCAGCCCGCACGACCACACCCTGCTGCAGGGCGGCACCCAGGACAACGGCACCTGGGAGAACAAGGGCCAGCGCAGGCGCTGGGTCAACACGATGATCGGCGACGGCGGCGCGTCCGGCTTCGACGTCGGCAGGCCGGAGTTCCGCTTCCACACCTTCTACGACGCCACGCCCGAGGTGAACTTCAACAACGGTGACGTGGGCAGCTGGATCTCCATCTCCGACCCGATCTTCGGGCAGCCGGGCACCCTGTTCTACGCCCCGGTGATCAGCGACCCGAAGGTCAGCGGCACGATGTTCCGGCACCTCCCGCACCGTCTACCGGACCAAGACGTTCGGCCTGGGCGACCGGAGCCTGGCGGAGGCCGACCGGATCTGCAACACCTGGACCGGCACCTTCGAGGCGCAGTGCGGCGACTTCGCGCCGCTGGGCACGGTCAACCTGACCGACGCCGCCTGGGGCGACCGGGCCGCGGGGCCGTCTCGGTGGTGCAGCGCGTGGCCACCGACTCGTCCACCGCGTACGCGGCCACCAGCACGGGCCGGGTGTTCGTGTCCCGCAACGTCGACGCCGAGCCGGCGTCGGCGGTCACCTGGACGCGGATCGACACCGCCGCCACGCCCAACCGCTTCGTCACCAGCATCCACGTCGACCCGGCCGACCCGGCCCGGGCGTGGATCTCCTACAGCGGGTTCAACTCGAACACCCCGGCCACCGTCGGGCACGCGTTCGAGGTGAAGCTGGCCGGCGCCGGCGCGACCTGGGCCGACCGGTCGTACGACTTCGGCGACCAGCCGATCACCGACCTCGTCCGCGACGACGTCACCGGTGACCTCTACGCGGCCACCGACTTCGGCGTCCTGCGGCTGGCCAAGGCAGCACCACCTGGGTGAAGGCGGCCCGCGGCATGCCCAACGTCGAGGTCGCCGGGCTCACCGTAGTGCCGGGCAAGCGGGTGCTCTACGCCGCCTCGCACGGCCTCGGCGCCTGGCAGCTCGCGCTCTGAGGAGTTCGACCATCGGCAACGACACGGTGAGGGGCCGCGCGAGCGGCCCCTCACCGCTGCCCGAGGCGGCCGGCCGCGCCTGGCGCACCCTCGGCGCGGCGTTCGTCCTGCTCGTCTTCGTCCGCCGCTGCTGCTGCTGGTCGCCGGGTCGCTCACCGAGCCCGGGCTGCCGCCGCCGCCCACTCCGCGGCTCGTGCCCGACCCGGTCTCCACCACCGGCTACCAGCAGGCCGTCGAGCTGGGCGGGCTGCTGCGCGCCTCGCTCAACTCGGTGCTGGTCGCGGTCGTCGCGGTGCCGCTGAGCGTGCTCGTCGCGTCCCTGGCCGGCTTCGCGCTGGCCCGGCTGGCCCCGCGCACCACCGCCGTCGTCGTGGCGGCCTCCCTGGTGGCCCTGATGGTGCCGGCCACGGCGCTGCTCGTACCCCGGTTCGCGATCTTCCGGCTGCTCGGCCTGACCGACACCCTGGTGCCGCTGATCGCCCCGGCGTTGCTGGGCACGTCGCCGCTCTACGTCCTGGTCTACTACCTGGCCTTCCGGGCGCTGCCGGGGACCTCTACGACGCCTGCCTGGTGGCGGACCTCTCGCCGACGCGACGTGGTGGCGGGTCGCCCTTCCGCTGGTCCGGCCGGTCACCGCCGGGCTCACCGCGCTGACCTTCGTGCTCACCTGGTCGAACTTCCTCGACCCGCTGGTCTACGTCTACGACCGCGACCTGTTCACCCTGCCGCTGGCGCTGCGCTCCCTTTCGGTGCTGGACCCGACGAACTTCCCGGTGTTCCTGGCCGGCGCGGTGCTGGCCACGGCGCCGGCGCTGGTCGTCTTCGTGCTCGCCCAGCGGCGCTTCCTCCACCACGACGACCCGACGGGACGACACTGACGATGCGACCGGAGACGACACCGACGATGCGCCCGAAGGCGATGCTCGCCCTGCTGCTCACCGCCGTGCTGGCCGTCGCCGGCTGCGGCGCCGGCTCCGGCGCGTCGGCCGACGGGCCGGTGCGGCTGCTGGTCTTCGGCGCCCCGAGGAACTCGCGCCTACCGCACCCTCGTCGAGGCGTACGAGAAGGCCCGCCCCGGCGCCGACGTGCAGCTCGTCGAGGCCAGCGACCGCAAGGACCTGCTGGCCCGGCTGGCCACCTCGGTGGCCGGCGGCGCCCCGCCGGATCTGTTCCTGATGAACTACCGCTTCTACGGCCAGTTCGCCGCCAAGGACGTCATCGAGCCGCTGGACGACCGCCTCGCCGCCTCCGACACCGTCGACCCGGCCGACTACTACCCGGTGGCGTGGAACGCCTTCCGCTGGCAGGATCGGCAGCTCTGCCTGCCGCAGAACGTCTCCAGCCTCGCCGTCTACTACAACCGCACCCTCTTCGCCAAGTACGGCGTGCCCGAGCCGAAGGCCGGCTGGACCTGGAACGACATGGTCGCCACCGCCGGCGCCATGACCCGCGACTCACGCGGCGCGGTGATCAGGGCCACCGAGAGCGAGGGTGCCGCGCTGCGCCCGGCGGTGCACGGCCTCGGGGTGGAGCCGTCGATCATCCGGCTCGCCCCGTTCGTCTGGTCGGGCGGCGGTCAGCTCGTCGACGACCCGGCGAGGCCGACCCGGCTGACGCTGGACACCCCGGCCGCCCGGGAGGCGCTGAAAACCTGGTGGACCTGCGGCTCGCGTACGGGGTGGTGCCCACCGACGAGGAGGTGGAGGCCGAGGACGACGAGTCCCGGTTCGCCAACGGCCGGCTCGCCATGCTGATGAGTTCCCGCCGCTCCACCACCACGTTCCGCTCGATCACCGGCTTCGAGTGGGACGTCGCCCCGCTGCCCGTCTACCGGGAGCAGGTGGGGGTGCTGCACTCCGACGCGTACTGCATGACCCGGGCGCGAAGCACAAGGACGCCGCGTGGCGGTTCCTGGAGTTCGCCATCGCCGAGGAGGGCCAGCGGATCGTCGCGGCCGGGCGCACCGTCCCGTCGCACATCGGAGTGTCGCAGTCCCCGGCGTTCCTCGGCCCCGCCCAGCCGCCGCGCAGCGCCAGGGTCTTCCTCGACGCCATCCCCACCGTCCGGGCCCTGCCGACCGTCTCCACCTGGCCGGAGATCGAGGACGTCACCTACGGCATCCTGGAGAACGCCATGCACCGGGGCGACCGGCTCGACGACGTGATCCGCGAACTCGACCGGCAGACCCGCCCGATCTTCGCCCGCGGGGAGCACGGGTGAGCGACCCTGGCCTCGCCCTGGCCGGGGTCTCGGCCGCGTACCGGGGCGCGACCGTGCTGCACGAGGTGGACCTGGCCGTCGCCCGGGGCGAGCTGCTGGTGGTGCTCGGCCCGTCGGGCGCCGGCAAGTCGACCGTGCTGCGGGTCGTCCGGCCTCGAGCCGGTCACCGCCGGCCGCGTCCGCATCGCCGGGCGCGACGTCACCGGCGAGCGTCCGGGCCGGCGCAACGTGTCGATGGTGTTCCAGTCGTACGCGCTCTTCCCGCACCTGAGCGTCGCCGAGAACATCGCGTTCGGCCTCGAGGTGCGCGACACGCCCCGCGCCGTCGCCCGGGAGCGGGCGCGGGCGGCGGCCGAGACGGTCGGCTGCGCCGGGCTGCTGGACCGGCGGCCCGCGCAGCTCTCCGGCGGCGAACGGCAGCGGGTGGCGCTGGCCCGGGCGCTGGTGCGCGAGCCGGACGTGTTCCTGCTCGACGAGCCGCTGTCCAACCTCGACCAGGCGCTGCGGGTGCAGATGCGCGCCGAGCTGCGCGCCCTGCACGACCGACTGGGCGCCACCATGGTCCACGTCACCCACGACCAGACCGAGGCGCTGGTGCTCGCCGACCGGATCGCCGTGCTGCGCGACGGTCGCATCGAGCAGGTCGGCACCCCCGACGAGATCTGGCGCACCCCGGCCACCACCTTCGTCGCCCGCTTCGTCGGCTCCCCGGCGATGAACCTGCTCCCGGCGGACGGCCCGCTGCGCCCGGGCGGCGACCCGCCACCCGGCGTCGAGGCCGGGGGAATGCGGATCGGCTTCCGGCCCGAGGCGGTCACCCTCGACGCCGCCGACGGCACGGACGCCACCGTCGACCGGGTCGAGGTGGTCGGCGAGGACGCGTACGCGTACCTGACCCTCGCCGCCGGGCACCCCGTCGTCGCCCGGGTGCCCGCCGCCCGCCGGCCCGGGCGCGGCGCGGCGGTACGCGTCGCCGTCCACTGGCCCGACGTGCACGTCTTCCACGCCGACTCCGGCCGCCGGTACGCCCCGTGACGACGACCGACCGCCGTTCGCGCCGGCAGTTGGCGCTGATGCTGACGCCGTACCTCGTCGGCCTCGTCGGGCTGGTGCTGCTGCCCGCCGCGGTCACCCTGGCGCTGGCCTTCACCGAGTACGACCTGCTGCGCCCGCCGCGCTGGGTGGGGCTGGACAACCTCGTCGCGCTGGCCGACGACCCGGTTTTCCGGGTGTCGCTGACCAACTCGCTGGTCTTCGCGCTGGTGGCCGTACCGCTGCGGGTGCTCCTCGCCCTCGGCCTGGCGCTGCTGCTGCACCGCCGGGCGGTCGGCGTCGGCAGCGCCCGCAGCGCGGCGGTGCTGCCGACCGCGGTGCCCGAGATCGCCTACGGGCTGCTCTGGCTGTGGCTGCTCAACCCGCTCTACGGCCCGATCAACCAGGTGCTGCGCACCGGCGGGGAGAACGGCCTGACCGCGCTGGGCCGCACCCCGCCGCAGTGGCTCACCGACCCGACCGACGCCCGCGCCGCGATGATCCTGATGAGCCTGTTCACCATGGGGGAGACCTTCGTGGTGCTGCTGGCGGCCCGCC
Organism: Micromonospora citrea; assembly: GCF_900090315.1. Classification (NCBI taxonomy): domain Bacteria; kingdom Bacillati; phylum Actinomycetota; class Actinomycetes; order Micromonosporales; family Micromonosporaceae; genus Micromonospora; species Micromonospora citrea. Next base: position 7,135,609 of record NZ_FMHZ01000002.1, on the reverse strand, counting down.
GCGCGCTGCCCCGCGACGTCTACGAGATGGCCGCGATCGAGGACGCCACCGGCTGGGACGTGTTCCGCCGGATCACGCTGCCGCTGATGGCGCCGGTGCTCGGGCTGCTGGCGGTGCGCGACGCCGTCCAGAGCCTGCACTTCACCTTCGTGCCGGCCTTCGTGGTCACCGACGGCGGCCCGCCCCCGTACGCCACCACCTACCTGTCGCTGTTCGTCTACCGCACCGGCTTCGAGTACCTGCGCTACGGCTACGCCGCCGCCGCGACCCTGGTGATGATCCTGCTGACCGTGGCGGCGGTGCTGGTGCAGTGGCGGCTGATCCGCCGCTACCGCGCGTTCTACCGGCTGTAGGACCAGCCGGAGACGCCACAGCCGCCGGCGAGCAGCTCCCGCGGACGGGGGCCCGTGATCTCCTGACCGCGGAAGGCCACTGTCGACAGCAGGGTCAGTTCGGCGGTCACCCGGACAGGCTAGGGCGCGCGGCCGGCGTCGGGCGGAACCGGTGCCGCCGCGCTTGGGCCGGTGCCCCGACTGGCCGGCGGCCTCGGCTCCGGGTCGGCTGAGGCTACGCCCGCACGTCCCGACGCCGGTATCCGCAGGTGCCGACGGCGACGGCCGTGCCCGCGAGCGCGACCATGACGGCCGTCGCGGGCCAGTTCGGCGCCGTCTGGGGCACGTCCGCGAGGTGCGCGTACGGCGAGAGCCGGCCGACCCAGGCCGGCGCGCCGGTGCTGTCGGCGACGACGGTGAGCAGGAACCCGCCGGCGCTCGGCAGCATGCCCAGGGCCGCCACCCCGCGCGGCGCCCGGCCGAGGGCCAGCACCGCCGACCCGAGGCTGAGCAGCGCGACGGGCAGGACGTTCCAGGTGCCGGCGAGCGCGGCGGGCAGCGACAGATCCGCGTCGACCACCGCCGCACCGAGCCACGTCGCCGCGCCGGCGACGGTGACGAGCGCCGCCGCGCCGACCGTGGTGGTGGCGACCTCGGCGGCGAGCAGGCGGGCGCGCGAGAGCGTCCCGGCGTGGAGCAGGGTCAGGCGTCCGTCGGTCTCCGCGGCCGCGAACGCGGCGAGCCGGACGGCCGTGAAGGCGCCGACCGGCACGGCGAGCAGGGCGAACAGGCTGGCGACGTACCCGTGGACGGTGCCGAGGCCGGCGAAACCCGCCTGCGCGGCGAGGTCGGCGAAGCGTGCGTTGTCGGCGAGGAACTCGGTCAGGGAGACCGCCAGCGCGCCGATCAGCAGGAAGTACGCCCCGACGCCGGCCGACCAGCCGGCGAGTGGCCGCAGCATCCGCCGCACGGCGAAGGACTCCACCGAGCGGAGCAGCCGCAGGCGGGGCGGGCGGCCGGCGGGGAGCGACCAGCCCGTCGCGGACGTCCCGCCGCACCGCCAGGGTGAACGCGCCGGCGCACAACACCACGGTGGTGAGCGCGAGCACGATCAGGGGCGACACCCGGTCGGCCTGGTAGGGGCGGGTGAGGGCCAGCGGCCCGTACGGCGGCAGCCACCGCAGCCAGCCGAGCGGGGTGACGCCGTCGCCGACCATGCGGGCGAGCAGCCCGACACCGAGGAACGTCAGCGTGGCCCCGGTCGCCGCGGCCCGGGTGGGGAAGACCTGGGCGGCGAGGCCCGCCGCCGCGACGGCCACCGTGGTGACCAGCGCCAGGCCGGCGCCGTGCAGGACGGCTCCCCGGGCCGGGGTGCCGGCCGCGACGAGCGCCGCCGCGAGCGCGGCCCCGGTCAGGGCCGCCACGGTCGCCAGCACCGCGAGGTGCCGGCCGAGCACCGCCGCCGGCCCCGACCGGCCCGCGAGCAGGAGGTCCCACCGCCCGGCCGCCTCCTCGCCCCGGGTGACGCGGGTGGTCGCGAGCAGGCCCCAGACCGACAGCACGACGGCGAGGACGGTGCCGGTCCGCCAGACGGTGAAACCACCGGCGGTGTCGAGGGCGGCCGGCTCGCCGAACAGCGTCCGGACCGCGGGATTGCGGGCCAGGGCGGCGAGCGCGGCCGCGTCGAGGCCGTCCCCGACGTCCTGGTGTACGTGGTGGCGACCAGCGTCGACATCCCCACCGTCACGGCGAACACGACGGCGGCGCCGCGACGCACCTGGCGTACGGCCAGGCGGGTGACGGCGCGCCCGCCCCGGCCTGCGCGGGGCGGTGGCCGGTCGCCGCCAGGGCGGTGGCGGTCATCGGTCGGCCTCGCCGTAGTAGTCGAGGAAGATCTCCTCGAGGCTGGGTTCCCGGACGGTGAGGGCGGTGACGTCGGCGGCGGCGAGGGCGCGCAGCGCCGGCGCGGGTGGCCCGTTCAGGGAGAAGCTCAGCGTCCCGCCGTCCCGCGCGACGCTGCCGACCCCCGCCACGTCGGACAGGTCGGGCGCGGGGCCGGTGAACCGGGCGGTCACCTCCGTGCGGTGCAGGCGGCGCAGGTCGCCGACGGTGGCGACGTCGACGAGCCGGCCGGCGCGCAGGATCGCCACCCGGTCGCAGACGGCCTCGACCTCGGCCAGTTGATGGGAGCAGAGGAACGTCGTCTGGCCACGGTCCCGGGCGACCGTGACAGCGCGGCGGAACTCCTGTTCCATCAACGGGTCGAGCCCGCTGGTGGGCTCGTCGAGGACGAGCAGGGGCGCGCGGGTGGCGAACGCGGCGACCAACGCGACCTTCTGCCGGTTGCCGGTCGAGTAGGCGCGGGCCGGCTTGGACACGTCGAGGGCGAACCTCTCCACCAGTTCGTCGCGGTAGGCGCGGTCGACGCCCGGCCCGGTGGCGGCCAGCAACTCGAGGATCTCCGCGCCGGTGAGCTGCGGCCACAGGGCCACGTCGGCCGGCACGTACGCCAGCGACCGGTGGGCGGCGACGTCGCCGGCCTCGACGTCGAAGATCCACGCCCGGCCGGCGGTGGGCCGGGCCAGGCCGAGCAGCAGCCGGATGGTGGTGGACTTCCCGGCCCCGTTCGGGCCGAGGAAACCGAACACCTCGCCGGCCGAAACGGTCAGGTCCAACCCGTCGAGGGCCAGCAGCGTCCCGTAGCGCTTGGTCAGGTGGTGGGTGCGAACGGCGGATGTGGCCACGGCATGCCTCCGGTCGACGTGTCACGACTGCCGACCAGGCTTCCCGGCGCACCAACCGTCACCGTACTGCGCCGCGTCATGCGGGACAAGACGCGGTCACCCGGCGGCGGCGAAGCGCTCCCTGTTGTCGACCGGACCGACGACGAGGAGACGAGGTCGCCGTAGGAGAGGACGGTGCCAAGGCCGCCACTGCGTCGGACGTGCAGACCGTCGGTATGATCGCCGGGATCTGTGGAGCGCCGGGAAGTCTGGTCGGCACCGTGATGACCCGCGCCCTCGGAAGGTCTCCCCGTGCTGCTGCTGTCCTTCGCCGCCGTCCTGCTGGCTGCCGTCCTCGTGTCGGCGCTGGCCCACCGCACGATCCTGTCCACGGCGGCGCTGTTCCTGGTCGCCGGCTTCCTGCTGGGCGAGGACACCGGCGGCGTGCTGCACCTGCGGGCCGACTCGCCGATCGTGGCCGAGCTGGCGGAGCTGGCCCTGTTCGCCGTGCTGTTCACCGACGGCATGCGGGTGGGCTGGGCCGACCTACGCTCGGCGTGGCGGTTGCCCGGTCGGGCGTTGGGCTGGGGCCTGCCGCTGACCCTGCTGGTGACGGCGGTGCTGGCGCACTACGTGGCCGGTCTCGACTGGCCCGAGGCGCTGCTGGTCGGGGCCGTCCTCGCCCCGACCGACCCGGTGTTCGCCGCCGCGCTGGTCGGCAACGACAAGGTTCCGGCGCGCTTGCGGCACCTGCTCAACGTGGAGTCCGGCGTCAACGACGGCCTCGCCCTGCCGTTCGTGGTGGTGCTCCTGGCGGTGGCGGCCGGCTCGGACGACCTGCACCTGGGGGAGTTGGCCGGAGAACTGGCGGTCGGGCTGCTGATCGGGGTCCTGGTGCCGCTGCTGGCGATCGCGCTGGAGCGGACCCGCTGGTTCGCCGCGTCGACGGCCTACGCCCCGTTGAACGGGATGGCGATCGGCCTGCTGGTGCTGGCGCTGGGCAAGGCGACCCACGGCAACCTGTTCCTGGCGGCGTTCGCCGCCGGGATCACCGTGGCCACCTTCGGGCCGCGGCAGCGGGCGGCGTTCGAGCACTTCGGGGAGAACGTCGCCGAGCTGCTGAAGCTGGCGGCGCTGCTGGTGTTCGGGGCGCTGATCTCGGTGGAGTTCCTCGGGGAGATCTCCTGGACGGGCTGGGTGTTCGCCGTGCTGGCGATCGTGGTCGCCCGGCCGGTCGCGTTGTGGATCTCGTTCGCCGGGTCGGGACTCGGGCTGCGCGAGCAGGCCGCCGCCATGTGGTTCGGGCCGAAGGGCTTCGCCTCGGTGGTCTACGGTCTGCTGGTGCTGGAGTCCGGCATCGCCGCCGCCGACGAGGTGTTCCACCTGGTCGCCCTGACGGTCGTCATCTCGATCCTGGCGCACTCCTCCACCGACGTCGTGGTGGCCCGGGCCTTCGACGACGCCCGCGAGGCGCCGGCCTGGCACGGGGTGCTGCACCGGATCCGGCGGGCCCGGCGGTCGGCGGCCCCGCCGGCGCAACCCGCGGACCGCACGGCGGTCACCGGCCGCCGACCGCCCGAGCAGGGCCCGGTCACCACGGACGGGGCCGGCGAGGAGCGGTCCTGAGTGGCGGGCCGCCGGACTCCCGTCTCGGCGGCGGCGATCTGCCCCGGACCGTGGCCGTCGAGCGGGTGTGACCCGATAATCCCGCGCGCCGGTCGGGGCGCCGTGCGATGATCGCGCGCTGCGCGACCGAGCACCCCGGGGAGGACAGCATGGAGTTCGAGGTACGCCGGATCGGGCCGGAGTCGACCGTCGGGGCGGCGGACGTGCTCGCCGACGCCTTCGACGGGTATCCCTGGACGGCCTGGACGGTGGCGGCGGACCGGCACCGGGAAAGGCTGGCGGCGATGTTCGCCGGCACCGTCGAGGCGGTCGGGCTGCCCTACGGGGACGTGTGGGCGGCGGTGGGTCCCGACGGCCGGCCGGCGGCGGTGGCGGTGTGGCTGCGCCCGGACCGGCCGGTCCCGGACGAGGTCTGGGCCGGCGTCGCCGCGCGCGACGCGGAGCTGGCCGGCGACCGGCACGTGGCGATGTCGGCCGCCGACGCGGCCTGCGCCCCGCTGCGGTCGCCCGAGCCGGCGTTCCTGCTCGCCACCGTCGGCGTGCGCCGCGCCGACCAGGGCCGGGGGCTGGGCGGCCGGGTGCTGCTGCCCGGCCTGGCGGAGGCGGACCGCGCCGGCCTGCCGGCGGTGCTGGAGACGTCGTCGGAGGGAAACGTGCGGTTCTACCGGCGGCTCGGGTTCGCCGTGACCGGGCAGGTCCGGGTGCCCGACGGCGGTCCCCGTGTGTGGGCGATGCGCCGGCCGGCCGGGCGGGCCGCTGCCGCCGAGCGGGCGTGACGGGCGGCTTCCGGGGACGACCGGCCGTCGCCGAGCGGCTTCGGAGGCGGCCGGCCGTCGCCGAGCGGGTGTAAGGCGCGCCCGCCCGGGTAGCCGCCGGGAATGGAGCTGGTCGAGGAGTCGCCGTACCGCTTCCGGATCGACCGGCACGACCCGATGCGGGTGCCGGGAGTGGTGTTCGCGTCCCGGTCGCTGCTGCCCGACGCCGGCGCGGACAAGTCGCTGGAGCAGGTGGCGAACGTCGCCACGCTGCCCGGCATCGTCGACGCCTCGTACGCCATGCCCGACGTGCACTGGGGCTACGGCTTCCCGATCGGCGGCGTGGCCGCCACCGACGTCGCGCACGGCGGCGTCGTCTCGCCCGGCGGGGTGGGCTTCGACATCTCCTGCGGCGTCCGGCTGCTCGCCGCCGACGTCGACCGCGACGGGCTGCGACCCCGCCTCGACGCGCTGATGGACGGGCTGGGCGAGGCCACCCCGCGCGGGATGGGCAAGGGCGCGGTGTGGCACCTGTCCTCGCGCAAGGAACTCGACGCGGTGCTGCGCGGCGGCTCCCGGTACGCGGTCGAGCGCGGTTTCGGCGTCGAGCGGGACCTGCACCGCTGCGAGGACCACGGCGCGGTCGGCGACGCCGACCCGGCGCAGGTCGGCGAGCGGGCGATCGAGCGCGGCGCGCGCCAGGTCGGCAGCCTCGGCTCCGGGAACCACTTCCTGGAGGTGCAGGCCGTCGAGGAGGTGTACGACGAGGCGACCGCGACCGCCTTCGGGCTGCGTCCCGGGCAGGTCTGCGTGATGATCCACTGCGGGTCGCGGGGGCTGGGCCACCAGATCTGCACCGACCACGTCCGCGCGATGGAGAAGGTGATGGCCCGGCACGGCATCCACGTGCCGGACCGGCAGCTCGCCTGCGCCCCGGTCTCCTCCCACGAGGGCCGCGCCTACCTGGGCGCGATGGCCGCCGCCGCCAACTACGCCCGCGCCAACCGGCAACTGCTGGCCGACGCCGCCCGGAAGGTCTTCGCCCGGGTGACCGGCAGCCGGCTGGACCTGGTCTACGACATCTCGCACAACCTCGCCAAGATCGAGGAGCACGAGGTCGACGGCGAGCGCCGTGCGCTCTGCGTGCACCGCAAGGGCGCCACCCGCGCGCTGCCGCCGGGCCACGCCGACCTCCCCGACGACCTGCGCGACGTGGGTCAGCCGGTGCTCATCCCCGGTTCCATGGGCACCGGCTCGTACGTGCTCACCGGCGTGCCGGGCGCGCCGGCGTTCGCCTCCACCTGCCACGGCGCCGGGCGGGTGCAGAGCCGCAAGCAGGCGGTGAAGGCCGAGCGCGGCCTGGACCCGCGCGGCCAACTGGAGGCGCGGGACATCGCGGTGCGCGGCGCGTCCCGGCGCGGCCTGGCCGAGGAGATGCCGTCGGCCTACAAGGACGTCTCGGCGGTGGTGGCGGCGGCCGAGGGCGCCGGGCTGTGCCGGAAGGTGGCCCGGCTGGTGCCGCTCGGCGTGGTGAAGGGCTGAGCCGGCGGCTCACACGTCCAGCGTCACCGCGCAGGACCAGCCCGCGCCGTCGCGACCGAAGCGCAGCTCGTGCAGGGAGACGGCCTTCGGTACCGCGCCGACCAGCTCGACGGCGTCGGTGTCCGTCGTGCCCCAGCGCACCGTCAGGCCGCCGGCGCCGTCGTCGGCCACCTCGGTGCGCAGCGGCAGCTCGCCCTCCGTCTCCATCCGGAAGATCACCTCGTCGAGTACGGCCACCAGCAGGTCCTCGTCGTCGCCGGCGGGCGCGCGGAACTCCCGGCCGCCGTCGGGCGCCGCCCCGGCGGGGTCGACGAACGTGTCGACCAGCGCGGCGACGGCCTCGGCCACGCACTCCTCGCGGGTGGGCGCCCACGCCTCGACGCGCACGTCGGCGGTGTGCGGCACGCAGCGGTGCCCGCGCTCCGGTCGTCCGTCCATGCCCCGATCATCCGCCACGGCACCGCCGCGCACCGGCGGTCGGCGCAGGACGTGGCGGGACCGACGCGGGCGGGGCGGGCGGGGCGGGCGCGGGCGGGCTCGACGGCGGGCCCCGCGGGCCGTGGCGGGCTCGGCGGGCCGAGGCGGGCTCGGCGGGCCGTGGCGGGCTCAGTGCAGGCCGAGGCGGGCGATGGGCTCGACGAGCTCGCGTTCCTCGTAGGCGAGGTGGGACAGCAGCGTGTCGCTGAGCAGGTCGACCGCCGCGCGCAGCTCGGCCGTCCCGTCGGAGACGGAGACGAACGCGACGAGGGCGCGGTCGACCCGTTCCAGGACGTCGTGGATGGCGTGGTGCTCCTGCTCCAGCCGGTCGAGCACCGGCGCGAGGCGGGGGTCGCCGGCGCGCAGGTGCGGGAAGATGCCCCGGTCCTCCAGCGTGTGGTGGGTGGTGACCACCCGGCAGTACGACTCGCAGTAGGTGCCCAGTGTCCACTTGTTCTGCCGGATCGTCATGGTGTTGATGTGCGAGCGCGCGGTGCCCGCGTCGACCAGCCCGGCGCCCACCTGCTCGACGAGGTCGTACAGGCGCGCCAGTTCGGCCCGCAGCCCGTCGTGCACGTCGACGAGGTGCTGCGCGTCGGCCTGGTCGTGCGGCGGGTAGGCGCGGTCGGGGTCGGGCGCGGGACCGGTGGGCCGGGTGCTCTCGTCCCAGACGCGGATCGCGCTGCGGCGTACGCCGTCGTCGGGCGTCGGGACGACGGCGAGGGCGCCGGCGGCCGGGCGCGATGCCGTCGCGGGCGCCGCCGGGGTGGCGACCGGCACCGGCGTGGCGGGCGCGGTGGCGGCGGCACGCTCGGCGGCCACGAACTCGCGGACGGCCGGGGCGACCTCGGCGGCGAAGCGGCGCAGGTCCTCCGGGTCGTCGCTGCCCAGGATGAAGGTGCTGACGCCGTCGCCGAGGGCGAGGTCTGCCAGTTCCTCGGCCCACTGCTCGGCGGGGCCGTGCAGCGGGCCGCGGCCGACGGCGGTGAAGCGGCCGGTCACGTTGAGCAGCCGGCGGACGTCGCCGGGAGAGCGGCCCGCCTCCCGGGCCGCCTCGTCGATGAGGGCGTTGCCCCGGGCGAGGTCGCCGGGCTGGAGGTGGCCCAGCGACGGCAGCCACCCGTCGGCGAGCCGGCCGGTCAGGGCCAGCATGCGCGGCTTGTACGCGCCGAGCCAGATCTCCACGTCGTGCGCGGGCGCCGGGCCCCGCTTCGCGCCGACCACCCGGTGGAACTCGCCGTCGACGCGGACGCCGCCGCGCGCGTCGACGTCCCAGAGCTGGCGGATGACCTCGATCGCCTCCGTCAGGGCCCGCACGCCCTGCCCGGGGGAGAGCCGACGCCCGCCCATCGCCTCGATGGCCTCCCAGAACGCGCCGGCGCCCAGGCCCAGCTCGATCCGGCCGCCGCTGAGCAGGTCGAGGCTCGCCACGGCGCGGGCGAGGACGGCCGGCGGGCGCAGCGGCAGGTTCGTCACGTTGGCGGCCAGCCGCACGGTGCCGGTGCGGGCCGCGACGAAGCTCATCAGCGTCCACGTGTCGAGGAACGCCGGCTGGTAGGGGTGGTCCTGGAAGGTGACCAGGTCGAACCCGAGCTGCTCGGCCAGGACGGCGAGGCCCACCACCCGGCCCGGCTCGGCGTTGCCGGGCGTCAGGAACGACCCGAAGGTCACCGGGTGGCCGTAGTCGCCCATGTCCGCGTGTTCCCCCTGTCCCGCGGCCCGTCGGGCCGCTCGGCAGATGGTATGCCGGGCCGCGGGTGGCGGCTGCGGTGATCGAGGATGCCGCCACGCGGTACGGGGTCGCGGCGCCGGGCGCAGGACCGGCCCGGCGGGCGTTGACGCCGGCAGGCAGCGGTCCTAGTGTCTTTACGGGCCGGGCCGTTATCTGTCTCATGGTGAGTGTCCATCCTCGCCAGGCGGGCCGGTGCCGTGGACAGCCGGCGCACCTACCCGTCGCCGGGGTTCCCTGCCACAGATCCGGATCCGACCGTTACGGCTCGACCGCCCCTCGCGGTCGCGGGAAGAGGAGCAGGCGCTGATGACGAACCGCCGCATGTTGATCCGTTACGCCGCCGCGCTCGCGGTGGCACCGGCCGTCCCCGCCGCCTGGCCCGCGCCGCCCGCGTCGGCCGAGCCGGCCGCCGGGGTGACCGTCGACCCCTTCGGCATCCCGCTGCGCGACGTCCTGCTCATCGGCGGGACCGTCGCCCCCGGGCCGGACGGCACGCCGGTGCTCTGGTCCGCCGTCTCGGGCGAGCCGGCCCGCCTCGCCGCGATCGACCCGGCGACCGGGCGGACCGTCTCCGACCAGGAGCTCACCGGCGCGCCCGGATCGTACGCGGTCGCCGCCGCACCCGACGGCACTGTCTACGTCGGCGCGTACAGCACCGGGCACCTCTACCGCCGCCGGCCCGGCCCGGACAGCCCCGTGGAGAACCTCGGCCGGCCGCTGCCGTCGGAGACGTACATCTGGCGGATCGCCGTGGACGACGCGGGCGTCGTGTACGGCGGCACCTTCCCCGGCGCGCGGGTCTTCGCCCACGACCCGGCCACCGGGGCGACCCGCGACTACGGCCAGGTGCTCCCCGGCGCGCAGTACGTCCGCAGCCTCGCCGTAACCGCCGACAAGATCTACGCCGGCACCCAGCCGGACGCACACGTCCTCGAGATCGACAAGGTCACCGGCGAGCGCCGGGAGCTGCCGCTGCCCGACGGGCTCGGCGCCGGCACCGGCCAGACGGTCTACGACCTGAACGCCCACGACGGGCGGGTCTACGCCCGCTTCGGCTCCGCCATCAACGGGCGGCTCGGGGTCTACGACACGGTCGGGCGGCGGTGGACCGACCTGATCGACGACGTCGCCGGCCTGGACGTCTCCGCCCCCGGCCCCGGCGGCCTGGTCTACCTCACCCGCGCCGGCCGGCTCACCGGCTACCACCCGGGAACCGGGAGGTTCCGCGACACCCCGCTGGTCTTCCCCGGCCGGGTGGTCAACAACCGGGGCATCGGCTGGGTCACCCTCGCCGACCGGGACTGGCCTGGCCGCACGCTGGTGGGGCTGCTCTGGCGCGGCGACATGTTCCGGTGGAACCCGGTGACGGGCCGTGCCGACGTGGTGCCGACGGACGTGCCCGGCGAGCCGATCCCGATGGCGGCGCTGCACGTCGGGCCGAGCGGCGCCGTCTGGGTCGGCGGTTACCTCAACGGCGGCCTCGCCCGGGTCGATCCCGACACCGGGGCGTCGACGTTCCAGCGCTTCGCGCAGGTGGAGAGCGTGCTGGAGACCGGCGGCCAGGTCTGGCTCGGGGCCTACCCGGATTCGCGGCTCTACCGTTACGACCCGGCGCGGCCGTGGAGCAGCCCCGAGTACTCGCCCGGTCTGCCCGGCAGCGCCGACAACCCGGCGAAGGTGCTCGACCTGAAGGCCGCCGACCAGGTGCGGGCGCGGGCGCTGACCGACGCGGGGGACAGGGTCGCCTACGGCACCATGCCCAACACCACCCTCGGCGGAGCGTTGGCCATCGTGGACAAGGCGACCGGCGCGGCGCGCGTGCACCGGCCCGTGGTGACCGACCAGTCGATCGTCAGCCTGGCCCACGTCAACGGCCTGATCGTCGGCGGCACCTCGATCGACGGCGGGTACAGCGTGCCCCGGCCCACCCAGACCGAGGCGCGGCTGTTCGGCTGGGACGTCGCCACCGACAGCGAGGCGTTCCAGCTCGTCCCGGTGCCCGGCGCGCGGGCGATCCCGGCGCTGGCGGTGGACCGCTCGGGACTGCTCTGGGGGCTGGCCGGCGGGCAGCTCTTCGCCGTCGACCTGGCCGCTCGCGCGGTGGTGCGGCGCGTCACCCTCGCCCCCGGGGTGGCCGACAGTCGCGGCAGGCTCGGCTACGACGCCTCCCGTCACCGGCTGTATGCGCTGGTCGGCGGGCGGCTGCTGGCCCAGGTCGACCCGGCCACCGGCGCGGCGCGGCAGCTGCTGGACCAGCCGGCGGAGTTCCTCGCCGTGCACCCGGACGGCCGGCTCTTCCTCGGGTCGGGCGAGCACCTGCACCGGGTCACCGTGACCGGCTGACCGGGTGAACGGACGCGGGCCGGCGATCCCCGGAGGATCGCCGGCCCGTCCTTCCGTGCGGTCGACTAGAGCTGGACGCGGACCAGGTCGCGGCCGCGCAGCGCGTAGAGCGCCGAGCCGTCCGGCGCGGCGGCGAGCAGGGCGCCGCCGCCGTACCACTGGGCGTTCAGGCCGGTGACGAACGGCGTGACCGTCATCGTCGCCGGGTCGAGCCGCCAGACGTCCCTACCGTTGGTGCCGTAGATCGTCGAGCCGACCTGCGCCAGGGTGCTCTGTCCCGGGGCGACGGCGGTGGACGACACGACCTTCCGGGTGCGCCGGTCGACGGCGAAGAGCACGCCGGTCTCGGTGAGGCCGATGATCCGGTCGCCGGTGGCGACCAGATCGACGATCTGCTTCGCGCCGGGGACCGGGGTGATCTCCCAGGTCTTCGTCCGGGTGGCGAGGTCGAACCCGGCGAGCCGCGCCTCGGTGGCCCGGGGCGTGGTGCCGAAGCCGCCGTTGACGCTGCTGCCGAGGTAGGCGGTGCCGTGCTTCACCGCCACCGACCGGATCGACTGGTCGGCGACGACGTCGCGGTGCACGCTCAGCGCCCCGGTGCGGGGATCATAGAGGCTGACCGCGCCGCCGTGGCGGCCGTAGTCCGGCTCGGTGCCGACGACGAGCAGCCGGTCGGCGGGGGACCAGGTGGCGTCCAGCGGCCGGGTCTGCTCGGCCCCGATCGCGGCGACCCGGCGCGGGTCGCCGTCGGGCGCCATCCGGAACAGGTACGCCAGGGTGTAGACCGACATCCAGATCTCGCCGGCGACCGGTGTCATCGCCTTCGCCTCGCCGGGCAGGAACCGGCGGGTGGAGGTGCCCGCCGCCAGGTCGTGCACCTGCACGCCGGCCTTGCCGGAGACGTACACCCGGGGGCCGTCGGTGGCGATCGCCATGGCCAGCTCCGGCGCCGGCGGCATGCCGGCCTGCGTGAGGTCGACGCCGGTCAGCTGCCCGGTGTCCAGGTCGTAGGTGACCACGGTGTTGGTGACGACGCCGCGTAACTGGTCGCCGGTGACGAAGATCCGGCCGAAGGAGGCGCCGTCGTAGGGCACCGCGAGGGTGCTGAGCTGCCCGGTGTCCCGGTCGTACTTCCGCAGGGTGCCGGACGGGCGGGTGCCGAGGTAGACGTCGTCGCGCGCCGGGTCGACGGCGATGGCGGTGATGAAGCTGTCCGGCGTCTGCACCACCTCGTACCGGGACGGGTTCGCGGTGTCGATCAGCAGCATCGTGCCGGTGGGGGAGAGGGCGGCGGCGAGCAGCCCGTTCTCCAGGGCGAGGGTGCCGACGAAGGTGCGGTCGGCGTACTCGGGCGGCAGGATGTCCCGCTTGGCGCCGGTCGCCCGGTCGATCGCGATCAGGTGGGCGTGCGCGCCGACCCCGGCGTAGATGGTGGTCGCGTCGACGGCGATGCTGCGCACGTACTGCTCGCCGGGGACCGCGACGCCGTAGTCGCGGGTGGCGCCGGTGGCCGGGTCGTAGGAGAAGACCCGCCCGCCGGGGTAGGTGCCGCCGTAGACGACGCCGTCGGGCGCGGTGTCCAGGGCCCAGATGTACCGGTCCGGGGAGACGTCCGCGACCTTGGTCACCCCGGTGCCGGTGGTGTCGATCCGGTACAGGTCACCCGGCTCGTAGGTGCCGACGTACAGGTCGGTGCCGACGGCCGTGGTGGCCCAGGCGCCGCCGCCGGTGGGCAGCTCGTAGCGCTGGTTCACCCGTTGCTCGGCCAGGTCGTAGCCGCCGACCACGACGGGGGTCACGCCGCCGGTCGCGGTGTAGATCGTCCCGTCGATCAGCTCGGAGCCGTTGACCGAGGTGACCTCGGAGGCAGGCCCGAGGGCGGTGACGGTGCCGGGCGGTGGGGCCTCGGCGTGGGCGGGCCCCGCCGGGACCGCCAGGGTGGCGGCGACCAGCAGCAGGGCCGCGGTGAGCGCGGTACGTCGCAACGCAACCTCCATTCTCGTGTTTCGGTCAGGGCTTTAACCGGCACAGCCCATCACGTGCCACGGCTCCTGTCGAGGCTTCGCGGCCAACTTGCACCCGTTACGCGGACATACATGGCGACCTCTGGAATTCCGGTCGCCACCGTAATAATGTGCCGGCATTGTCGAACGTGGAGGTCGCGCCTTGTCGCCGTTACGTCGTCCCCTCGTGCCCGCCGTCGTCCTCTCGCTGGCCGTCGCACTGCTGCCCGGCCCTGCCGCCGCCACGCCGGCCGCCCCCGCGCCCGGCGCCGTCACCGACTTCGGGGTCCAGCAGACCGCCCTCACCGTCTTCGAGGCCCACTACGGCACCGGCGCCGCCGGCCGCCCGGTCGTCTACGGGGTCCAGATGGGCTCGCCCGGGGTGCTCAGCGTGACCGACCCGGTGACCCGGGAACTGCTCGACACCGCCTACCTGCCCGACTCCTCCGGCGCCTGGGGGATCACCCAGACCGCCGACGGCACCGTGTACGCCGGCAGCTACCCCAACGCCCACCTCTACGCGTACGACCCGGACACCCGGGCCACCGTCGACCTGGGCGCGCCGGTGCCGGGGCAGACCGTCCTCTACGGACTGCGTCCCGGCGCGGACGGCCGGATCTACGGCGGCACCTACCCCGGGGCGCACGTCTTCTCGTACGCCCCCGGCGAGGGGTTCCGCGACCACGGCCGGATGTACGCCGGCGAGCAGTACGTCCGGGACGTGGCGGTGGACGCCGCGCGGAACGTGCTCTGGGCGGCCGTCGGCACGGCCGGCCACCTCGTCCGCCTCGACCTGACCACCGGGGAGAAGCGCGACATCTGGCCGGAGGCGCTGCGCGGCGACGCCAACTACCCGTACGACATCGACCTCGTCGGCGGGAAGCTCTTCGTCAAGCGCAACAAGCTCCAGGCTCTCGTCCTGCACCCCGACACCGGTGCCGTCCTGGCCGAGGGCTTCACCATGGGCTCGCGGGGCACCTCGCCGCTCGCCCCCGACGGCCGGTCGGTCTACTTCACCTCCGGCGTCGAGCTGTGGCGCTACGACCTGCCGACCGACACCGTCGGGCCGGTGCGCGACGCCGCCGGCGAGCCGGTGCTCAGCGACGGCGCGGGCATCGGGTTCGGCTTCCTCGACGGCCGGCTCCACGCCGTGATCGGCAACTACGGCGGACAGGCCCTGCGGTACGACCCCGCCACCGGGGCCAGCGAGCGCTACCGGCTGCCGTTCCCGCCGCAGGCGCTGGACATCAACAACATCACCGCCGGCCCGGACGGTCGGATCTGGACCAACCTCTACATCAACGGCAACCTGGCGGTCCTCGACCCGGCCACCGGCGCCGCGGCCAACGTCGGCCGGCTCGGGCAGGCCGACGGGTTCGGCTGGCACGGCGGGAAGATGTACCAGGGCGTCTACCCGTACGGCGGGGTGCTCGTCTACGACCCGACCCGGCCCTACCGGCTGGGCACCAACCCGCGCGAGCTGTTCCGGCTGCAGCCCGAGGGTCAGAACCGGCCGATCGCCTTCGCCTCCGCCGGCAGCCGGGTCTACGTCGGCAGCACGCCCGACTACGGCCTGTGGGGCGGCGCGCTGACCGTGTACGACACCGCGACCGGGGCCCGCGTCACGCGCCGGAACATCGTCGCCGACCAGGGCGTGATCAGCCTGGCCGTGGTCGGCGACCGGCTCTGGGCCGGCACCACGATCGGCGGCGGCGGGGGCACCACGCCCCGGGCCGCCGAGGCGAAGGTGTTCGCGGCCGACCTGGTGACCGGCGAGAAGACGGCCGAGTACACCCCGGTGCCGGGCGCCGACGCGATCACCTCGGTCGTCGCCGGGCCGGACGGCATGGTCTGGGGTCTCGCCGACGGCGAGGTCTTCGTGCTCGACCCGGCGTCCGGCGCGGTGACGCACCGCTTCGACGTGCCGGGCGGCTCCTCCGGGGTGGCCGACGAGCTCGTCGTCAGCGCCGCCGACGAGCACGTCTACGCCTCGCTCGACGGCTACCTGCTCAAGATCGATCCGCTGTCGAAGGCGGTGCGGGTGATCCGGGACGCGCAGACCTACCGGCTGACCCAGGACGGCGAGGGCAACCTGTGGTTCCGTAACGGGGTCAAGGCGCCCAACCGGGCGGTCCAGTACGGCTCGCACCTGCTGCGGTACGTCCCCGAGGTGGACGCCTGCCCCCGCTCCGACCTGCGTCCCCACGTGTACGCGGGCGCCGGGACCACGGTGCCCAACCGGTACGCCGAGAACGGCTGCACGGTCAACGACCTGATCCGCGACGAGGCTCGCTGGGACGGCCACGGCGCGTTCGTCGCGCACGTCGCCTCGGTGACCGACGGGCTCGTGGCGTCCGGCCTGCTCGACGACGCGGAGCAGGACGCGATCGTGGCGGCCGCCGCGACGTCCCGGGTCGGCCGGTAGCCGGTCGCCCCGGGGGTGTGGGGCCGTGGCGGTCGGGGAAGTCCCGGAGTCACCCCGGAGATCCGCCCGGTCCGCTGGCCGGCGCCCGGATAGGAAGGCACGCTACAGGTACCGACCCTACTGGAGGTGCCGACGTGCCCACCCGACGACGATCCCCGGCCCGCGTCCTCGTCGGTGTGCTCGCCGTGGTGCTCGTACTCTGCTGCGGAGGGGCCGCCGTGGGTGGCTGGGCCCTGGCCCGCGGCGGCACCGACACCGTCGGGCAGGTCGACTTCGTCCGCCCCCTGGCCGTACCACCGCTGGCGACCTCGCGGGTCGACGGTCAGGGGCGGCGGGTGTTCGACCTGCTCGCGCGCGAGGGGCGGCGGGACTTCCGCGGCGACGGCCGGCTCACCCGCACGGCCGGCTTCGACGGCGACTTCCTCGGGCCGACCCTGCGGGCCGGGCGCGGCGAGCGCGTGGTCGTGAACGTGGTCAACAGGCTCGCCGAGGCGACCAGCGTGCACTGGCACGGCATGCACCTGCCGGCCCGGATGGACGGCGGCCCGCACCAGCCGATCCGGCCCGGCGCCACCTGGTCGCCGACCTGGACGGTGGACCAGCCGGCCGCCACCCTCTGGTACCACCCGCACCCGCACGGCGCCACCGAGGAGCACGTCTACCGGGGGCTCGCCGGCATGTTCATCGTCGACGACGACCGGGAGGCGGCCCTGCCGCTGCCCCGCCGGTACGGCGTGGACGACGTCCCGGTGATCGTGCAGGACCGCAACTTCTCCCGCAGCGGCCAGTTCAAGAAGACCCGCAACATGATCGCGGGCATCGGGGTGCTCGGCGACACGCTGCTGGTCAACGGCACCGTCGGGCCGTACCTGGACGTCACCACCGAACGGGTCCGGCTGCGCCTGCTCAACGGCTCCACCGCCCGCGCGTACGACTTCGGCCTGTCCGACGGGCGGCCGTTCGCACTGATCGGCAGCGACGGCGGGCTGCTGCCCCGTACCGCGCGGGTCGACCGGGTGCAGCTCTCCCCGGGCGAACGGGCGGAGATCGTGGTGGACGTCCGCCCGGGGGAGCGGGTGACCCTGCGCAGCTTCCCGCCCGACCTCGGCGCCGGCGCGCTGGCCGACCGGTTCGCCGGCGGGGCGGACCGCTTCGACGTCCTGCAACTGCGCGCCGCCGGCACCCTCGCGGCGTCACCGCCGGTGCCCGACACGCTCGTGCCCCTCGACCGGCTGGACCCGGCCTCCGCCGGGCAGACCCGACGGTTCACCCTCGCGGGCCGCGCCATCAACGGCCGCTCCATGCGGATGGACCGGATCGACTTCGCGGCCACCAGGGACACCACCGAGGTCTGGGAGGTCGTCAACTCCGACGGCGCCCCGCACAACTTCCACGTGCACGACGTGCAGTTCCAGGTGCTCTCGGTCGGCGGGCAGGCGCCGCCGCCCGCGCTGGGCGGCTGGAAGGACACCGTCTACCTCGCGCCGCAGCGGCCCGTCCGGCTGATCCTGCGTCTCACCGACCACAGTGACCCGAACGTGCCGTACATGTTCCACTGTCACCTGCTCTACCACGAGGACGCCGGGATGATGGGCCAGTTCGTGGTGGTGGAGCCGGGTCAGCGGGCCGGTCGACCACCGGCGCCCGCCGAGCACGCCGGCCACGACTGAACGTGTCGCACGCCCCCGCTACCCTGCCGGCATGATCATGGACGACTCGGACGCGACCACCGTACGGTTCCTCCGGATGATGCGGGCCACCCTGCGGGAGGAGAAGGCCGGCGAGGGCACGCTCGGCCGCACCGTCGAGCTGGCCCGGGCCTGGGGCACGAGCGAGGCCGCGGACGCGCGGCTGCGCGCGGCGCTGCGGCGGCTGCACGGCGAGTCCCCGGATCCCGACGACCCCCGGCAGGTCGCCGACGAGTGCGCCGACCTCGACCCGGACGACGAGCCGGATCCGGGCGCGGCGGTGCGGGGCCGGGCGATCGGCCGGTTCGCCGCGAACGCCCGCCGGCTGCGCGAGGGCGAGATCGGCCCCGACGAGTTCGACCGGATCACCGGCGAGGGCCGGGAGGGCTGACGGGCGTGGGCCGTCGGCGTACGGTCGGCGGGTGCGGGTCACCAAGTTCACCCACTCCTGCGTCCGGCTGGAGCACGACGGCGGCGTGCTGGTCGTCGACCCGGGCACGTGGAGCGAGCCGCGCGCCCTCGCCGGCGCGGACGCCGTGCTGGTCACCCACGAGCACACCGACCATGTCGACGTGCTCCGGTTGGCCGGCCTCGGGGTGCCGGTCTTCGCGCCCGAGGGCGCGGCGCTGCCCGATCTCGCCCCGCTGCCCGTGACCCGGGTGCGCGCCGGGCAGCGGTTCACCGCCGCCGGCCTCGCCGTGACCGCGCTCGGCGGCCGGCATGCCACCATCCACGACGGCAAACCCGACTGCGCCAACCTCGGATACGTCGTGGCCGACGAGGTCTACCACCCGGGCGACTCGCTGCACCCGCCGGACCGGCCGGTGCGCACCCTGCTCGTCCCGGCCCAGGCGTCCTGGCTGAAGCTCACCGAGGCCATCGACTTCGCCCGCGCCGCCGGGGCGGGCCGGGTCGTCCCGATCCACGACGCCCAGCTCAACGAGCGCGGGCTGGCCAGCGTCAACGGCTGGTTCGCCGAGACCGTGCCCGGCTACCGCTTCCTGGCGGCGGGCGAGTCCGTCTGACGGGCGCGCCCGTCCGCCCGGCGGGCACCTCGGCCGGATCGGGCGGGGGTCGGGCGGCGAGCCGGCCGCGCCGCACGCGCCCCGGCGGGCGGGCCGGGTGCGGCGCGCCGGGCGCGGGCGCCGCCGCCCGTCCGGCGCCGTGGCGCCTCCGACGGACCACCGCCGAGGGTGTCGGTCCGGTAAAGGCGTCGCCCGCGCTGTGCCGTCCGCGTGGGAATTGCTATACGGTCGGCGGGTGAGGGTCGAGAAGCACTGGTGGAACGGCGACACGTCCCAGCGTGGGCGCCGCGACGTGTACATCCGCACCGACGGGCAGCGCTGGGACGTGCAGGTGCAGATCGGCGGCGCGTCCGGCCGCTCCCGCGTGCAGGAGTGCCCCGGCCGGGCCTCGGCGGTCATTCTCGCCGGCGCCTGGCGCGGCGAGAACCCGGCCTGGCGCGAGTTGCCGAGCTGACCGGCGGCCCCGCGCCGACACCGCAGCGGGCCCGCCACGCGGCCGGCCGAGCCGCCGCCACCGACCGTGTCCGGATGGTCACGCCCGACCACTTCATCCCGCTGCTCTACCTGGCCGGCCTCGCCGGCGCGGCCGGCGGAGGCTCGGAGGTGCTGGTGGACGGGTACGCCCACGGCTCGCTGTCGATGACCGCCTACACGGTGGGGCTGTCCTGCCGCACCGACACCCCGCTGGCCGGGGCGCCCACCCTGCCGGCGGGCGTGCCGACCGACTCGTCCGGCATCTGAGGGTCGAAG
The DNA here is from genome assembly GCF_900090315.1 of Micromonospora citrea. Taxonomy (NCBI): domain Bacteria; kingdom Bacillati; phylum Actinomycetota; class Actinomycetes; order Micromonosporales; family Micromonosporaceae; genus Micromonospora; species Micromonospora citrea. The sequence goes on along the minus strand of NZ_FMHZ01000002.1, from coordinate 7,116,188 downwards.
CCGGGCGACGTCGCGGTCAGCAGCCTGGTGCGGCACGTCGCCGACCAGCCGGTGGCCAGGGCGTCGGCGAGGGTGGCCAGCAGGCGCGGCACGTCCCGGTCGGCCGAGTCGTGCATCGCCTCGACCACCACCAGGACGGTCTCGGTGTCCTCGCGCACGGCCGACCAGCCGCTCTGCCGGTTGGTCCAGCGCCGGGCGTGCGCCCGCCCCCGCGGATCCGCGAAGATCACCTCGCCCGGGTCGGGGCGCTCCTCGGCACCGCCGAACGTCAGGTAGCGCTCGTCGCCCCGCGCCGGCCGTACCTCGAGCCCGCCGCCGATCCGCGTCGCGTCGAAGATCCCGACCGGGATGGCGTACGCGGCCGAGACGGCGTTGCCCAGGTTGACCAGCGGGTGCACCTCGGGCAGTCGGCCCTCGGTGCGCAGCCGCCGCAGCAGCGACTCCGCCGCGCAGCGGTATCTCGTCGGGGCCAGCCCCGTCCGGGCGAACGTCCGTCGCCACGCCTGGATCTCCGGGAAGCCCGCCTCGGTGCCTCCGGCGAGCCGCTCCCGCGCCACCGCGTGCAGCTCGTCGAGGGGCAGCGCGGCGCGGGGCGCGCCGCCGACGCCCTCGGCGTACAGGACGCCGGCGACGAGCCCGGGGTGCGCGGTCCAGATCTCGGGGGAGTGTCGGAAGTGCACGGTGGTGTCCCTCATCTCAGGCCTCGGCGCGGGCCAGCAGCAGCCCGAGCCCGACGAACGAACCGGCGAAGCCCCGGCGCAGCCAGCGGGTCACGGCCGGCCGGGCCAGCACCCGGTCGCGCACGGCGCCGGCGAGCATCCCGTAGGCGGCGAGCACCACGAGGGTGAGCAGCATGAACACCGCGCCGAGGAACAGCATCCGGGTGAGCTGGTCGGGTGCGCCCGGTCGCACGAACTGCGGCAGGAAGGCGAGGAAGAACATGGTCAGCTTCGGGTTGAGCAGGTTCGACAGGACCGCGACCGCGATCACCCGGGCGGGCGAGGGCGCGGGTGCGGCCGTGTCGATCGTGAACCCGTCGCGGTCCCGCAGCGTCATCCAGGCGAGGTAGAGCAGGTAGGCCACCCCGCCGTACTTGAGCACCTGGAACGCCATCGCGCTGGAGTGCAGCAGCGCGGCCAGGCCGGTGACCGCCGCCGCCAGGTGCGGGACGACGCCCAGGGTGCAGCCGACGGCGGCGAGCAGGCCCGCCCGGGGACCCCGGCCCAGGCCGGCGGCGAGTGTGTAGATCGTGCCGGTGCCGGGGGTGGCGACCACGAGGAGGGAGGTGAGCAGGAACGCGACGGTCATCGTCGTCCTTTCCGGATGGTGGGCGGGTGTGGCGACGTCTCCTACTCTGCTGCCAGCATGGTCCGATGCGTAGTGCCAAACCAGGCGATGCCGAGGGGTCCATAACTGCCGGGTCGGATTTCCTGCACCTCGACATCGCCACCGCGCCGCCCGGCCGCCGCGCCGACTGGCTCGCCGACCAGCTCCGCCGGGCCATCGCCGACGGTCGGCTCCCCGTCGGCGGCCGACTGCCCGCCACCCGGGTGCTCGCCGCCGACCTCGGCGTCTCCCGGGGCGTCGTCGTCGAGGCGTACCAACGGATGGTGGAGGAGGGCCACGTCGCCGGCCGGGGGCGCGCCGGCACCGTGGTCGTGGCCGCGCCGGCCGCGACGCCCGTACGGTCGGGCCCGACCGCCGCGCCCCCACCGGCCGCGCTCTTCCCGCGCGCCCCGGGCTCCGGGATCTTCGACGCCGTACGCACGGCGCCCGCGCGAATCGACCTGACGCCCGGCGTACCCGATCTGGCGGCCTTCCCCCGGGGGGACTGGCTGCGCGCCGAGCGGGCCGTGCTGCGGCGCCTGGCCGCGTCGGACTTCGGCTACGGCGACCCGCGCGGCGCGCCCGCGCTGCGGCGGGCCGTCGCGGCCTGGCTCGCCCGCAGCCGGGGCATCGCCGTCGACCCCGCCGAGGTGATCGTCACGACGGGCGTCTCCCAGGCGCTGGGGCTGCTCGCGCAGGCGCTGCGCCCGGCCGGCGTCGACACCGTCGCCGTGGAGGACCCGGGCTCGCTCGGCGTGCGGCAACAGCTGAACAACTGGCGGGTCGCCACCCCGCCGATCGCGGTCGACGACGCCGGGCTGCGGGTCGACGAGCTGGCGGCCAGCGGCGTGCCGGCGGTGCTGCTCACCCCGGCCCACCAGTTCCCGACCGGCGTGGTGCTCGACGGCGAACGACGCCGCCGCGTCGCCGCGTGGGCCCGGGCCGGCGGGCTGGTCATCGAGGACGACTACGACGCCGAGCACCGCTACGACCGGCCGCCCGTGCCCGCCCTGCGGGCCATGCTGCCCGACCACGTCTGCTACGCCGGCAGCGTGTCGAAGCTGCTCGCGCCCGCCCTGCGGATCGGCTGGCTGCTGGTCCCGGCGCGGCACCGGGACGCGGTGGTCGAGGCCAGGCGCAACGCCGACCTGGGCAACGCGGTGCTGCCGCAGCTGGTGCTGGCCGAGCTGATGACCTCGGGCGCGCTGGAGCGGCAGCTGCGGCTGCTGCGCCGACGCCACGTCCGGCGGCGCGACGCGATGGTCGCCGCGATCGCCCGGCACGTGCCGGGGGCGACGGTGCACGGGGCGGCGGCCGGGCTGCACCTGACGGTCACGTTCGACGGCGCGGTCACGGACACGGAGGTGGCGGCGCGGGCCCTGGAGCGCGGGGTGAAGGCGCAGCCGCTGTCCTGGCACTGCCAGCGCCCCCACCCGCCGGGGCTGGTCCTCGGCTACGCGGCCAACACGGTCTCCGACATCGAGGAGGGCGTCGAGGCGATCGCCGCCGCGCTGGCCGGGTGACCGCCCCCGCCGCCTCGATGAGGGCGGGCCGGCCGGCGGTCTCGGTGCTCCGGCCCGCACGCGGCGAGGCCGGCGCGGACGGCGAGCCGACGTCGGGTCGAGATCGCGTCCGGCGTCGGCGGCCCCACCCCGCCCCGGCCACCGGGCGGTGGCCGGGGCGGCGGTGGCGCGCCGGGTCAGAGGGACCTGGCGACCTCGACCAGTTGGTCGAGCGCCGCGCCCCAGCCCTCGACGAAGCCCATCTCCTCGTGCGACTTCCTGGCCGCGGCGTCGGCGTGGATCGCCGTGGCGGTGTATCTCGTGCCGGCGCCGGCAGGTTCGAGGCTGACGACCGCGGTGAACGGGAAGCCGTCCCCGGTGTTCTGCGGGCGGAAGCCCGACGCCAGCGCGGAGGTGAAGACCAGCGTCCGGTTCTCCTCGACCACCAGGATGCAGCCGCTGCTCGGGTACTCCTCGCCCTCCGGCGAGCGCATCACCGTGTCGAACCTGCCGCCCGGTCGCAGGTCGATCTCGCAGGACGAGGTCGACCAGGGCTTCGGGGCGAACCATCGCACGATCAACTCGGGCGTGGTCCAGGCCTTCCAGACGAGCTCGGGCGCGACGTCGACCGTGCGCTCCAGGACGAGGTCGAGCTTCGGATCCATGTCGTACGCGATCATTCCTGCTGCTCCTTCAGGTCGTGGAGAAGTGCGTCGAGTTGGTCGAGGCGCCGGGTCCAGAGCGCGCGCCGCTCGGCGAGCCAGGCGTCGACCCGGTCGAGCGGTCCGGGTGCGAGCCGGTAGGTGCGCACCCGCCCCGCCTTCTCCGACGTCACCAGACCGGCGTGCTCGAGGACGCGCAGGTGCTGGGTGAACGACGGCAGCGCCATGTCGAACGGGCGGGCCAGCTCGCTGGTCGTCGCCGGGCCCCGGCTGAGGCGCTCGACGACCTGGCGACGGGTGGGATCCGACAGCGCGTGGAACACGTCGTCGAGCCGCGCGCCGGCCTCCCCGCCCTCGTCGCCAGATCGCTTAGGCATGAACCTAAGTATTCTCGCCCGGACGGGTCAGGTCAAGCCCTGAGCGCCCCCGCTCAGGCGGGCGCGTCGGCGCCGACGAGGCGGGCGTCCGCCGCGGCCTGACCGTCGGCGTCGCGCGCCTCCTCGCACACGGTGGCCGCGTCCACCCAGTGCCGTCGCGCCTCGGCGGCGTCACCCAGGGCAGCCGCCGCGTCGCCGAGGTAGAGCAGGGTGCGGCCCAGCCCCGCCGTCGGCCGGTCGTCGCGCAGCCGCCGGCTCTCCGCGAGCAGCTCGTACGCCTGCCGCGCCTGACCCGGCGCGGAGGCCAGCAGCACCGCCCCGGCGTTGAGCAGCGCGGCCGGCCGGTTCGACGGGTCGGTCACGGACTCGTACTCGCGCAGCGCCGCCCGCCACGACTGTGCCGCGTCGAGGTGCTCGCCCTGCCCGGCGTGCACCAGCACCAGGTTCGTCAGGGCCGCCGCGTAGCCGCGGGCGTCGCCGAGCGCGCGGAAGGCGTTCGCCGCCCGCACCAGGTGGTGGTGCGCGGAGTCCAGCTCGCCCCGCGCCAGCCGGGCGGCGCCCAGCCCGAGGTCGGTCAACGCGTGCCCGGCCCGGTCCGCGCCGGAGCGGTGCCGCCGCGACAGCTCCAGGTGCTCCACGGCGTCGTCGAGCTGACCGAGATCCAGCAGCACCAGGCCGAGGTTCATCCGCGCCTGCGCGGTGCCGCGCCGGCCCCGCTCCGCCACCGCGAGGCTGAGCGCCGTCGCCGCGCCCTGCGGGTCGCCCCGGCGGCGGCGCAGCACGCCCAACTCGTTGTGCGCCCAGCCGGCGATCTCCGGCCGGTCGTCGGCCGTGGGGGTGGCGAGCACCGTGCGGCACACCTCCTCCCACTCGCCGAGCCGCTCCGCGTGCGCCAGCCAGCCGCACAGCGCCACCGCCAGCCGGAACCACCAGCGACGCACCCGTCGCGGCAGGGTTTCGGCGGCGCCCGCGGGCACCCGCACCACCGCCAGCAGCAGCTCCTGGTGCAGGTCGAACCAGCCGTACGGATCGTCGTCCAGGGCCAGGGTGGGCTCCCGGTCCGGCGGCGAGGCGGCCACCGCCAGGCTCGCGGCGTGCCGCTCGGCCCGGCGGGCCAGGTGCCGGGTGAGCCGCGCCTGCGCCGCCACCCGCCGCCGCGCCGGCTCCGCGTCGCGCAGGTGCATCCGGGCGTACGGGGCCAGCAGCGGACGCACCTCGTAACGGTCGCCGGGCGCACCGGCCACGAACCCGCCGGCCGCCAGCTCGTGCAGCAGCGCGGCCACCCGCTCCGGGCGGCGGCCGGCCAGCGCCCCGATCGTCGGCCGGTCCAGCGGCACCGGGCTGAGCGACATCAACCGCCACAGCCGCCGCGCCTCGCCGCCCAGCGCGTGGTAGGCGGTGTCCCGCCCCGTCACCAACTGGGTCGCCGGGGAGGCGGCGACGTGCTGGTGCGGGGGCGTGTCGACGGCGCGGCGCAGCGCGTCGAGCACGTCGGCGTGCCGCCAGCCGTGCTGCGCCGTACGCCGACCCAGCTCCGCCACCGTGCGGGGCTGCCGGCCGCACAGCTCGACGACCGCGCGTACGGCCGGGTCGGTGCGGGGATCAGGACGGTGCGGCCGGGCGACGGGGGCGGCGGCGCCCGCGGCGGCGAACAGCTCGACCGCGTCGTCGGCGTCCGGCTCGGCGAGGCCGTGGGCCGCCACCCCTCCAGGGCGTCCAGCGCGGGCGTGCCCACCAGCAGCAACCGGCAGGCCCGCGCGGTCGGCGGCAGCAGCGGCCGGACCTGGGCGGGATCGTCCACGTTGTCCAGCACGACCAGGATCTCCCGGCCGTCGAGCTGCCCCCTCAGCTCGTCGGCGGCGTCGGCGAGGTCGTCGGCGCGGCCCGACACCGGCGGCCGGGTGCCGAGGATCCGGGCCAGCGCGGTGAGCACCTGCCTCGCGGAGTGCGGCCGGCCGCCCCGGCGCAGGTCGAGGTAATACTGACCGTCGGGGAAGTCCTCCCGGCAGAGGTTGGCGGCCTGGACGGCGCAGGCGGAGGTGCCGACGGCCCGCCGGCCGACCACCGCGACCGCGTGTTCCTTCTTGAGCAGGTCGATGATCGCCTCGACGTGCCCGGCCCGCCCGGTGAACCCGGCCGGCCAGGGCAGGGTGGGCGCGCCGGCGGCGGGCGCGGCCTCGACGTCGTCCGTCGTCGCGGCCTGCTGCCGCTGGCGGCGCCACTCCACGACCGTCGCGGCGGCGAGGCCGAGCACGATCACCCCGGCGCTCGCCGAGCCGAGCTGGGCCACGGACAGCTCGGAGAGCAGGTTGCCGGTGACGTTGCCGAGCACCGCGCTGACCGTCCCGCCCACCACGCCGCCGATGGCCAGCAGCAGGCTCAGCCGCCGCGGCCGGCGGGAGCGGCCGGTCGGCCCGCTCACCGGACGCCCCCGGCGACCAGGCCGGCGACGAGCTGACGGCGGGCCAGCACCACCAGCAGCACCGGCAGGACCGAGGCGATCACCGAACCGGCGGCGAGCTCGCCGCTGTTGGCCACGAACCCCCGGGTCTGGCCGGCGAGGAACAGCCCCAGCGGCACCGCCCCCGGCCCGCTGAACAGCAGGCCCACCACCAGATCGTTCCACACCTGCACGAACTCCAGCACCGCGACGGCGACCACGGCGGGGCGGTTGTGCCGGGCGAGCAGCCGCAGCGTGCCCCACCAGTGCCGGCCGCCCACCCGGGCCGCCCGCACCTGCTCGCCGGGCAGGTCGGCGAAGGCGTTGCGCAGCACCAGCACGGCGAACGGCACCCCCAGCGCGACGTGCACCAGCGCCAGGCCGCGCGCCGTGCCCGAGGAGAGCACCACCCCGAGCACCTCGTTGACCGGCCCCGCGATGACCTGCACGGGCACGATGCTGGCGGCCATCAGCAGCAGGCCGGTGCCCTGGGCCGCCGGCCCGGTCAACCAGGCGAGGGGATACGCGGCCAGCAGCGCGACGGCCAGCACCGCCGCCGTCACCACCGCCGCCAGCACCAGCGTGAAGCCCAACGTGCGCCACAGCTCGACGCCGGTGACCAGCTTCTGGTAGGAAGCGAGGCTCGGTGGACTCGCCCACCAGCCCCGGGCCGCCGCGTCCACCTTGCCGTGCAGCGACGTCGCGAGCAGCACCCCCAGCGGCACCAGCCAGGCGACTGCCGCGCCTGCGGCCAGCAGCCGCGTCGACCGGCGTGGCGCCGGCGTCGCCGGGTCGGGCCCGACGGGCGCGGGGTCCCGGGGCGGCGGCCACGCCTGCCGCACGAACAGCGCCGCGACCAGCATTCCGGCGGCGACCGCCACCAGCCAGACCACGCCGAGCGCGGCGCCCTCGCCGGTGGTGGCGCCGTTCGAGGTCTGCCAGACCCGCAGCGCCAGCACGGACGCCTCGTCGCGTACCGAGCCGGGCGCCAGCACCAGGATCAGGTCGAACGTGCGGGCCGTGCCGAGCGCTACCAGGGTGAAGACCACGGCGACCGTACGCAGCAGCAGCGGCCGCCACTGCGCGTCCCAGAGCACGTCGCGGCGGTTGCCGCCGTAGGCGCGTACCGCGTCGGCGAGACTCGGCGGGACGGCGTCGAGGGCGGCCCGGAACACCAGCACCGCCAGCCCGACCCACGCCCACACGAACGCCGACATCAGCGCCACCGTGACCAGGCCGGGGCCGAGCAGGTGCGGCGCGTCCGCCGCCGACCGCCCGGTCAGCCTCGCGGCGACCAGCGTGGCCAGCCCGCGCCCCGGGTCCGGGTCGTACATCAGCCGGAAGGTGACCCCGGTGACCACCAGCGGCAACGCCGTCGGCACCACCAGGATCAGCCGGACCAGCCCACCCTCCTGGGAGCGGCGCGACGCGGCGGCGAGCAGGTAGCCCAGCACGGTCACCACGGCGGGCACGACCAGCGCCCAGAGCAGCGTGCGCCCCACCACCGCGCCGGTGCCGGGCGCGGCCAGCGCGGTGCGGTAGTGCTCCGCGCCGACCCACCGGCCGTCGGTGGTGACGCTGGCGTGCAGCGTACGCAGCACCGGCCACGCCACCAGCCCACCGAGCAGCAGCAGGGCGGGCAGCAGCAGCGCCGAGGTGGCCCCCGCCGCCGGGTAGGCCCGCCCGCGCCGGGGCGGCCCGACGTCGTCGAGGACCGCCAGCTCGCCCAGGACCCGGCTCACCGGCCGCCCCCCGCCGAGCGGGCCGCCGCGGCCAGTTGACCGATGGCCCGGCGGGCCGCCTCGCGGGCGGAGACCCCGTCGGTGACGTCGGCGAAGAAGTCCTGCATGATCCGCCAGATGCCCACCCCGTCGGAGCCGGTGAACGGCCCGGGCAGCCGGTCGGACAGGTCGAAGCGGACCGTCTGCGCCGTGCGCAGCTCCGCGGCGAGGCGGCGGCGGACCGGGTCGCGGTAGTCGGCCAGCGGCACGGAGACGTTGGGGGAGAGGTAGCCGCCGGCGCGCAGCCACGGCGCGAACGCGGACCCGTCGCTGAGCCAACGCACCAGCTCCGGGCCCCGGCCCGAGCCGGCGAACGCCACGGCCGCGTCGCCGCCGACGATCAGCGGCCCGCCGGCCACCCGCGCGCCCGGGAACCGGAACGTCTCCGGCGGCTCGGGGCCCCGGCGGAAGATTCCGCCGATGTCGTCGACGAAGTCGGCCTCGAAGAGCATCGTGGCCCGCCGGTGGTGGACCAGTTGGATCACCGACTCCTCGTACTGGGTGAGCAGGGCGCGCCGGCCGCCGCCGGGGAACGCGCCGTCGACGCTCCACAACTCGGCGAGCCGGTCCAGCGCGGCGCGCACCGGGCCGGCCCGCCAGTCGGCCTCGCCGTGGGCCAACGCCTCGTAGAAGCCGGGCGGCGCCACGTCGGCGAGGACGTTCTCGAACCAGTCGGTGAGCACCCAGCCGTCGGCGGCGCCCACGGCCAACGGCGCCGGCCCGTCGCCGGACCGGGCCCGCGCGCCCAGCCGGCGGGTGAGCGCGACCAGATGGTCCCAGGTGCGCGGCGGCTCGGGCAGCATCGACGGGAAGTACCAGAACAGCGACTTGTGCGCCGCCTTGACCCAGACGCCGTAGCGCCGCCCGTCGGCGGAGAGCAGGTCGGTCATGCCGGGCGGGAGGGCGTAGCTGGCGGCCGGGCTGAGCTCCCGCAGCCAGCCGCGCCGGGCGTACTCCGCGACCAGGCCCGAGCGGGGCAGGATCGCCACGTCGGGGCTGGTGCCGGCGAGCTGGCGGGCGCGCAGGAACGCGTCGATGTCGTTGCCGGCGCTGATCACCTGCACGCCCGCGCCGTAGCCGGCCACCACCTCGCGGAACCGGGCCAGCTCGCTGCCGCTCCAGACCACCGCGACCTGCACCGACGGCTCCGCCCGGGAACAGCCGGCGAGGGCGGTGGCACCCGCCGCCGCGGTGGCCCGCAGCAGGGCGCGGCGGCGCAGCCGCCCCGCCGGGGTCACCCGACCACCTCGGCGGCGACCGGCACGTCGGTCAGGGCACCCGGATCGGCCGTGCAGACCAGCACGGCCGCGCCCGGAGTGTCCGGCGGGGACAGCCGCCCCACCAGGTCGGTGAGCCGCCCGCCGCCGACCGCCCCGGTCGGCAGGTCGATCACCAGCACCTCGGGCAGGCAGGCGACCGCCCTGGCCAGCGCCACCCGGAACCGCTGCGCCTCCGACAGCAGGTGCGGCCGCAGCGCCAGTGTCGGCGCCAGCTCCAGCCGGTCGACCACCGTCGCCGTCCAGTCGTCGGCGACCTCCCGTACCCGCTCCCGCCGGCGCTGGCCGTAGGCGATGTTGCGGCGCACGGTCAGGTGGGGCAGCAGCGCACCGCCGGCCGGAACGTAGGCGATCCGCCGGCGCGGCGGCGGCAGGGCGGTGACGTCGCGGCCGCCGACCAGCACCTGGCCGGCGACCGGCGCGGCCAGCCCGGCCACCACCCGGGCGACGGCGGTGCCGACGGGCGGGTCGGCCACCAGCGCGGCCGAGGTGCCCGCGGCGACGTCGAGGGTCACCGGCGCGGCGCCGGGCACGGCGACGAGTTCGCACAGTCGTGACGTGGCCATCACCTCCGGTGAGCCGGGCGGTCGCCCCAGGGTGGCACAACCGGACGACACGTGGTGCCCCGCCGGCGTCCCCTGTGGAGTCACCGCCGGTTCACGCCACCACCTCCGGCGGCACCTGCTCCAACACGTCGAAGCGCAGCCCCAGGGACGGTGGGGTGAGCAACGGCTGCCGCCGCCGCTGGGTCCACAGCACCGGCGTGCCGTCGGTGGCCCGGGCCAGCATCGCCCGCCGCTCCACCCGCACCCCGTCGGCCGGCACCGCCGCCGGTTCGAGCTGATGGGTGGGATGCGTCCCGCCGGCGGCCGGGTCGACCAGCAGGTCGCTCTCCGCCTCCGGCAGCAGCACCGCCGTCGGGCCGGACAGGTCCACCCCGCGCCCCTGAACGTAACGGCGCCGGCCGGCGACGTCCTCCACCACGTACGGGTGCCAGTGCCGGGGCACCCTCGTCATGGGCCGGTACGCGAACCCGGGCCGGCCGGAGGCGTCCAGGCGGGCCGGGGGCTCGGCCGGGGCCGCCTCGTCGCCGAGCACCCCGCGCCCGCGCAGCCGCCGCTCCACCGCCCAGACCAGGTTGGCGTCCTCGTCGGTGCCGATCACCACCTCGTCGAGCACCGGGCCGACCAGCGGGGTGGCCGCCGTGGCCCAGACCACCAGGGAGCGGCTGTCCAGTCCGTCGGTGGCGAACAGGCTCCAGTCGGCGGGCGGCGTCACCGGCCAGTCCTCGCCGAACGAGTCGTGCACCACCACCTCGTCCAGGGTGACGACGTGCCCGGCCAGCCCGGGCACCGGGAAGGCGAACCAGTCGTCGGAGTGGTTGACGATCAGGTCGATCAGCAGCAGCGTCGCCAGGTGGGAGCGGTCCGGCGGGTAGCCGCCGACGTCCACCGCGGCGTCCTCGATCTGCCACCAGCGGGGCAGCGGCGCGCCCGGGTACCGGACCCGCCGGGGCACGGTGGTCGCCGCGTCGACCGGCTCGGGCGGGTCGGGCAGCGGACGGTCGGCGTCCACCGCGTACCAGTCGAGGTCGCCGCCGTCGTGCCGGCGCAGCGCCAGGGTCACCCCGTCGGCGGTGAAGTCGGCGTCGTAGGCCAGTTCCGCCGGATCCCACAGGTCCACCGGCTCCGGCTCCGGCGGGCGCAGCCCGGCGAACCAGGCCACGGGCACGCCCAGCTCGCCGCGCCGTCGCCACAGCTCGCGGCCGTCCACGCCGGTGCCGTCCAGGACGTCGTACGGCACCGGCAGCGCCGCGAGCAGCAGGGTCGGGTCGGTCGGCAGGGGCGTTCCGGCCGCGCCGGCCGCCGCCGCGACCGAGCGACCCGCCGCGATCCGCCGGCCGGGCGTCCACCAGTCACCCGGCTCGGACTCGACGATCGCCTCGGCGGGGGTGGTGCGCGGGTCCAGGTGCGGCTGCCCGCCCAGCGGGTCGACGGGGGTGAGCCGGGCCCGGTAGCTGACCCGTACCGGGGAGGACGCGTCCTCGCCCTGGTGCTCGCCGAGCTGCCACTGCCGGCCGAGCAACCAGGCCGGGTCGGCGACCTCGGCGGCGAAGCCACGGGTCAGGTCCGGCCCGGCCGGGTCCGCCTCCAGCCGTCGTACCGTGTCGAAGACCAGCGCCATCGCCGGGTCACCTCCGGGTCGGATCGAGCGGGACCCCCGTGGGCCCGTCGGCGGGCAGCAGCCCGGTCGGCAGCAGCCCGCGCAGGCCGGGGGTGAGGTCTGCCGGCCGGGCGACCCGGGCCCGGGCCAGCTCGCGGACCTCGGCGAGGAGCTCCACCAGGGTCTCGGGGTCGAGCGGTCGGGACAGGTCCGGCGGCACGGCGAGCAGGATCGCCTGCGGCGCGCGGGCGGCCGGGGCGTCGAAGCCGAAGGTCGCCGCCGTGGCCTGCGCCGCCTCCGGAACCACCTCGGTGAACCGGTCGAGCACGGCCACCGCGACCGGTGCCCCCGGCGGCGTGGCGGTGAGGTCGAGCGTCGGGTCGGCGTACGCGAGGATCAGCCGTCGCCCGTCGGGCCCGCCGCTCTGCCACGGGTCGCCGGGCTTGTTGCTCCAGGCGGCGAGGGCCGGCCCGGCGGCGGCGGGAGTGCCGTCGGCGAGCTGGTGCGCCTCCAGCCTGGCGAGCGGCTCCCGGACGGCCGCGACCACCGGCAACCAGTCCGTGTCGACCGTCCCGTCGCCGGTCAGCGCGGGCAGCGCCGAGCGGGGCAGCCGGGCGGTCAGCGCGAGCTGGCCCGTCGGGCTGACCAGCGCGGCGAGCTGCCCGACCAGGTCGTCGCGCGTCAGCTCCGCCGCCGGGGAGGGCGACCCCGGGCCGGCCGGCGCGGTGTCGGCGGCGGCGGCGAGCCGCGCGTCGAGCAGCTCCCGCACCCGGGCGGCCTGCGCCACCAGCCGCCGCTGCGCGGCCTCGGCGCCCGACGTCGCCTCCGTCGGCGTCGGGTCGGGGGCGAGCCCCCAGGCACGGGCGGCGGTGACCAGGCGGGTCAGCACCGCCGGGTCGGCGCCGCCGATGCCGCCGTCGTCCGCGGTCAGCGCCAGCTCGGCGGCGAGCCGGACGGCCAGGGCCGCCGCCGTGTCCCGGACCCGGCCGTAGCGGGCGAGCAGGTCGGCGTGGGCGGCGGCGGGCGGGTCGGCGGAGTCCGGCCGCTCGGCCGTCGCGTCCGGGTCGGCCGGCCGGCGCCCGACCAGGGCGACCAGCCGCGCGGCGGCCTCGTAGCGGTCGCCGCCGTCGCCGCCGGTCAGCGTGGCCTCGGCCGGGTCCGCGCCGAGCGCGGCGGCACCGGCGGCGACGGCGAGGCGCTCCAGGTCGGTGCGCGTCAGGGCCAGCGCGTCCGCCGGGCCGAGCCCCAGCGCGTCGAGGGTGACGGTGGCGACCAGCCCGCCGGCGGCGACCTCGAACGTCCAGTCGGCGCCGACCTGGGCGGCCAGGAACGCGGCGGTCGCCGGGTCGGCCAGGGCGGCCGGGGCGAGGGCGGCCCGGTCGGTCGGGTCCACCGGCAGGACCGGGTCGGCGACGTGCGGGAGGACGACGACCACGCCGGTGCCGACCGCCCGTCCCTCCCGGGGGGTGCGCAGCAACCCCAGCCGCGGCGGCCGGGTCAACCCGGCGGCGGCGTCGAGCGCCGCCCCGGCCACCTCGGCCCGGCCCTCGGTGACGTGGTGCACGGCCTCGGCGACCAGCAGGTCCCCGTAGGCGTCCATGGCGACGCGAAGCCGGTCCAGGCCGGCCAGGCGGGCCGGGTCCAGCCCGAGTCCACCGGGCGGGGCGGCCAGCACGGCCAGCCCGTCGCAGACCCGCCGCCCGGCGTGCTCGGTGCGGACGGGGAAGTCCCGGCGCAGCCGCTCCACGTCGGCCGGCGTGCCCACCACCCGCTCGACCTCGCGGCCGAGCGCCTCGGCCAGGTGCGCGCCGACCCGGACGTGTTCGGCGATCCGGTCGGCGTCGCGGACCGACCGGGACGTGAGGTCCAGGTCCCAGCGGGACGACGGGTCGCTGACCGCCCGGTCCCGCAGCACCGTGGCGGCGAGACCCTGCCCGGCCGAGGGCGCGTGGATCAGGCCGGCGGCCGTGGGCCCGGGGGCCCCCGGCCGGGGCCGGTCCACCCAGCCGTACGCGCCGAGCCGGGGCTTGGCCGCCTGCTGTCGCACCAGGTCGTGCAGCCGCCGGGTGGGCGGCCCCAGCAGCCAGGGGTCGACGCGGTAAGCGGCGGTGTCCACGCTGGCGCGCAGCAGCCGTTCCAGCCGGGGCGGGTCGATCTCGCCGAGCGTGAGCAGCCCGTCGACCACCCGCTCGTAGGCGCGGGCCTGCGGGGTGGGGCCGTGCAGCGCTGTGGCGGGGGTGTCGGCGATCCAGCCCTGGAGCCGGCCGGCGGTGGCGGCGTCCCGGGCCACCGGCTCCGGGCCGGGCGGGGCCTCGCCGGCCAGCGCCCGCCCCACGTCGCCGATGGCCACCTGCAACGACCGGACGGCGAGCCGCAGCAGCAGGCTGTCCAGCGGATATTCCCTGAGCAGTTCCTTCTCCAGGTTCGCGCGGTTGGCGTAGGCCCACGGCTGCTCCTCCGCGATCTCCACCAGCCGCTTCAGCACGTCGGCGACGCCGGTGCCGGCGGGCATGCCGTCCGGCGTCACGAGCGGGATCTCCAGTCGGCGGGGCGCGCCCGTGGCTCCGTAGCGGCGGTGCGGCGCCAGGCCCAGCCGATCGGCGTCGGGGTGCCGGTGCCGCCAGGCCGCGTCCAGGTCGGACCAGGAGGTGCCGTAGCCGAGCAGGAGCAGCACCAGCCACCACAGCTCCAGCGGCCAGGCCCGACGGTGTCGGAACAGCGGCGAGGTCGGCACCTGACCGATCAGGTCGAGCAGTTCCTCGGTGGACGCCCCGACCACCGTGCCCCGCTGCTCGGCGGCGGCGGCGTACTCGGCGCGCAGGTGGGACAGCGGCTCGACCAGGCCCGCCTCGACCGGCGGGTCCTTCGGCTCGGGCACCCAGCGGCGCAGCACCGTGGCCGGCAGCAGCCCGTACGGCTGGGGGCCGACGCGCAGCGTCGGGAACGGACCCTCGGGCAGCAGCGCCCCGGGCGCCCACTCGGCGGCGGCGCCGGTCGGCACCGCCCACACGTCCGCCCCGGCGAAACCCCACAGCGCGGGCCAGAGCCCGGCCACCGCCCCGCCCGCCCAGCGTCGGTGCGGCTCCGCGCCGCCCGGCAGGGCGCCGAGCAGCCCGGGATCGCCGGTGAGCGCGGCGGAGACCAGCCGCTCGGTGTCGGTGGGCGCCCCGGTGAGCACGCCCCACCAGGCCGTCGGATCCCCGGTGACGGGTACGGCGGGCGCGCCGTCCACCGTGTTCGTCGCCGAGCCGGGGGCCAGCAGCGACAGCCGTCCCTCGTCGCGGTGGCTGCCGAACAGCGCGCCCGGGTCGCCGTCGCCGAGACCGGTGACGTAGAGCGCGTCGACGTCGGTCGGGTCGCCGTCCAGCGGCACCTTTCCGGCCAGGCCGGCCGCGACGGCCTCGTCCCAGTCGTCCCACCACCGCCGATCGGCGGGCGCGTCCGGGTCGGGGAAGTCGACGGCGAGTCGACTCCGGTCGACGGTGAGGGTCAACACCACGGCCGGTGGGCCGCCGCCGCGGGCCAGCCAGACGTGCAGCGTGTCCGGGAACCCCTCGATCCGGGGGAACGCCGGTTCGGTGCGCAGCTCGCCCGCGCCGACCGGCCGCAGCGCGGCGGTGCCGTCGGGGGCGGTGACCACCAGCGTCCGGACCAGCCAGACCGCCCGTGCCCCGCCGACCTGGACGGTCAGCTCGCGCCAGGCCACCTCGCCGCCCCCGGCGTCGAGGTGGCGCCGCACCGCGTCGATCTCGCCCGGCGACACCCGCGGGTCGTGCCGGGCGAACCAGGGCTCGTCCGGCACGACCCGCAGGCGCAGCAGGCCGGGGGAGAACCGGGTCTCGATCCGCACCGGCAGCAGCACGCCGACGACTGGTTCCGCCATCACGGTCCCTCCGGGTCGAGGTGGTCGCCGCGGATGAGCACCCGCACCGGGCGGGCGAAACTGGTCCGCGCCCAGGTCTCCGGCGCCGGGGAAGTCGACGCGTCGTTGGCGAAGCGGTAGCCGGCCGGGGGTTCCTCGAAGACCAGCCAGTGCCGCAGCACGTCGGCCGGCTCGAACCCCTGGAAGCCGAAGAAGGTCACGTCGGTGCCGATCCGCCCCTGGAAGCTGGGCAGCACCCGGACCGCGCCGGCCGGCGGGTCCTGCCCGAAGTCGACCGTGCCGGCGTGCTCGGCGGTGACCAGGTAGACGACGGTGGCCGGGTAGCGGAGGAACAACCGCCCCTTGATCACCACGACCAGGTCCCGGCCCGAGGCACCGGCCGGGCGGTGCGCCGGGGTGCCCAGACCGCTGCCGTCCGGCCAGCTGCCGATGCCGGTGATGTCGTCGACGCGTACGCCGGTGCCGGTGTCGGTCCGGCTCCAGAACACCCGCAGCGGGGTGCAGCCGGTGGCCACCGGGATGTTGCGCCACCGCAGCTCGCCGAGGAGCTGGGTGTTCAGCCCGGTCAGCAGGGCGTCGACGAAACGCGGATTGGTCTCCACCGCGATCACCGAGTTGTCCGGCAGCGCGCCGACGCCGGGCAGCAGCCACTCGTCGAAGGCGTCGCGCAGGTCGGCCCAGACCGGCCGGTCCAGCCCCACGCAGACCTCCGGCGGGGCGAGCGGCCGCGCCGGATCGAGACCATCGATCGTGGACAGCACGCGCACCCGGGCGGCGGCGTCGGGGCGGGTCGGGTCGAACGCCGCGGCCACCCCGGCGGCCAGCGCGTCCAGGTCGACCGGGCGGCACGGCGGCTCCACCGGCTCCGGCTCGGCCAGCCCGTCGAGCAGCGTCGGCAGGTCGTCCTCGCCGGCCGGCTTCGGCCAGCGTTCGAGCAGCTCCAGCAGGGCGGCGACGAGCCGCTCCAGCTCCCGTTCGTCGCGGTCGTCGACGGTCGCGGCGGCGGCCAGCAGGGCCACGGCCTGGGCCCACGGCGCCGGTGATCCGGAGTGCGCCGCCCGGGCCAGCCGCTCGGCCACCGAGTACGCCAGGTCACGCAGCTTCGGGTGGGCCGCCTCGGCCAGCTCCTTGGCCCGCTCGGCGGCGGCGGTCAGGTCCACCTCGCCGGTCTCCGCCGCCCGACGTCGACGCTCCTCAAGGTCGGCGAGGTCGATGCCGAGATCCTCCAGCGGCAGCCCGCCGGCGCCGGGGCGGGGCGGGCGCGGGCACCGGTTGGCGGCCTTCAGCACCTCGGCCGGCGGCGCCGCTGCGGCGGCGGTCAGCGCGGTCCGCGCCGGCCCGGCGCGCAGGATCCGCCGGGCCGCGCCGGAGAACAGCCCCGCGGGCAGTGGCCGGTCCGCGGCGGTGGCGAGCGCGGCCACCGTCCCGTCCGGGGTGACCACGCGGCCCAGCGCCGGCCCGAGCAGCCAGAGCCGCTCGTACGCGTCGCCGGGCGTCCGACGCCGCCACAGCCCGCCCGCGGCGTGCAGACCGAGCACCAGGTCCCGGATCCGCTGCCGCGCCTCCGCGAGCGCCCCCTGGTGGGCGCGGGCCTCGGCGACCAGCTCCTCCTGGAGGCGGATGCCCAGCTCCAGCCCGAGCCCGGCGACGCCCCGGTCCCGGGGGTCGGTGTTCAGGCCGGCGCCCCAGGTGGTCTCCTCCGGGGCGCCGGCCCGCCACGCCTCGCCGTAGCGGGGCAGCCCGACGATCGGCCGGCCCCGGTCGTCCCGCGCGGGGGTGCGCAGCGCGTCCAGGTCGTCGTGGACCTCGGCGGGCAGCGCCGCGTCGGTACCGCCGAGCGGGGCGAGCGCGCCGCGCACCGCCAGGTCGCCGGCGTCGGGCACACGGGGGTAGTCCAGCGGTGCCCGGCCGGTCTCCGGCTCGGCGGCGCCGGGGCGCAGCGCGGCGGCCAGGTCCTCGAAGCTGCCCGCCGGGGTGGCGGTGCGGAATCGCCAGGTGTCGTAGCAGGGCACCGTGGCCGGGCCGGTGCCCGCCCACCGCGGCTGCCCCGCCGCGTCGTACGCCGGCACCAGCGCCGCGACGTAGTCGGTGCCCGCGGCGAGGGGGCGGCCGGAGAGCAGCCGGGCGATCCGCCTGCCGGCGGTGTCCACCTGCAGGTGCGCCCACCGGTACGGCGTCGCACCGGTGCCCAGCGGGTGCAACGCCTGGACGGCCGGGCTGAGCGTCACCTGGTCCCCGGCGAGGGTCAGCTCGTCGCCCTCCAGCCCGACGACCAGCACCAGCCAGGGGTGCTGCGCGCCGGCGCCGGCGGCCGGGCGGGGCGCCGGGGCGTACCGCCACGGCAGGGTCGCGTCGGCGAACTCCACGTGCGGGCAGCGGTCCGACTCGTGGTCGACGGTGCCGGGCGTCGGGTAGCGGCGGGTTACCGCCCCGGGGGCGAGGCGGACCACGTCGGCCGGGCCGGCGAGCAGGAACCGTACGGTGCCGGTGGCGGCGGTGGTGGTCGCGCCGGTGGCGTCGGTGCCGGTGAGGGTGACGGGCGTCTCGACCCGGGGCCGCCCGTCCTGCACGCCGGTGGCCAGCGCGGCGATCCGCTCCCGCGCCCAGCCGTGGAAGGTGAGCTGTTCGTCGGCCATCCTCGCCTCCCCCTAGAAGCTCATCGTCGGCACGGGGTCGGTCGCCGCGACGGCGGCGCCGGCGCCGCCCACGGTGGCCAGCTGGTGGGCCTGCGCCTGGGACAGCCCGGTCGTCACCGCGCCCCCCGCGCCGTGCACGGCCCAGGTCTCGTCCCGCACGCCCACCGCCGGCGTGACCGGGTCGCGCTCGGGTCGACCGGTGCGGCCGGCCGCCGCGGCGAGCAGCCACCGGGGCAGCGCGGCGGCGACGAGCAGCACCGGCGGCGCGGGCAGCCGGATCTGCTTGACGGTGACGGTGAGCACGGTGGCCGGTCCGGCGTCGACGCCCTCGCCGCCCAGCCGGACGCCGGCGGCGAGCCGTTCGAAGGCGCGCCGGTTCAGCGCGTCGGCGTCGGTGAGGTCGGCGAAGCCGCCCGGCGCGAACCAGTCGACCTCGGTGCCGGTGACCTGCGGGCCGGTGGCGGTGACGGTCTCCGGCCGGGTCAGCGGCGCGCCCTCGAAGCGTTGCAGCAGCAGGTCCAGCGGGGCGCGTTCCTGGGTCCAGACGGCCTGGCCCAGCGGCGAGACCACGGGCAGCGCGGCGGTGCGGGCCGGCTCGACGACCACGGCGGTGTCGGCCGCGCCGGTGCTGCGCAGGTTGGCCGGGTCGGCGAGCTCCCCGGCGAGCTCGGCCACGGCCGAGGCGACCGGCGTGACGGCCGGTGGCGTGGTCGAGCCGAGGGTGATGGTCTCCGCGAAGGTGATCTCGAAGAACAGGATCTCCAGGGTCACCCTGCCGTGGAAGACCACCGGGCCGGGACCGGAGAGGCTGCCGGTGAGGTCCAGCCCGGCCAGGGTGCGGCCGCGCCAGCGCACCCGCACCGAGGCGCGGATGGCGAAGTCGAAGTGGAACGGCTGGAACCGGATCAGCGCGTCGAAGCCGAGGAAGCCCCGGATGTTGAACGGCCCCAGGTTGACGACGACCTCGACGGCCGCGCCGAACTGCAGCGTGTTCGTGGTGACCGCGAAGTAGCCCTCGAAGCGGAAGTAGAGCAGGTCGTCGGGCTCGCCGCGGGTCATGGCGATCCGGGTCAGGCCGGCGGGAAACACCAGGGGCGCCGGGTTGTACGCCGGATGGAAGCCGCCGACGGTCAGCACCACGTACGGCTCGGCGCCGTAGCTGAGCCGGAACGCCGCGCCCCCGGTCAGTTCGAGGATCTCCAGCAGGTGGCTGTCGACGAGGACCGCGTCGAAGGCGACCAGTTGCTGCGCGAAGTCGACCACGCCCAGGATGTCCAGCCGGATCTGCAGGTAGGGCCGGCCGCCGGACGGGTTCTCGATCCCCGCCCGCGCCGAGCCGAGGATCACGATCCTGCGCGGGCCGGGCAGCTCGATGAACACGCCGATGTCGAAGCGGACCAGCTCCGCCCAGGACAGTTGCAGTGTCGGCCCGACCACGATCACGCCGGGCGTGGGCGGGAAGACCGCCGCCAGGTCGGCCAGGAGCACCGGGGCGTTGCGGACCGGGTCCTCCGGGGCGAGGATCCGCCCGACGGTGCCGGACGCCATCCGGGCGCGCAGCGCGTCCACGTCGGTCTGCCGGTTCAGCGCGAGCAGCCCGCCGACGGAGGAGAGCGCGAAGCCGAAGCCGAGCTGGATCGGCGGGAAGGTGGCCCGCAGCAGGATCAGCAGCGCGTAGCCGGACCCGCCGCCGGGCAGCCGGGTGTCGAGCAGGCCGACCGCCTCCACCCCGACCACGCCGAGCTTGAGTGCGAGGACGCCCGAGTAGCGGCCGGCCGGCTCGTCGAAGCCGATGAAGCCTCCGCCGGTGACCGGCCCGGCGTCGACGACCATGCCGAGCCCGGTGGGCGGCAGGAAGCGGAAGGTCAGGTCGACCGGGCCCAGGTTGCCGTCGCGTACGGCCAGGTCGGCGCCGACGCCGATGCCGGTCACGCTCGCGGCGAACGGCCCGAGGTCGATGCCGCCGGTGAGGCGGACCTCGAGGGTGATGCCGGCCGCGCCGGGGCGCAGGGCCAGGTCGAGCCGGTCCAGGCGCAGCGGGCCCAGGCGCACCGTGAGGGGGACGGCCAGCACCAGCCCGGCGCCGCCGCGCAGGGTCAGCCCGGCCACCGGGTCCCAGTGCAGCCCGAGGTCGAAGTCGACCTCCAGGGTGGCCGGCAGCACGCTGGACAGGAAGCCGTCGGCGCCGCCGAAGGCGATCACCAGGCGGCCCGCGGCGACCTCGGCGTCGACGACCAGCCGGGCGCTGACCCCGCCCCCGTCGGCGGCGAACGCGGCGCCGACGGCGGCCCGGACGGCGGTGGCCGTGAGCCGGGTGCCGTCGGCCTCGCCGAAGAGCACCATCGGCCCCGGGCCGGTGGGCAGCCGCTCCGCCGACACGGTCAGCTCGCCGGCGACCCCGGGAGCGGGGGCCTGCGGGCGCAGCGTGGCGGGCGGCTCGACGCGCAGGGCGGCGCCGAGGTCGAGGCTGCCCTGGCCGCGCAGGCATACCGCCCAGGTGTCGCCGATCGGCAGGGGGATGTCCAGCCCGCCGAGGTCGAACACGTCGAGGGTCAGCTCCAGCGGGGTGGGCGTGCCCGGGGGCAGCCCCGCCACCGCGTGCAGCCGGAACAGGAACGCGGCCAGCTCGGGACGGCCGCCGGACCCGGCGAGCACCACCGCCGGTACGCCGACGGCGGTCAGCCAGTCGCGCAGCCGGGCGAACAACAGCGCGGCGTCGAGGGTGGACCCGCCCCAGCCGTACACCTGGCTCAGGGCTGCGGCCGGATCGTCGAGCAACACCCCGAGCCGGTCCAGCCGGAGCCCGCGCCGCAGGTAGGCGGGCCGGTCCCCGTCGGCGGGCACGGCGACGTTGTCGACGAGCCCGAACAGGGCGAGGGCGCGGCCGAGCGCCGGCCGACGGTCCAGCAGGTAGCTGGCGGCGGTCCAGTCGACCAGGCGTTGCGGCAGATCGGCGAGGATCGCGGCCAGCGGCGCGCTGACCGCACCGCCGGCGGCGTACGCGGACTGCACCGCGCCGGCCAGGGCCCGGACGGCGTCGACGGCGTCGACGATCAGCGGCAGCAGGTCGCCCAGGGCGGCGGCGATGGCGGCGGAGTCGTCGTCGGCGATCGCGTCGACCAGGGCGGTGACCGCCGGCGGGAGGGCGGCGAGGGCGGTGCCGGCGGTGCCGGCGGCGGCGGCCACACCGGGGGCGCCCGCGACCGGGCCGGGCAGCGGCAGGCCCAGCTCGGCGAAGAGGTCGACAAGCTGCCCGGCGGCCAGCCGCTCGGTGACCGGGTCGAGTAGCCGGGCCAGTTCGACGGCGAGCTGCTCGGCGGTCCCGGCCATCAGCTCCCACCTCCCGGGTCGGTGCCGTCGCGCCGCCCGCCCGGCGGCCCGGCGGCGGCAGCGGTCCGCCCCGGCGGGGGCGCGCCGGCGGACGCGGTCCGGCTCGGCGGGGGCGCGCCGGCGGACGCGGTCCGGCTCGGCGAGGGCTCACCGGCGGACGCGGTCCGGCTCGGTGGGGGCTCACCGGCGGACGCGGTCCGGCTCGGCGCCGGTGTCCGCCGCGGCCCGAGGAACAGGCGCAGGGTGGCGGCGAGCGGTCGGATCAGCCCGACCCGCACGGCCGTGCGGGCCCGGCGGTGCCGCCGCAGCCACCGGGCCACGGCCGGGCTGAAGCTGTAGTAGACCCGGTCCAGGGTGTCGGCGATCCGGGCGCCGCGCGGTGAGGCCCGTAGCCGCTCGTCGCGCAGGTGCCGCAGGTAGCGCACGTCCGGATGGTCGGGGTGCCCCAGCGCCGCGGTGGCGATCAGGCAGCCTCCGCCTCCGCCCCCGCCGCCGGCAGCGGGCAGCGGGGCTGAGGCGGCCACCTTGAGCAGCGCCGTCACCGCCGCGTGGATCTCACGGTTGATCTTGCGGAAGTGGCCGGGCGGATCGGCGTAGTTGCAGTGGAAGCCCTGCTCCTCGGCGTGCCCCGTCTCCAGGCAGTACGCGAAGATCGGCTGCCGGTTCGGCAGCGCGAACTGCCGGCTGCACGCGTAGTCGTCGCTGCACCCGGAGTTCGGCCCGCCGCCCACGGGGAGGTAGAGGAACGCGCTCTGCCCGACGGTGTACTCGGAGTGGGCGCGCTGGGTCGTGGAGGCGGGCGCGGCGGGGTCGACCCCGGCCGACCGGAGGATCTCGTCGTGCATCGCCGTGGCGATCAGGCGCGCCCGCGAGCGGATCCGGTGCGGCGGGTCGTCGGGGAGGTATTCCTTGTAGTCGGTCCGGCCCGACGGCAGCGCCGGATCCCCGGCGATCAGCCCGTCCCGGGTGCCGGCGAAGGCGGGCGCCCGCCAGTGCATCGCCGGGTCGTCGCCGTCCTCCTCCAACCCCCAGGAGTAGAGGATGTTGCGGCCGAACATGTGCACGTCCGCGTAGTAGTGGATCGGCAGGGTGTCCAGCAGGGACTCCAGGTGACGGGTCTCCACCTCGGAATGCGCCGACGGCCCGCGGTAGGTGTCCTCGGCCGGCGACGTGGAGGCCGGGTCCGAGCCGTACCGGGCGCGGTAGAGCGCCACGTCGTAGTAGTCCTCGAACCGCCAGATGATGTCGAAGTTGCGGTTCAGGTCGACGCCGATCTCGCCGCCCGCCTGGGGGCTGCGGTTCTTGCGCCAGCCCGGCTCGCTGAGGTGGGTCAGGTCGTGCTCGCGCCCGTCCGGGTTGAGCAGCGGCAGGACGTAGAGGTCGAGCTTCGTGACGATGTCGTTGACGTCGGCCGCCGGGATCCGCCAGGCGCGGTAGCGGACCGGGGCGCCGGCCAGTGGGGTGACGGTCATCGCCGGGAAGACGACGTCGGTGCCCGACGTGTACGACACCAGCAGGTTGCGGGCGAGGGCGACCAGCGCGTCGGGCGGCGCCCACTCGCGGGCGTGCACCCCGCCGACGATCAGCGCCGCCGGCCGGTTCGGGCCGCTGCCGTTGGCGATCCTGACGTAGCTGTGCGTCCGGCCCTCGGCGGTCTCCGTCGGGAAGACCGTCCGGGTGCACAGCGCGGGAAAGCTGGCGGCGAGGTCGGCGAGCGCGTCCTCGATCTCCTGCGCGCGCAGCGGCGCGGTGATGTCCGGGTACGGCGGGGGCACCTCAGCGCTCCCCGGCGCTCTCCGGCGGGGCCGACGACTCCGGTGGTGGGGCGAGGTGCCGTGCGACCTCGGCATGGAAGGCGTCGAACTGACCGGTCGACATCATCACCCGCACCTGGGCGCCGCGCGCCTGCAGTTCGGGGATCAGTTCCTCCGGCGCGTACGCCGAGATGCGGTAGCGGTCCCCGCCCAGTGCCGCGGCGCTCGGGTCGATCAGGTCGAGCCCCGCCACGCCGCGCAGCCCGCGCAGCACCTCGGCCGTGCCCTCGATCTGGATGAGCCCCACGATCGCCTCCCGGTCCGCTGACGCGGTGGTCGAAGCCTTCCCCTGCCCACTCAACGACCGCACCGACCGGCAGGCAATACGCCGAGTGGTCGGAGTGTCGCCGCAGGGTGTCGGATTGCCGTCGAGGCGGGGCCGGGCCGGGCTTTCCGGCGCGCCGACGTCGGGCCGCCGGGCGTGGACGGGCGGTCACGGCGGCGGCGGGGACACCTCGGGAACGGGGCGCGGGGCGTACAGGGCGGCGAGGTCGGCGGCGGTGGCGGCGAGCCGCTCGCGCAGCGCGGCCGGGGCCAGCACCTCCACGTCGGCGCCGAGCCGCAGCAGGTCGCCGTGGGCGTGGGTGAGCGACTCGATCGGGATGACGGCGGTCACCCAGCCGGCGTCGTCGGGCGGCCCGGCGGTCCGCTCGGCGGAGGCCGCCACCAGCTCGCTGGCGACCTCCCGCAGCCGTTCCCGGCCGCGCGGGGAGAGCCGGACGGTGGCGTCGTCGCGGTGCAGGTGGGCCCGGAACCGCGCCACGTGCTCGCGCCACCACGCGGGCAGGTCGAACCCGGCCGGCCGGGTGAACTCCTCGTCCGACGTGGTCAGCGACAGGACCTGGTTGACCCGGTAGGTGGCGGGCTCGTCGCGCCCGGGCCGGCCGGCGACCGCGTACCACCGGCCGCCCTTGAGGACCAGGCCGTAGGGCTCCAGCACCCGGTCGACCTCCCCGGCCCAGCTGCGGTAGCGCACCGCGATCCGCCGCTGCCGCCAGACCGCCTCGGCCACGTCGGGCAGGTGCGGCGAGGTGTCGCCGTCGGCGTACCAGTTGGGGGTGTCCAGGTGGAAGCGTTCCTGGATCCGTGCGGCGCGGTCGGCCAGCTCGGGTGGCAGGGCGGCGTGCAGCTTGAGCTGGAGCGCGGCCACGGCCGCCCCGTAGCCCAGCTCGGCGGCGGGCCCGGGCAGGCCGGCGAGGAAGAGCCGCTCCGCCTCCTGCGCGGTCAGCCCGGTCAGCCGCGTCCGCCAGCCCTCGACGAGCCGGTAGCCGCCCGCGTGCCCGGCCTCGCCGTAGAGCGGGATGCCGGCGGTGTGCAGTGCCTCGACGTCGCGGTAGACGGTGCGGGTGGACACCTCCAGCCGCTCGGCGAGCTGCGCGGCGGTCATCCGCCCGTGCGCCTGGAGCAGCATCAGCAGGGAGATGAGTCGACTGGCCCGCACTTCGCTGACACTAGCTGTCAGGGGAGCGTCCGTACCGTCCCGGCATGGCATTTCACGACAAGGAACTGCGGGTGCCGGGGCCTCTCACGGTCGCCGGCCGGCAACTCAAGCGCTACCACGTCGACCAGCCGCAGCGGCGGATCGCCCCGGAGGTGGAGCGGGCCGCGTACGTGGTGCTGCCCCGCCTGCTGCCGGACCGCGCCGGCGACGACACCCCGGCGGCCGGCTGGGTCGTGCTGCACCGGGGCGCCGACACGGGGGCGTACCTGCTGGCGTACAGCTGGGTCTGGGACAACGTCGTCGAGATCCGGATCGCGGCGGCCGGCCAGCCCGCCCTGGACTGCCCGGACGACGACCCGACGCGCTTCGTGGAGCTGAACCGCCCGTGGGCGGGCTGCGTCTGGGAGCTGGCCGTGCTGGAGCATGAGCGGGCGGCCTGGGCCCGGCACGTGCTGGCCCCGCAGCGCCCGGACCTGGCCGGCTGGCTCGCCGACACCCGCCCCGAGGGGCCGGTGGGACGCTGATGGGCGACTTCGACTTCCTCGTCGGCACCTGGGACGTGACCAACCGACGCCTGCGCGAGCGGCACGTCGGCAGCGACGACTGGGACGAGTTCCCCGGGGTCTCCGTGGCCGGCACCTTCTTCGGCGGCG
The DNA here is from genome assembly GCF_900090315.1 of Micromonospora citrea. Taxonomy (NCBI): domain Bacteria; kingdom Bacillati; phylum Actinomycetota; class Actinomycetes; order Micromonosporales; family Micromonosporaceae; genus Micromonospora; species Micromonospora citrea. The sequence goes on along the minus strand of NZ_FMHZ01000002.1, from coordinate 7,090,903 downwards.
CCGGCAGCTTCGACGAGATCACCTTTCCGACGCGGGGCTTCTCCGGCGCCACCGTGCGGATCTTCGACCCGGCGGCCGGCACCTGGTCGATCTACTGGATGAACAGCCGGCGTGGCGTGCTGGAGCTGCCGCCGGTGGTGGGCCGGTTCGTCGACGGGACCGGCACGTTCTTCGCCGACGACGTCGACGAGGGCCGCCCGGTGCGGTGCCGGTTCGTCTGGACCGCGATCACCCCCACGTCGTGCCGCTGGGAACAGGCGTTCTCCACCGACGGGGAGCGCACCTGGGAGACCAACTGGGTCATGGAGTTCAGCCGGGCGCCGGCCGGCTGACCGGGCCGCCGAAGCCGATCGGGCCGGCTGACCGGGCCGCCGAAGCCGGCCGGGCCCGGCCGACGGCGGGTCACGCCGGCGGGGGAGCGGTGCTGCGGTAGATCGCCGCCAGCCAGACGTCGAGCAGCACGTCGACCACGTCCCGCTCGGCCACGGCCGGCCCGTCGCCGGCGAACGTGGCGTACCAGACGCGCTCGTTCATCGAGTTCAGCGCGATGGCCAGGTCGCGGGCCGGCACGCCGTCGGGGGCCGCGCCCCGGCGGCGCTCGGCCTCGACGGCCGTCTCGATGGCGTGCACCCAGCGTTCCAGGACGCTCGCCCAGAGCCGGCGCACCTCGGCGTTGGTGCCGCGCACCTGGGCACAGGCCAGCACCACCGCCCGGTGCGCGCCGAACGTCTCGTGGAACCGGTGGATCAGCTCCCGCCACCGCGCCCGCGGGTCCTCGGCCAGCCGCTCCAGCACGTCCCCGGCCGCGGCGTCGGCCTCCTCGGTGACCCGGTCGAGCAGCGTCAGCAGCACCGCGTCCTTCGACGGGAAGTAGAAGTAGAAGGTGGGCCGGGAGATGCCGGCGCCGCGCGCCAGGTCGTCGACCGAGATGTCGGCGACGGCCCGCTGCCGCAGGAGCCGCTCGGCGGTGGCGAGGATGGCCAGCTCACGTTCGTCCCCGGCCGAGCGCCCCGCGCGCCGTCCGCGGGCGGTGGCGTTCCCGGCGGCCGTACGGGCCTGCGTCATGGCCGGTGACTCTACACCGGATCGACACCCTGTCGATGGCACTCGACAGGGTGTTGACTGGCGTCGACGGCCGTGGATAGTGTCCGGTGTCACACGGCGGACGGGAGGCGGGATGGCGACCGACCATGTCGACGTGCTCATCGTCGGCGCCGGCCTGTCCGGCATCGGCGCCGCCTGCCACCTGCGCCGCGAGTGTCCGGAGAAGACGTACGCGGTGCTGGAGGCCCGCGACGCGATCGCCGGCACCTGGGACCTGTTCCGCTACCCCGGCGTCCGGTCCGACTCCGACATGTTCACCCTCGGCTACTCGTTCCGGCCGTGGACGGACCCGAAGGCCATCGCCGACGGCGACGCCATCCGCGACTACGTCCGCCGCACCGCCCGGGAATACGGCGTCACCGACCACATCCGCTTCCGGCACCGCGTCGTGCGCGCCGAGTGGGACAGCGAGCGGGCCCGCTGGACGGTGCGCGCCCACCGCGACGACACCGGCGAGACGGTCGAGCTGACCTGCTCGTTCCTGTTCACCTGCTCGGGCTACTACCGCTACGACGCCGGCCACACCCCGCGGTTTCCCGGCACGGAGCGGTACGCCGGGCGGATCGTGCACCCGCAGCACTGGCCCGAGGACCTCGACCACACCGGCAAGCGGGTGGTGGTGATCGGCAGCGGCGCCACCGCGGTGACCCTGGTGCCGGCGATGGCCGAGCGGGCGGCCCACGTCACCATGCTCCAGCGTTCGCCCACGTACGTCCTGGCGCTGCCGTCGCGCGACGTACTCGCCGACGCGCTGCGGCGCTGGCTGCCGGCGAAGGCCGCGTATCCGGTCGTGCGCTGGAAGAACGTCCTGCTCGGCACCGCCAACTTCCAGCTCAGCCGGCGCGCCCCCGCCCTGGTCAAGCGCCTGCTGCTGCGCGCCGTGCGGGGTCGGCTGCCGGCCGGCTACGACGTCGACCGGCACTTCTCGCCCCGCTACGACCCCTGGGACCAGCGGCTGTGCGTGGTGCCCGACGGCGACCTGTTCACGGCGTTGCGGACGGGCCGGGCGTCGGTGGTCACCGACACCGTCGACACCTTCACCGAGAACGGCATCCGGCTCGCCTCCGGCGCGGAGCTGGCGGCGGACGTCGTGGTCACCGCCACCGGGCTCAACCTGCTCGCCCTCGGCGGCATGACCCTGACCGTGGACGGCGCCGAGGTCGACCTGGCCGGCACCGTCGCCTACAAGGGCATGATGCTCTCCGGGGTGCCGAACTTCGCGATGACCATCGGCTACACCAACGCCTCGTGGACGCTCAAGGCCGACCTGGTCGCCGGCTACGTCTGCCGGCTGCTGCGCCACCTCGACCGCACCGGCCGGCAGGTCGTCACCCCGCTTCCGCCGCCCGACGGCGAGCTGTCGCCGATCATCGACCTGACCGCCGGGTACGTGCTGCGCAGCGTCGACGCGCTGCCCAAGCAGGGTGCGCGGGCGCCCTGGCGGCTGCACCAGAACTATCCCCGGGACGTGCTGCTGATGCGGCACGGCCGACTCAGCGACGAAGGCGTGCGGTTCTCCCACGCCGGCACACCGGAAAGGAGGACCGTCCGTGCGTAGGTTCGTCTTCACGGGCGGCACGGCCGTCGTCACGGGCGCGGCCAGCGGGATCGGCGAGGCCCTCGCCCACGGGCTGGCCCGCCGGGGCAGCGACCTGGTGCTGCTCGACCGGGACGCGGGGCGGCTCGACGCCGTCGTGGCGGCCGTCCGCGCCGCGCACCCCGACCGGCAGCTCACCACCTACCTGGACGACCTGGCCGACGCCGCCGCCACCGCGCGGGTGGCCGAGGAGCTGCGGCAGCGGCACCCGGCGGTCCGGCTGCTGGTCAACAACGCCGGGGTGGCCCTGGGCGGCCGGTTCGACCAGGTGACCCTCGACGAGTTCAGCTGGGTCGTCGACGTCAACTTCCGGGCCGTGGTGCAGCTGACCCACGCGCTGCTGCCCACCCTGCGGGCGGAGCCCGGCGCGCACCTGGTCAACGTCTCCAGCCTCTTCGGGATAATCGCCCCGGCGGGCCAGACCGCCTACTCGGCCAGCAAGTTCGCCGTCCGGGGCTTCACCGAGGCGCTGCGCCAGGAACTGGCCGAGGACGGGATCGGGGTGACGTCGGTGCATCCGGGCGGCATCCGCACCCGCATCGCGCAGAACGCACGCGTGGGCAGCGGCGTCTCCCACCAGGAGTTCGAGACCGGCCGCCGGCAGTTCGAGAAGCTGCTCACGATCGACCCCGCCAGGGCCGCCGAGGTGATCCTGCGCGGGGTGGAGCGCCGCCGGGGCCGGGTGCTGATCGGCTGGTCGGCGAAGCTGCCCGACCTGCTGGCCCGGGTGGCGCCGGCGGCGTACCCCCGGATCCTCGCCTTCGGGCTCAACCGGATGGCGGGCGGCCCCGCCCGCCGCGCCACGGCCGCGCCGCCCCCGACGCAACGGCAACCCGAGCCCGCCCCCGCGGCCGACCCGGCCGGGGAGCCGGCGTGACCGCCCCGGCCGCGCACCGGCCCCGGCACGTCACCGTCGACGGCCGGCGGGTGTGCCACCGCGTCGACGGCGACGGGCCGCCGGTGGTGCTGCTGCACGGCATCGGTCGCAGCCTGCGTGACTTCACCGAGCTGCACGAGCGGCTCGCCGACCGGTTCCGGGTGCACAGCGTCGACCTGCCCGGCCACGGCGGGTCGCTGCCGATGGCCCGGCCGCACACCCTGCCGGCCCTGGCGGAGTTCGTCGGCCGCTACCTCGACGTCGTCGGCGTCGACCGCCCGGCGCACCTGGTTGGCAACTCCCTCGGCGGGGCGGTCGCCATGCGCCTCGCGGCGTCCGAGCCGGGCCGGGTCGCCACCCTGACGCTGGTCAACAGCGCCGGCTTCGGCCGGGAGGTGACCATGGCGCTCCGGCTGCTCGCGCTGCGTCCGCTGGGCCGGCTGATGCTGCGGCCCAGCCGGTGGGCCGCCCGCCGCGTCGTGCTGTCGCTCTTCCACGACCCGGCCTTCGCCACCGCCGACCGCGTCGCGCACGCGCTGGAGATCGCCCGCCTGCCCTACACGGCCCGGGTGATGCTGGAGACCGCCCACCACCTCGGCACCTTCCGGGGCGTCAGCCCACAGTGGCGGGAGGACCTGCTGGGCGAGGTGGAACGCCTCGACATCCCCACCTTCGTCGTCTGGGGCGACAGGGACCTCATCCTCCCGGCGACGCACCTGGACGCCGCCCGGGCCCGCCTGCCCAGTGCCCGCACCCACCTGTTCCGCGACTGCGGGCACATGCCGCAGATCGAGTGCGCCGACGAGTTCCACCGCATGCTCGTCGACTTCTGGTCGACGGCGGGGGCCGCCGCCGGCGACGCGTCGGCGGACGGCGGCGCCGGGCCCGCCGCGACCCGGCCGGCGGTAGCGGAGGCCGGTTGACGGTCGGCCCGTTCGACGGTCGGCCCGTGCCGGGCGGGCGGGTCCCGTCCGCCCCGGCAGCCGGCCCGCCGGCCCCACCCGGGTCACCTCGTGGCGCTGAGCGCCTCCGCCCAGAGCCGCGCCCGCCGGTCCCGCCCGGCGGGCGGCGGCAGGTGGTGGGCGACCACCCGCTCGGCGTAGTCGGAGCCGTTGTCCACCACGATCACCCGGCCGGCGTGCCGGCCCGGCGTCTCCAGCAGCTGGTCCCGCCGGTTGCGGGTCGCCACCATAACCGTCATGGCGGCGCTGCTACCCGAACCGGGCCGCCCACGCCCCGACGGGCCACCGTTTTCAGGTGAGTGGGCGGCCCGACGGGGAAAGCGCCCCGCATGCCCGACCTGGCGCTCTTCCTCGGCGGCGACGTGATGACCGGCCGGGGCGTGGACGCGATCCTGCCCGCACCGGGCCCGTCCGAGCTGCGCGAGCCGGCCGTCCGGGACGCGCGCGGCTACGTCGACCTGGCCGAGGCCGCCGCCGGCCCCGTCCCGCGCCCCGCGCCGGCGCACTGGCCGTGGGGCGAGGCGCTCGACCTGCTCGACGCGCTGCGCCCCGACGTGCGGGTGGTCAACCTGGAGACCGCGGTGACCGGCCAGGGCGAGCACGCCCCGGCCAAGGCCGTCCACTACCGGATGCACCCGGGGAACCTGCCCTGCCTCACCGCGGCCCGGCTGGACGTCTGCGCGCTGGCGAACAACCACAGCCTCGACTTCGGGCCGGTCGGGCTCGCCGACACCCTCGACGCGCTGGCCGGCGCCGGCATCGCCACCGCCGGCGCCGGGCGGGACGCCGGGTCGGCCTGGGAGCCCGCCCGGGTGCCTCTCGCAGGCGGCCGCCGCCTGCTGGTCTGGTCGGTCGCCGCGCCGTCCAGCGGCGTGCCCCCGGCCTGGGCGGCCGCCGCCGACGCGCCGGGGGTGGCGTACCTGCCGGAGGTGTCGGCCGCGTCGGCGGACGCGCTGGCCGGGCGGATCGCCGCCGTGGCCGGGCCCGGCGACCGGGTCCTGGTCTCCGTGCACTGGGGCTCCAACTGGGGGTACGAGGTGCCGCCCGGGCACGTCGACTTCGCCCACCGGCTGGTCGACGCCGGCGTGGACGTGGTGCACGGCCACTCGTCGCACCACCCGCGCCCGGTCGAGGTCCACCGCGACCGCCTGATCCTCTACGGCTGCGGCGATCTGGTCGACGACTACGAGGGGATCGGCGGGCAGGAGTCGTACCGGCCCGAGCTGCGGCTGCTCTGGTTGCCCGTCCTCGACGCGGCGACCGGGGCGCTGCGGCGGCTGCGCGCGGCCCCGGTGCGGATGCGCCGGATGCGGCTGGAGCGGGCCGCGCCGGGGGAGGCCCGCTGGCTGGCCGACCTGCTGGGCGGCTTCGGCCCGCCGTTCGCCGCCGCCGGCGTCGACCCCGACGGGCTGCTGACCCTCCGCCCGCGCTGACGTCGCCGGGGCCACCCGGGCCCAGCGCCGGCGTGGCGCGCGCCACCGCCGGCCGGGGCGACGAACAGCCACCACGCCGGAAACGCATCATAGATACATGACGCATCCCTCCTCGCCGGGCCGGGCCACCGCCGGCCGGACGACCGCGCCGTCGGCCGCCGACCGCGCCTACCGCCACCTCAAGCGGGCGATCCTGGAGCAGATCCACCCGGGCGGGTCGCTGGTGACCGAGGGGGAGATCGCCGAGGCCACCGGGGTGTCCCGCACCCCGGTACGCGAGGCGCTGCTGCGCCTGGAGGCCGAAGGGCTCGTCAAGCTCTACCCCAAGCGGGGCGCGCTGATCCGCCCGGTCTCCGCCCGCGAGGTCACCGACGTGATCGAGGCACGGCGGCTGGTCGAGCTGCACGCGGCCGAGCGGGTCTGGCCCCGGCGGCGGGAGCTGCGGGACCACCTCGCCGCCCGGCTGGCCGAGATGCGCGCCGCGCACGCCGCCGGCGACCTGACCGCGCTGATGGAGGCCGACCGGGCGTTCCACGCCACAGTGGTCGACGCGGCCGGCAACGAGATCCTCGCCGAGCTGTACCAGCGGCTGCGCGACCGGCAACTGCGGATGGGAGAGGCCAGCTTCCGGCTCTCGCCCGGCTGGGCCGAGACCGCGCTGGCCGAGCACGCCGACCAGCTGGCCGCGCTCGACTCCGACGACCCGCGGCGCTGGCTCGCCGCCGTCGCCGCGCACATCGACAAGGCCGCGCACGTGCTGCGGGCGCTGCGGTGAGCGTGCTCAGCGTTCCGGCGCCCGCCCCGGTCGCGCCGCGCCGGGCCGCCGCGCTGGTCTGGGGCGTGGCGGTGAGCGCGTACGTGGCCGCGGTGTTCCACCGCAGCTCGCTCGGCGTCACCGGCGTCGACGCGGCGGACCGCTTCCAGATCAACGCCTCGGTGCTGGCCACCTTCTCCGTCGCCCAGCTCGCCGTGTACGCGCTGATGCAGGTGCCGGTCGGCGTGCTGCTCGACCGGTTCGGCTCCCGCCGGCTGCTCGTCGCCGGCGGCGTGCTGATGGTCGCCGGCCAGCTCTGCTTCGCCCTCGCCACCGACGTGCGCCTCGCCATCGCCGCCCGCGTCCTGGTCGGGCTCGGCGACGCGATGACCTTCATCAGCGTGCTGCGGATCGTCGCGTTCTGGTTCCCAGGGCGGCGCAACCCGCTGATGACCCAGCTCACCGGGACGTTCGGCCAGTTGGGGGCGATCCTCGGCGCCGTGCCGCTGGTGGCGTTGCTGCACCGCGCGGGCTGGACCCCCGCCTTCCTCACCGCCGCGGCGGTGGGGGCGACGGTGGTGCTGACGGTCGTCGTGGTCGTCCGGGACACCCCGCACCGGGAGACCGCGACCGGTCCGGCGCCCCGCCTCGCCGTCGTCGGCCGGGAGCTGCGCGCCGCCTGGGCGCAGCCGGGCACCCGGCTGGGGCTGTGGACGCACTTCGTGACCCAGTTCTCCGGCGCGGTGTTCGCCCTGCTCTGGGGATACCCCTTCCTGGTCCAGGGGCAGGGGCTGAGCCCGACGGCCGCCGCGTCGCTGCTCACCCTGATGACCGTGGCGACCTTCCTGTCGGGGCCGGTGGTCGCCCACCTGTGCGCCCGGTACCCGTTCCACCGGTCGGTGCTGGTCTTCGCCGTCACCGGCGCCACCGCCGCGGTCTGGGCCGTCGTGCTGGCGTGGCCGGGACGGTCACCGGGCTGGCTGCTCGTCGCGCTGGTGCTGGCGCTCGCGCTCAACGGCCCCGGCTCCATGATCGGATTCGACTACGCGCGCACCGCCAACCCGGTCCACCGGATCGGCAGCGCCACCGGCGTCGTCAACGTCGGCGGCTTCGTGGCCGCGATCCTGCTGGTGCTGGCCGTCGGCGTCGTGCTCGACCTGGCCACGCCGGCCGGTCGGGCCGCCCCCGACCTGGCCGCCTTCCGCTGGGCCTTCGCCGTCCAGTACGCCCTCTGGGCGCTCGGCACGGTGCAGGTCCTGCGCTACCGCAACGCCACCCGGCGGGCGGCGGCGGCGCGCGAGCGTACCCCCGATCCGCGCTGAACCCCGGCCCGCCGCCCCCGCGCGACGGACCCGGCCGGCGCGCCGCGCACCCGCCCGCCGCCACGAGGTGCCGGCGGGCGGCGACAACGACCCGACCGGCGTGTCAGGCGCGGCCCGGCGCTGGCGTCAGCAGCCCCAGCGGCGGCGGTGGGTCAGGTCGTCCAGCACCAGGGTCAGGCCGGCCCCGAGCAGCCACACGTCCTTGGCCAGGCCGGTGCCCTGCTGGGTGGGCTTCAGGCTGCCCGGCTCCCGCATCCCCGGCGTCCTGAGGTAGAGCTGCACCAGCCCCGCGCCGAAGGCGGACAGCCCCAGGCCCACCAGCGCCGACGGCACGAACGGCGCGAGCAGCGCGGCGCCCAGGGCGATCTCCGCCCGGGAGAGCAGCCGGGCGAACCGGTCGGGCTCGAGCTGGCCGAGCTGGGGGACCGCGCCCACGGCCATGGCGTGCATGCCCTGCGCCGCCTCCCCCTCCAGGCTCCGCTTGCCCAGGCCTGAGTTGAGGATGAACGCGCCGACGCTGACCCGCAGCGGCAGATGGCTGAACTTCATGGCGCTCTCCCGTCCGACTGTCGAACCGTGCCCCCGCCTACCCCGCGTGGGCGGCGCCAACCGCCGCGAGCGGTGCTGGGACGTGCGGGACGATCGGCGGTAGGTTCGCCGGGGACGTCAGCGACGGTGCCGCGGCAGCGCACCCGACGACGGCGGCGCGACGCGCCGGCGTGGAGCAGGAGGAGACCGTGAGCCAGCAGGTCCGGGGAGTCATCTCCCGCAGCAAGGGCGCGCCGGTCGAGGTGACCACGATCGTGGTGCCCGACCCCGGGCCGGGCGAGGCGGTCGTGCGGATCCAGTCGTGCGGGGTCTGCCACACCGACCTGCACTACCGGGAGGGCGGCATCAACGACGACTACCCCTTCCTGCTCGGGCACGAGGCCGCCGGCATCGTCGAGCAGGTCGGCGCCGGCGTCGACTCGGTCGCGCCGGGCGACTTCGTGGTGCTCAACTGGCGGGCGGTCTGCGGGGTGTGCCGCGCCTGCCGGCGGGGCCGCCCCTGGTACTGCTTCGCCACCCACAACGCGGCCAACAAGATGACCCTCACCGACGGCACGGAGTTGGCCCCGGCCCTGGGCATCGGCGCCTTCGCCGAGAAGACGCTGGTGCACGCCGGCCAGTGCACGAAGGTGGACCCGGCCGCCCGCCCCGCCGCCGTCGGGCTGCTCGGCTGCGGCGTGATGGCCGGTCTCGGCGCGGCGATGAACACCGGCGGCGTCACCCGGGGCGACTCCGTGGCCGTGATCGGCTGCGGCGGCGTCGGGGACGCGGCCGTCGCCGGCGCGGTGCTGGCCGGCGCGACGACGATCGTCGCGGTGGACACCGACCCCCGCAAGCTCGACTGGGCGCGGAAGTTCGGCGCCACCCACACGGTCAACGCCCGCGAGGACGACCCGGTCGAGGCGATCCGCGCCGCCACCGGCGGCTTCGGCGCCGACGTGGTGATCGACGCGGTCGGTCGGCCCGAGACCTGGAAGCAGGCGTTCTACGCCCGCGACCTGGCCGGCACGGTGGTGCTGGTGGGCGTGCCGACGCCGGAGATGACCGTCGAGGTGCCGCTGCTGGACGTCTTCGGTCGCGGCGGCTCGCTCAAGTCCAGCTGGTACGGCGACTGCCTGCCCAGCCGCGACTTCCCGATGCTGACCGAGCTCTACCTGCAGGGCCGGCTCGACCTGGACGCCTTCGTCACCGAGGAGATCGCGCTGGACCAGGTGGAGGAGGCGTTCGCCCGGATGCACCGCGGCGACGTGCTCCGCTCGGTGGTGGTCTTCTGATGGCGGCCCGCGTCGACCACGCCGTCACCTCCGGCACGTTCTCCCTCGACGGGCAGACCTTCCACGTCGACAACAACGTCTGGGTGGTCGGCGACGACACCGAGTGCGTCGTCGTCGACGCCCCGCACGACGTCGACGCGATTCTGGCCGCCGTCGGCGACCGGCGGGTACGGGCCATCCTCGCCACCCACGCCCACGACGACCACGTGCGGGTGGCCCCCGCACTGGCGCGGGCCACCGGCGCGCCGGTGCTGCTGCATCCCGCCGACCGGGTGCTGTGGGACATGGTGCACCCCGACGAGGCGCCCGGCGGCGACCTGCGGGACGGGCAGGACGTGGAGGTCGCCGGAATCACGCTCACCGTCCTGCACACCCCCGGGCACAGCCCCGGCGCGTGCAGCTTCCACGCGCCGGCGCTCGGCGCGGTCTTCACCGGTGACACCCTCTTCGCGGGCGGGCCGGGCGCCACCGGGCGCTCGTACAGCGACTTCGGCACGATCGTCGCCTCCATCCGGGACCGGCTGCTCACCCTTGCGGCGCAGACGGTGGTGCACACCGGGCACGGCGACAGCACGACGATCGGCGCGGAGGCCCCGCACCTGGACGAGTGGCTGGCCCGAGGGCACTGAGAGGGCTCGGCCCGGCGGGGAAGGGGCGGCGCCGGTCAGCCGGGGCGACGCATGTGCAGGCGCACCGTCGTCCCGGCGGCGGTGCTGTGCACCCGGACCAGGTCGCACAGCGCCTGCACGATCACCAGGCCGCGCCCGCCGACACCGTCGGCCGCCGGGGTCAACCGGCCGGCGAGCGGGTCGGCCAGCCAGCCGTCGTCACGAATCTCGCAGACCAGGTGCTCGGCGGTGCGCCACACCCGCAGCACGCCGCCGCCGCCGGCGTGCGCGACGCTGTTCGTGGCCAGCTCGGTCACGGCGATCTGCAGGTCGTCCACCCGGTCCTCGTCCAGCCCGGCGACCTGGCCGTGGCCGGCGACGAACGCGCGCACCGCGGGCAGCGTCTCGAACCGGTAGGCCAGCGCCGCGACGGGCTCCGCCGGCGCCGGCAGCGGAAGGTTGTAGCGGGCGACCACGTCCGCCGGCGCGTAGGCCGGGCTGGGCCGTCGCCCGGCGTCGTCGACCAGCACCGGATGCGTCGCGTACGCGTCGGCGAGGACGTCGTCGTCGAGGCCCGCCACGTCGTACGGGCACAGGATGGTGGCCTCGCGCCCGGCGAACGCCATGTTGATCAGTGCCTCGTGCTGGGCGCAGGCCGGATACTCGGTGTCGCTGCGCCCGGCCCAGATCGGCTCGCCGATGATCCGTACCCGCCGCCCGGCATGGCGGTCGATGAACGCCTGCAACACCCACGGGATGATCCGGCCCGGGTTGCGCCCGGCCTCGCCCATGTCCGCCCACCGCACCCCGTCGGCGTCGCCGACCGCGTCGCGGACCAGTCCCAGGTTCGCGCCGGGCATGGCGACCAGCACCGGTTCCCCGGCGGTGAGCCCACCGGTGACGAACGGCACCGTGCCCGCCAGCAGTTCGTCCGGGTCGCGGTAGAAGAGGCCCTCGTGCACGAACGCGTCGGCCGCCCCGTTCGGCCCGGGGGTCATCCCGGTCGCCCGGGGAGGAAGACGGTGCGCCGGACCGCAGTGGTCGGGCGACGCGCGACCGGGGCACGGCCGGCCCGCACCGAACGCGGACCGACGGGCTGAAGCCGCGCCGCACCCCGGGCGACAGCCGGCCGCACCGCCACGACCCGTGGACGAACGGCGCGGACGGCGGACCGACCGCGTCGGGCGGCGGACACGACGGAACAGCCGACGCCATCCAGGGCGTCGGCCTCGTCACGGGCCCAGCAGAGGCGATCGCCCGGCATCCCCATCCCCCGGTCGACCGCCGCACCAACAGTCAATTCATTGCCTTCCGGTCGGCCCACCCACTGTAATCCTCTGTCCTGGTGCCGGACCAACGGGTGAACCGTCGACAGCCGGCCCGAGGCGCCCGACTAGGCTGCGTCGGCATGACGACGCACGACGACGCCCGTCCGCCCGCCGTACGCCAGCTTCGCCTGGTCGTGGAGGCCGAGGACTACGAGGCGGCCGTGACCTTCTTCCGTGACGCGCTGGGCCTGCCCGAGCAGGCCGCGTTCTCCGGGGAGGGGGACGCCCGGGTGGTGATCCTCGACGCCGGCCGGGCAACGCTGGAGATCGCCAACCCGGCGCAGAAGCGCATGATCGACGAGGTCGAGGTGGGGCGGCAGGTGGCTCCGAGGATCAGGGTGGCCTTCGAGGTGGACGACAGCCGGTCCGCCACCCGACGCCTGGTCTCCGCCGGCGCCACCGAGATCGCCCCGCCGACGGTGACGCCCTGGCAGTCGCTCAACTCCCGCCTCGACGCCCCCGCCGGCCTGCAGATCACGCTCTTCCAGGAGCTGCTCGACGCGGACGAGCGGACCGCGCTCGACGGCTTCGGCACCGACCGGGCCCGCGAGGACTAGCCCCGACGCCGGCGGTGGAGGCGGGCGGGGCAGGCGGTTCGGGGGCGCTCCACCCGCGATGCCGTTCGCACAGGAAACGAGATGCGTTCCGTCCCGCGCCGAGGAATGATCCGTCACCGTGCAGCCCACCGCCAGCCCGGCCGCCCTCCACGCGGCACTCACCCCCGCCCAGCGCGCGGCGATCGAGCACGTCCGCGCGACGGCGTTGCGGGATCGTCCCGCCGCCCTGGCCGCCGTCGCCCGCGCGCTCGCCGGCTCCGGCGTGACACACCGGCCGGAGCGGCTGATCGAGGCCATCGGCCGGCACGGCCGTCTCACCCTCAACTTCCACCCCGACCGGCTCCTCGCCGACGGGCGTACCGTCGCCGCCGCACTCGACGCCGAGGGCGTCTACCGCAGCCAGTTCGAGACCGGTATCTCCAACGGCGGGCTGACCGCATTTCCCGGCGGCGACCGGGACCGCTGGGAGGAGTCACTCTTCGGCGGCGCCTACCAGGCACCCGGCGTGCTGCCGATGGACCGCCCGAAGTACGGCGGCCTGAACCTCCTCGACCACCCGGACGGTGCCTGCCCCCGGTTCGGCTCCTGCCATCTGCGGCTGCGCCCGGAGGTGCTGGCGCGGGCGACGTTCTGCTTCGGCGACAGTCACCTGGGCCCCCGCGACCTGGGCACGATCGACGTCTTCGAGCCGGTGCTCGCGGCCCTGCTCGCGGCGACCGACGGCACCGGGGTCAGCCTCGGCGTGCCGGGGGACGTGGTGACCCTGGTCCAGTCGCTGCTGCGCCGCCGCGAGGACCTCGCCGCCGCCCCCGGCGCGGCGGGCCGCGCCCTCGACGACTACATCGAGGCGCAGATCCACGGCGAGCTGAGCCTGGCCCGGGACGTGGAGATGGTGGTCGCGGACCCGTCGTTCCAGGGCACCGAGACCGGCGAGACGCTCGACGCGCTCGCCCGACGCCACGGGGTCGCCCTGCACTGGCACGCCGGCTTCGAGCTTCCCGTCGACGGGATCGACCCCGACTTCCGGGGGCCGGCCATCCCGCCGCTGGCCGCCCGGGTGCACGCGGAGTTCGCCCGGCCGGGAGACCCGATCGACGCCGCCCTGATCGGGCGCGCGGCGGCGTCCCTGGCCACCGAGCCCTCCCGGTGGGCCGATCGAGGGCCGGCCGAGGTCACGCTCCAGCACCTCAAACAGCTCTGGCACGTCCTCGTCCGGTTCGGCGCCCCCCGCGCGACCTGACCACGAGCCGACCCGACCGCCGTAAGAGCCGACCCGACCGCCGCGCGAGCCGACCGGGAGCCCTGCCCCGACCGCCGCATGCGCTGACCGCCGCATGCCTCGACGGCCAAGATCCGGACAACTTCCCGGAAACTGCGCCCTCGGCTTCCCCGAAGGCCGCAGTTCGCACGAAGTAGCGCGCTCTGCCAGGCGAGAGCGACGGCGGGCGGAAGACCTGCGGTCGCCGGGCGGTCACCCCGGCCCGGACGGGCTGCCACCCCGGCGCGCTCGCCGGCCGACCGGAGGCAGCAGGCTGTGGGGCCTCGGATTCGCCCTATCTGTCGCCTTGGGTCGACGACGGGCGGCGCGCGTTCGGTGCCCCCGGTGTCGAGTGACGGAGACCGCAGCTTGCCGTCACCGGTCCATATCCGGAATGACCGACAGGGCGACCTGGTTGTGTCCCCCGTATCGCCGGAACCGAAACCTCTCCGGCGCGGGCAGTTCCCCCGAGGAGCGCTCAGCCAGGAGCGCTTCGCCTGACCGAAAGGGCAACCATCGTGAAGTACGACTTCACTCGGTGGCTCCCGGCCATCGCGAAGGACTCGAAGGACCCGAATCGTAAGATCGCGCTGAGCGTGGCGGGTGTCGCCGCCCTCGGTGGCCTGGCCTTCGGGCCGACGGCTGTGGCCGCACCGGTGACGAGCGGGCCGCACGAGGGTGCCGTGGCCGCGATCGAGCAGGCCACCGGCCGGACCCAGCCCGCTCCCGGCGAGGAGTCGGCCCTGACCACCGGCGGCACGACGGACAAGCCCGCTGACAAGCCCAGCCGGAACGAGTTGATCCCGCACGGCGTGCAGGGCGCCCAGTCGCGCGTCCCGCTCGACGACGCGCAGCTCGCGAACGCCAAGGCCATCGTCGAGGAGGCCAAGGAGACCGGCGTGGGCAAGCGAGGAGCCGTCATCGGCATCGCGACCTCGCTGCAGGAGTCGAAGCTCTACAACCTCGGCCACCTGGGCGCGTACAACGACCACGACTCGCAGGGCCTGTTCCAGCAGCGCCCGTCGTCGGGTTGGGGCTCGCCCGACCAGATCACCGATCCGGAGTACTCGTCGCGGGCGTTCTTCGAGGCGCTCAAGAACGTCGGCGGCTGGCAGGACCTACCGCTGACCACCGCCGCGCAGACGGTGCAGGTCTCGGCCTACCCGTTCGCGTACGCGCAGTGGGAGGAGCAGGCGGCGGACATCGTCGCGCAGCTCTGGTGACAGCCGCATGACGATCGGTGACCACCGCATCGTCATGACGACCGGCCGGCCCCGCTCGGGGCCGGCCGGTCGCGTCTGCGCCACCCGAATCCGCCGCCCGTCCAGCGCTGCCGCCGCCCGTGCCAGTGCCGGCCCCCTGCGACGGGCGGCGGTGTGCCCCCGTCTGTGCGGGCAGCTCGACAGCGTCGCACGGTGTGACCGCTGTGGTGAGGGGCTCGACCAGCGCTGCACCGACAGCAGGTGGAGCGGCCTGGCCGGCGGCCGGGATGCGAGACGCCCGCCTGCACGCCGATGCTCCGGTCGGCCCACGCTCCCGGGTGCGCCGCCGTCCTCTGGTGGCTGTTGGTCGACGGTGTCGGGTGTCGGGTCGGTTGTCCGGTTTCGGGGTGTGGCCGGGGGCATCGTGGGTGCGGAATCGTGGCGGGGTCGGGGTCGTTACACCCTGCGTACGGCCGAGTGAGGGCACGTTCCGCCTGCGGGTGGGGGTGCCGGGCCCGGAATGACGGCGGGCCGGCGGTCGTTGGACATGGTCCGGCCGACGCGAGGGCGTCCCCCGCCCCGGCGAGATCCTGGTCGGTCTGATCTTTTCCCCTTGAGCTTCCTTGAGCGCCGGACGGTGCTTGCACCCGCGTTTCGATCCCCCTCGGTAGTCGTGCGGGTGCCTTCCCCCCGAATGGAGCCCATCGTGAACACGATCATGCGTAAGAGCGTTCTGGGTATTGCTGGTCTGGCTGTTGTCGGTGGTGTGTTCGCCGGTCCGGCTGCCGCTCACGCCTCGCCGGTCGAGGGCACGCCCGTGACCGTGGCGGTGCAGGCTGACAAGCCGGGCGTGGACAAGGGCAAGCTGGTTCCGCACGGTGTGCAGGGTGCGCAGTCGCGGATCGATCTGTCGGACGAGCAGGTCGGTAACGTGAAGGCGATCGTCGCGGCGACGAAGAAGGCCGGGATGGACGAGCGTGCCGCTGTGGTGGCGATCGCGACGGCGTTGCAGGAGTCGAAGCTGGAGAACCTGGGTCATCTGGGTGAGCGCAACGACCATGACTCGCAGGGCCTGTTCCAGCAGCGCCCGTCGAGTGGGTGGGGCACGGTGGAGCAGATCACCGACCCGGAGTACTCGACCATGGCGTTCCTGAAGGGTCTCAAGCAGGTCGACGGGTGGCAGGACATGCCGCTGACGAAGGCGGCGCAGACGGTGCAGGTGTCGGCCTACCCCGACCACTACGCCCAGTGGGAGCAGCAGGCCGCCGACCTCGTCGCCGAGCACTGGAACAGCTGACACAGACCTTCCACCACAAGGGGGACCGCCGGCCGGCACCCGAACACGGGTGCCGGCCGACGGCGTCTCCAGGACACGGAGATCAGCCGGCATCCTGCAAGCACCGCACTGCGAACGAGGGCACTGCGCCGGGCACCCCTCGGCGCGGGTGGCGGTCAGTGGCGGCGGCCGAGGGCGACGTCCACCAGGGCGGCGACCAACGCCAGCGCGATGACCGCGGCGGCCAGCAGGAGCGAGTGCCGGAACGCCGCCGAGTAGTCGCCGTCGCTGCCGGCCAGCGAGGAGAAGAAGACCGAGCCGACGGCGGCGATGCCGGCCGCGGAGCCGATGCGTTGACCGGTCTGCAGCATGCCCGCGCCGCTGCCCGCCTCCGGCACCGGCACCTGGGACAGCGTGAGCGTCTGGTTCGGGGCGATCACCAGGCCGCTGCCCAGCCCGGCGACCAGCAGCGGTGCCGCCGTCAGCCACGGCACGCTCGCGTCCGGCGAGGCAAGTTCGAGTACGCCGGTCACCGCGACGAGTCCGACCACCACGGTGAGCAGCCCGACCGCCACCAGTGGCCGGCCGAAGCGGTTGACGATCCGGCCGCCGAGCGCGGACGCCGCGGCCGAGCCCAGGGCGAACGGGGTGATGGCCAGGCCGGCGACCAGCGCGCTGTAGCCGAGGCCGTTCTGCAGGTACAGCGTGAAGATGAAGAAGATCGCGGTGAACCCGCCGAAGTAGACCAGCGCGATCAGCGACCCGAGGGCGTACGACCGGAGGCCGAACAGGCGCAGGTCGAACAGCGGCTCCCGGCGGCGGGCGTACCACCGTTCCCACCCCCAGAATCCGGCCAGGGCGACCAGCCCGGCCGGTACGAGCAGCCACTTCGCGCGGCTCGGCCACTGCTGCTGGACCAGCGGCAGCAGCACCAGCAGCACGCCGGCCCCGAGCAGCAGCACCCCGACGGGGTCCAGCCGCCGGTGGTCCGCCGGGCGTGCCGGGCGGGCCGGGAGCAGCCGCCAGCCGAGGACGACCGCCACGACCCCGACGGGCACGTTGACGAAGAACACCCACCGCCAGCCGTGCTCCGCGCCGCCGACGGCGATCAGCAGGCCGCCGAGCAGCGGCCCGACGGCGGTGGAGATGCCGATGGTGGCGCCGAGCAGCCCGAAGGGGCGGGCCCGCTCAGGCCCCTGGAACAGTTCCTGGATCAGGCCGGTGACCTGCGGGTTGACCACCCCGGCGGCGGCGCCCTGGAGCAGCCGTGCGCCGACCAGCCACGCGGGGGAGGCCGCCAGCCCGGCGAGCGCGCTGGCGAGCGTGAACAGCGCGATCCCGAAGACGAACGCGGCCCGCCGGCCGCGCGCGTCGCCGAAGCGCCCGGCCGAGACCAGCACCAGCCCGAACGTGAGGGCGTACCCGGAGAGCACCCACTGCACGTCGCTGGGGGAGGCGCCGAGGGCGCGGTCCATCGACGGGACGGCGACGTTGACGATGCTCACGTCGAGCAGGGTCATGAACGCGGCGACCAGCCCGACCCCGAGGGCCTGCCAGCGCCGCCTGTCGTCCGGCGACGCGGTGGCGTCGGCCGGTCGCGGCGTACGCGCCGCGCTCATCGGGCCTCCCGTGGACCGGTGACCGGGCATCGCTGTCCGCTACCCCGGTCCCCGGGAGGCGAGTCGTCGCGGCGCGCCCGTCGGCTCACGCCATCTGGCGGGCGCAGAACCGGGGGCCGAAGTCCAGCCCGGCCATCGGCGAGTCCTCCCGGTGCAGCAGGTTCTTCTCGGTCAGCAGGTGCAGCGGCGCATGCAACTGCTCCTCGGTCAGGCCTGCCTCCTCGGCGATCAGGTCCGGGTACGGCACCTGCCCGCGCGCCTCCAGCGCCGCGACGGCGTCGTACACCCGTTCCTCGACCTCCGACAGTTGCACCTGCCGCATGATGTCCTCCTTCGCCTTGCCCGCCCCGCGGGCGGTCGCGCCGCGCGGTTACCCGGTGGCCGACCGAAGATGCCCACCCGATCGGGCGGTGGCCGGCCGCGTCGACGCCGCCGGGGGACGGCCTCCTGACATACGCTGCACCGGTGATCATCTGGGACCTCGCCGTCGTCGGCGCCGGCCCGGCCGGCCTCTCCGCCGCCCATGCCGCCGCCCGCGCGGGCCTGCGCACGCTCGTGCTGGAACGCGCCGCCCACCCCCGTTACAAGACCTGCGGGGGTGGCCTCATCGGCACCTCGCTGGCGGCGGTGGGGGAGCGGATCGAGGTGCCCGCCCACGACCGGGTCGACCGGGTCACGTTCACCCGCGACGGGCGACGCCGATTCACCCGGCGGCACCCCGGCGGGCCGCTCGTGACGATGGTGCGCCGCGAGGAGTTCGACGACCGGCTGCGCGCCGCCGCGGTCGCCGCCGGGGCCGAGGTCCGCGAGCGCGCCGCGGTCCGCGCCGTCGAGCAGGACCCCGAGGTCGTACGCCTGCGGCTGGCCGACGGGGAGGCGGTGCACGCGCGGGCCGTGATCGGGGCGGACGGCTCCTCGGGCGTGACGGCCCGGCACGTCGGGGTCCGTCACCGGCAGGTCGACCTGGGGTTGGAGCTGGAGTTGCCGGTGCCGCCGGCGGAGCAGGCCCGCTGGCGGGGCCGGGTGCTGCTGGACTGGGGCCCGCTGCCCGGCTCGTACGCCTGGGTCTTCCCCAAGGGCGACCGGCTCACGGTCGGCGTGATCGCCTCCCGGGGCGACGGGGAGCGGACGCGGGCCTACCTGCGGTCGTTCGTCGACCGGCTGGGCCTGTCGGGGGTGGAGCCGGCGCACGACTCGGGGCACCTGACCCGCTGCCGCGCGGACGACTCCCCGCTGCGCCGGGGTCGGGTGCTCGTGGCGGGCGACGCGGCGGGGCTGCTGGAGCCGTGGAGCCGGGAGGGGATCAGCTACGCGCTGCGCTCCGGCGAGCTGGCCGGGGAGGCGGTCGCGGCCGACGACCTCGCCGGGTACGAGCGCGGGGTGCGGCGGGACCTGGTGCCGTCGATGCGGGCCGGGCACCGCCTGCTCGACGTGTTCGCGCGGCGGCCGGAGGTGTTCCACGCGCTGCTGGCGACCCCGCCGGGCTGGCGGATGTTCGTCCGGTTCTGTCAGGGGCGGGCGAGCTTCGACGAGACGCTGGGCCGCGCCCCGGTGCGGGCGGCCCTGGCGCTGCTGGACCGGCTGCCGGCGCGGCCGGCCACGCTGCCGTCCTGATCGGCGCGTGACCCGCCAGGACCGCAGCATCCATCCAGGATCCTAGGATGCTCTAGGGGTGGTGACGGACGCGGGACGACGGACCCAGAATGGCCACGACGAGGGGAGCGCGCGAATGACAGAGGACCGACCGGAGTCGCCGTTCACCGACGACGAGTACGCCTTCCTGCGGCACGTGCGCTTCGGCGAGTTGCCGCCGGCGGCCCGTCCCGAGGAGCGTGTCGCGCTGACCGAGACCGAGGCGCGCCGGGACCGGCCCGAGCCCGCCGACGAGGACCGGTGGGACCTGCGCCACGGGGCCTGACAGGTCTGCGCCCCACCCGTCCACGGACACCGGGCCGGTACGCGGACGGGCCGCGGGCGATCCGCCCACGGCCCGTCCGGTGATCGTCGGTCAGAAGACCGGCACGCCCTCGCGCACCAGCCGCCAGTTCGGCTGGTGGAAGTCGGCCGGGTCGATCACGCCCCTGGCCTGCGCCCAGTCGATCAGCAGCTGGCGGATCTCCTGCTGCTCGTTGTAGACCTGGGTCCTCACGATGCCGGGGAAGTTGCCGCCGCCGCTACGGCGGTAGTTGTTCACCGCCACCACGAACTGCGCGTTGTCCGCCACCGGCGTGTCGGTGCCGGGCAGCACCAGGCGGGTGATGCGCCGGCCGACCGGCCGGGAGATGTCGATGTCGTAGTCCAGGCCGGAGAAGACGTCGTAGTTGTAGTCCGGCACCGCCGGGTCGCTGATCGTCTCGGTGTCCACCGGCGCGCCGGGGGCGAGGGTCCGGAAGTACTTCGCCGAGAACTCCAGGTAGGTGCGCACCTCGGCGCCGCTGAGCACGACCGCCTCGAGGGTGTTGTCGAAGACGTACAGCCCGGCCACGTCGCGGATCTTCACGTCGCCGGCGGGGAAGACCGCCGTGCGGCTGAACGGCGCCGCGATCGACAGCACCGGCAGGGCCGCGTAGGACGTGCCGGCGAGCGCCTTGCCGACCACCTCGGTCTGGACGTGGTTGATGAAGTCCAGGATCGGGGTGTCCTTGTACCGGCTCTCAGCCGCCGACAGCTCGACGGTGGAGCGGGCCACCACTTGGTTGACGTACGCGACGGTCTTCTGGTGCTGCGCCCGTACGGCGGCCAGGACCTGCGGGTCCTCGACGACGGTGTTGGTGTTGAGCAGGGCGGCGGACTTCTTGGTGATCTTCCACCGGCCCTTCTCGCGGGCCAGGGTGAAGTCCATCCGGCTCAGCCGCTGGCCCCACTTCGACGGCTCGGTGAGCAGCACCCGCTCGCCGGTCTCGGTGTTGGTCACGAACTTCTCGGCGACCTCGGCGTGGGCGTGGCCGAAGAGGATCGCGTCGATGCCGGGGACCTGCTCGGCGATCAGCGCCGTCGGGTTCTCGATCGGCAGTTCCGGCCCGTAGCTGGAGGTGCCGCTGTCGCCGCCGTGGGCGGAGATCAGCACGATGTCGGCGCCGCGCTCCCGCATGATCGGCACGTACTTCCTTGCCGTGTCGATCATGTCGTCGAACCGCAGCCTGCCCTCGACGTTGGCCTTGTCCCAGATGGCGCTGCCGGGGTTGGTCAGGCCGAGGATGCCGACCCGCAGCGGCGGCGCGGCGAAGCCGACGGAGACCTTCTTGATGACGAACGGCAGGAAGGCCGGCTTGCCGGTGGCGACGTTGACGGCGTTGGCGGCCAGCGCCGGGAAGCCGAGCTGTGAGATCCACCTGGCCAGCAGGGGCAGGCCGTAGTTGAACTCGTGGTTGCCCAGGGTCACGGCGTCGTAGCCGAGCACGTTCATGGCGTTGGCCATCGGGTGCGTCGCGCCGGTGGTGGTGATCGGCTCCTGCTTGGCGTAGAAGGTGGCCAGCGGCGTGCCCTGGATGGTGTCGCCGGCGTCGAGCACCAGCGTCGCCCTGCCGCGCCGCTCGGCGCGGATCTGGTTGACCAGGGTGGCCAGCTTGGCGACGCCGACGTCGTTGTGCTTGCTGTCGTCGTACTCGGCGTCGCGGTAGTAGTCCCAGTTGTAGACGTTGCCGTGGGTGTCCGAGGTGCCGAGGATCGTGAGGTCCCAGGTTCGCGACCGGGCCGCGCCGGCCGCCTGGGCGGGGGTGGCGGCGATCAGCGGGACGCTCGCCGCCGCGGCCGCGGCGGCGAGCACCGTCCGACGCGACGGGCCGGAGGGAGAGGTCATGACGTGCCCTTCCATGGGGGTTCGGGCGCCTGCGAGGCGCCGAGCGCACCATAACGAGCGGCACGTCACTCCTGCCACAGCAGCCCGAGGTGTTTCACACCACCAGCGCCTGCAGGTCGTTCGGTGTAACACCGTGGGCCCAGTTTCCGCCCGCCTCCGCAGGGTAGGGCGGTGGGGGACCAGACCCGACCGGTGCGCGAGGAGACGTCGGTGACCGAGGACCAGCACACCCAGCAGGACCCCACCAGCCAGTACGGCCAGCAGGAGGGGCAACCGAAGCAGCAGCAGACGCCGCCCGGCTCGACTCGGGAGATGACCCCGAAGCCGGACCACGGCGAGGAGTCGTACCACGGCAGCGGCAAGCTGGCGGGCCGGCGGGCGGTGATCACCGGCGGCGACTCCGGCATCGGCCGCGCGATCGCCATCGCGTACGCCCGGGAGGGCGCCGACGTGCTCATCTCCTATCTCGGCCAGGAGGAGGACGCCGACGCACGGGAGACGGTGCGGCTGGTCGAGGAGGCCGGCCGCAGGGGCGTCGCGGTGCGCGGCGACATCACCGACCAGCGGCACTGCGAGGAGCTGATCGAGCGCGCGGTGCGCGACCTCGGCGGGATCGACATCCTGGTCAACAACGCGGCCTACCAGATGTCGCAGGACAAGGGCATCCTCGGCATCGACGACGAGCAGTTCGACCGGGTCCTCAAGACCAACCTGTACGCGATGTTCTGGCTCTGCCGGGCCGCGATCCCGCACCTGGCCGAGGGGTCGGCCATCATCAACACCTCGTCGATCCAGGCGTTCGACCCGTCGCCGCAACTGCTGGACTACGCCACCACCAAGGCCGGCATCGCCAACTTCACCAAGGCGCTCGCCGCCGACCTGGCCGACCGGGGCATCCGGGTGAACGCGGTGGCGCCCGGCCCGATCTGGACGCCGCTGATCCCGGCGACCATGCCCGAGAAGAAGGTCGAGCAGTTCGGTCAGGACACCCCGGAGGGCCGCCCCGGCCAGCCGGCCGAGCTGGCCCCCGCGTACGTCTTCTTCGCCTCCCAGGAGTCCAGCTACGTCACCGGCGAGATCCTCGGCGTCACCGGCGGGCGCCCCACCAAGTAGGCCCGCCGTGCCGCCGCGTCAGCGGGGCCAGGCGGCGAGGCGGGCGCGCAGGCGGGCGACGGCGGCGGCGTCGAGGCCGTAGCGGGCGAAGCGGCGGTCGGGCAGCCGGTCCAGGTAGCGGCCGGCTGCCCGCACGTCCGCCTCGTCCAGCGCGGGGTCGAGCTGGCGGGCCAGCTCCAGCAGCTCCGCCACGTCGTGCTGCGCCAGGGCCGCCGCGACGTCGATGTAGTCCCGGACCTCCCGCCGGTTGACCAGGGCGGCGGTCTTGTTGGCCATCAGGTCGCGGACGTCCATGACGGGGCCGAGGTCCATCACCACGGGACTGCGGTGCCGGTCGAGGCGGGCCAGGCTGAGCCGGATCCGCCGCCCGGCCCGGGCCACCACGAAGTCCTTCAGGTCCCGGTCGAAGCCGTCGAACAGGTCACCCAGCTCGCTGTCGGGATCCGCGTCACTCACCTCGTAGCCGGCCCGCTCCAGCGCCGCCCGCACCCCGTCCGCCGCCGCCGCGGCCGCCCCCTCGACGTCGGCGAAGAGGTCGACGTCCTCGGTTGGGCGGGTCACCAGCCCGTGCGCCGCCCAGGCCACCCCGCCACCGAGCACGAACCGGTAGGGCCCGGCGGCGGACAGGGCCACCCGGGCCACCTCGCGATAGAACTCGTGCGGGTGCGGGGTGTTCACGCGGTACGCAGCCCCCGGTGGCGGCTCTCCCACGCCTGGCGGACGCCCCGGGGCAGGTTGAGCAGCCGCCACACCCGGCGCAGCGTGCGTCCGTTGATGAGCGTGCGGAGGTCCTCGGCGCGGGTGGTCTCCCGCAGGACGTTCTCGTACATCCAGAGCAGCTCGTCCGGGTCGCCCAGGTCGAACGTGCGGTCGGCGTTCCACATCAGCCGCACGGGCAGCTCCACGACGCCTCGGGTGGGACCGGTGAGCTCGGCGAGCGTCCGGGTCACCACGGCGGGCCGGCCCGGGCGGGCCAGGTGGGCCACGCGGGTCGCGGTGGGGGAGAGGCCGTGCATGCTGTCAGGGTACGCCCGGTTCCGCGATTGTCGGTGCTGGTGGTGGGCGGGGTGTGGCCTGCGGGGTTCTCGGGCCTTTCTTCTGGCCTGCTCTGTGTCGTGGTGGGGTGTGGTCCGCCGTGGCCGGGTTCGGGTGGTCAGGATGCGGTGCCGTCGTGGTGGGGGTGTGGCCCGCCGTGCCCGGCTCCGGGCGGTCAGGCTTGATCCCTGCGCCGGGCACGGCGGGCCACACCCCGTCGGTGGTTGCGCGTCGTCCGTGCCGCCCTGTTCGTATCGGCGCCGCTCGCCGACGATCCGGTTTGCGCCCGAGCGTTCGGTCTGCGGCGTGTGCCCGGCGTGTGCCGACGTCCTGGGCCGCCTGGTGTCCGGCGTGTCGGGTGTCGGGTCGGGTGTCCGGTTTCGGGGTGTGATCGGGGGCATCGTGGGTGCGGAATCGTGGCGGGGTCGGGGTCGTTACACCCTGCGTACGGCCGAGTGAGGGCACGTCGCCGCCTGCGGGCGGGGGTGCCGGGCCCGGAATGACGGCGGGCCGGCGGTCGTTACACATGGTCCGGCCGACGCGAGGGCGTCCCCCGCCCCGGCGAGATCCTGGTCGGTCTGATCTTTTCCCCTTGAGCTTCCTTGAGCTTCCTTGAGCGCCGGACGGTGCTTGCACCCCTGCTGCCGACCCCCTTCGGCTCGTGGGTGCCTTCCCCCCGAATGGAGCCCATCGTGAACACGATCATGCGTAAGAGCGTTCTGGGTATTGCTGGTCTGGCCTTTGCCGGTGGTGTGTTCGCCGGTCCGGCTGCCGCTCACGCCGCCTCGCCGGTCGAGGGCACGCCCGTGACCGTGGCGGTGCAGGCCGACAAGCCGGGCGTGGACAAGGGCAAGCTGGTTCCGCACGGTGTGCAGGGTGCGCAGTCGCGGATCGATCTGTCGGACGAGCAGGTCGGTAACGTGAAGGCGATCGTCGCGGCGACGAAGAAGGCCGGGATGGACGAGCGTGCCGCTGTGGTGGCGATCGCGACGGCGTTGCAGGAGTCGAAGCTGGAGAACCTGGGTCATCTGGGTGAGCGCAACGACCATGACTCGCAGGGCCTGTTCCAGCAGCGCCCGTCCTCGGGTTGGGGCACGGTGGAGCAGATCACCGACCCGGAGTACTCGACCATGGCGTTCCTGAAGGGTCTCAAGCAGGTCGACGGGTGGCAGGACATGCCGCTGACGAAGGCGGCGCAGACGGTGCAGGTGTCGGCCTACCCCGACCACTACGCGCAGTGGGAGCAGCAGGCCGCCGACCTCGTCACCGAGCACTGGAACAGCTGACACAGACCTTCCACCACAAGGGGGACCGCCGGCCGGCACCCGAACACGGGTGCCGGCCGACGGCACGTCCCGAGCAGGTACGAACCGGCGTCGCCCGAGCCAGTCCGGCTCGGGTGGCGCCGGTTTCGCGTACGTGAAAGAAAGCGGTCGTGGGGCGCGGACGGCGGCGGGCGGGTGGTGATGGCGGGCTCGGGTCGCGGGCGCGTGCCGGCTGCCCTAGTGTTCGAGGCGTCGACGGCGTCGGGGCCGCGGGAGGGGGTGTCGCGGGATGGGTCTGCGGACCTTCATCGAGGGCTGGCCGGTCTACCGGCAGCTCACCGGCACCGACCCGCTGGGCCGGGGCGCCGCCGCGCAGTCGGCGCGTTCGGCCGGGCTGACCGCCCGCACCGAGACCGCCGACCGCATGGCGCGCTCGGTCTGCCCCTACTGCGCGGTCGGCTGCGGGCAGCGCGTGTACGTCAAGGACGACCGGGTCACCCAGATCGAGGGCGACCCGGACAGCCCGATCTCCCGGGGGCGGCTCTGCCCGAAGGGCTCCGCCAGCAGGAGCCTGGTCACCAGCCCGCTGCGGCAGACGAAGGTCCGCTACCGGCGCCCCTACGGCACCGAGTGGGAGGATCTCGACCTCGACGTCGCGCTCGACATGATCGCCGACCGGATCCTCGCCGCCCGTGCCGAGACGTGGGAGGACGTCGACAGCCAGGGCCGGCCGCTCAACCGGACGCTGGGCATCTCCAGCCTGGGCGGGGCGACGCTGGACAACGAGGAGAACTACCTCATCAAGAAGCTGTTCACGGCGATGGGGGCGCTCCAGATCGAGAACCAGGCCCGCATTTGACACTCCGCCACCGTCCCCGGTCTGGGGGCCAGCTTCGGTCGCGGTGGCGCGACGGACTTCCAGCAGGACGTCGCCAACGCTGACGTCGTCGTCATCCAGGGCTCCAACATGGCCGAGGCCCATCCGGTGGGCTTCCAGTGGGTGATGGAGGCGAAGCGGCGCGGCGCCAAGGTGTTCCACGTCGATCCGCGGTTCACCCGCACCAGCGCGCTGGCCGACACGTACCTGCCGATCCGCGCGGGCTCCGACATCGCGCTGCTCGGTGGCGTGGTGCGGCACATCCTGGAGAACGAGCTGGACTTCCGGGAGTACGTGCTGGCGTACACGAACGCCGCGACGATCGTCAGCGAGCGGTTCGTCGACACCGAGGACGGCGACGGGTTCTTCTCCGGCTTCGACCCGGAGACCGGCTCCTACGTCCAGGACTCCTGGCAGTACGCGGGCCACGAGTCCGACTCCGGCAGCGGGCACACCGCCAAGGAGCGCGACACCGCCGCCGGGCTGCGCCACGAGTCGCACGGCGCCCAGGTGGGCGGGCAGGTCGAACGCGACGAGACGTTGCAGCACCCGCGTTGCGTCTACCAGATCCTCAGGCGGCACTTCGCCCGCTACACCCCGGAGATGGTGGAGCGGGTCTGCGGCATCCCGCGGGAGAGGTTCCTGGAGCTGGCCGAGGCGTGGACGGCCAACTCGGGTCGGGAGCGCACCGGCGTGCTGATCTACTCGGTGGGGTGGACGCAGCACAGCGTCGGCGTGCAGTACATCCGTACGGGCGCGATCATCCAGCTGCTGCTGGGCAACATGGGCCGCCCCGGCGGGGGCATCCTGGCGCTGCGCGGGCACGCCAGCATCCAGGGCTCCACGGACATCCCGACGCTGTTCAACCTGCTGCCGGGCTACCTGCCGATGCCGCACCACGCCGACCACCCCACCTTCGACGAGTGGGTGGACAGCATCCGCCACCCGGGTCAGAAGGGCTTCTGGGGCAACGCCCGCGCCTACGCGGCGAGTCTGCTCAAGGCGTACTGGGGGGACGCGGCGACGCCGGAGAACGACTTCTGCTACGGGTACCTGCCCCGGATGACCGGCGACCACGGCACGTACCAGCAGGTGCTGAACATGATCGACGGGAAGGTGAAGGGTTACTTCCTGCTCGGCCAGAACCCGGCGGTCGGGTCGGCGCACGGCCGGGCCCAGCGCCTGGGCATGGCCAACCTCGACTGGCTGGTGGTCCGCGACCTGTTCATGATCGAGAGCGCGACGTTCTGGCGTAACGGCCCGGAGGTCGCCACCGGCGAGATCGTGCCGGAGCGGTGCGGGACGGAGGTGTTCTTCCTGCCGGCGGCCTCGCACGTGGAGAAGGAGGGCACCTTCACCCAGACCCAGCGGCTGTTGCAGTGGCGGGAGAAGGCCGTCGACCCGCCGGGCGACGCCCGCTCCGAGCTGTGGTTCTTCTACCATCTCGGGCGGCGGCTGCGGGAGAAGCTGGCCGGCTCCGACCTGCCGCGCGACCGGGCGCTGCTCGACCTGGCCTGGGACTACCCCACGCACGGCCCGCACGACGAGCCGAGCGCCGAGGCGGTGCTGCGCGAGATCAACGGCTACGAGGTGGCGACCGGCCGCCCGCTGTCCACGTTCGCCGAGGCCCGCGACGACGGTTCCACCGCCGTCGGTTGTTGGATCTACTCCGGGGTGTACGCCGACGGCGTCAACCAGGCGGCGCGGCGCAAGCCCCGGCACGAGCAGGACTGGGTGGCCGCGGAGTGGGGCTGGGCGTGGCCGGCGAACCGGCGCATCCTCTACAACCGTGCCTCCGCCGACCCGCAGGGCCGGCCGTGGAGCGAGCGCAAGCGCTACGTCTGGTGGGACCCGGACGCGGGGGAGTGGACCGGCTACGACGTGCCGGACTTCGAGAAGACGAAACCGCCGACGTACCGGCCGCCGGAGGGCGCGTCCGGCCCGGAGGGCATCGCCGGCGACGACCCGTTCGTGATGCAGGGCGACGGCAAGGGCTGGCTGTACGCGCCCAGCGGTGTGCTCGACGGCCCGCTGCCGACGCACTACGAGCCGGCCGAGTCGCCGGTGCGCAACCCGCTCTACCGGCAGCAGGCCAACCCCACCCGCAAGGTGTACGCGCACCCGGTGAACTCGGTGAACCCGAGCCCGCCGCAGGAGCACAGCCAGGTGTTCCCGTACGTGTTCACGGTCAGCCGGCTCACCGAGCACCACACGGCGGGCGGGATGAGCCGCACCGTGCGTCCGCTGGCGGAGCTGCAACCGGAGATGTTCGTCGAGGTGTCCCCGCAGGTGGCCGCCGAGCGGGGCCTGGAGCACCTGGGCTGGGCGCACCTGGTCAGTGGTCGGGCGGTCATCGAGGCGAAGGTGCTGGTCACCGACCGGCTGACGCCGCTGCGGGTGGACGGCCGGGTGATCCACCAGGTGTGGCTGCCGTACCACTTCGGGTTCGAGGGGCTGGTGACCGGCGACTCGGCCAACGACCTGTTCGGGATCACCCTCGACCCGAACGTGCTGATCCAGGAGAGCAAGATCGGTACCTGCGACGTGCGGCCCGGCCGGCGGCCCACCGGCTCCGCCCTGCTGGACCTGGTGACCGACTACCAGCGGCGGGCGGGCATCGTCCCCGGCCATCCGGCCCCGACGCTCACCCCGGGGGCGGTTCCCCCGCCGGCCGCCGCCGACGGTGCCGGGGAGGGCCGTGATGCTTCCTGACCCGCACAGCCTGTCCGGGCCGCTGGATCCGGCCCCGGAGGCGGGCTGGGCCGACGCGCCACCCCGGATGGGGTTCTTCACCGACACCAGCGTCTGCATCGGCTGCAAGGCGTGCGAGGTGGCCTGCAAGGAGTGGAACGACGTCCCCGGCTCGGGGCTGGACCTGCTCGGCATGTCGTACGACAACACCGGCGCGCTGACCGCGAACTCGTGGCGGCACGTCGCGTTCGTCGAGCAGCCCCGCCCGGCCGGGCGCCCCACCCCACCGGGCCGGACGGCCGGGCCGGAGTTCCTGGGGATGCCCGGGGCGCAGCCGCCGGGGCGCGGCGGGGGCGCGGAGGGCCGCACGGACTTCCGCTGGCTGATGATGTCGGACGTCTGCAAGCACTGCACCCACGCGGCCTGCCTCGACGTGTGCCCCACCGGCTCGCTGTTCCGCACCGAGTTCGGCACGGTGGTGGTGCAGGAGGACATCTGCAACGGCTGCGGCTACTGCATCTCCGCCTGCCCCTACGGCGTCATCGACCAGCGCGAGGGCGACGGCCGGGCGTGGAAGTGCACCCTGTGCTACGACCGGATCGGGGCGGGGAAGACCCCCGCCTGCGCGCAGGCGTGCCCCACCGAGTCCATCCAGTACGGACCCCTCGACGAGCTGCGGGAGCGGGCCGCGGCGCGGGTGGCGACCCTGCACGAGCGGGGCGTGCCGGAGGCCCGGCTCTACGGGCACGACCCCGACGACGGCGTCGGCGGCGACGGGGCGTTCTTCCTGCTGCTCGACGAGCCCGAGGTGTACGGCCTGCCGCCGGACCCGGTGGTCACCACCCGGGACCTGCCGAGGATGTGGAAGCGGGCCGGCCTGGCCGCCCTGGCGATGGCGGCGGCGGCCGTCGCCGCGTTCGTGGGAGGTTCCTCGTGAGTCGGGAGCGTGGTGGGCGCAGGCGGCGCGGCGGCGAGGAGTTGCGCGTCCCCGAGGCCGAGTTCACCTCCTACTACGGGCGGCCGATCCTCAAGGCACCGGTGTGGAAGTGGGACATCGCGGCGTACCTGTTCACCGGCGGGCTGGCCGCCGGCTCGTCGCTGCTCGCGGCGGGCGGGCAGGCCACCGGGCGGCCCGCGCTGCGCCGCGCCGGCCGGGTCACCTCGCTGGCGGCGGTCACCGCCAGCACCGTCTTCCTGATCAGGGATCTGGGGCGGCCGGCCCGGTTCCACCACATGCTGCGGGTGGCCAAGCCGACGTCGCCGATGTCCGTGGGCACCTGGATCCTCAGCGCGTTCGGCCCGGCCGCCGGGATCGCGGCGGTCGCCGAGGGCGCGGCGTGGCTGCCCGACCGAGGGCTGCCGGGGCTCGCCCGACGGGTCCTGCCGCCGGTGGGACACGCCGCCGGGCTGGCCGCCGCGGTGACCGCGCCGGCGCTGGCCACGTACACCGGCGTGCTGCTCGCCGACACGGCCGTGCCGTCCTGGCACGAGGCGTACCC
The DNA here is from genome assembly GCF_900090315.1 of Micromonospora citrea. Taxonomy (NCBI): domain Bacteria; kingdom Bacillati; phylum Actinomycetota; class Actinomycetes; order Micromonosporales; family Micromonosporaceae; genus Micromonospora; species Micromonospora citrea. The sequence continues at coordinate 7,060,904 of NZ_FMHZ01000002.1, read as the reverse complement.
GGAGCTGCCGGCCATCTTCGCGGGCAGCGCGCTGGCCAGCGGCGCCGGCGTGGGGCTGCTCGCCGCACCGACCGCGCAGGCCGGCCCCGCCCGCCGGATGGCGGTGGCCGGCGCCGCCCTGGAACTGTTCGGCTCGCACCGGGTGGAGACCCGCCTCGGGCTGCTCAGCGAGCCATACCGCACCGGGCGGGCGGGCCGGCTGCTGCGCGCCGGGCGGGCGCTCACCGCGGCCGGGGTGGCCGGCGCGTTGCTGGGTCGGCGCAGCCGGACGGTCTCCGCGCTGTCCGGGGCGGCGCTGCTGGGCGCCTCGGTGGCCACCAGGTTCGGCATCTTCCACGGCGGCGTCGCCTCCGCGAGGGATCCGAAGTACACGGTGCTGCCGCAGCGGGAACGCCTCGACCGGCGGCGCGCCGCCGAGGGCTGACGCTGCCCGCACCCGCCAACGGGGCCTGTGGTTCACTGCTGCGTGGAGGCGTTCAGGCGGCTGGTGCCCCTCCCGGTCTTCAAAACCGGTGTGGCCCGGGATCCGGGCCAGGCGGGTTCGATTCCCGTCCGTCTCCGCCACGCTGCGGAAGAGGGGGCCATGGGGGACGTCGCGGCGGATCCGCGCCGGCGGGTGCCGCGCACCGACGCGTTGCTCGCCGACCCCCGGCTGGCCGCCGCGGCGACGGCCGTGGGCCGCGACCGCGTCAAGGCCGCCGTCCGGCGGGCGCAGGAACTGGCCCGCCGGGGCGAGATCACCCCCGAGGCGGTACGCGACGCCGCGCTGGCCGCCCTGCCCGCGCCCGGCCCCCGGGCGGTGCTGAACGCGACCGGGGTGGTGCTGCACACCAACCTGGGCCGGGCCGCGCTGTCGCCGGCCGCCGTCGCGGCGGTCACCGCCGCCGCCGGGCACACCGACGTCGAGCTGGACCTGCGCACCGGCCGGCGGGCCCGGCGCGGCCGCGACGCCCTCGACGCCCTGGCCGCCGCCGTGCCCGCCGCCGGCGCGGTGCACGTGGTCAACAACGGCGCCGCCGCCCTGGTGCTCGCCGCCACCGCCCTGGCCGCCGACGCCGAGATCGTCGTCAGCCGCGGCGAGCTGGTGGAGATCGGCGACGGGTTCCGCCTGCCCGACCTGTTGGAGAGCACGGGGGCGCGGCTGCGCGAGGTGGGCACCACCAACCGCACCACGCTCGACGACTACGCCGCCGCGCTCGGCCCGCGTACCGGCTTCGTGCTCAAGGTGCATCCGTCGAACTTCCGGGTCACCGGCTTCACCTCGGCGGTGCCGGTGCGGCGGCTGGCCACCCTCGGCGTGCCGGTGGTCGCCGACATCGGCTCCGGGCTGCTCGCCCCCGACCCGCTGCTGCCCGACGAGCCCGACGCCGCCGGCACCCTGCGGGACGGGGCCGCGCTGGTCACCGCCAGCGGCGACAAGCTGCTCGGCGGGCCGCAGGCCGGGCTGCTGCTCGGCGCCGCCGACCTGGTCGAACGGCTGCGCCGGCATCCCCTCGCGCGGGCGCTGCGGGTGGACAAGCTGACCCTCGCCGCGCTCGCGGCCACCCTCGCCGACCCCGCCACGCCCACCCGGGCGGCCCTGCACGCCGACGCCGACGCGCTGCGCGAGCGGGTCGAGCGGCTGCGCGACGGCCTCGCCGCCGACGGGTGCAAGGCGGAGGTGGTGCCCGCCGGCGCCGTCGTCGGGGGCGGTGGCGCCCCGGGCGTCGAGCTGGCGTCGTGGGCGCTCGCCCTGCCCGAGCGGTACGCCGAGCCGCTGCGCGTCGGCGACCCGCCGGTGCTCGGCCGGGTCGTCCGGGGCCGGCTGCTGCTGGACCTGCGCTGCGTCCCCGCCGACGCCGACGACACCGTCCGCGCCGCCGTGCTGCGGGTGCCGGGGGACGGCTGAGACGTGTTCGTGGTGGCCACCGCCGGGCACGTCGACCACGGCAAGTCGACACTGGTCCGGGCGTTGACGGGGATGGAGCCCGACCGGTGGGCCGAGGAGCGCCGCCGGGGCATGACCATCGACCTCGGGTTCGCCTGGACCGCCCTGCCGTCCGGCGGGACGGTCGCGTTCGTCGACGTGCCGGGGCATGAGCGGTTCGTGCCGAACATGCTCGCCGGCGTCGGCCCGGTGCCCGCCGCGCTGGTCGTGGTCGCCGCCGACGAGGGCTGGATGCCGCAGTCGGCCGAGCACCTGGCGGCGCTGCACGCGCTGGGGGTGTCGTACGGCCTGCTGGTGGTGACCCGCGCGGACCTGGCCGATCCGGGGCCGGCGGCGGCCCGGGCCCGGGCCGAGCTGGCCGCCACCTCCCTGGCCGCGGTCGACACCGTGGCGGTCAGCGCGGTCACCGGGGCCGGCCTGCCGGGGCTGCGGGCGGCCCTGGACCGGCTCGCCGCCCGGCTGCCCGCCCCCGCGACCGAGGCGCCGGTGCGGCTGTGGGTGGACCGGGCGTTCACCGTCCGGGGCGCCGGCACCGTGGTCACCGGCACCCTCGGCGCCGGCCGGCTGCGCGTCGGCGACGAGCTGGAACTCGCCTCGACGGGCGAGCCGGTGCGGGTGCGCGGCCTGCACCGCCTCGGCGAGGCCCGGCCGGAGGTCGACGCGGTCGCCCGGGTGGCGGTGAACCTGCGCGGCACGCCCCGGGACCGGCTGGGCCGGGGCGACGCGCTGCTCACCCCGGGCCGGTTCCGCCACACCGACCTGCTGGACGTCCGGCTGGCCGGCGACCCGGCGGCGGAGCTGCCCGCCACGCTGACCCTGCACGTCGGCGCGGCGGCGGTGCCGGCCCGGGTGCGGCCGCTGGGCGCGGACACCGTCCGGCTGCGCCTGGCCCGGCCGCTGCCGCTGCTGGTGGGCGACCGGGCGCTGCTGCGCGACCCGGGCCGGCACCACGTGGCCGGTGGCGTGACCGTGCTGGACGTCGCGCCGCCGCCGCTGACCCGCCGGGGCGCGGCGGCCGCCCGCGCGGCCGTGCTGGCGGGCGTGGACGGCCGTCCCGACCTGGCCGGCGAGCTGCGCCGGCGAGGGCTGGCCCGCGCCGCCGACCTGGCCCGTACCGGGGTGGAGGTCACCGGCCGGCCCGTCGCGGGCGACTGGCTGGCCGACCCGGAGCACTGGCGGCGGCTCGGCGTCCGGCTGGCCGGGGAGGTCGCCCGGCACGCCCGGGAGCACCCGCTGGAGCCGGGCGCGCCGGTGGAGCTGCTGCGGCAGCGCCTCGGGCTGCCCGACCGGGCGCTGGTCGAGGCGCTGGTCCGGCCGCCGCTGCGCGCGCACGCCGGGCGGGTCACCGCCGCGGCGGCCGACGCGCTGCCGGAGCCGGTGGCCCGCGCCGTGGCCCGGGTCCGCGCCGAGTACGCCGACCGCCCGTTCCGGGCGCCGGAGGCGGAGCGTCTCACCGCCCTGGGGCTGGGGCCCCGGGAGATCGGCGCGGCCGTGCGGGCGGGCGCGCTGCTGCGGCTCGCCGAGAACGTGGTGCTGCTGCCCGGGGCGGTCGACGAGGCCGTCCGGGTGCTGGCCGGGCTGCCGCAGCCGTTCACGCTCAGCGCCGCCCGGCAGGCGCTGGACACGACCCGCCGCGTCGCCGTGCCGCTGCTGGAGCTGCTCGACCGGCGCGGCGTCACCCGGCGGCTGCCCGACGACGCCCGGATCGTGGTCGCGGCCGGCTCCTGAAGCCGCCCCGGCGGGCCCGGCGGTCGCCTAGCGTGACGCCCATGGACCCTTCCGCGGTCTGGCGGGACAGGCAGCACAGGTGGCGGATCGAGGCGTACCGGGCGCCGGACCTGCGTTTCGCGATCTTCGCCACGAACGGCACCACCGAGTCGGCGCCGCTGTGGCTGTTCGGGATGTCGGCGCTGGCCCGGTGGCTGATGACGCACAAGATCTCCCTCGACGACCTGGAGGTCGACTGACATGGGGGCACCGCTCGGGCAGCTCGCGCTGGTGGCCGTGCTGGTGCTCGTCAACGCGGCCCTGTCCGGCAGCGAGATGGCGCTGGTGACGCTGCGCGAGGGGCAGGTACGGCAGCTGGGGCGGCGCAGCCGCTCGGGGGAGCGGCTGGCCCGCCTGGTCCGCGACCCCAACCGCTACCTGGCCACCATCCAGCTCGGCATCACCCTCGCCGGCTTCCTCGCCTCCGCCGCCGCCGCGGTCTCCCTGGCCGAGCCGCTGGTGGGGCCGCTGGGCTTCCTCGGCGGGGCGGCGCGCGGCGCGGCGGTCCTCCTGGTGACCGTGCTGCTCACCTTCGTCACCCTGGTCGTCGGGGAGCTGGCGCCCAAACGGCTGGCGATGCAGCGCGCCGAACGGTGGGGGCTGCTCAGCGCCGGCCCGCTGGACCTGCTGGCCCGGCTGTCCCGGCCGGCGGTCTGGCTGCTCAGCCAGGCCACCGACGTGGTGGTGCGGCTCGCCGGCGGCGACCCACGGGCCAGCCGGGCGGAGATGACCGAGGACGAGCTGCGGGAGATGCTGGTCAGCCAGCGGGGCCTGTCCGCGCAGCAGCGGGAGATCCTCACCGGCGCGTTCGACATCGCCGGCCGGACGCTGCGGGAGGTCCTCGTGCCCCGGCTGGACGTGACAGTGCTTCCCGCGGCCCTGCCCGCCGCCGACGGGATGCGCCGGCTCGCCGCCGCCGGCCGGTCCCGCGCCCCCGTCGTGGGGCCCGGCGGCCTCGACGACGTACGCGGCGTGGTGCACATCCGCGACCTCGTCGAGGCCGGCGCCGCCACCGTCGGCGACCGGGCCCACCCGCCGCTGCTGCTGCCGGGCACCCTGCCGGTCTCCGACGCGCTGCGCCGCCTGCGGGTGTGCCACCAGCAGCTCGCCGTGGTCGTCGACGAGCACGGCGGGGCCGACGGCATGGTCACCATGGAGGACCTGCTGGCGGAGGTGGTGGGGGAGTTGTACGACGAGACCGACCGGGACGTGACCGGGGTGACCCGGGAACCGGACGGAGCGCTGCTGCTGCCCGGCGACTTCCCGCTGCACGACCTGGCCGACATCGGGGTGCGGCTGCACTTCCGGCCGTCGCGGGAGTACACGACGGTGGCCGGGCTGGTGCTGGCCGGGCTGGGTCACCTGCCGAGCGGCCCCGGCGAGACGGTGCGCCTGCCCGGGCTGACCGTCGAGGTGGTCGAGGTCACCGGCCGGACGATCCGCCGGGTCCGGCTGCGCGGCTTCGCCACCGGGCCCTGACCGGCCCTGAAACCGACTCGGACCCGCCCTGAGTGGCCCGGGCCGGCGATCCGGCAGCCCGCTCCGTCGTCGGCTCGGTTGCGGGCCTTCCTGGCCACCCGGCGGTCGGGGCGCCCGTGCCACGGTCGGGTGAAGACGGGGAAACCCGCCGCACCGGGGCGGGCGCCGGCCGTACCGTCCGGGACGTGAAGGACCGAGGGATGCGGACGTTCGTCACGGTGCTGGCCGGCCTCGCGGTGATCTACTTCGGCACCACCGGCCGCAGCGAGGAGGACGGCCGGGGGCTCTCCGGCGGACTCGTGGTGCTCGCGCTGCTCGCGGCGCTGCTGGTGTGGAACCTGACCAAGCCGGGCGACAAGACCGCCAAGTGAGCCGCCGCGCCCGGCCGCCCGCGGCGGGGCCCCTCACCGGCCGGCGGCGCGGGCGACCTCGCCGGCGGACTCCTCGCCGAGCGCCACCCGCACCAGCGCCGACGCCAACCTGCCGAAGTCGGCCGGCCGCACCAGCCCCGCCAGCCGGTCGGCCGAGCGGGGCAGGCCGAGGCGCTCCGCCCCGGACAGGGCGCGTCGGTCGGCGTACGGGCGCACGTCCGGCCACACCACCTGGGCCTCGCGCAGGAAGATGTCGGCCCCCGTCGGGCCGATGCCCGGAAACTCGGTCAGCAGCCGACGCAGCGTCCCCGGCTCGCCGTCGGCCTCGCGGTGCAGCCGGCGCAGGTCGCCGCGCCAGCGGTCCAGGCACAGCCGGGCGCCGGTGCCGAGCATCGTCGAGGTCCGCTCGTCGTAGCGGCGGTAGTGGCCCCGGCCCAGCGCGTCGACCCGGTCCTGCCAGCTCGCCGCCTCCATCGTCTGCGGGGTGCGGTAGCCGGCGGCGAACAGCTCCCGGGCGGCCGCCACGGCGACCCCGGCGCGGATCCGGGTGCTCAGCAGCGTGGCGAGCACCAGCAGCTGGTAGAGCGGGGCGGGTCGGTCGGCCAGGCTGATGCCCGCCTCCTCGGCGTACGTGTGGCCCCGCCGGTCCAGCAGGACCCGCGCCACCTTCCGGTCGTCGCCCATCCTCCCGGTGTACCCGCTGCGGGCCGGGTCAGCCCTGTGACGGCCCGGCCGCATGGCGCCGACCGGGCCGGGTAACCGGGACGCGACACGGTCGAACCCCGGAAGGAGAGACCCGTGGTGAACCCGCAGCAGGAGGAGTTCCGCCGCAACGACAAGGGCGCCACCAGCCAGGACAGCAAGGGTCCCAACCCGAGCGGCCACCCGCGCAACCGGGGCTCGTCGCGCGGCGACGAGGGCCGCCCGGTGCCCCGCGGGCAGGTCTCGCCGTACGGCCCGGCGACGGAGCCGGTCGCCGACGACGAGAGCGCCCGGGGCTAACCGCGCCGGCCCGACAGTGGCGGCCGCAGCCGGTTCCAGGTGGCTGCGGCCGCCATGCCGTACGCGACGTGCGGCACGATGTCGGCCAGCCAGTCCGACCGCCGCCAGGTGCGCGGGTCGGTGACGCCGAGCAGCGTCATCGACCCGTCGGACATCGTCATCACGCCGCCGCCGAGGACCCCCGTGCCCAGGGCCAGGGGCATCCGGCGGCCCCGTGCGAGCAGGGCGTAGCCGACCCCCGCGGCGACGCCGATGCCGTACCCGAGCAGGGGCCCGAAGCCCGAGCGGCGGTTGGCCGCCCGGTCCTCGGGCCCGAGGTCGACGTGCGCGACCCCGGCCAGCCGCCCGGCGGTCCGCTCCGGGGTGCTGCTCGCCGGCCGCGCCCGGAGCACCATGTCCAGGTAGCTGACCACGTTCAGGGCGGCGCTGCCGACCGCGCCGGCGATCGCCCCGTCGGCCAGTTGGCGCCCCCTCACTTCGGGTCGCCCGGTTCGCGTTCGCCCTTGGGGCCGTAGACCCGCTCGCCGCGGACGACGCCCCGCTGGCCACGGTCGGACTGCAGGATCCGGTTGGCGACGTCGTTCGCCTTGTCGTCCGGCACCCGTCGTCCCGAATCGTCGATGGCGTCGCGGATGCGCGCCCGCTGCTTGTCGTACGCGTTGCTGCCCGGCCGTGGTCCTGGCATCACTGCCTCCTCCGGTCGTCCTCGCCGTTGGCGTACCGCGCTCGTCTACCCGCCTGCGCCGGGGCCAACCCCGCCGGGCGGCTCAGTGGGGCGCGCGGACGACGGCGACCGGGCAGTCGGCGTGGTGCAGCAGGGACTGGCTCACCGAGCCCAGCAGCAGCCCGGTCAGCTCGCCGCGCCCGCGCCGGCCGACGACCAGCAGCTGGGCCCGCCGGGACTGCTCGGCGAGCACGGTGGTGGGGCGGCCCCGGACGGTCTCCCGGCTGACCGGCACGTCGGGCCACCGCTCGGTGAGCCCGGTCAGCGACTCGGCCACCACCCGCTCCTCCTCGGAACGCAGCTCGGTCTCCTCGTACACGAGGGGCTGCATGTCGCCGGGGCCGGTCGAGGCCGGGTGCCGGTAGGCGTGCACCGCGACCAGCGCCGCGCCGCGCACGGACGCCTCCTCGACGGCGAACTCCACGGCGAGCCGGGACGTCTCGGAGCCGTCGACGCCCACCACCACGGGCCCGTCGGCGCGGTCGGTGCCCCGAGCCACCAGCACGGGGCAGTCGGCGTGCGAGGCGACCTGCACGGCGACGGAGCCGACCACCAGCGCCGAGAAACCGCCGAGCCCCCGGTCGCCGAGCACGATCATCGCGGCGGCCGGCGACTCGCCGAGCAGCACCGCCGCGGCCTCCCCGTCGATGATCTCGCCCGAGATCCGCAGCCCGGGCACCGTCGCCTCGGCCTCCGCGGTGGCGGCGGCGACGACCTGTTCCGCCTGGTGGCGCAGGCCGGCGCCGGGCGGGCTGCCGGCGGGCGCGTCCACCGGCACGTGCAGCAGCGGCCAGATGAACCCGTGCACGATCCGCAGTGGGCGCTGGCGGCGGGCCGCCTCGACGGCCGCCAGCCGGACGGCCCGCGAGGCCGACTCCGAGCCGTCCACGCCGACGACCACCGCCGCGCCGTTCGCCGAGTTCACCGCCCACCTCCCGCCGGTTCCCGGCCAGTATCGCGGCCCGCCGCCGCTCCGCGGGGCGATACCGCGCAGGACGACCGGTCGGTACGCTGTCGACGACCGCCGGGGAGGGAGCGTCGTCGATGGTGGAGCCGGACCAGCCGAGCACCGCGCGGATGATCGATCACTGGCTCGGCGGGGAGCACCACTACCCGGTCGACGTGGCGGCGGCTCGCGCCTTCGAGCAGGCGTACGGGCCGTGTGCGCCGGTGTTCCGGGAGCTGCGGGCCTTCCTGGGCCGGGCGGTGCGGGCGATGACCGCGGCGGGGGTGGACAGCTTCCTGGTCTTCGGCGCCGGGGTGCCCACCAGGGGCAACGTGCACGAGGTCGCCCCGGACGCCACCGTGCTCTACACCGACGTCGACCCTGTCACCATCCGGCTCGGCCAGCGACTGCTCGCCGGCAGCGACCGGGCCGGCTACGGCTACGGCGACGCCACCGACATCGGCACGGTGGACCGCGCGCAGCTGCACCGGTTCCTGCCGGGGTGGGGGAGGCGGCCGGTCGGGGTGGTCTTCCTCGGGCTGGCGGCGTTCCTCGACGACGAGACGCTGGCCCGCACCCTCGACGAGCTTCACGAGGCGACGGCGCCGGGCAGCATGCTGGCGGTCGACTTCGACACCGAGGAGCTGGCCGGGCATCCGGAGGCCCTCGCGATGATGGGGCCCGCGTTCCGGATGCGCCCGCCGGCCGCGTTCGCGCCGCTGCTCGGCCGGTGGACGCCCACCGAGGACGGCATCGTCCCGATCAGCCGGTGGCGTCCCGACGGCCCGCCGGCGCAGGTCCCGGACGCCTTCTACGGCGCGGTGGCCGTCCGCTCGGCCGGCTGACCGGTCGCCGCCGGCACGCCCCCGGCGGCCTCTGCCCGGCCCGCAGCGGTCCCCGCGCGGGCCGTGGCGCGCGGCGGGCGGTGATGATCGTCGTTCGGTGGCGACGTCCGACTGTCGCGGCGTCGCGCCGGCCACGCTGAGACGGATGCCGTGGGGCGAGACCGTCGTCGTGGTGACCACCGTCGCCATCGCCCTGCCCCGGGCGCACACCTGGGCCGCACACCCACCCCGAAGGGGCACCGACGCCCCGGCGTCGTCCCGGAAACCGCAGGCAGGCCCGAGTGCGCCGCCCCGAGCGTGTCCCGGCTGCCGGTGCGGGGTGGGCACCTCCGTATGATGCTTGCCCTACGGCAAGTATTCCGGAGGATGATCGATGGTGGAGGCACCGGGCCAGGTCTCGCGTGCGCTGCGGGCGGCGCCACCCGACCGGGTGGTGGAGGCGGCGGACAAGGCTATCCGGGCCGGTCTGGGCGCGACACGGACGGACGTGTTCATCGCCGACTACCGGATCAGCGGGCTGTGGCCGGTGCTGGACCCGGAGCTGCCCGACGGCGGGTTCCTCGCCTGCCACAGCATGGCGCAGCGCTGCTTCAGCAGCCAGCAGCCGGTGGTCGACGCCGACGACTCGGGCCGGTGCCGGCTCTACCTGCCCCTGTCGGTGTGGGGGGAGCGGCTGGGCGTGCTCCTGGTCGAGCTGCCGGGCCCGGCCGGCCCGGACACCGTCGAGGCCGCCGCCGACATCGCCGGCGACCTGGCCGTGGCGCTGCGCGCCGCGGACCGGGAGACCGACCGGTACCGCCGCGCCCGCCGCCGCGAGCGGCTGAGCATGGCCGCCGAGATGCAGTGGGAGCTGCTGCCGGGACGCAGCGTCAGCCACGACGCGTTCGAGCTGGCCGGCCAGCTCGAACCGGCGTACACGGTCGGCGGCGACCACTTCGACTGGTCCGTGGACGGTGACCGGCTCACCACGACGGTGCTCAACGGCGCCGGCATCGGGCTGGCGGCGGCGCTGCTCACGGCGGTCACGGTGAACGCGCTGCGCAACGCCCGGCGCTCCGGGGGCAGCCTCGTCGAGCAGGCCGAGCTCGCCTCCGACACCGTCTACTACCAGCACCGGGGCCGGCGGTACGTGGCGACGCTGCTGCTCGAGCTGGACACCGTGACGGGCCGGGTCCGGGCGGTGGACGCCGGCTCCCCGCACCTGCTGCGCCTGCGCGGCGGCACCGTCACGCCGATCCGGCTGGAGCAGCAGCTGCCGCTGGGCATGTTCGCCGAGTCCCGCTACGACGTGCAGGAGTTCGACCTGGAGCCGGGGGACCGGCTGTTCGTGGTCAGCGACGGGGTGTGGGCCGCCGACCCCGGTGACCGGGGCGCGTACGGCGAGCGGGCGATGGCGCGGACGATGCGCTCCACGCGGCTGCAACCGCCGGCCGAGGCGGTTGGTACGGTGATGCGCGAACTGCACGCCTGGCACGCGGACACCGACCTCGGCGACGACGCGGTAGTGGTCTGCCTGGACTGGCGCGGTTCCGGTGGGCGGGGCGACGGGTGAGAGCGGTCGCCGAGGCCGCCGCGCACGAGCGGGACGATCGCAGGGGACACCTGGTGGAGCGACCTCCGGATCTCGCCGCGGCGATCGACGCCGCCGCCGAGGCGCTCGTCGGCGTGCTCGACTCCGCCGCGTCCCGGCACCACGTGGCGGTGTCGCCGACCCAACTGCGCGTGCTGTCGCTGGTCGACAGCCGGCCCGACACCAACGTCAACGGCCTGGCCGAGTTGCTCGACGTCGTGCCCTCCTCGGCGAGCCGGCTCTGCGACCGGCTGGAGGCGACCGGCCTGCTGCGGCGCGTCCCCGATCCCCGGGACCGGCGGGAGGTGCGGTTGGTGCCGACCGCCGCGGGGGAGACCCTGCTGCGGGAGCTGAAGGAGCGCCGCCACCGGGCGGTGCAGGCGGTGCTGGACCGGATGCCCGGCCGGGTGCAGCACGACCTGCTGCTGGCCCTGCGGGCGTTCGAGCAGGCCGCCACCGCCGCCCCGGCGGAGGCGCTGCCCGACTCGTCGGCCCGCTCCGCCTGACGCGATCCACTCGCGCCCCGGTCCACCCTCCCCTCTAGTGTCCTAGGACGCTTTAGGGGTGGTGTCGGCCACGACACCGGACAGCGAGGCAGCGGGGGAACGGGGCAGCTGAGAACGGAGAGGCCCGGAGGCGGCCCGATATAGTGGCAGCGCAGTCAGCCGGCCCGTGATCACCGCGATCACGGGCCGTGTCAGGCGACGGTCCCGCACCGGGATCGCAAGGGGTGCCGGCACCAGCCGGCCCGACAGCGCGCACGTGCCTCCGCGGCGCCCGTCTCGACCGGGCGGCTGGAGCGTGCGGCGGAGGAGGTTCGGTGTCGCGTCGGCCGGCTCGCTCGGAGCATGCGGAGGCCCGCGCCGGCACGAGCGCGCCGGTCGCGGGGGACCGCGTGCTGACCCTGCCGAACCTGATCAGCTTCGTCCGGCTGCTCGGTGTCCCGCTCTTCCTCTATCTCCTGCTCGTCGCGCGCGCCGACGTGGCCGCGATCGTGGTGCTGGCCGTCGGCGGCACGACGGACTGGGTGGACGGTTGGATCGCGCGCCGGATGCGCCAGGTCAGCCGGCTCGGGGAACTGCTCGACCCGGCCGCCGACCGCCTCTACATCCTCGCCACCCTGGTCGGCTTCACGGCCCGGGGCGTGGTGCCCTGGCAGTTCACCGCGGCGCTGCTGGCGCGCGAGCTGCTCCTGCTCGGATCGCTGGCGGTGCTGCGCCGGTTCGGGTACGGGCCGCCGCCGGTGCACTATGTGGGCAAGACCGCGACGTTCCTGCTGCTGGCCGCGTTCCCGGTCCTGCTGCTGGCCGCGGCGGTTCCGGGCGCGGCGGCGGTGGCGGGCGCGATCGGTTGGGGCCTGGCGTGGTGGGGCCTGGTGCTCTACTGGGTGGCCGGCGCGATGTACGTGGTGCAGGCGAGCCGGCTGGTCCGGGCGGTACGGGCGCGGGGAGCGTCGGCGTGACGGCCCCGCCGAAGAAGGACCAGGGCCGGTCCGAGCGGGTGTACGCGCCGGACTTCCTCACCGAGCTGTTCCGTAACCCGTTGGATCCGGGGTACGCCGACGCGGCGGCCCGGCGTCGGGAGCGGCAGGCGTCGCCGTCGGGCTGGCGGCACTGGTCGGCGCGGTCGGTGAGCCTGGTCGTGGCGGTGTTGCTGGGGTTCCTGTTCGCGGTGGCGTACCGGCAGACGCTGGAGGCGGAGCCGGGGCGCAGCCAGGTCCGTTCGGGGCTGGTGGCGCAGATCAAGCAGCGGGAGAGCGAGACCGACCGGTTGTCGGAGCGCGCGGACCAGTTGCGGGCGGAGGTGGCGCGGCAGCGGGCCGCGGCGCTGGGCGGCTCGGAGGCGGCGCGGCTGCGCACGTTGGAGGCGGGCACGGGCCTGGGGCGGGTGCGCGGTGACGGTGTGGTGGTGCGGTTGGCGGACGCGCCGCAGAATCCGGACGCGGTGACCGGCAAGGACGTGGGTCCGTCCAGGGTGATCTACAGCGACCTGCAGGCGGTGGCCAACGATCTGTGGGCCGCCGGCGCGGAGGCGGTCGCGATCAACGGGCAGCGGTTGACGGCGACGTCGACGATCCGGTCGGCGGGGCAGGCGATCCTGGTGGACTTCCGGCCGGTGACGGGGCCGTACGAGGTGTCGGCGATCGGGCCGGGGTCGATGCGGGAGCGGTTCGAGGACAGCCGCAGTGCGCTGACCATGCGGAAGGTGGCCGAGGACACGGGGTTGTCGTTCGGGGTGCGGGAGGCGGAGGGCCTCACCCTGCCGGCCGCTCCGGAGCCGCGGCTACGCTACGCGGAGCCTCCGGCGAGTGCGACCGCGTCGCCGTCGTCGGGGGCGGAGCGTTCCGCCAGTCCTCGGCCGTCCGGGTCGGGGACGTCTCCCAGCCCCTCCGGAGGTGGTCGATGATCGCGGTGCTGGCGTTGCTCGCCGGTGTGGTGCTCGGCGTGTGGCTCGATCCGACGGTGCCGGCGGGGTTGCAGCCGTATCTGCCGATCGCGGTGGTGGCGGCTCTGGACGCGGTGTTCGGTGGGGTGCGGGCGAAGCTGGACCGGATCTTCGACGACAAGCAGTTCGTGGTGTCGTTCATCTCGAACGTGCTGGTGGCGGGCCTGATCGTGTATCTGGGTGACCAGCTCGGGGTGGGCGGTCAGCTCTCCACGGGCGTGGTGGTCGTGCTGGGTGTGCGGATCTTCGGGAATGTGGCGGCGATTCGCCGGCACCTGTTCCGGGCGTAGGTTTGTGGCGATGAGCAGCGACGAGCACACCGAGACGGGTACGGGTTGGCCGCAGCCGGCGGGTCCGGGGCGTCCGGCGGGTCCTGCGGGTGAGCCGGATCCGCGGCCGGAGGCGCCGGATCCGGACGAGTTGAGCCCGTTGGCGCCGGAGCGGTCGGAGCCGTCCGTGGTGGAGCCGGGTGGCGACGAGGGCGCGACGGTGGACCTGGGTCGGGCCGCGGGGTCGGGTGGCTCGTCGGCGGGGTCGCCGCGGCGGCGGGTGAGTTCGGCCGGGGTGATGATCGCGGCGTTGTTGGCGTTGTTGGGGTTCACGCTGGTGGTGCAGTTGAAGTCGACGTCGACGGATCCGACGGTGGCGGCGACGCGGCAGGAGGACCTGGTCCGGATCCTGTACGACCTGAATTCGCGGGAGGTCCGGCTGCGGCAGGACATCGCGGCGCTGGAGGAGAGTCAGCGGCAGTTGCGTTCGGGTGAGCAGGGGCGGCAGGCGGCGTTGGAGGAGGCGAGGCGGCGGGCCGACGAGTTGGGCATCCTGGCGGGGACGTTGCCGGCGACGGGTCCGGGGTTGGCGGTGCGGTTCGAGGCGGGTGAGAAGCCGATCTCGGCGTCGCGGGTGTTGGACGCGGTGCAGGAGTTGCGGGGTGCGGGCGCGGAGGCGATGCAGATCTCCGGGGGCGATCGGGCGTCGGTGCGGATCATCGCGTCGACGTTTTTCCTGCAGGGGGAGAACGGGTCGTTGGTGGTGGACGGGCGTCGGTTGACGGGTCCGTTCACGATCACGGTGATCGGTGATCCGGCGACGATGCGTACGGCGTTGAACATTCCCGGCGGGGTGGTGGCGTCGGTGACGGGCGACGGCGGTAAGTTGATCGTCGAGGATCGTGAGGCTGCCGAGGTTTCGGCGCTGCACGCGCCGATCAAGCTGGAACACGCCCGTCCGGTCTCCTGACCGGCGCGGCTCGCACCGGTGGTGTCCGGTGCGCCGATGGTGAAGGACGCGTCTGGTGATTCCTGAGGATCTGCGGTATACCGCCGAGCACGAGTGGGTGTCGGGCGGTGGCGGTGGCCCGGTGCGGGTCGGCATCACCCACTTCGCGCAGGACGCCCTGGGTGACATCGTGTATGTCCAGCTGCCCGATCCGGGTGCGGTGGTGGCGGCCGGTGAGTCGTTGGGTGAGATCGAGTCGACGAAGAGTGTGTCGGAGATCTACGCCCCGCTCAGCGGCACGGTGGCGGCGCGCAACGAGGCGCTCGGCGACACTCCCGAGGTGATCAACACTGATCCGTACGGTGCGGGTTGGCTGGTGGAGATCACTCCGGATGATCCGGCGGCGGTCGACGGGCTGCTGTCGGCGGACGCGTATCGTGAGCTCACCGAGAGCTGAGTGCGTCCCCGCCGGGCGTGGTGGCTGTGTCCGCGCGTCCGGTTGCCCTGCATTTCGGCGCTGGCTAGGCTCGCCCAGTCGACCGAGAACCCAATAGTTGAGCGTCGCGGAATTGCCTTTCCGGGCACGGGGAGCCAGCCGCCGGGTGTTGGAGTGCCCGGCGGCCAGACCCGCCATTACCCCGACGCCGACCGAACAGATCCGTGAGGTGGTCCCATGACGCGCCCAGACGACGAGTTCCCCCCGCTCGACGTCACTTCGACGC
Source organism: Micromonospora citrea (assembly GCF_900090315.1). NCBI lineage: Bacteria > Bacillati > Actinomycetota > Actinomycetes > Micromonosporales > Micromonosporaceae > Micromonospora > Micromonospora citrea. The sequence goes on along the minus strand of NZ_FMHZ01000002.1, from coordinate 7,045,888 downwards.
TCAATCTCGGTTCGCTCGACGAAGTGCTGGAGGGGCCGGACACCGATGTGGTGCCGAGCCGGATGTCCGGTTCGTTGCCGCCGGGGATGGCGCTGCTGGTGGTTCGCCGGGGTCCGAACGCGGGTGCCCGGTTCTTGTTGGATCATGATGTGACGACGAGTGGCCGGCATCCGGACAGTGACATCTTCCTGGACGACGTGACGGTGTCGCGGCGGCATGCGGAGTTCCATCGTGACGGTGGGACGTTCACGGTGCGGGACGTGGGCAGCCTGAACGGCACGTACGTGAATCGGGAGCGGGTCGAGGCGGCCACGTTGAGCAATGGCGACGAGGTGCAGATCGGCAAGTTCCGGGTGGTGTTCATCGCCGGTCCGCGCCCGGAGGAGGAGGCCGGCCGGGGGTGAACGAGCCTGCGGCCTCCACGCCGCCCGGGGCGGCCCGTGCCCGACCGTTGATGAGCATCGGTGAGGTGCTGGGCCAGTTGCGGGTGGATTTTCCGGACGTGACCATCTCGAAGTTGCGGTTTCTCGAGGCTGAGGGCCTGGTGGAGCCGCAGCGGACGGCGGCGGGTTACCGGAAGTACAGCTGGGACGATGTGGCGCGGTTGCGGTTCGTGTTGACCGCGCAGCGGGACCAGTATCTGCCTCTGCGGGTGATCCGTGATCAGTTGGCGCAGTGGGACGCGTCCGGGGAGTCGCCGGGTCGGCAGCGGCCGACGTTGGTGGCGGTGGGTCCGGGTGGCGAGGTGCCGGGGCGGTCGTCGGAGGAGCCGGCCGAGTCGCCGCAGGTGCGGCTCGGCCGGGCGGATCTGGTGGCGCGTAGTGGTATCGACGAGTCGACGCTGGGTGAGTTGGAGCGGCTCGGTGTGTTGGTGTCGGATCCGCCGGGTTGGTACGACGGCGATGCGTTGATCATCGCGCGGGCGGTGGCGGGTCTGGCGGCGTACGGGTTGGAGCCGCGGCATCTGCGGGGTTACCGGACGGCGGCGGACCGGGAGGTCGGTCTGTTCGCGCAGTTGGTGGCGCCGTTGGCGCGGCAGAGTGATCCGGCTGCGCGGGCGCGGGCGGCGGAGACGGCGCGGGAGTTGGTGGCGTTGTCGCAGCAGTTGCATTCGGCGTTGGTGCGGGTGGGGTTGCGGTCGACGCTGGGTCGGTGATCCGGCGGGGTCGTGGGGAAAGATCTGCCCCGGGAAGCGTGTCGTAGGCTTGCCGGGGTAACCCCTTTCTGGCGCGGGCGTGGTGCAGGTAGCGCATGGGACGGCCGTGTCGCGGTCCGTGTACCGTGCAGGGAAAGGGCGCGGTGCGGCGTAGGTGACAACGACACGGAGGCGGCGGTGCGCGAGCTGAGCGTGGTCGGAGTTCGGGTGGAGCTGCCCAGCAACCAGCCGATCGTCCTGCTCAGGGAGGTCGAGGGGGACCGCTATCTGCCGATCTGGATCGGCGCGGTGGAGGCGACGGCGATCGCTTACGAGCAGCAGGGTGTCAAGCCTGCCCGGCCGCTGACCCACGATCTTCTGCGGGACGTGTTGGCGGCGTTGAAGGCGCCGTTGCGGGCGGTGGAGATCACCGAGCTGAAGGAGAACGTCTTCTACGCCGATCTGTTGATCGGTGACGGGGTGCGGGTGTCGGCGCGGCCGAGCGATTCGATCGCGTTGGCGTTGCGGGTGGGTGCGCCGATTCGTTGTGCTGAAGAGGTCCTCAGCGAGGCGGGGATCGTGATTCCCGACGAGCAGGAGGACGAGGTGGAGAAGTTCCGCGAGTTCCTGGAGCAGGTGCGTCCGGAGGATTTCGCCGGCTGAGGTTCGGCTCTCCCCGGGTGGTTTCCGTCGGGTGTCACGTTCGGTGACGCTTCGGTGCGGTGGGTGATCTTCGTCGTCGTGGCGCGGCGTGTCGCGACGGTTGTTGCGGGGCAATTCCCGAGGGCGGCGATAGGGTTGCCGTGTCGAGGGGTGCACGTCCCGGAATCGACGTGTCACCGCACTGGCGGGGAGGTTGTCCGGATGCACGAGCCGCGAGATCCCGATCCGGGTACGGAGCTGGACGAGCCGGGTGTGACGTCGCCGGGGTCGGCGACCGAGGGTGACGACGCCGTGGGCTATCGAGGTGTGACGGCCTGCCACGCGGTGGGGATCAGCTATCGCCAGTTGGACTACTGGGCGCGTACCGGGCTGGTGGTGCCGAGTGTGCGGGACGCGTCGGGTTCGGGCACGCAGCGGTTGTACTCGTTCCGGGACCTGGTGGTCCTGAAGGTGGTGAAGCGGCTGCTGGACGCCGGGGTGTCGTTGCAGAACATCCGGAAGGCGATCGAGGCGCTGCGGTCCCGTGGGGTGGGTGATCTGGCGGGCATCACGTTGATCTCCGACGGCACGACGGTCTACGAGTGCCGGTCGCCGGAGGAGGTGGTGGACCTGTTGCAGGGCGGCCAGGGGGTGTTCGGCATCGCGATCGGCGGGGCGTTCAAGGAGATCCAGGGGTCGCTGTCGCATCTGCCGGCGGAGCCGGCGACGTCCGCGCCGGCGGGGCCGGTGACGTCGGCGGGGGATCCGGTGGGCGACGAGTTGGCGGCGCGGCGGGCCCGGCGGCGGGCGGGTTGACGCGGGCCGTGGCGGTGGCCGGGCGTGGCAGCCGTGGCCGGGATGCCCGTGCGCCGGTCGCATTCGCTCCACTGTGACCGGTGGGCGTTTTGGGCCGGCGTCGGCGGGTGTCGTCGCTGCGGCGGGCCGCGGGAAGGGTTTCCTGCCGGCGTGAGCGTCGAGGTTGGCCGGACTGCTGCGCGGCTGCGCCTGGCATCTGAGTCGACCTTCAGCGTGCCGGTCAGCGCGGTCTCGCGCCGGTGGAAGGATTGCTGTCCATGATCGATGCCAGATCGCCGGGCGCCGACGAGGCCACGTTCATCCGGGCGGTCCGTTCAGGCGACACGGCACGGTTCGCGCGGCTCACGGAGCGGCACCGTCGCGAGTTGCAGGTGCACTGCTACCGGATGCTCGCGAACTACGAGGACGCCCAGGACATGACGCAGGAGACGTTCCTGCGGGCGTGGAAGAAGCGAGAGTCGTTCAAGGGGCATGCGGCCCTGCGGACGTGGCTGTACCGGATCGCGACGAACGCCTGCCTCGACTTTCTGGAGAAGCGCAACGACCGCACGCCCGTGACTGTCGGGCTGCCGGGCGCGGGCTCGGAAGTGCGTTACCTGCAGCCCTACCCGGACCGGATGCTCCCGGAGGACCCGCAGGAATCGGTGGTGGCGCGGGAGACGATCGAGTTGGCGTTCATCGTCGCCGTCCAGCACCTGCCGCCGCGGCAGCGGGCGGTGTTCGTCCTGCGCGACGTCCTGGGCTGGCCGGCGTCGAGGGCTGCCGATGCCCTCGAGGTGACCGTCGCATCGGTGACGAGCGCACTGCAGCGGGCGCGCGTGACGGTGCGCGAGCAGTTGCCCGACCGCCGGCTCGACTGGCGGAGCCCTGCCACGCACGAGCTGTCGGACGACGAGCGCGCCGTGGTGAGGTCGTACATGGACGCCCATGAGCGCAACGACCTGGACGGGCTGGTGGCCCTGCTGCGCGACGATCTGCGCTTCGCGATGCTTCCCGAGCCGGGCACCTTGGTCGTCACGGCCGAGGACGCGGTGGACGGCTGGGTCTCCGGTGGGCTCTTCCGGCGCGGTTACGACGACTGGCGCTGTGTGGCCACGACGGTCAACCGCATGCCTGCGGCCGCGCTGTACCTTCGCATCCCCGGCGATCCGGAGTACCGGTTGTTCAACATCGCGGTCCTGCGCATCGTGGACGGGAAGGTCGTCGAGCTCACCGGGTTCGGGGCCGCCGGCAGACCATGGCTGGGCCTGCCGCCGACACTGTGATCGCACATGTCCGCGTCGTCGACGGGGCCGGCCGCACGGGCCGCCGTCGCCGAAGTCACCGTGGGACGAGCACCCCGACCAGCTGAACTCCAGCGCGGCAACGCGAGCCTCGCCGCCCCGCTGGCGTTGCCGGCGGGGCGGCGTCATGTCCGGAGGAAGTCGTCACCATCGACGACGCCGTCGTCACTCGGCTCCGGCAGGTCGGTCAGCAGCTCACATGGATTCGGCATGGCGTTGCGAGCCGAGGATCGGGCCCGTGTTCATCGCCTCGTCTCGTATCGGGTCAGCACTACGCCGCCGGGAAATGTCCGCCTCTCGACCAGGTTCAGGTTCACCCAGGTGTCCAGCGCGGTGAAGAACGGTGTGCCGCCGCCCACCAGGACCGGGTGGGTGACCACGGCGTATTCGTCGATCAGCCCGGCCCGCATGGCCGCCCCGGCCAGCGTCGCGCCGGCGATGTCCATCGGGCCGCCGTCCTCGGCCTTGAGCCGGGTGATCTCGGCGACCGCGTCGCCGGTGACCAGGCGCGCGTTCCAGTCGACCTGGTCGATCGTGGAGGAGAACACGACTTTCGGCATGTCCCGCCAGAGGCGCGCGAACTCGATCTCCGCCTGGGTGGCGTTGGGCCGTTGGTCGCCGGTCGGCCAGTGGGAACTCATCGCCTCCCACAGTTTGCGCCCGTACAGCGTCAGCTCGCTCGCCCGCATCTGCTCGTACCACCACTGGAACAGCTCATCGCTCGGCGACGAGTCCGGTCCCTCACCGCCACTCCAGCCGATGTCGTCGCCGGGCGCGGCGATGTAGCCGTCCAGGGTCAGGTTCATGCCGAAGATCAGTTTCCGCATCGTGTCAGCCTTCCGTGAGTCGATGCCACGTACGGACGGGCGCGGCGCGGAAAACTGATCGGTGCGCGATGACCCCGTCTCTTCGGGGCCGCTGCTGCGGCGGCGGACGGTTCTCCGGCTGCGCCGGTTCCGGTGACCGCTTCGCCGGGGGGCGGATGTGACAGGTCGGGGTCGCGGGGTGGGTGCGGGGGCGCGACGCGCCCGGCTTTTCTGATGTTTTGTGCGGTGACGCTGCGTCCTCGTCCTGCGGCCGGTCGATGGCGACGGGCGGGGTGCCGGCCGGCCCGGGCGTGGCGGGTGGGGGCGGCGGTGGCGCCCGGGTGCGCGCTGGCGTCGGGGCGGGTGTCCGTGGTGGTCAGCGGCGGTTCGGCGGCGGCGGCGGGTGCGGTGGGCCGGACTCGTCGTCCGGGCCGGGCGGCGGTGCGGTTGCGGATCGCCGAGTTACGGAGCGTGTCGCCTTCTTGGCGGACGGTGGGAGAGGCGGGGGCTCGGCCGTTACTGTCCGTGTGCTTGCCTGTCGGGAAGCCGATAGGTGGGCGGTGACCGGATCGGCACGACACGCTATGGTCCCACACGCGGTTCCCCTGGCGCGGTGCCACTGCACTGTGGTCGTCGCGTGCCTGCGGACCGACTGCCCCTCCGCGCCGACCCCGCGCGAATCCCCTCTCAAGCGGAAGGAACGACCGTGACGGTTACGGAAGAAGCTGCCCCCGTCTCCCACTACGAGCGCATCGGTGGCGCCAGTTCGGTGAAGGCCGCCGTTGAACTGTTCTACGACAAGGTGCTCGCCGATCCGGAACTCGCCGGCTACTTCACCACCGTGGACATGGTGGGTCAGCGCCGGCACCTGGCCCTGATGCTGACGGTGGTGCTCGGCGGGCCCAACGAGTACGCCGGGCGTGGTCTCGCCGAGGCGCACCAGCCGCTGGGTGTCACGCCGGAGCATTACGCGATGGTGGGCGCGCACCTGACGGCGACGCTGACGGAGCTCGGGGTTCCGGCCGACGTCGTCGCCGACGTGCAGGACGTGCTCGCGCAGGTGCGTGGCCAGGTGGTGGCCGGCGGCGACGGGGCGGACGCCTGAGCGTGGACGCCGCCCGGCTCAAGCAGAGCTGGTCCCTGGTCGCCGCGCACGGCGACCAGGTGCCGCTCTACTTCTACTCGACGTTGTTCCTGGCCCACCCCGAAACCCGGCAGATGTTCCCCACGAACATGGCGGGTCAGCGGGACCGGTTGGTCACCGCGCTGGGCCACATCGTGTCCCACGTGGACCAGGTGGACCGGCTGGTCGGGTTCCTCAAGGACCTGGGCGCCGATCATCGCAAGTTCGCGGTGCGGGCCGAGCACTATCCGGCGGTCGGTGAGGCGTTGCTGGCGACGCTGCGGCACTTCCTGGGCGACCAGTGGACCGAGGAGCTGGCCCAGGACTGGGCCGGCGCGTACGGGTTGGTGTCGCAGGTGATGATCGACGCCGCGCAGGCCGCGGAGGCGGTGAATCCGCCGTGGTGGGTGGCCGAGATCGTGGGCCACGAGCGGCGGGGTTTCGACGTGGCGGTGTTGACGTTGCGGCCGCAGTACCTGTTGCCGTTCACGGCGGGCCAGTCGATCGGGGTGTCGCATCCGGCGGTGCGGTCGTGGCGGTACTACTCCCCGGCGAACGCGCCCCGGGGGGACGGCACGCTGGAGCTGCACGTGCGGGCCGCGCCGGGCGGGGCGGTGTCGTCGCGGCTGGTGTACGGGTGCACGGTCGGCGACCAGTTGCACCTCGCGGCGCCGGTGGGCGACCGGCTGACCCTGTGGTCGGCGGGGTCGTCGGATCTGCTGCTGCTGGCCTCGGGCACGGGCTGGGCGCCGGTGAAGGCTCTCGTCGAGCAGGTCGCGGCGGAGGGTTCCGGGCGCACGGTCGACCTGTACGTGGGGGCCCGCTCGCGCACCGAGTTCTACGACAGCGACGCGATCGACAAGTTGGCGTCGTCGTTCGCGTGGTTGACGGTGACGTACGTGGTGGGTGCGGACCTGCATCGGCCGGGCGAGTTCACGCATCCGGTGGACCGGGCGTTGGCCGACGGTGACTGGCGGGCCCGGCACGTGTACGTGTGCGGCTCCGACGAGATGGTGTCGCATTCGGTGGCGGCGTTGTCGCGGGCCGGCTACCACGCGGGTCAGCTGCACCACGAGGGGCTCGGCAGGCACTGGTACGGCCCGGCGTGGCGCACGGCGGTGGAGCGGGCGTCCGCTCCGGACAGTCCCGGAGGTGCCCGGTGAGCGCGAGGAGTGAGCTTGCGAGCCCCGCAGTCGCGAACGAAAGGCGGTCCCGGTGAGCGCGAGGAGTGAGCTTGCGAGCCCCGCAGTCGCGAACGAAAGGCGGTCCCGGTGAGCGCGAGGAGTGAGCTTGCGAGCCCCGCAGTCGCGAACGAAAGGCGGTCCCGGTGAGCGCTACCCAGATCAGCAGGTATGAGGGCGGGCACGTCTCGGGCGGCGTGCAGGTGCGGATGACCGCCGACCGGGTGCGCCGGTGGGAGTTCGGCACGGCTTCGTTCGCCCGTCGGGGCTACGACAACGCCGACGTGGACCGGTTCCGGATGCAGGTGGCCGACGAGTTGGATCTGCTCTCGGCGCAGGTGGCGAACCTGCGGGCGGAGAACGAGCGGCTCAACAACCAGTTGGAGCTGCACCGGCACGGGGTGCTGCCGAGCGCGTCGGCGGCGGCGATGCCGGCGGCGAAGGAGGTGAATCTGCTGTCGGCGGCGCAGCGGGAGGCCGAGCAGATCATCGCTCAGGCGCACGACTACGCGCGGCGGGTCGCCGAGTACGCCCGGACGCAGTACGAGAGTTACGTGCGGGCGGCGGCGGAGGAGGCGCGGCAGGAGGCGGAGCGGGCGGTGCAGGACTATCGCGCGGCGGCCGGTTCGGACTTCGACGACGCGGTGGCGGCCCGGGAGGCGTTGCGGATCTACGGCGAGATGATGATCTCGCACATGCAGGCGGCGGCGCGGCATCTCGACGACGGCACCGAGCAGTTGGCCCGGACGATGCAGCGGTTGACGCGTGAGGGTGCGGCGTCGGCCGTCGGGGTGGGTGCCGGACAGGGTGCGCTGCCCCGTCACCAGCAGCGGTGAGCCGGCGGCCGGCCCGCGACGCGGCGGGCCGGCCGGTGGCGGTCACCGGGGCACGCGGTGTCACCAGGGCAGTGGCTGTCCGTCCCGGAAGAACCCGCCGGTGGGGCCGTCGTCGGGGATCCGTACCGCCCACAGGACGCTGGCGGCGCCCTGGGCGGGGGTGCGGGGCGCGGTGGGGCCGCCCATGTCGGTGGCCACCCATCCGGGGCAGACGGAGTTGACGAGGATGCCGTCGGGGGCGAGTTGCGCGGCGAGCAGCCGGGTCAGGGCGTTGAGGGCGGCCTTGGACATCGCGTACGCGGGGGTGGCGGCGTGCATGTCGGTCAGTGAGCCGCTTTCGCTGGAGACGTTGACGATGCGCCGGCCGGGGCTGTGGCGGCGCATCAGTGGTGCCAGTGCCTGGCTGACCCGCCAGGCGCCGATGGCGTTGACGTCCAGGGTGTCGCGGACGAGGTCCAGGTCGGCGCCGAGCGGGTCCTGCCAGGTGTCGTAGTTGACGGCGGCGTTGTTGACCAGGACGTCCACCCGGCCGTACCGGTCGCGCAGCCGCCGCGCGAAGCGGGCGACGCTGTCGGCGTCGGCGACGTCGAGCTGCTCGACGGTGGCCTGCGCGGGGAGTTCTCGGGCTGCGGCGCGGCCGCGAGCGGGGTCGCGGACGGCGAGGACCGTCCGGTATCCGTCGCGGGCCAGCTGGGCGGCGACTGCCTTGCCGATGCCCCGGTTGGCGCCGGTCACCACGGCGACCGGCGTCGTCTTCGTCGGTTCCTGCATGATCGGAAAGTGTGCCAGCCCGGCGTCGGCCGGTCGTGGCGGACCACGGCGTGTGCCCGTTCTGCGGTTGGCGGGTCAGCGGGCGGTCGTGGCGGCCACGGCGTCGGCGATCGGGGTCTCGCCGCCGACGAGTTCCAGGATCAGTCCGGCGGTGCGGGGCGCGTGGAGCAGGGCCACCAGCACGCGGGCGACGTCGGTGCGGGTGACCGCGCCGGCGGGTGCGTGCCGGGCGAGGGTGATCCGCCCGGCGGGCGGGTCGTCGGTGAGCCGGCCGGGTCGCAGCACCGTCCAGTCGAGGTCGCGGCGGGTGAGGTCGTCCTCGGCGGCCTTCTTGGCCCGCAGGTAGGCGGCGAACACCTCGTCGGTGCCGGCGGGCGGCTCGTTCTCCACGCCGACGGAGGAGACCAGCAGGTAGCGGCGGACTCCGGCGCGTTCGGCGGCGTCGGCGAGCAGCACGGCGGCGCCTCGGTCGACGGTGTCCTTGCGGGCGGCGCCGCTGCCGGGACCGGCGCCGGCGGCGAAGATCACCGCATCGGCGCCGTCGAGGTGGCCGGCGAGTTCGTCGACGCCGACGTGTTCCAGGTCGGCGACGACGGGGTGGGCGCCGGCGGCGGTGAGCGCGGCCGCGTGGTCGGGGTTGCGGATGAGACCGACGGCGGTGTCGCCGCGCCCGGCGAGTTCCCGGTGGGTCAACTGGGCGATCTTGCCGTGGCCTCCGGCGATGACGACGCGCATACCTGCCAACCTAGTCGCCGCCGGGCGGCGGTGTCCGGGGTCGCCGGTGTTCGCCGGGGGCGGGTCGCTGAGGCAGCATGGACGGGTGACGGAGACGATCGACGCGGTGGCCGGCCTGGTGGCCGGCGGTGGTGTCGTGGTGTTGAGCGGCGCGGGCCTGTCCACCGAGTCGGGCATCCCGGACTATCGGGGGCCCAGCGGTGCGGCGCGGCGGCACACCCCGATGACGAACCAGGTGTTCACGCGGGACGCGCAGGCGCGGCGGCGCTACTGGGCGCGCAGCCACCTGGGGTGGCGGGTGATCGCGCGGGCGGCGCCGAACGACGGGCACCGGGCGGTGGCCCGGTTGCAGCGCGGTGGCCTGGTCGACGGGGTGATCACGCAGAACGTCGACGGGCTGCACACCGCGGCGGGCAGTCCGCGGGTGGTGGAGCTGCACGGCCGCCTTGACGAGGTGGTGTGCCTGGACTGCGGCAACCAGACGTCGCGGGAGGAGCTGGACCGGCGGCTGCGGGAGGCCAATCCGGGGTTCGACGCGCGGGTCGCGGCGGTGAACCCGGACGGCGACGTGGATCTCGCCGACGACGCGGTGGCCCGGTTCCGTACGGTCGACTGCGCGTTGTGCCGCGGCGGCATGCTCAAGCCCGACGTGGTGTTCTTCGGTGAGACCGTGCCGGCGCCGCGGGTGGCCCGCTGTTTCGACATGGTGGAGCGGGCGCGGCTGCTGCTGGTGCTGGGGTCGTCGTTGACGGTGATGTCGGGTCGCCGCTTCGTGCTGCGGGCGGCGAAGCTCGGCATACCGGTGGTGATCGTCAACCAGGGGCCGACGCGGGGCGACGGGTATGCCGAGTTGACCGTCGACGCGCCGCTGGGTCGGTTGCTGCCGGCGCTGGCCGACCGGACGGTGGGGGTCGCCGGTGCCGGCGATGCGGAGCAGGTGTCGGTGGGGCTGACGGCGGCGCGGTGACCGGGGGTCCCCACCGTCCGGTCGGGGCCGGGGCGGGCACGCTGCTGCGGACGGGCGTTGGCCTGGGCCGCCGGTGGCGCGGTGCCGTGCGCCGGTGCGGACAGCGGGCTGGCGGCGAACGGTGCGGTGGCGCGGGCTGTCGGCACGTCGGCGGGGATCAGTCGAGCAGGCCGGCGCGGTGGGCGAGGATCGCGGCCTGCACCCGGTTGGCGAGGCCCAGCTTCGCGAGGATCCGGCTGACGTGGGTCTTCGCCGTCGCCTCGCTCATGTAGAGGGTGGCGGCGATCTCGCTGTTCGACAGGCCCCCGCCGACGGCGACCAGCACCTCGCGTTCCTTGTCGGTGAGGACGGCCAGCCGTCTGAGGGCGTCGCCGCGCCGCTGCGGGGCCGGCCCGGTGAGCGTCCGCAGCAGTCTGCGGGTGACCGGGGGTGAGATCATCGCGTCGCCGCGCGCCGCGCTGCGTACCGCGCCGAGCATGTCGGCGGCCGAGGCGTCCTTGAGCAGGAATCCGACGGCGCCGTGCAGCAGCGCGGTGTGCACGTATTCGTCGAGGTCGAACGTGGTGAGCACGACGACGTGCGGCGGCGGGGTCAGGCGCGCCATCCGCTGCGTCGCGGTCAGCCCGTCGCCCCGGGGCATGCGGATGTCCATGAGGACGACGTCGGGTCGCAGTGTCCGGGCGGCGGCGACGGCTTCGACGCCGTCGGAGGCCTCGCCCGTCACCGTGACGTCGGGCGCCGCCTCCAGGATCGTGCGCAGCATCGCGCGTACCATCCACTCGTCGTCGACGATCAGCGTCCGGATCGGGGTGGCCGGTGCGCTCACCGCTGCCCGCCAGGGCCGGTCGGCACCTCGGCGGTCACCTCGAAGCCGCCGTCGCGGGTGGGACCGGCGGTGAACTCGCCGCCGACGAGCCGCACCCGTTCGGCGAGCCCGAGCAACCCGTGGCCGCCGGCCGGCAGCGGCGCGTCGGTGACCGGCCGTCCCGGGCCGTTGCGGACCGACAGTCGCAGCGCGTTCGGGGTCTGCTCGACGCGTACGCGGGTCGATGCTCCGGGCGCGTGTTTGTGCACGTTGGTGAGGGCCTCCTGGACGAACCGGTAGGCCGTGTGTCCCACCAGCAGTGGAGGTCGCTGTCCGGCCGGGTCCGTCACGTCGAGGGTGACGGGGATGCCGACGCGTCGGGACTCCTCGATGAGGACGCCCAGGTCGGCCAGGCCCGGCTGCGGGGTGAGCGGCGCGTCGTCGTCGTTGCGGAGAACCTCCACCAGGGCGCGGAGTTCGGCGAGGGCCTCCCGGCCGGTCGCGCCGATCTGTCGGCCGATGGTGACCGCGTCCCTGCCTCCGGTGGCCTCCAACGCGGTGGCCTGAAGCACCATCAACGAGACGCGGTGGGTGAGCACGTCGTGCATGTCGCGGGCGATCTGCGCCCGTTCGTCGCTGCGGGCCCGGGCGATGCGCTGCTGCTGCTCGCGCTCGCCGCGTTCCGCCCGTTCCCGGATGCGGTGCAGCAGCTCGTGCCTGGTGCCGACGTAGAGGCCGAGCAGCACTGGCGCGACACAGCCCGCCATGCTGATCGGGATGGCGCCGTCCGCGCCGGCGAACCGCCAGATCGGCACGGCGACCAGTACGGTGGACGCCAGCGTGGCGGCGGCGACCCTGGGCCCGCCGGGGCGACGTTCGCCCAGCGTGTAGAGCGCGACCGCGACGGCCGCGTGGGCCGACACGAGAGCGTTCGCCAGCAGCGCGGCGGCGAGCAGGGTGACCGGCAGTCTTCGTCGCCATCTGGTCAGCAGCCCCAGCGTCGCGGCGAGCGGGACGCCGAGCCACGGCGGCGGGACGCGGTCGTCGAGGCCGGCCAGGGTCGGGCCGAAGAAGTCGTTGGTCCCGAACGCGCCGGTCGCCGTGAGCACCGCGACGAGCAGCGCCACGGCCGTGTCGGTGGGCGCGGGCCGACGGAGCCGGCGCGTCGCCGGATGTGGGTCGTACGCGTTCATCGTGCCGCCAGGGTAGGCGCCCTGCCGGGGTGGGCGCGTCGGCGGAAAGTTGTAGCCGGCGCCGGCGAAACAGCGCCGATGTGCGCAGCGGCTTTCCCGCATCAGCCGACGTGGCGGCACGGCGTGGCCGGCGACGCTGGCGGCATGGTCCTCCACGAACGGCCCGGCCGCTGGCTCAGCCCCAGAAACCTGCAGTTCGCCTTCGGGGTCTTCGCGCTCGCCGCGGCGACCTTCGTGGCGCTGCGGCGCGACGGTCACCATCCCCGGTTTCAGACAGCCGCGACGCTCGGGTACGCGCTGGCGGCGGCGCTGTCGTTCGGCAGCTGGTTCGCGCTGCGCCGCGCGGCGGCCGTCGGGCACGTCCAGCGCGTCCTGATCGTCTTCCATCTGGTGTTCGTCCCCGCACAGTTCTTGTTCCTGCTCGCCCACCAGCTGCCGTGGCTGGGCATGCTGCTGTCGACGCTGGTCACCGTTGGGCTGCGGCCGCGCTTCCCCCGGCTCGGGCGGGTGTGGCGCAAGGTGTGGTTGACGCTGCATGTCGGCATCGGCGTGGGCTGGTTGGGCGTGTCCCTGGGGATGCTCACCCTGTCCGTCGTCGGGGTGAGCACGGACCGGCCGCAGGTACGGCACGGCGCCTATCTGCTCATGGACACGTTCAACGTCGCCCTGGCGATCCCGAGTGTCTTCCTGGCGATCGTCACCGGTGTGGTGGTGTCGTTGGGCACGCCCTGGGGTCTGGTGCGGCACCGCTGGGTGCTGGCCAAGCTGGTCATCGCGCTCAGCCTTCCCGTCCTCGCCACCTTCGAGGGCCCGTGGATCGACGAGCTGGCGGCGCGCACGGCGGACCCCGCTGCCGAACCCGGCGCGACCGGGATGCTGCTGGTCGGCGCGATGGCGCTGTTCCTCGCCCTGCTCTGGACGGCGACGGGCCTGTCCGTGTTCAAGCCCGGCGGCAGGACCCGCTGGGGGCGACGCGCGGGGGCGGGCCGCGACGACCCCGGCGGTGACGCCCGCCGTCGCAGGTCGCGGGCCGGGTCAGCCGGCGGCGCGGGGCTGGTCGATGACCCACCGTCAGGTGCCGTCGGGCCGGCGACGGGCCACCTCGACGGTGACGCCGCCGCCGTCGAGTCGGGTGGAGGTCGGCGCCAGGTCCCCGGCGCGCAGGGTCGGCTGCGGCTGCCCGGGGGGTGAAGGTGGGCCGGCCGGCCAGCAGCGCCGTGAGCGCGGCCCGGATGGCCCGCGTGCCGACGGCCGGGCCGGCGGGGGTGGCCAGGACCGCGTCGGGCTCGTAGAGGGCGACCAGGCCGTCGACGTCGCCGGTGTTGGCGCGGGCGACGAAGAACCGGCCGAGGTCCTCGGGGCTCGTCGCGGGCGCCGGGCGGCGCGTGGATTCCGCCCGGTTCGTGGAATCTGGCGGGTTCGTGGAGTCTGGCGGGTTCGGTGGACTCGGGCATCTGTCACACCTCCACAGCTCACGGTGATCGTCGCCCGGGGGTACGACATCCGCCGGGCAACCGGGCGCTGGTAGCGTTGACCATGCCGGTACCACCCACGTGGGAGAGACCGCCCGGAAGGCATCAGGGGCGGCGCCGAAGGGGCAAATCCTCCCCGGAACCTCTCAGGCAAAAGGACCTCGTGGGCAGGCACTGTGGAGCGCTGCGCGGGCGCGACAGAGGGGGAGGCCGACCTGTCGACCTCGCCCCAGGGGAGCGCCGCACATGACCGCAGAGCAGTTCGCCGCCCGCCACATCGGCCCCGAGCCGGCCGACGAGCGCCGGATGCTGGAGGCCGTCGGCTACGGCTCGATCGACGAGCTGATGGACGCCGCGATCCCCGAGGTGATCCGCTGGCACGGCACGCTGGACCTGCCGGAGCCGGCCACCGAGCACGACGCCATCGCCGAGCTGCGCGCCCTGGCCGCCCGCAACACCGTCGCCGTGTCCATGATCGGGTTGGGTTACCACGGCACGCACACCCCGGCGGTGATCCGCCGCAACGTGCTGGAGAACCCGGCGTGGTACACGGCGTACACGCCGTACCAGCCGGAGATCAGCCAGGGCCGGCTGGAGGCGCTGCTGAACTTCCAGACCATGGTGACGGACCTGACCGGGCTGGCGACGGCTAACGCGTCGATGCTCGACGAGGGCACTGCCGCTGCCGAGGCGATGACCCTCGCGCGCCGCGCGTCGAAGAGCAGGAGCCCGGTGTACGTCGTCGACGCCGACGCCCTGCCGCAGACCGTCGCGGTGATCACCAGCCGGGCCGAGCCGCTCGGCATCGACGTGCGGGTGCTCGACGTGGAACGCGACGAACTGCCGGCGGAGTTCTTCGGCCTGCACCTGCAGTATCCGGGCGCGTCGGGCGCGGTGCGTGACCACGCGCCGCTGGTAGAGGCGGCGCACGCCGTGGGAGCGCTGGTCACCGTGGCGGCGGACCTGCTGGCCCTGACGCTGCTGCGCCCGCCGGGGGAGATCGGCGCCGACATCGCGGCCGGCACCACCCAGCGGTTCGGGGTGCCGATGGGCTTCGGTGGGCCGCACGCCGGCTACCTGGCGGTGCGGGCGGGCCTGGAGCGGATGCTGCCCGGCCGCCTCGTGGGGGTGTCCCGCGACGCCGACGGCAACCCGGCGTACCGGCTGGCGTTGCAGACCCGCGAGCAGCACATCCGTCGGGAGAGGGCGACCAGCAACATCTGCACCGCGCAGGTGCTCCTCGCGGTGATGGCCGGCATGTACGCCGTCTACCACGGCCCCGACGGGCTGCGGGCCGTCGCGGCGCGTACGCACGAGATGGCGGCGCGGCTCGCGGCCGGGCTGCGCGCCGGCGGGGTGGCCGTCGCGGAGGTCGCGTTCTTCGACACCGTCACCGCGACGGTGCCGGGCCGGGCCGCGCAGGTGGTGGCGGCGGCCGCGCAGCGGGGCGTGAACCTGCGGCTGGTCGACGCCGACCGGGTCGGCGTCTCCTGCGACGAGACGACCACGCCGGCGCACCTGGCGGCGGTGTGGGCCGCGTTCGGCGTCGACGCCGTCGACGGCGCCGTGGACGCCGCGCTGCCCACCGGGCTGGCGCGCACGTCGGAGTTCCTGACCCACCCGGTGTTCCGCAGTCACCACTCGGAGACGGCGATGCTGCGCTACCTGCGGCGGCTGTCGGACTTCGACTACGCCCTGGACCGGGGGATGATTCCGCTCGGGTCGTGCACGATGAAGCTCAACGCGACCACCGAGATGGAGCCGGTGAGCTGGGCGGAGTTCGCGCACGTCCACCCGTTCGCGCCGGCGGCGCAGACCGCCGGCTACCGGGAGATGATCGCCCAGTTGGAGGGGTGGCTGGCGGAGGTGACCGGATACGACGCGGTCAGCGTGCAGCCCAACGCCGGGTCGCAGGGCGAGCTGGCCGGGTTGCTGGCCATCCGGGCCTACCACCGCGACCGCGGTGAGGGGCACCGTGACGTGTGCCTGATCCCGTCGTCGGCGCACGGCACGAACGCGGCCAGCGCGGTGATGGCCGGCATGCGGGTCGTCGTGGTCGGCTGCGACGCCGACGGCAACGTCGACCTCGTCGACCTCGACACGAAGATCGACAAGCACCGGGACGCCCTCGCGGCGATCATGGTGACGTATCCGTCGACGCACGGGGTGTACGAGACGGGCATCGCGTCGCTGTGCGCGAAGGTCCACGACGCCGGCGGTCAGGTGTACGTCGACGGGGCGAACCTCAACGCGCTGGTCGGGTTCGCCAAGCCGGGCAGGTTCGGGGCGGACGTGTCGCACCTGAACCTGCACAAGACGTTCTGCATTCCGCACGGTGGCGGCGGGCCGGGGGTGGGTCCGGTGGCGGTGCGGGCGCACCTGGCGCCGTTCCTGCCCGGCGACCCGCTGGGCGCGCACGTTGACGGCCGGCCGGCCATCTCGGCGGCCCCGTACGGGTCGGCGGGGATCCTGCCGATCCCGTGGGCGTACCTGCGGATGATGGGCGCGGCGGGGCTGACCCGGGCCACCGGCGTGGCGGTCCTCGCCGCGAACTACGTGGCCGCGCGGCTGCGGCAGCACTACCCGGTGCTGTACGCCGGCAACAAGGGCCTCGTGGCGCACGAGTGCATCCTGGACCTGCGGCCGCTGACGAAGGCGACCGGGGTGAGCGTCGACGACGTGGCGAAGCGGCTGATCGACTACGGCTTCCACGCGCCGACGATGTCGTTTCCGGTGGCGGGCACGCTCATGGTGGAGCCGACCGAGAGCGAGGACCTGGCCGAGCTGGACCGGTTCTGCGACGCGATGATCGCCATCCGGGCGGAGATCGACAAGGTGGGTGCGGGGGAGTGGCCGGCCGGCGACAACCCCCTGGCGAACGCGCCGCACACGGCGGCGATGGTGTCCGGCGACGAGTGGCCGCACGCGTACCCGCGGTCGGTGGGGGCGTACCCGGGCGGGGTGGACCGGGCCGGGAAGTACTGGCCGCCGGTGCGGCGCATCGACGGCGCGTACGGCGACCGGAACCTGGTGTGTTCCTGCCCGGCGCCGGAGGCTTTCGAGGGCTGATGTGGCGTCGCGCCGGGGCGGTGGTGTCGCCGCCCCGGCGGGTGCGTCGACCTGGGCGGAGGATGTCCCGACCGGGGGACTAGCCTGGGGCGACGCCGAGAATGTGCGTGACGGAGCGTGACAGGTCAGGCGACGAGGGCGTGTCGGGCCGGGCCGCGGTGGGGGGCGATGGTCCTGCCGTCGGGCAGCAGCTCGCCGGTGTCCTCGAAGACGATGACACCGTTGCAGAGCAGGCTCCAGCCCTGCTCAGGGAAGCAGGCGAGGACCCGGGCGGCTTCCCGGTCGGTCGCGTCGGCGGAGGGGCAGGTGGGTTGGTGCTGGCACATCGGGATCTCCGGACTGTGGGGGCACTGTGTCATGGTTCACATGACCAGTGACGCACAGTACCAAGCGAAAGCGGCCGGCATCGAGCAGGTATGCGCGTGGATACCGGGAAATCCACTGAACGGATGAGGCGTAAGGGGCCAGACGGCATGGAAACGCTCCCACGGCTTGCGGTCGACGTGCCGGCGGCACCGACCGCCTGCCGCCGCAGGCTCGTCGAGCGCACCCGCTGGCAGTGGCGTCCGGCCGACGGCGGCGACCCGGCGGCGCTGGCGCAGGAGTTCCTGGCGGCGCACGGCCTGCCCCTGCACGACCTGGCCCGGCCCGCCGCCGGCCACGATCCCGCCGGCGTGTGCGGGGCGGCCCTCTACGTCTCCGCCGCCGCCGGCGCCGCCCTGGTCGGCGCGCCCGCCGGCGCGGCCAACCCCGTACCCGCCCTGCCGGAGGTCGCCGTGGTCGTCTACGGCCACGGCCCGGTCGCCGCGCCGGCCGGACCGCCGGCCGGCTGGCGGCTGGGCGGCTGGGCGGAGAGCTGGACACCCCGGCAACACGCCGACGCCGTGACCGCCGTCCGCGCCGCCATCGGCCGCGGCGACGTCTACCAGGTCAACCTCGTCGGGCACGCCGCCGCCCCGTACGCCGGCGATCCGCTGCCCGCCCTGGCCCGACTGGCCGCGCTGCCCGGCGCCCGCTACGGCGGCACCCTCACCGGGCCGGGCTGGGCGATCGGCTGCGCGAGCCCCGAGACCCTGGTCGAGCTGGTCGACGGGCGGCTGATCACCCGGCCGATCAAGGGCACCCGGCCGGCCACCGCCGACGGCCGCGCCGAACTGCTCGCCTCGGCCAAGGAACGCGCCGAACACGTCATGATCGTCGACCTCGAGCGCAACGACCTGGCCCGCGTCGCGCGCACCGGCAGCGTGCGCGTCGACGAACTGTTCGCCGTACGCCGCTGGTGCGACCTGTGGCAGGCCGAGTCGACGGTGTCGGCGGCGGTCGCCGACGGGCTCGGCCTGGCCGACCTGCTGCGCGCGGTCTGCCCGGGCGGCTCCGTCACCGGCGCCCCCAAGCTCGCCGCCCTCGACCGGATCGCCGCCCTCGAGCCGGTCGGGCGGGGCGCGAGCATGGGCGCCCTCGGCTGGGTCGCGCCGGGGCGCGTCGACCTGGGGCTGACCATCCGCACCGCCGCCGTCGACGCCGACCGGGTGCACGTCTGGGCGGGCGGGGGCATCACCTGGGGCAGCGACCCCGACGCCGAGGTCGCCGAGGCCGCCGCGAAGACCGGCCCCGTGCGCGCCGCGCTCGCCGGCCGCTGACCTCGACACGACGGCGGCCGGGGCGTCCGCGCCGCAACCGCCACCGCCCCACGACGCCCGCCGCCACCGCCCCACGACGCCCGCCGCCGGGAACGTCGTGGCGGATCGTCCTCGGCGACGGGGCCACCGCCACACCGGGGCGCGGTGAGCGCGCCCCGCGCGCGCGGGACGACGCACGGGCCCCCTACAGTCGATGATCGTGCTCTACGGCAGAACCGCGGAAGTCAACGCGCTCGACGAGGTGATCGCCCGGGCTCGCGACGGCTCCGGCGGTGCGGTGGTGCTGCGGGGCGAGGCGGGCGCGGGCAAGACGGCCCTGCTCGACGCGGCGGCCGCGCGCGGCGGCGCGATGCGCGTGCTGCGGACCACCGGCGTCGAGGCCGAGTCCGACCTCGCGTTCGCGGCGCTGCACCAGGTGCTGTGGCCGGTGACCGGCTCGCTCGACGCGCTGCCCGCACCGCAGCGCGACGCGGTGCGCGCCGCGCTGGGGCTCGCCGCGGGCTCCGCCGGCGACCGGTACCTGCTGGGCGCCGGCGCGCTGTCGTTGCTGGCCGAGGCCGCCGAGCCGGACGGGCTGATCTGCGTGGTCGACGACTTCCAGTGGGTCGACCGGGCCTCGGCCGACGCGCTGCTGTTCGCCGCCCGGCGGGTGGGGACGGAGAAGATCGCCATGTTGTTCGCCGTGCGCGGGGACGTCGCGGTCAAGGGTGTGTCCCGGACGGTGCAGGTGCCGGGCCTGCCCGCGGCCGCAGCCGCCGAGCTGCTGGAGTCCCGCGGCGGGGTGCGGCCCGGCGTGGCGCGGGAACTCGTCGCGCTGACCGGCGCGAACCCGCTCGCCCTGGGCGAGATCGCCGCCCGCCTGACGCCCGCGCAGCTCGCCGGGCGCGAACCGCTGCCCGACCCGCTTCCCGGTGGCGCCCGGCTGTTCGGCGACCAGGTGCGGGCGTTGCCCGCCCCGGCGCGGCTGCTCGCCCTGGTCGCCGCCGTGGAGGCCGGCCTCGACGTGGTGCTGCGCGCCGCCGACCGGCTGGCCGCCGAGCGGTCCGGCGACGGCCCGGGGGCGGCCTGGACGGGCCGCGCGGCGCTGGCCGAGCTGGAAGCCTCCGGCCTGGCCGAGGTGTCGGGCACGCGCGTGCGCTTCCGCCATCCGCTCGTCCGGTCGGCGGTGCACGAGGCGGCCGCCCCCGCCGAGATCCGCCACGTGCACGCCGTACTCGCCCAGCTCACCGAGGGCGACCGTCGCGCCTGGCACCTGGCCGCAGCCGCCGTGGGCCGCGACGAGCGGGCCGCCGCCGAGCTGGTGGCCGCCGCGCGACAGGCCCGCGACCGCGGCGGGTACGGCACCGCCGCCACCGCCCTGGCCCGGGCCGCCGAGCTGACCCCCGAGGCGGCCACCCGGGCCGCCCGCCTGAAGGACGCCGCCGTCGCGGCCTGGCTCGGTGGCCGCCCGGGGCAGGCCGAGTCGCTGCTGGCCGAGGCCCGCGACCAGGCCGGCGCGGATGCCGGCCTCGCCACCGGGATCGCCCAGCTGCGGGGCCGCTTCGAGCTGAACTGCGGCAACGCCGCCGAGGCCGTGCGCATCCTGACGGCGGGCGACAGCCTGGAGATGCTGGCCGACGCCGCGGAGGCCGCCTCGTACGTCGGCGACACGGCGGCCGTCGTCGCCCTCGGGCGCCGGGCGGCGGCGCATCCCGAGGGTTTCCTGCGGGACACGGTGGCCGGGATCGGCCTGACGCTGGACGGCGACGCCGCCGGGCCGGGCCTGCTGCGGCGGGCGCTGGGGCGCGTCGGCGAGCTCGGGGAGGCGGCGGAGTACCTGTGGGCGGCGGCCGCGGCCAGCCACCTGGGCGAGTCGGACCTGGCGACCGAGATGGTCGACCGGGCCGGACGGGTGGCCAGGGTGTCGGGCATGACCGGGCAACTGCCGGTCGTGCTGGAGTTCGTGGCGACCGCCGAGCGCCTCGCCGGGCACCTGGCGGACAGCCAGGCCGTCTCCGAGGAGGGCCTGGAGATGGCCCGCGAGGCCGGCTACGAGAACACCGTGGCCGCGCACCTGGCCAACCTGGCGGTGCTGGCGGCGCTGCGGGGCGAGGAGGAGACCTGCGAACGGCGCGCCCACGAGGCGCTGGCCATCGCCGTACCGCACCGGGTGGGTCTGCGGGCGGGGGTCGCCGCGTACGCGCTGGCGCTGCTTGACCTGTGCCTGGGGCGCCACGCGGCGGCGCACGACCGGTTCACCGCCCTCGCCGCGGCGGGACCGGGCGCCGGTCATCCCACGGTGGTGTGGCGGACTGCGCCGGACCGCGTGGAGGCCGCCGTGGGCGCGGGGGACGACGCGGGGGCACGGGCGGCGCTGGCGGCGTACGCGCGGTGGTCGGCGCACGCCGCGACGCCCGAGTCGCGCGCCCTGCTGGCCCGGTGCCGAGGGCTGGTCGAGTCGTCCGAGGAGGCCTTCGGCGAGGCGTTGCGGCTGCACACCAACCCGTTCGAGGCGGCCAGGACGGCGCTGCTGCTGGGCGAGCGTCTGCGCCGCGCGCAGCGGCCGGGCGAGGCGCGGGCGCATCTGCGGACGGCGTGGGAGACGTTCGAGCGGGCGGGCGCGCGGCCGTGGGCGAGGCGCGCGCAGGGTGAGCTGCGCGCGGCGGGCGAGAGCGGGCAGGCCCCACCCTCGGCCGTGCTCGACGCGCTGACCCCGCAGGAGCTGCGCATCGCCGGCCTGGTCGCCGACGGCCTGTCCAGCAGGCAGATCGCCGCCCAGCTCTTCCTGAGCCCGCGCACGGTCGAGTACCACCTGTACAAGATCTATCCGAAGCTGGGCATCGGCTCCCGTACGGAACTGGCGCGGCTGGTAGTTCTACGGAAGGCACCGGGAGCGGGACGGGACATGCTGTGACACATGCATGAGGTGAAAATCTGGAGCGAAGAGTTCGGCGCCGTCACGGACGCGCCGATCCTGTTGATCATGGGCTCGATGTCGCAGGGCGTCCTGTGGCCGGACGAGTTCGTCGGCCGCCTCGTCGCCGGGGGCCGCCGGGTCGTCCGGTACGACCACCGCGACACCGGCATGTCGGACACCGTCGACTTCGCGGCGCACCCGTACACGTGGGACGACATCAAGAACGACGTGTACCGGGTGCTGGACGCCCACGGCCTGGACAGCGCGCACCTGGTCTGCCACTCGGCGGGCGGGCTGCTCGGCCAGTACGTCGCGGTGGAGCGGCCGGAGCGCGTACGGTCGCTGACCGTCATCGGTTCCTCGCCGCTGGGCGGCGGCGAGGGGCAGGTGATCATGCGGGCGCTGCTGGGGCAGCCACAGTCCGAGGGAAGCCTGCCCGAGCCGACACCCGAGTTCGTGGCCTTCTACCGCGCGCTGATGGCCGCCCCGCCGCCCGAGGACCGGCGCGCCCGGATCGAGAGCATGATCGCCGAGCAGCGCCTGCTGCACGGAACGGGGCTGCCGTTCGACGAGGACGCGGCGCGTCGGCTGCAGGAACGGATCCACGAGCGGGCCCGCGACCTGTCGGCGGTGACCAACCACCGGCTGGCCGCGGCGGCCAGGCCGGACTTCGAGCCGGTCGGCGTGCTGCACCAGGTGAAGGCGCCCACGCTGGTCGTCGAGGGCAGCCACGAGCCGGTCAAGCCGGGCCACGGCGCGCTCATCGCCGAGCAGGTCCCGGGGGCGCGGCTGATGATCGTGGCGGGCATGGGCCACACCCTGCCGCCCGAGGTGCACGAGGAACTGGCCGACGCCGTCCTCACGCACACGGCCGGGTGAGCGCCGCCCGGGCGGCGCTCACCCGCCGCCCGGTGCTGGCCCGGAGGCAGGCGGTCCGGTCGTCGCTCTGGACGGCGGCCGGATCGTGGAGGAAGGCGGCCATGACGAACTGCCGCGGGAACATTTGTCCAAGACCGTCGGCCTGCCGGCCGCGCATAGTCTTCGCATGAGTGAACACGACATTGAGCACTCGCATGGGATGCACGTGGTCCATGACGGCCCGCGGCAGGCGCCGCCGTTGTTGCTCATCCACGGATCGGGGGCCTCGGGCGGCTTCTGGGGTCCGGTGATCCCGGTGCTGGCCGGCCACCATCACGTCATCCGGGTCGACCTTCCGGGCTGCGGCCAGTCCCCGCCCGCGCCGTCGTACGACGTGCCCACGCAGGCGGGCCAGGTGGCGGCGCTGCTGGACGACCTCGGCCTTCGTCACGTCGCCGCGGTCGGGCACTCCAGCGGCGGCTATGTCGCCACCGCGCTTGCCGAGCACCGTCCCGACCTCGTGGGATCGCTTGCGCTGATCAGTAGCGGCCCAAGCCCGGACGCGCTCCTGCGGCAGCCGTTCATCCTTCGGGTGCTGCTGGCCCCGCCGTTGGGCCCGCTCGTGTGGTCGAGGCGTTCGGATGTGATGATCCGCAAGGGGATCAGCGCGACGGCCGTTCGCCCGGTGGACCTCCCGGACGACGTGGTCGCCGACGTACGGGGCATCACCTACCGCGTGATGAGGACGGTGCTGCGGCAGAACACCGCCTACATCGCCGAACGGAGCGTGCCGGAGCGTCTCGCCGCCCTCGGGGTCCCCGTGCAGGTGATCTTCGGCGCTGCCGACCCCCGCTGGGAGCCGTCGTCGGCGCACCGGTACGACGCGGTGCCGGGCGCGCGGGTCGAGCTGCTGCCCGGCGTCGGGCACCTGCCCATGCTGGAAGCTCCCGAGACGGTCGGCAAACTGCTGCTGAGCTTCACGGCAACGGGGCCGTCGACGACCCGTAGCCCCTGATGCCTAGACTGGCCGCGTGTTGCCGACCGGGACGTCACCTGGCCGGGTGTGGGTGGACGTCGCGGTCCCGCGCCCGTCGGTTCGACTGCCGGGAGTCAGCATGGCCGGGTTCTGCCATCGTGCCCCGGCCTCGGTGAACATCTCCATGGTCGCGTACCCGTCCGTCACCCTGCTCGTCGATCTGAGCGAGGGAGCCGGCGTCAGCTATGAAACCCACGGCCGGCAGGAGCGCGGCAGTGTCATCGTCGGGCTCCTGCCCGGCGACCTCCGAGCAACTGGCCGGGGAGCCGGACAGTTGCTCCAGATCCGGCTGGATCCGGTCGCGGCGGCTGCGATGTTCGGCGCATCGACCGAGCTCAGCGGGACGGTGGCAGCCCTTGAGGAGTTCTGGGGCCAGGACGCCGGGCGGGCCGAGGACAGGCTGCGCGCCGCCGCGTCGTGGGACGAACGTTTCACGATCGCGGCGGACATCCTCAGCCGACGGTTGGGCTCCCACCCACCGGTCGACCCCCAGGTCGCCCACGCTTGGCGGCGGACGCTCACCAGCCGGGGGCGGGTGCGGGTCGACGGCCTGGCGGACGAGGTCGGCTGGAGCCGCAAGCGTCTGTGGTCCCGCTTCCGGTCCCAGCTCGGCACCACCCCCAAACGCGCCGCCCGGCTGGTGCGCTTCGACCACGCCGCCCACCTGCTCGCGGCGGGCCACGGTGCCGCCCATGTTGCGGCCGAGAGCGGCTACGTCGACCAGTCCCACCTGCACCGGGAGGTTGCGACGTTCGCCGGGCTCACGCCCACGACCCTGGCCGCCGCGCCGTGGCTCGCGATCGACCACGTCGCGTGGCCGGCTTCATCGCCCGCAGGCGAGAGCACGCCGTCCTGCGATGCGCCATGCGCGCCAAGCTCGCGTCCCGGATGAGGGGCGCCCACACCAGCCCAACCAATCAGAACTCCCGCCGGCTCTCTTCGCTCGATCTGCGCGGTTCACCCGGACAGTGCCGACACCCTCGTGCCGGCGGGCTCAGGCGGGTGCGCCGGTGACGCGGACGAGGTTGCCGGCGGGATCACGGAAGGCGCAGTCGCGGACTCCGTAGTCCTGGTCGACGGGTTCCTGGACCACCTCGGCGCCTGCGGCGCGGACACGGTCGTAGAGCCCGTCGAGGTCGTCGGTGGCCAGCGTGACAGCGGTGTAGACGCCCTTGGTGATGAGTCGCAGGATGGTGCCGCGCTCCTCGTCGGTGATGCCCGGGTCGGCCGCCGGCGGGTGCAGCACGATGGAGGTGCCGGGCTGCCCGACCGGGCCGACGGTGATCCACCGCATGTCCTCGTAGCCGGCGTCGCCGCGGACCTCGAAGCCCAGGACGTCGCGATAGAAACTCAGGGCGGCGTCGGGATCGGTGTGCGGGAGGAAGACGTGCTGGATGGTGATCCTCATGCCCGTCAGGTTACGAAGCGCCGCCGGGGCGGGCTTTCCGATTCCTGACCGGTCTGGTCACCTGCTTGCTCAGGCACGGTGGAATGCCCGCCGCGGCCCGGGAGTGGTCACGTCGGTAGACGCTCGGGGGCACGCCGACCAGCTCGGCGAACCTGGTGCTGAACGTGCCCAGCGAGGAGAAGCCCACCGCGAAACACACGTCGGTGACGCTGAGGTCGCCGCGGCGCAGCAGCGTCATCGCCCGCTCGATCCGCCGGGTCATCAGGTACGAGTACGGGGACTCGCCGTAGACGCGGCGGAACTCCCGGCTCAGGTGCCCGACCGACAGGTGCGCCCCACGGGCCAGCGCCTCGAGGTTCAGCGGCCTGGCGTACTCGCGGTCGATCCGGTCGCGGACCCGGCGGATCACGGCGACGTCGCGCAGCCGCTGCGCCTCCGCACGCCCGACACCCACGCACGCCATCGTCGCACCCCCGCACCCGCCACGCCGGCGTGGCGGGTGCGGCGTGTCCCCGAGGCGCGGGGGCGACGCACCGGTCAGGAATCGAGAAGCACCGGCATCCAGGGCACGGTTAGCGTCGCCACCATCCACCGGCAACGACCAGGAGTGACGCGATGGGCACCAGCAGCAGTGCGAGGAGCGGGGCAGGCGCCGCCGGCTTCTCCGAGGACGAGCGCGCCGCCATGAGGCAGCGCGCCGCGGAGCTGAAGAGGGAGGCGAGCCGCGGTCGCCGCGACAAGGCAGCCGCCGAGGAACTCGACGTGCTGGCGAAGATCGCGGAGATGGAGCCGTCGGACCGCGCGCTGGCCGAACGCGTCCACGCCATCGTCACCGCCAACGCCCCGGAGCTGTCGCCGAAGCTGTGGTACGGACAGCCGGCCTACGCCCGGAAGGGCAAGGTCGTGTGCTTCTTCCGCAGCGGGCACGCGGACAAGCAGCCCTACTCCACCTTCAGCTTCACCGCCGAGGCCAACCTCGCCGCCGGCCGCGGCCTGTGGCCCACGTCCTACGGCGTGACCGAACTCGGCGACGAAGCGGCGGACACCATCGCCGCCCTCGTCAGGAGTGCCATCAGCTGACCCTTCTGAGACACCGAGCCGACGGGTGGGGATCGTCCCGCGCGTCGGTCTCCGTAAGGGCCGGGCCGCCGACGGTGGCGGTCGCCCGCGCGCCGGCGGGGCCACGGATCGCGCCCCGCCGGCGCCGGGTCGTCAGCGGCGTTCGGCGAAGCCGTCCAGCGCCGCCACGACCCGTTCGGCCATGCCGTGCCCGCTGCCGTGCCCGGCACGCTCCAACAGTTCCAGGCGCGCGTCGGGCCAGGACTGCGCCAGCAGCCACGGGATGTCGGGCGGGCTGCTGACGTCGAGGGTGCCGTGCAGCAGCACGCCGGGAATGCCGGCCAGCCGCCCCACGCCGCGCAGCACCTCGTCGTCGGGCAGGAAGCACGCGTTGCGCCAGTAGTGGGTGACCAGGCGGGCGAACACCATCCGGAACACCGGGTCGGCGTAGCGGGGATCGGGTTGGTGCCCGGGCACGGTGGCGACGTGGGTGTCCTCCCAGGCGCACCAGTCCCGCGCGGCCCGGTCCCGCACCGCCGGGTCCGGGTCGGCCAGGAGGCGAGCGTACGCGTCGGCCAGGTCGCCGTCGCGGTCGGCCGGCGGCACCCCGTCGCGGAACCGGGCCCACTCGGCGGGGAAGACCCGCCCCATGTCCCGGGTGATCCACTCGATCTCCCGTCGGGTGCCGGCGGTGATGCTGAACAGCACCAGCTCGCTGACGCGCTCCGGGTGCCGCTGGGCGTACGCCAGGGCGAGGCAGGACCCCCAGGAGGCGCCCACCACCAGCCAGCGGTCGACCCCCAGGTGTTCGCGCAGCCGTTCGGCGTCGGCGACCAGGTGGTCGGTCGTGTTGGTGGACAGGTCCACCGTCGGGTCCCCGGCGTGCGGGAGGCTGCGGCCGCAGCCGCGCTGGTCGAACAGGGTCACCTGGTAGCGGGCCGGGTCGAACAGGGTCCGCCAGCTCGGTCCGCAGCCCGAGCCGGGCCCGCCGTGCAGCACCACCGCCGGTTTGCCGTCGGGGTTGCCGCAGGTCTCCCAGTACACGAGCTGACCGTCGCCCACGTCGAGCATCCCGTGCGCGTACGGCTCCGTCAGCGGGTACCGCTGCGTCATCGCCTGTCCTCCCTCGCCCCACCGAATACAACAGCGCTGTTACATTAGCGGGGTGACTGACGTTCCGGACCGGGAGGCCGTGGGCACGCTGCTGCGCCACGTCCTCGACGTGCTCGACGGCGACGTGGCCGCGGTGTACGCGGAGCGGGGCCTGGCCGACTACCGGCCCCGGTTCTCGCCGCCGCTGCGGGCGCTGGTCGCCGACGGGCCGCTGCCCATCCGTGACCTGGCCCGCCGGGTCGGGGTCACCCACTCGGCGGCCAGCCAGACCGTGGCCCAGATGGCCCGCGCCGGCCTGGTGGAACTGACCCCGGGCACCGACGCCCGGCAGCGCGTCGTGCACCTGAGCGACCGGGCGCGGCAGTTGCTGCCGGTCATCGAGGCGGAGTGGGCGGCGACGACCGCCGCCATGCGGGAGCTCGACGCCGAGCTGCCCGTGCCGCTGGCCGACCTGCTGCACGAGGTGCTCGCCGCCGTCCGCCGCCGGCCGATGCGCCAGCGCATCGCCGACGCGGGGCTGCCGCCACCGTCCTGACGCGTCGGCCGGCACCGGAAGCGGGCGGCGCGCGCCGGTCCGCGCCGCCCGCGACAGCCCCACGACCAGCGGTGACGGCCCGACGACCGCTGCCGGGCCGCCATCCCCGGATCCCGGCCGTCCCACCCGTGGCGGGGGACCGCCGGCAGTCACGCCCCCGCGGCGGGGACCGGCACGCCTCACGCCCCCGGCGTCGCCGCGCCGTCAGTCCTGCCGCAGCAGCGCCGCCGCCCGGTCGGCGGCCACGGCCACGAGGCGGCGCAGGGCGTCGACGTCCACGTCGGGGCCCGGCGGCAGCAGCGGCAGGATCGGCGCGCCCGCCGGCCCCGGTGGTGGCGGCGGGGGTGGCGCCGGTCGGGCGTACGCCTCGGCGGCGGCCGTGCCCGCCGCGTCCGGCCCGTCGGGGTGCCGAACCGCGGCGGCGCGCGGGGCGGGGTCCTCGTGCGACTCCGTGTCGACGCGGCCGGGCGCGGGCGCGGCGGCGAGCAGCGTGGCGGCGTCCCGGCCCCGGATCAGCAGCAGCAGGGCGGGGTCGGTGTCGAGCAGCCAGGACACCTGGTGGCACAGCGCGGCGGCGTGCCGGCACGGGTGGTCCCACTCCGGGCAGTCGCAGTCCGGGGTGACCTCGCCCAGCCCGGGCAGCAGCCGCACCCCGGACAGGTCGGCCAGGTCGCGGGGCAGTTGCCCGGCCAGCAGCGCCGCCTGGTGCCCGGCGCGGGCGGCCACCTCGGCGGCCAGGCGGTGCCAGTCCGCGTCGCCGAGCGGGGCGACGCGCACCCGGGTGGCGTACGCCTGCTCGGTGTCGCCGTCGTGCACGGCGGCGGCGAGCCGGCCGGCGCTGACGGTGATCGGGCCGACGTGCCCGGCGGCGGCCAGCCGGCGGCCGGCGCGCAGCGGGCGGTCGTCGAGTGCGTCGGCCTCCCACGCCCGGTTCCACGCCGCACCCCACCAGGTGCGGGGGCGGCGGGCCCGGCCGGGCGGGAAGGCGGGGAAGCCGCGCGGGGTCATCGGTCGCCTCCGAGGGTCACCAGGTCGGCCAGTTCGGTGTCGCTGAGCGCGGCCAGGGCCGCCGGTCCGGCGTCGAGGACGGCCTCGGCGAGTTCCCGCTTGCCGGCGAGCAGGGCGGCGACGCGGTCCTCGACGGTGCCCTCGGCGATGAGCCGGTGCACCTGCACCGGCCGGGTCTGCCCGATCCGGTACGCCCGGTCGGTGGCCTGGTCCTCCACGGCGGGGTTCCACCACCGGTCGTAGTGCACGACGTGGTCGGCGCGGGTCAGGTTCAGGCCGGTGCCGGCGGCGCGCAGCGACAGCAGGAACACCGGTGCCTCGCCGGCGTCGAACCGCCGGACCAGGTCGTCGCGGGCGGCGACGGGCAGCCCGCCGTGCAGCAGCAGCGCTGCGACGCCACGGTCGGTCAGGTGCCGGTGCAGCAGCCGGGCCATCGCGACGTACTGGGTGAACACGAGCACCGCGCCGCCGCCGGGCAGGATCGTGTCGAGCAGTTCGTCGAGCAGGTCGAGCTTGCCGGAGCGGCCGGCCAGGGGCGCGCTCTGACGCAGGTACTGGGCGGGATGGTTGCAGATCTGCTTGAGCGCGGTGAGCAGCCTGACCACCAGCCCGTGCCGGGCGAAGCCCTCGGTGTCGGCGATCGCCTCGAGCAGTTCGGCCACGCACGCCTGGTAGAGGGCGGCCTGCTCGGCGGTGAGCGCGACCGGCTGGTCGGTCTCGGTCTTGCCGGGCAGTTCCGGGGCGATGCCGGGGTCGCTCTTGCGGCGGCGCAGCAGGAACGGTCCGACGAGGCGGGCCAGGTCCCGGCCGGCGTCGGGGTCGCGGTCGGTCTGCACCGGCTTGACCCAGCGGGCCCGGAACTCGGTCAGGGTGCCGAGCAGGCCGGGGGTGGTCCAGTCCAGGATGGCCCACAGGTCGGTGAGGTCGTTCTCGACCGGGGTGCCGGTCAGGGCGACCCGGGCGGCGGCGGGGATCGCGCGCAGCGCCGCCGCGGTCTCCGAGTGCGGGTTCTTCACGTGCTGGGCCTCGTCGGCGACGAGCAGCGGCCACCGGCGGGCGGCCAGCCGGGACGCGTCGCGGCGCAGGGTGGCCCAGGTGGTCAGGACGAACCCGCCGTCGAGGTCGTCGAGGTGGCGGTCGGGGCCGTGGAAGCGACGCACGTCGGTGCCGGGGGCGAAGCGGCGGATCTCCCGTTCCCAGTTGCCCAGCAGCGACGCGGGGCACAGCACCAGGGTCGGGCCGGCCGTGGCGGGGTCGGCCTGCCGGTGCAGGTGCAGCGCGATGAGGGTGACGGTCTTGCCCAGCCCCATGTCGTCGGCGAGGCAGCCGCCGAGGCCGAGCGCGGTCAGCCGGGCCAGCCAGCGCAGCCCCTGCCACTGGTAGTCGCGCAGGGTCGCGGTCAGTCCGGCCGGTCGGGGCACCGGGGGTGCGGTGGCGCCGTCGGCGAGGCGCGCGGCGATGTCGGCCAGCCAGCCCTCGGTGGCGACGTCGACGCGTTCGCCGTCGACGTCGGCGGCGCCGGTCAACGCGGCGCGCAGCGCGGGCATCGCGGTCAGCGTCGCGGCGTGCGGGTCGCGGGCACGGCGGGCCAGGTCCGGCGGGACCAGCACCCACCGTTCGCGCAGCCGCACCACCGGCCGGTGCGCGTCGGCGAGCCGGGCGACCTCGGCCGGGGTGAGCGGCGTGCCGTGCAGGCTCAACCTCCAGTGCAGCGCCAGGCCGCCGGGCTCGGCGAGCAGCCCCGAGCCGCCGGCGCGGCGGGCCGGGGCGCGCAGCACCGCCGAGGTGGTGAGGCCGCGGTCGAGACCCGCCGGCCAGTGCACGTCGACGCCGTCGGCGGCGAGGCGGGCCGCCGCGCCGGTGGCCAGGTCGACGACGTCGGCGTCGGTCAGCGCCGTCGCGTCGGGCACGGCCGCCTCCAGCAGCCCGGCCAGGGGCGGCCAGGACCGCGCCGCGTGGCGCAGGGCCAGCAGCGTGGCGTCGCGGGACTCGGGCGGGAAGCCGGGCACCGGGGCGCGCCACAGGGCGGCGGCGTCGGCGACCAGTCCCGGCGTGGCGGGGCGGTGCACCTGCGCCACCAGCCGCCACGGACCGTCGGGGGTGTCGAAGTGTTCCAGGCGCAGCGACAGCCGTACGGCCGCCTCGGCGTGGGCGGCGACGCGGGCGGCCCAGTCGCGCAGCCGACCGACGGCGGCGGCTGTCGGCGCCGACCACGCGTCGGTGGCCGCGTCGTCGCGGGGCAGGGTGTCGGCGACGGCGTCGAGGAAGTCGCGCAGCAGCCGCGCCGGGTCGGGCAGCCAGGTGGGGGTGCGTCCCGGCACCGGCGTCGCGCGGGCGGTGGCGGGCATCGCGGCGGCGAGCCGCGCGTGCCGGGCCTCGTCGTCGGCGGTGAGCGGCCCGATGCGCCAGGCGTCGTGGCCGGCGGCGGTCACCGCGGGCAGCAGCAGGCCGCGGGCGGCCAGGTGCAGGGCCTCCCGGGTGGCGGCGGCCCAGAACGCGGCCGCCGGGTCGGTGGCCGCGGCGGCGAGCAGCAGCGGTACGGCGTCCCGCGTCGGTATCCGCAGCGCGGGCACCGGCGCGGGGCGCCCGTGCGGCGGCGTGGCCAGCGTCGCCTCGACGGGTTCGCCGGGCCCCTCGGGCGAGGGCCCGCCGTCGGGTGACCAGACGAGCAGCGTCCCGGCGCGGGGCGGGTCGGCGGGGGTGAACGTGACGGCGTGGGAGCCGATCGTCACGGGCGTCCTTTCCGGGTGCGGGTGGGCGGCGTCGTGGAGGCGTCGGTGGGTGGTGCGGGGGCCGCAGAGCGGCGCGGGATGGGACGGTCCGTCCGGTCGCCGTTGCGTTCACCTGCCGAGGCCGCGGTAGCGGTGTACCGCCAGGGGCAGGAACACGGCGATCAGCAGCAGCGGCCACGCCACGGCGAGGGCGACGGCGTGCTGCGCGGCGAACGAGTCGCCGCCCCAGCCGGGGTTGCCGAACAGTTCCCGGCAGGCCGCGACGGTCGCCGACAGCGGGTTCCACTGCGCGAGCGCGGCCAGCCAGCCGGGCATGGTGTCGGGGGAGACGAAGGCGTTGGAGGTGAACCCGACGGGCCAGACGAGGATCTGCAGCACCGCCACCGACTCGGGTTTACGCAGCACCAGCGCCAGGTGGATGCCGACCCAGATCAGGGCGAAGCGCAGCAGCAGGAGCAGCCCGACGGCGGCCAGGGCGGAGCCGGCGCCGGCACGCCACTGCCAGCCGACGGCGACGCCGCAGGCGAGCATGACGGCCAGTCCGACGGCGGAGTGCAGCAGGTCGGCGGTGGCCCGACCGGTGAGCACGGCCGAGGGGGCCATCGGCAGGGACCGGAACCGGTCGGTGACGCCGCGGGCGGTGTCGGTGGCCACGGCCGCGTACGTGGACTCGATGCCGAAGGCCATCGTCATGGCGAACATGCCGGGCAGCAGGAACTCGCGGTAGTCGCCGCCGCCGGGCACGCTCATCGCGCCGCCGAAGAGGTAGGCGAACATCAGCACCAGCAGCACCGGGAACAGCAGCCCGACGATCGCCTGCGCGGGCTGGTGGACCCAGTGCGCCAGCGCCCGGCCGGTGAGCGTGGCGCCGTCGGCGACGGTCCAGCGCAGGCGGTGCGGCAGCGGGTGGGCGGTCGTGCTCATGCGGTCACCTTCTCCTCGGTGGGGCGGGCGGTGGGGGAGTCGTCGCCGGTGAGCCGCAGGAACACCTCGTCGAGGGTGGGTCGGCGCACCGCGATGTCGGCGGCGCTCAGCCCGCTGTCGTCGAGGGCGCGCAGCACGGCGGCCAGCGCGGCGACCCGCGCGGTGACGGGCACGCTGACGCGCAGGGCGGCCGGGTCGACCCGCGGGGCCGCGCCGACGGCGGCGCCGACGGCCCGGGCGGCCGGCGTCAGGTCGTCGGCGCGGGGCAGCACCACGTCGATCCGGTCGCCGCCGAGCGCGGCCTTCAGCTCGTCGGGGGTGCCGTCGGCGATGACCCGGCCGGCGTCGACGACCCGGATGCTGTCGGCGAGCTGGTCGGCCTCCTCCAGGTACTGCGTGGTGAGCAGCACGGTGGTGCCGTCGGCGACGAGCCCGCGTACGGCGTCCCACACCTGCGCCCGGGCGCGCGGGTCGAGCCCGGTGGTGGGCTCGTCGAGGAAGAGCACCGGCGGGTCGAGGATCAGGCTGGCCGCGAGGTCGAGCCGGCGGCGCATCCCGCCGGAGTACGTGCCGACGGGCCGGTCGGCGGCGTCGGTCAGGTCGAAGCGGGTGAGCAGTTCGGCGGCGCGGGCGCGGGCACGGGCGCGGCCCAGGTGGTGCAGCCGGCCGAAGAGCACCAGGTTCTGCCGGCCGCTGAGCACCTCGTCGACGGCGGCGTGCTGGCCGACCAGCCCGATGCGGGCGCGGACCTGTTCGGGGTGGCGTCGCACGTCGGCGCCGGCCACCCGGGCGGTGCCGGCGTCGGGCCGCAGCAGGGTGCTCAGCACCCGCACCGCGGTGGTCTTGCCCGCGCCGTTGCGGCCGAGCAGCCCGCACACCGTGCCGGCCGGCACGGTGAGGTCGAGGCCGGCCAGGGCCTCGGTGTCGCCGTAGCGCTTGCGTAGTCCCTCGGCCTCGACGGCCGGTCCGTTCCGGTACATCCACGCCCCCTTCCTCGTTTTCGTACGCCGTACGGTACACCATACGGTACGGCGCACGGTAGAGTTTCGTGGCATGACGACCGAGTACAGCGGCACCGGCGATCCCGCGCGCAGCCTCGCCCTGCTCTGGCGCACCCGCGAACGCGCCAGCCGCAAGGGCCGACCCGACCTGTCGGTCGACCGGATCGTCCGCGCCGCCATCGAGGTCGCCGACGCCGACGGCCTGGCCGCCCTGTCCATGCGCCGGGTCGCCGAGCGCCTCGGCGTCGGCACCATGTCCCTCTACACGTACGTTCCGGGCAAGGGCGAGCTGCTCGACGTCATGCTCGACACCGTCTACGGCGAGACCGCCCGCCCCGACGACGTGCCCGGCGACTGGCGCGGCCGCCTCGAACACGTCGCCCGCGAGACCTGGGCGCTCTACCTGCGCCACCCCTGGCTGCTGCAGGTCGCCACGACCCGCCCCCCGCTCGGGCCCAACGTCCTCGCCCGCTACGAGTACGAACTGCGCGCCGTCGACGGCATCGGCCTGACCGACCTGGAGATGGACGCCGTCGTCACCCTCGTCTCCGGGTACGTCCACGGCGCCGTGCGCAGCGCCGTGGAGGCCGCCCAGGCCGCCACGCGCACCGGCATGACCGAGGAACAGTGGTGGCAGGCCCACGCCCCCTACCTGGAGAAGGCCCTCGACCCGCGCCGCTACCCCCTCGCGGCCCGCGTCGGCGCCGCCGCCGGTCAGGAGTACCAGGCCGCCGCCGACCCCGCCCGGGCGTTCGAGTTCGGGCTGGCCCGCATCCTCGACGGCATCGAGGTGCTCGTCGCAGGCCGCCCGGGCGCCGCCGCCCCGACCGGCGACGGATAACCTTTCCGGCATGACGATGCGGCCCATCAGGATCATCGGCGACCCGGTGCTGCGCACCCCGAGCGAGCCGGTCACCAGCTTCGACGCCGAACTGCGCGCCCTGGTCACCGACCTGATGGACACACTGCTCGGCGCGCCCGGCCGCGCCGGCGTCGCCGCCCCGCAGATCGGCGTCAACGCCCGGGTGTTCGTCTACGACGCCGACGGCCACCGCGGCCACCTGGTCAACCCGACGCTGGAGCTGTCGGAGGAGCTGCAGGACGACGACGAGGGCTGCCTGTCCATCCCCGGCCTCTACTTCCCGACCACCCGGGCGATGCACGCCACCGCCCACGGCTTCGACCAGCACGGCGAACCGCTGACCATCTCGGGCAGCGGTTTCCTCGCCCGGGCCCTGCAGCACGAGACCGACCACCTGGCCGGCCGCCTCTACGTCGACACCCTGCGCGGCGACACCCGCCGCAAGGCGCTGCGCGAGATCCGCGCGGGCCGTTTCGACTCGCCCAGCCGCCGCGGCCGCACCGCGTAGCCCGCGCGAGCGCCCCGCCGCACCGCGCGGCCGCGCGTCAACGCCGCAGTACGCCACCGGCCGCCGCACCGCGGAGCCGCGTCGACCCGCCCGCGTACGCCACCGGCCGCCGGACCCCGTCGGGGCCCGGCGGCCGGGACGTCACCTGCGGGGCTCGTCCCCGCGCGCGACGGTCGTCACTTCGGCGGCGGAGCCACCAGGCACACCGCCGGCGTCGAGGCGTTGCCGGCGTCGTCCACGCCGACGATCAGCGCGTCGCCGCGCAACGTCACCTTGTAGTCGATGTCGCCGGTGCCGTCCTTCACCCGCGACTGGGCCCCCGGCGCCTGCACCAGCTTGATCTTGGTGCCGGCCGGGAACGGCCCGAACCGCACGCTCGGGTCCGCCGCGTCACCGATGAACACCTCCACCGCCGTGTCCACCACGTCCGTCGACGTCAGCTCGTAGAAGCCGTCCGGGTTGTACGAGCCGGGGACGTTGTCGCCGCTCGGGTTGTTCGTCGGCACGCACGCCGTCGCCGGAGCGGTCGTGTCGACCACCCGCATCACCGCGGTGTCGCTGCCGGTGTTGCCGGCCGTGTCGGTGGCCGTGCACGTCACCGTCGTGGCCCCCAGCGGGAACGTCGAGCCGGGCGGCGGCACGCACGCCGGGGTCAGCGGACCGTCGACGTTGTCCGTCGCCGTCGCCGGGTAGTCGATCACCGCGCCGGCCGGGCTGGTCGCCTCCACCGTCCGGTCGTCGACGACCACCGTCGGCGGCGTGACGTCGTTGACCCGCACACGGATCTGCTGCGTGAACGCCGGCCCGCCGGACAGGCCGTTGAGCCGGAACTCGACCGTGCAGGTCAGCTCCGCGCCCTGCGTGGCGTCGCCCGCCACCGTGATCGTCTCGGCGAACGGCACGTCGGTGCCCGACTGCTGCGTACGCGACGGCGCGTCGAAGCCCACCGACAGGCCGGCGTCGCACGACGTCACCGTCGGGGTGACCGTGACGTCGAGGTCCCGCAGGCCCGCCAGGATGGCGGCGGTCACCGTGTCGGGGGAGCTGCCCACCAGCTGCCCGCCGGTGGCCGACACCACCGCCGTGGCCTGCCCGGTGGCGTCCAGGCCGCCACCGCCGCCGCTGACGTTCACCGCCAGCAGCCGTGCCTCGTCGGCCTGCAGGGCCGCCGTCGCCTGCGCCAGGGTGCGCCCGTTGCTCGGGTCGTGGCTCGGCGCGTCACCCACCAGCACCACGATCCGGCTGCTGCCCGAGCGGTAGGCGATCGCGCCCTCGGAGACCTCGACCAGCGCGTTCACCCACGCCTCCGGGGTGTCCCCGCCGCCGCCGGCGGCCAGCCCGTTGACGGCGTCCTGCAGCGCCGTCGCGTCGTCGGTCAGACCCTGCCGCACCCGGAACAGCTCCGCGCCGTCGCCGGTGTCCCGGTAGGAGGCCACCGCGAACTGCGCCGACGGCTGCGCGGCGCGCACGTCGGTGATGACCTGCTGCAGATTGGTCCGCACGTTGGCGATCGCCCCGCCCATGCTGCCGGTCGTGTCGACCAGCAGCACCACGTCGGGCTTCGGCGGGATCGGCGGAGTGGACACCACCTTGTTGACGCCGATGGTCGTGCCGGGGTCGGCGTCGCGGTCCACCAGGGCCGGGCTCACCCCTGGCGCCGCCGCCGCGGGGGTCGCCAGCGCGGTCACCGCCGCCGTCACGGCGGCGAGCACACTCACCGTCCGTGTTCGCCGCCAGGGCACTGCTGCTGTTGCCATCCGTTGCTCCTTCAGCTCCGCCGCGCGCGGGACGCGCGACCTCTGCCGGGAGACGCTAGGGCCGGGGCCGGCCCTGACCGGTCCGACACCAGCACGACCCAGCGTCGGGTTCCCGACCCTGAACGGCGGCCGCACATGCAGGCGAAACGCTTCTCACATCGGCATTCCGCCGGTCGTCTGGGCGACGCCGACGACCGGCCGCGCCGCCGCGCCACCCGGCTCGACCGCCCCGACCGCCCGGCCCGCCGCCACCACCCGACCCGCCACCGACGCCGCCCGGCGAGACGCCGCACCGGGGCCACGGATCACCGCACGCGGGCGGTCAACGCGTACTCGCCGTAGTCGGCGACGCGGGTGAAGCCCAGCCGCTCGTAGAGCCGCACCGCCGGCCCGTTGTCCGCCTTCACGTTCAGCGTCACGTGCGCGACGCTGCCCAGCAGCCGCCCGCACAGCGCCGCCACCACCGCCGCGCCGAGGCCCCGCCCGCGCGCCCGGGGATGGGTCGTCACGTTACCCAACGCCGCCACCCGGTAGGCCGGCGAGAACACGTGCACGCCGGCGACGGACACCACCTCGTCGCCGTCGCGGACGCCCACGTACTGGCCGGTGTCCAGCATCCGAGGGTCGAACCAGTTGCCCGGGTACGCCTGCGCGTACAGCCGGTTCAGCGCCGGCAGGTCGGCCGCGCCCAGCACCACGCCCGCCGGCGCGGTCGTCGCCAGCCGGACCGGTTCCGTCAGCGCCATCTTGAGGTGCGGGCCGGCCGGCTCCATCCGGAACGCCGGGGCCAGCGCCGGCTCGCAGCCGGGGGACAGGTGCGCCCACAGCCGTGCCGGCAGCACCGGCGCCAGCTCGCGCAGCAGCTCCGTCAGCTCCGCCACCCGCGGCGGGGCCGCGAAGGCCAGCAACGTCGGCGGGTCGGCGCCGTGGTACAGCAACGCCACCTCCTGCCCACGGCGGAACCAGGTGGTGTACGGCCAGAAGAAGTCGTCGAGGTCGCCCAGCTGGTAGGCGTGCAGCGCCGGATCACGCCCCAGCAGCCCGGCGAGGACGGCCCGGTCGTGTTCGGCGCGTACCGGCATCCGCTGATGATCACACACGGTCCGCCGCCGGGACGCGTGGGCGCGGGGGCGCGGGCCAGCAGCCCGTGGCGGGGGCCCGGGCGAGGCCGCACTCGCCTGGTCGCCCACCTGAGCGAGGGCAACCAGCCCAGGACACCACGGGCAGCGGTACGCCGTGCACCGCCGCCCGCACCCGCGAGCCAGGGGAACGGCCACACCCCGGGCCGTCCGGCACCGCGGTCAGGTCGACGCCATCCACTGGTCGTAGCCGAGCTTGCCCACCAGCGCCAACACCACCACCAACAGCACGATCCGCACGAAACCGGAGCCACGCCGCAACGCCATCCGCGCCCCGAGCACCGCCCCGGCGATGTTGCACACCGCCATCGCCGCGCCCAGCAGCCACCACACGTGCCCGGTCGCCGCGAACACCACCAGCGCCCCCAGGTTCGTGCCCGCGTTCACGATCTTCGCCATCGCCGAGCCGTGCACGAAGTCCGCACCGATCAGCGCGGTGAACGCCAGCACCAGGAACGTGCCCGTGCCCGGCCCGATCAGCCCGTCGTACAGCGCGATGCCCACACCGGCGACCGCGACCGCCGCCGCCGTGCGCCGCCGGGTCCGCCGCTGCGGCTGCGCCACCACCCCGAGGCGCGGGCGCAGCACCACGAACACCGCCACCGACACCAGCACCGCCAGCACCACCGGCCGGTACGCCGACGCCGGCACCGACCCCGCCAGCGCCGCACCCAGCCCCGCGCAGCACACCGCCAACCCCGCCGACGGTCCCGCCACCGCCCAGTCGATCTTCGTACGGCGCGCGTACGTCACCGCCGCCGTCGTCGTACCCGCGATCGCCGCCAGCTTGTTCGTGCCCAACGCCGACGCCACCGGCATCCCCGGCGCCGCCACCAGCAGCGCCGGCAGCAGCAACAGGCCACCGCCCCCCACCACGGCATCGACCCACCCCGCCACGGCGGCCGCGGCGAGCAGAGTGGTCAGCGACAGAGGGTCCACGGGCGGCAATTCTTCCCACCGCCGGCCGCCCCACGAGACCACCTGTGGCCAGCCTCACCAGCACCGGGACACAGCGGCCCGGCCGGACGCGCCGGCCCCCGACCCACCCGACCGACCGGTCTCACCGGCCCCGCCGACGACGCAGCCACACACCCACCGCGCCCACCGCCACGAAGAGCAGCATCGAACACCACAACGCCTTCCACACCCGGCAACCCTCCCACGGCGACGTAGGGTGCAAGCGTGCGCCTGGCCACCTTCAACCTGCTGCACGGCCGGTCCCTCACCGACGGCCTCGTCGACCCCGACCGGCTCACCGCCGCCGTCACCACCCTCGACGCCGACGTCCTGGCCCTGCAGGAGGTCGACCGCGACCAGAGCCGCAGCGGCAGACTCGACCTCACCGCCATCGCCGCCCGCGCCCTCGGCGCCGACGAACACCGCTTCGCCGCCGCCGTCGTCGGCACCCCCGGCGAACAGTTCCGCCCCCTGCGCCACGACGACGACGGGCACGGCGAGCCCTGCTACGGCATCGGCCTCGTCACCCGCTACCGCGTCCGCACCTGGCAGGTCACCCGGCTGCGGCCCGCCCCCGTACGCTCACCCGTCTACGTCCCCGGACCTGGCGGCGGACTCACCCTCCTGCACGACGAACCCCGCGTCGTCCTCGCCGCCGTCCTCGACACCCCCCACGGGCAGCTCACCGTCGCCGCCACCCACCTGTCCTTCGTCCCCGGCTGGAACGCCCACCAACTCCGCCAGACCGTCCGCGCCCTGCGCGCCCTGCCCGCACCCCGCGTCCTGCTCGGCGACCTGAACCTCCCCGCCGGCCCCGCCCGCCTCCTCACCGGCTGGCGCCCCCTCGGCCGCCGCCCCACCTACCCCGCCGGGCAACCCCGCGTGCAGCTCGACCACATCCTCGCCGACCGCCACGGCATCGACCGGCTCCCGCCCGTCACCGCCGTGCACACGCCCCTGTCCACCATCTCCGACCACCGCCCCCTCCTGGTCGACCTCGGCTGAGCCTCCTGTGGCAAGCTGAACGCGACGCGACTGGCGGCCAGGGGATGGGCAACAACCATCGGGGAGCTCCACCAGCGCAGGTCGACCGCCTGGGCCTGCGCTGACGACAGGAGCACCATGCCCACCGCCCGCCTCCTGCCCGGCGCCCCCGTGGCCGAACGCATCCTCGCCGACGTCGCCGCCGGCGTCACCGCCCTGCGCGCCGCCGGAACCACCCCCAGCCTCGCCACCATCCTCGTCGGCGACGACGACGCCAGCGCCGGCTACATCCGCATCAAGCAGCGCCAGGCCGCCGAACTCGGCTTCGACTCACCCCACGTCCACCTGCCCGCCACCGCCACCCAGGCCGACCTGCACCGCGTCATCACCGAGTTCAACACCGCACCCGACGTGCACGGCCTGCTCATCCAGCACCCCATCCCCGGCCACCTCGACTACGACCGGGCCCTGCAGACCATGGACCCCGACCTCGACGTCGACGGCATGCACCCGCTCAACATGGGCCGGCTCGCCCTCGGCCTGCCCGGCCCCCTGCCCTGCACCCCCGCCGGCATCGAAGCGCTGCTGGCCTTCCACGACGTCCCCGTCGCCGGCCGCGACGTCGTCATCCTCGGCCGCGGCGCCACCCTCGGCCGCCCCCTCGCCCTGCTGCTCACCCAGAAGCGCCCCACCGCCAACGCCGCCGTCACCGTCGTGCACACCGGCGTCCCCGACTGGGCCACCCACACCCGCCGCGCCGACATCCTCATCGCCGCCGCCGGCGTGCCCGGCATCGTCCAGCCCGAACACGTCCGCCCCGGCGCGGTCGTCATCGGCGGAGGCGTCCGCTACGAAGGCCGACGCCTGCTGCCCGACGTCGACGAGTCCTGCGCCGAGGTCGCCGGCGCGATCACCCCGCGTGTGGGGGGAGTGGGCCCCACCACCGTCGCCATGCTCTTCCGCAACGCCCTCGACGCCGCCCGCCGCGCCACCGGCCACGCCTGACCGCACGCACCGCGCCCGGCCCCGGCAGCCCACGGGCACGCCCCACCCCCGGCGGGCGGACGACCCGACCCCTACCCGGCGGCGCGGGCAATCCCGCCCCTGGCACCGCAGCGGGCGACCCGACCCCTGGCCCCGCGGCGGGCGACCCCACCACCATCGCGCGTGGCGGGTTGCCCGCCGCCGGGCCACCGTCCCCGTGCCCGACCGGTCACCACTCGTCGCCGCCGGCCGGGCCCCCGCCGTGGCCACGGCCCGCCCGGCCACCGGTACGGCCCGACCAGGACCGGCCACCCCACGGGGGCGTCTGCCGCCGGCGGTGTCGGAGGCCGACCCTACGATGCCCGCGATGAGCGCAACCGTGGTGGCACACGTCCGTCAGACCCTCGCCCGATTCACCGTCGGCGATGCCCCGCCCGTGTCGCCCGCCGAGCGAGCGGCATGGGCGCACGCGCTGATCGACGGCGCGGACCCGGGCGCCGCCGCCGACCAACTGGTGCTGGCGTTGCAATGCGGCGAGGCGGCACCGGACACACTGCTGGCCGCGGCGCGGCGGCTCACCGGCAGGCACGCGCAGGCCGTGGTGGCCGCCGCCATCGACGCCGGCCACGTCAACGCGCGCTCCTACGACTCCGGCCAGGGCCGGCCGGCGGCCGGCGAGTTCGCCCGGGTCGCCGCCGGCTCCGCCGAGACCGAGGACGCGCTGCTGCGCGCGGTCCTCGTGACCCATCCCTACGAGGACCGACCCGGCAGCTTCCCGCACCGCAACCGGATGCGCCGCATCGCGGCGGTCCTCGCGGTGCTGTCCGACGCGCACCGCGACGAGCCGGCCCGGCTGGAGCACTGGTCGCGGATCCTCGGCGACGCCGACCGGCCCCGGCTCGCCGGCGCCGCCAGCCTGCTGGCGCCGCTCGGGCTGGCCGAGATCGACCGGCACTGCGGCGGGTTGGGCGACAACGTCCCCGAGATCGAGTCGGTACCGTTGGTACGCGCCCTCGCCGAGGCCGGCCACGCGGGAGAGGCCCTGGAACTCGCGGCACGGCTGAACCCGCACGACCGCCAGGAGGCGCTGGTCGCCACGGCGCGGGTGGTGACCGACGCGCGCGACGCGCGCGCCGTGGTGGCCGCGTTCCGCGCCTGCCCGAAGGGCGGCCGCGACCGCGACCGGCAGATGGCCCACCGGCACCGGTTCGCCCGGATGCTGCTCGCACTCGGCCGGGTCGACGACGCGCTGACCGAGCTGTCCAGGATGCGCGACTGCCGCACCTCCGGGTTCGGGCCGGCCCCGCTGGCGTGGGAGCTGGTGCGATGGCTCGACCAGCGACCGGACGAGGCCACCGGGCAGCGCCTGCGCGCGGTGCTCGACGCGCTGGCGAGCCCGCACGTCATACCGCAGGAACTCGCCCCGTGCGTCGCGCCGGTGCTCCACCAGGTGTTCGTGCTCGCCGACCCGGTGCTGCGCGCGGAGATCGCCGGCGCCCGCGCGTCCGGTCTGCGGGCGAGGCTGCAGCCCGGAGACCGGGCACTGGTCGACGCCGGGCTGGCGGCCGGGCTGGCCGCGGTCGGCCGGATCGACGAGGCGACGGAGTTCCTGCGCGCCGCCGTGCGGACGGCGCGGCACGGCCGGCAGTTGTTCCTCAGGCCGTGGCCGCTGATCGAGGCGGCCGTGGCGGCCGACGTGGCCGACCGGGACCGGGACCTGTTCGCGGAGGTCCTCGACATGCTGGCCGCGGGGGCGTCGTCCGGGTCGCTGAGCCCCGCCGTCGCCGTTCGGCTCGGTCCGACCGGCCGCGCCGCCGCCGCGCGGCTGCTCGACCGGTTCCCCGTGGAGCACGCCGGTGAGTGGGCCGCCTGCCTCGCCGGCGCCGCGGCCGCGACCGGTGAGCTCGACACGCTCCTCGCGCTGCTGGCGGTCGTGCCCGACGGGGCATCCGCCCGGGCGGTCGGCCGTGCGATCGCCGCGGCCCTGGCACGGCGGGGCGAGCTCGTCGACGCCCGTGCCGTGGCCGACGCGTGCGGCCTGCGGCACGACGTCCCGGTGGCCGGCGCGGCGACCACGGCCGGCAACGGGCCGACACGGGCGGGGTAGGGGACAGGTCCACGCGTGCCGGCGACGGGTCGCCGGCACGGCCCCTCCTACCGCAGCAGCGCGCGCTCGTCGACGTGACGGGTCGGGCTTCCCGTGAAGACGTCCACCGTCGTCGGGCCGTACGCCAGATTCAGCGTGTCCAGCCGGTAGCTCCAGGCGCCACCACGGGCCGCCGGCCACGAGAACCGGTAGTTGACCTGCCACCGCACCCACTCGCCGTACCTAAGCCACACCGCCGGCGGGCGCCGCCAGCGGCGCGGCGCGCCCCACGGCGTGGCCTCCAGTTCCACGCGCAGCCGGCCTTCGGTCTCCGTCAACATCACCCCGGCCCGGTCGGGGTTCCCGTTCCGCACCGTCTCCCGCGGCGCGAAATCGTGCGCCTCACGACCTCCACGTGACGAGCCCGACACATCGTGGGCCCGGCCAATGACCGCTGTTAACGTTGGTCAAGCCAACGTTGGTTCAGCCAACACAAGAGGCCTGACCCGCAGGAGCCCCCACCATGATCAAGCCGTTCCGCATCGACATCCCCCAGGCCGACCTCGACGACCTCACCGACCGACTCGCCCGCACCCGCTGGCCCAACGAGGTCACCGACGCCGGCTGGGACTACGGCTTCCCCCTCACCCGCCTCAAGGAACTCGCCGAACACTGGCGCACCCGCTACGACTGGCGCACACACGAAGCCAAGCTCAACGAACTCCCACACTTCACCACCGACATCGACGGCCAGAACATCCACCTCGTCCACGTCCGATCCGCCAAACCGGACGCACTCGCCCTCGTCCTCACCCACGGCTGGCCCGGATCGTTCCTGGAGTTCCTCGACGTCATCGAACCCCTGTCACGCCACTTCCACCTGGTCATCCCCTCCATCCCCGGCTACGGCTTCTCCGGCCCCACCCACGAACGCGGCTGGGACACCCTCCGAATCGCACACGCCTGGGCCGAACTGATGCGCCGCCTCGGATACGAACGCTACGGCGCACAGGGCGGCGACTTCGGCTCCGGCATCTCCACCGCCCTCGGCGCGATCGCACCCGAACACGTCGTCGGCGTACACGTCAACTACCTGCCCACCCGCCCCGACCCCGAAGCCGACATCCCACTGTCCGCAACGGACGAAGCCCGCCTCGACAAGATCCGACACCTGATGGCGAACCGCCCGCCCTACCAGGCCCTCCAGGCCACCACCCCACAGACCATCGGCTACGCGCTCACCGACTCACCCGTCGGCCAACTCGCCTGGATCGCCGAGCGCTTCGCCCACTGGACCGACCCACACTCACAGATCAGCGACGACCGCCTGCTCACCAACACCACGCTCTACTGGCTCACCGCCACCGCCGCCTCCTCCGCCCGACTGCACCGCGAAGCCCCCCGGCGAACCGAACCCTGCCCGGTACCGGTCGGCGTCGCGGTGTTCGCACACGACATCACCCAGCCGGTACGACCACTGGCCGAGCGCCTGTACGACATCAGGCACTGGTCGGAATTCGAACACGGCGGCCACTTCGCCGCCATGGAGGCGCCCGAACTGCTCGCCGAGGACATCCGGACCTTCTTCCTCACCCACACCCAGCACCACCACCCGACCACCACCCACTGACGAACGACGCCGGCCGCGAACGCCCCGCAACGTTCGCGGCCAGCCACACCGCCCAGGCCCCCACCAGCCCGACCCCGCACAACCCACCCTCACCGCGCCGCGATCCGCTCCACCGCCGCACACCACCCCGGCAGAAACGCCAACACCTCGTCCGCCCGCCGCCGCCGCTCCGCCGCCGACAACACCCCCAGATCCGCCACCGCCGCCTCGAACGACGGCGCCAACTCCACACCCCACCCCGGCGCGTCCACCGCCAGCACCGCGTGACACCGCGCATACGTCGCCACGACCCAGAACATCGCCTCCCGATGCGACCCCGACGCCACCAACGCGGCACCACCATCCACCACCACCGGCCGCGCCACCGCCGTGATGTCCGCACTGAAGGCGAACCGCGTCCGCGCCACCCCCGCCGCCACGTCGAACGTCCGCGCCAACCCCGCCAGATGCTCCGCCACCCGCCCCGCCGACACCCCACCGCCGTCCAACAGCCCCAGCATCTCCGCATAGCGATCCGCCATGCCGTACGCCGCCAACACCTCCCGCGCCACCACGTACCGCCGCCGCACCGTCGGCTCCACCAACCCCGCCACCAACGGCAACACCGCCGTCAAGGACGTCGGGAACAACCACGCCGTCACCTGCTCGTGCAACGGCCCCGACACCGGCAGGCCCCGCAACCCCGCCTCGACACGCGCCCGCAACCCCGCC
Source organism: Micromonospora citrea (assembly GCF_900090315.1). Taxonomy (NCBI): domain Bacteria; kingdom Bacillati; phylum Actinomycetota; class Actinomycetes; order Micromonosporales; family Micromonosporaceae; genus Micromonospora; species Micromonospora citrea. Next base: position 7,001,226 of record NZ_FMHZ01000002.1, on the reverse strand, counting down.
AACCGACGCCGCACCCACACCCGATCCGCGAACTCCGCCGACACCCGCGCCCGCAACCCCGCCAACCGACCCGTCGGATCCGCCAACACCCCGTCGCCCCGCAGACACCCCGCGAACACCCACGACCCCAACACGTCCTCCGCCGAGCCCAACTCCTCCCACGTCACGAAACTGACCTCCAGCAGCACCCCGCCCCACCGGAACTTGCCCAGCTTCTCCGCCGGCTCCGCCCGCACCACCAGCACGTCCACGTCCGACCACGGCGGCAACACCGCATCCGCCGCCATGCCCAGGACCGACCCGCTCAGCAGCGCACCCTCCACTCCCGGCGTGCGCGCCGCGTACCGGCGCACCCACGCCGCCGCCACCGCGCGCGCCGCGCCCGCCCTCACGACCGCGCCGCCGACCCGGACGCCGCCAACGCCGCCAACGCCCGGTTGGTACGGTTGGACCGCACCGCCTCCCGCTGCTGCCCGGCCGTCACCTCGATGTACGTCTGCGACGACGCCAGCGACGCGTGCCCCAGCAACCGCATGATCTCCGCGGCGCTCGCCCCGTCCTCCGCCAACCGCGTCGCGAACGTGTGCCGCAACGCGTGCAGCCGCGCCCCCCGCGGCACCCGGTCGGTGATGCCGGCCCGCCGGTAACAGGACTCCACCAGATACTGCAGCCCGCCCCGGCGCAGCGGCTCACCCCGCCGGTCCACCAGCAACGGCGCGTCCGGCCGCACCGTCCGAGAGCCGAACCGGCGCGCCCGACTGTCCAGGTAGCCCGCCAGCACCCCGTCCAGCTCCGGCTCGATCGGCACCACCCGCGGGCGCCCACCCTTGCCGGCCACGTCGATCCGCCGCTCACCCGGTCGACCCGCGACCGAGCCCACCCGCAACGCCAGCAGCTCCGACAGCCGCAGACCCGCGCACAGCGCCAACGCCAGCACCGCCAGGTCCCGCTCCGGCCACGGGTCGCGTTGCCGGCCCTCCTGGCGGGCCACCGAGGCGAGCAGCTGCTCCGGGGTGTCCGCCCCGCGCAGCGGCTTGGGCTGGGGGAGCGGCGCCCGGGGCCGCCCGACCGCCGGCATCGGGTTGCCGGCGACCGCCCCGTCGGCGACCAGGAAGGAGAAGAAGCTGTTCCAGGTGGACCAGGCCCGGTGCACGGAGGCCGCCGCGCGGGGAGCGGCGAACCGGGCGAACGCCGCCCGCATGACCCGGGGAGTCAGGGCGGCGACGGGCAGATCGTCGAGGGGGAGGGGAGGGGTGGCCTCCTGCGCCGCGAGCGCTGCCACCGTACGCAGATCCCGGCGGTAGGCCGCGAGGGTGTGGGGGGAGGGCTTGCGGGTGGCGCGAGCGGTCAGGAACTCCTCGATCAACCACACTACCGATTCGTCCTTTTTGTCATGCATAAGCACTATTATGCATGACTTTCGCGTTCGCCGGCAACGGCGGGAGAGGGGGAGAGCGTGCGACGCCACGTCCTGACCGGCGCGCCCGGGGCGGGCAAGACGACACTGGTCGACGCGCTGCGCCGTCGCGGGTGGAGCGTCGTCGCGGAGGCGTCGACCGACGTGATCGCGGCGGCGCAGGCGCGCGGCGTCGCCGAGCCCTGGCGCTGGCCGGAGTTCGCCGAGGCGGTGGCCCGGCTGCAGCGCGCACGCCAGCAGGCGGCCGAGCCCCAGGGCGGGGCCTGGCGCGACCGGGACGGCGGCGCGCCGGCACAGGTCTACGACCGGTCACCACTGTGCACCCTGGCGCTCGCGCGTTTCCTGGGCCGCCCGGTGGGGCCGGCGCTCGTCGCCGAGGTCACGCGGGTGCTCCGGGAGGGCGTCTACCAGCGCCAGGTGTTCCTCGTCGAGCCGCTGGGCTTCGTGACGCGCACCGCCGCCCGCCGGATCGGCTACGCCGGGTCGCTGGCGTTCGCGCGCGTGCACGAGGAGATCTACCGGGCGCACGGGCACGAACTCGTCGTCGTGCCGCCCGGCCCGGTGCCGGTGCGGGTCGCGCTGCTGGAGGCGCACCTGCGCCGGCTCGCCAGCCTCCCGTCGGACCCGTGCGAGGGAGGGGCTCATCCGCGTTAATTGACATAATGTACATTATCGAACCTGCGGATCGAGATCTGGTCCGAGCCTCTGTCGCTTCCTCGTCGTCGAGCGCATGGTGGTGGACCTCGGCCCTTCCGAGGAACGTCGAGGCCCCCCACCGAGCTGGAAAGAAGCCGGCGAAGCCGTTGCGTGTGGAGCGGGAACCGCCGCCGCTGAGCCTTGCGTTACCGGCAGCCCTGGCAGATGGCGGCGACAAGACCGAACAGCGACAACGGCGACGTAGGAGCCGCCCTTCCCCACCGGTTGTCCGGCGGTCCACGGCATCGGTTGTTGTGGATCGTCGCCCGGGCCTGGATTGACATCGCCAACCGCCGGGCGAATGGACGTCAGCCGACCCGGTAGAGGCCCTCCTCGATCCGGTTCAGTGCCAACCGGACCGCTCCGAGCCGGACCGCCTCGTCACCGAGGCTCGATCCGGTCAGCCGCGTAGGGTTCAACAGCAGCGGTTCCACGTACCGGCGGAGCGGCTCGATCAGCACGTCGCCGGGCAACGTGAGTGCGCCGCCGACCACGACCAGTTCCGGATCCAGCGCGAGCGACACGGCGGCCACGCCTCGGGCCATCCGGGCGGCGAGGTGTTCCAGCCGGTCGCGGGCGGCGGTGTCACCGGCTCGCACGGCGTCGAGGACGGCCCCGGGCCCGATGAGCCGTTCGGCGTTGTCCGGCCCGATGAGCGCCTCGACGGTGCACCGCAGGCCCATCTCGGGCAGCACCCCGACCTCCCCCGCGCCGCCCCAGCGGCCCCGGTGCAGCCGGCCGCCGATCAGCACGCCGATTCCGGTGTGCTGGCCGGTCAGGACGTACACCACGTCGTCGGCTTCCTGCGCGACGCCGCGCCAGTGCTCGGCGACAGCGGCGAGGTTGGCGTCGTTCTCGGCGAGGACCGGGCATGCCAGGAAACGCCCGAGCGTCTGCGCGAGGTGGGTGCCCTCCCACTGCGGTATCACGACGCAGGAGGTGATCCGGCCGTCGGGGTCGATCACGCCGGGGGTGCCGACGGCCGCCGCCCAGAGGTCGGACCTCGTCACCCGCGCCTCGGCGAGCGCGCGGTCCAGGCTGGTCTCGACCTGGGACAGGCGGTACGCCGGCGCGGAGTCGGCCGGGGTCTGGGTGGACTGGCGGTTGATGATCCGGCCGTCGAGATCGGCGAGGAACAGCCGCACCTGCTCGGCGGTGATCTCGACGCCGACGGCGTACCCCGCCTCGGCTCGGAACCGGTAGTGCCGGGCCGGTCGCCCCAGCCGTTTGCCGGCAGGTGGCGCCACCTCGACGACGAGTCCTCGTCCGGCCAGGTCTCCCAGCGCGCCCTCGGTGGCGGGGCGGGACAGGCCCACCTCGTGTGCCAGTTCGGTCAGGGTGGGCGCGTCGAGTTTGCGGAGTGCCCGCAGGGTGGCGACCGCGTTCATCCGCCGGAGCATCGATGGATCGCCGGCCTGGAGCGGACTTTCCTTCACCTGCACCCCTTGACATGGATCACATCGCCGTGAAAATTATGCAACATCATTACGAAACAAGCTTACGTAAGTATCCGCGGGTCGGGTGCGACCTCGGCGGGAGGGTCGGGTGTGATGCAGGAGACGACGGTGACGCTCGCCGTGGCCGGGGCGGGAGTGCGTGGCAGCGCGTACGCCGACCGGTGTGCGACCGGCGGAGCCGCGACGATCGTCGCGGTCGCCGAGCGGGATCCGGTACGGCGGGCCGCCTTCGCCGAACGGCACGGGATCCCGCTCGAGCGGACCTTCGCCGACTGGCGGGACCTGGCGGCCGCCGGTCGGCTGGCCGACGGAATCATCGTCGCGACGTTGGACCACGAGCACGTGGAGCCGGCGGTCCGGTTCGCCGGGCAGGGGTACCACATCCTGCTGGAGAAGCCGATGGCCACCACCGAGCCCGACTGCCAGCGCATCATCGACGCCGTCGAGCGCAGCGGCAGCATGCTCGCGGTCTGCCATGTGCTCCGGTACACGCCCTACACCCGGCTGGTGCGTCAACTGATCGCCAAGGGCCGCATCGGCACGCCGGTGAGTGTGCAGCACCTCGAGCCGGTGGGCTGGTGGCACCAGGCGCACTCGTACGTGCGCGGCAACTGGCGGCGCGAGGCGGAGTCCGGCCCCATGCTGCTCACCAAGTCGTGTCACGACATCGATTGGATCATGCATGTGCTGGGCGAGGTGCCCAGCCGGGTCTCCTCGTTCGGCCGGCTGTCGCACTTCCGCCCCGACAACCGTCCCGCCGGTGCCGCCGACCGCTGCCTCGACTGCCCGGTCGAGCGGGACTGCGCGTACTCGGCGAAGCGGCTCTACCTGTCCTGTCTGGGTGACCCGGATCGGGAACGGTGGCCGCTCGGCGCGGTGACGCACGACGTCACCACCGAGGGCGTGCTGGCCGCGCTGCGCGACGGACCGTACGGGCGGTGCGTGTACGGCGGTGACAACGACGTGGTGGACCACCAGGTGGTGAGCATGGAGTTCCCGTCCGGCGCGACCGCGTCGTTCACCATGACCGCGTTCACGCCGATGGCCCAGCGACAGACCCGGATCTTCGGCACCCGGGGATACCTGGAGGGCGACAGCCGTCAGGTGTCCGTCCGGGACTTCGTCACCGGCGAGGTCGAGACGTTCGACACCGGTACGGGTCACGAGTCGCAGATCGGCCACGTCGAGGCCGACGACGCGCTCGCCGACGCCTTCGTCGCCGCGCTGGCCACCGGCGACCGTTCGCTGCTCAGTTCGGACGCGCGGGAGAGCCTCGCCGGGCACCGCGTGGTCTGGGCGGCGGAACTGGCCCGACGAACCGGACAGGTGGTCGAGATCCCCCGATGACCCCCCACCCCCAACCCACACGGATCAGGAGCAGGTCGATGCTGACCAGACGATTGTCCGCCGCCGCCGTGGCGCTCTGCCTCGCCGGCACGCTGGCCGCCTGCGGCTCGGAACCGGAGAAGCCGCAGGCCACCGGCACCAACGACGCCCGGGGCCCGATCACCTTCGCGACCGGCAAGGACCTCACCGGTCAGTTGCAGAAGTTGATCGACGCGTGGAATGCCGAGCACCCGCAGGAGCAGGTCCGCCTGGTCGAGCTGCCCGAGGCGGCCGACCAGACCCGGCAGATGCTCGTGCAGAACGCCCAGATCAAGTCGGACGCGTACGACGTGGTGCAGCTCGACGCGGTCTGGACCGCCGAGTTCGCGGCCCGCCGCTGGGTGGTGGAACTCGCCCCCGACAAGCTCGACGTGGACACGTACCTCGCCCCCGCCCTGGAGACCGGGAAGTACCGGGGGAAGCTGTACGCGGCGCCCTGGCTCACCGGCACCGGCATCCTCTACTACCGCAAGGACCTGTTGGACGCCGCGGGCATCAAGCAGGCCCCGACCACCTGGGCCGAGTTGCGCGACGCCTGCGCCGCCGTGGCCAAGCTGCCCGCCGGCGCCGGGGTGGACTGCTACGCCGGCCAGCACGACAAGTACGAGGGGTTGACCGTCAACTACGCCGAGGCGGTCCAGTCCGCCGGCGGCACGGTCTTCGACGACGAGGGCAAGCCCCGGGTGGACACCCCCGAGGCCAAGGCCGGCCTCCAGTTCCTCGTGGACGGGTCAGGCAGAAGACGATCCCGGCCAAGGGTGTCACGTACAAGGAGGAGGAGGGTCGGCGCGCGTTCCAGGACGGCAAGCTGGTCTTCCACCGCAACTGGGCGTACGTCTACGCGCTCGCCTCGGCCACCGACGGCTCGTCCAAGGTGGACGGCAGGTTCGCGGTGGCCCCGCTGCCGGGCAAGGACGGCCCCGGTTCCGGCACCCTCGGCGGCAACAACCTCGCGGTGTCGGCCTTCTCCAAGCACCAGGGCACCGCCCGGGACTTCATCAGCTACATGACGAGCCTGGAGACCGAGCGCGAGTACGGCCGCAAGCAGTCGTTCCCGCTGTCCCGCGCCGCGCTCTACGAGGACCCGGAACAGATCAAGCTCTACCCGTACCTGCCGGTGCTCAAGGAGGGCATTCTGCGGGCCAAGCCCCGGCCGACCGTGGTCCGCTACGGCGACGTCACGGCGGCCATCCAGGACAACGTGTACGCGGCGATGAACGGTACGAAGACCGTCGACCAGGCCGCAGCCGACCTTCAGTCGGCGCTTGCCGGGCTGACCGACTGACCTGGCCACGGTGGGGGCGGAACCCGCCGCCCCCACCGTCGACCGCGTGACCGCAGGGAGCACCGTGATCGACACGACCACCGACGCCGACCCGAAGCAGCCGAGTACGGCCGCCCGCCCGGTCGCACGACCTCGACGGCGTGACCGGTCGGGGCAGGGCCGCCTGGCCGCCCTGTTGCTCTCTCCCACCTTCGCGGTGCTGGGGGTGGTGATCGCCTTTCCGATCGTCGCGGCCGTGTGGGACTCGATGCATCGCAGCACCGAGGAACTGGACGCCGACGGGCTGATCGTGGCCCGGGAGGCTTTCACTGGCCTGGACAACTATCTCGACCTGTTCCGGGGCGCGACCGGCGACCGGTTCCTCAACGCGTTGTGGAATACCACGTTCTTCACCGTCACGACGTTGGCGATCGAGACGGTGATCGGTGTGGGGATGGCGTTGCTGATGCACCGCGCGTTCCGTGGGCGGGCCCTGTTCCGGGCGAGCGTGCTGGTGCCGTGGGCGGTCCCCACCGCCATCTCGGCTCTGCTCTGGCGGTGGATCTTCGCCGCCGACGGGGTGGCGAACACGATCCTCGGCACCGAGGTGCTCTGGACCGCGGAGGACGTACCGGCCAAACTCGCGGTGATCATCGCGGACACGTGGAAGACGGCGCCGTTCGTCGCGCTGCTCGTCCTCGCCGGTCTGCAGGTCATCCCCCGGGAGACGTACGAGGCGGCCCGGGTGGACGGTGCGAACGCCTGGCGTCAGTTCGTCGGCATCACCCTGCCGTTGGTGAAGCCGGCGCTGCTGGTCGCGGTGATGTTCCGGATGATGGACGCGCTGCGGATGTTCGACCTGCCGCAGGTGCTCATCGGGGCTCGGAAACCCGCGGTGGAGACGCTGTCCCAGCTCGCCTGGGAGGAGGCCACGAACCTGCGGTACGGGCCGGCGGCGGCCACCGCCACCCTGCTGTTCTGCTACATCGCGCTCGCCGCGTACGTCTTCGTCAAACTGCTCGGCGCCGACCTGGTGGGCGACGGTCCCCGGCTGGGCCGGCCGGCGGGCGCGGCGACCACGACGAAAGGTGCGGCCCGGTGAGCGCCACGACCACATCCCCCCGACGCCGACCGGTGCTGCGTCGGCTCGGTGACCACACCACGCTGCTCGCGGTGGTGGTGTTCTGCCTCGCACCGTTCTACTGGATGGTGGTGACCAGCCTTCGGCGCTCGCAGGACGCGTTCGAGATGACGCCGTTGCCGAGCCCGTTCTCGCTGGACAACTACCGGGCGGTGTTCCAGCCGGGCAACGGTTTCGTCCGGGCGCTGGGCAACAGTCTGCTGGTCGCCGGGGCCACCACCCTGCTGACGTTGGTCGTCGGGACGACGGCCGCGTACGCGTTGGCCCGGCTGCGCTTCCGGTTCAAGCGGCCGGTGCTGGCGCTGGTCATCGCCACGTCGATGTTCCCGGGGAGTTTGCTGATCGTTCCGCTGCTCAAGCTGTTCACCGACATCGGGTGGATCAACACTTACCAGGCCATGGTCGTACCGAACCTGTCCTTCGCCCTGCCGCTGGCGGTGTGGAACCTGACCGCCTTCTTCCGGCAGCTGCCCTTCGAGTTGGAGCAGTCGGCCATGGTCGACGGTTGCACCGCCGGCCAGGCGTTCCGGAAGATCATTCTGCCGCTGGCCGCGCCGGGCGTCTTCACCACCGCGATCATCACCTTCGTCGTGGCCTGGAACGAGTTCATGATCGCGTTGACGATGGTGAACGAGCAGGACATGAAGACCGCCAACGTGATCGTCGCCCAGTTCACCGGGCAGCACGGCTACGACCAGCCGTTCGGTACGCAGATGGCGGCCGGTGTGCTGGTCACCGTGCCGCTCGTCGTCGCCGTCCTCCTCTTCCAACGCCGCATCGTCGAAGGTCTCACCTCCGGTGGCCTGAAGTAGGCCCCGCATCCCCCTGGAGTCCTGATGAAACCGTCCGTCCCCCGAACGAGCCGCCGCGCGTTTTTCGCCCTCAGCGGGGTCAGCGGTGCCGCCGTCGCCCTGGGCACCGGCGCGCCGGCCGCCGCCGACTACCCGACCGGGCCGGTGCCGGCCGACCCCTTCACGCTCGGCGTCGCCTCCGGTGACCCGCTCCCCCACGGCGTGGTGCTCTGGACCCGTCTCGCACCGCAGCCGCTGGCCGAGGACGGCCACGGCGGGATGCCGCGCCGGCCGTACCCGGTGCGGTACGAGGTCGCCGAGGACGAGCGGTTCACCCGGATCGCCGCCCGGGGCGTCGCGCTGGCCACCCCGGAACTGGCCCACTCGGTGCACGCCGAGGTCGACGGACTGCGCCCCGGTCGCGAGTACTTCTACCGGTTCCGGGTCGGCACCGAGATCAGCCCGGTCGGCCGGACCCGGACCGCGCCCGAGCCGGGTGGCACGCCGGCCGCGCTCCGTTTCGCCACCGCGTCCTGCCAGGCCTGGTACCACGGCTTCTTCACCGCGTACGAACATCTGGCCCGCGAGGATCCGGACCTGGTGTTCTTCCTCGGCGACTACATCTACGAGTACGGCATCACCTCGGCGAACATGCGGCGTCAGGGCGTGTCCCTGCCCGGCCCGGCGCACGCCGTGGAGACGGTGACCCTGGAGCAGTACCGGCTGCGGTACTCGCTGTTCAAGACGGACCCGCATCTGCAGGCGGTGCACGCCGCCGCGCCGTGGGTGGTCACCACCGACGACCATGAGGTGCAGAACAACCACGCCGACGAGTGGTCCGAGACCGGCATCCCGCCGGGCGACTTCCTGCGCCGTCGGGCGGTGGCGTACCGCGCCTTCTACGAGAACCTGCCGCTGCGGCTCACCGTGCGGCCGGACGGGCCGGACATGGCGCTGTACCGGCGGCTGCGCTGGGGGCGGCTTGCCCAGTTCGACGTCCTGGACACCCGGCAGCACCGGGACCGGTACCCGGGAGACACCGTGACCGGCAACGATCCGGAGCGCCTCGACCCGCAGCGGTCCATTCTCGGCCAGGCCCAGGAGGCGTGGCTGTACGACGGTCTGCGCCGTTCGGACGCGGTCTGGAACGTGCTGGCCCAACAGGTGGTGATGGCCCAGATCGACCGGGACACCGGCCCGGCCGAGGAGTTCAGCTTCGACCAGTGGGACGGCTTCGCCGCCAACCGGGACCGCCTCTTCGCCGCCTGGCGTCGGTACGGGATCGCCAATCCGGTGGTGCTCACCGGTGACGTGCACCGGCACATCGCCGCCGAGTTGAAGGCCGACTGGCGCGATCCGGCCTCGACGACGGTCGGTACCGAGTTGATCTGCACCTCGGTGGGTTCCGACAGCGACGGCGCCGACACCGACCGCTACGGCCCGCTGTGGTTGGGCAACCCGCACGTGAAGCTCTACAACGCCCGCCGGGGCTACCTGAGCTGCCGGATGACCCCCACGCAGCTGACCTCGGAGTTCAAGACCGTTCCCTACGTGCTGCGTCCGGGCGCGCCGATCACCACGACCGCGCGCTTCGTCACCGAGGCCGGTCGTCCCGGCCTGAACCGAGAGGTGTGAGGACCCGATGCGACAGAAGCCTCCGTCCGCCGTCACCCGTCGGGCCGCGCTCGGCCTGACCGCCGCGCTGGCCGGCTCGACGGCCCTCGTCGGCACCGCCACCGCGGCCCACGCCGAGGACGGCTCTCCCGCCGGCGACGTCGCCGGTCCCGCACCGAAGCCGGTGCACGGCCTGCGGGCCACCGGGGAACTCGGCCGGATCCGGCTGTCCTGGGCGGGTGAGGCGTTCCACCCCCTGGTCGACCACTACGCGGTGTACGCCGGTCGGTCGTCCGGCTTCGCCGTCGGCCCGCAGACCCTGCTCGGCAAGACTGTCTACTCGTACTTCCGCCATGAACGGTTGGGCGGCCGACGGCAGGACTGGCACTACCGGGTGGTGACGGTGGACGCGGCGGGCAACCGCAGTGAACCGTCGGCGGAGGTCCTCGGTTCCAGCTTGGACTCGGTCACAGTCACCGGTCAGCCGGTGGCCACGCTTGGCGAGTTCGACCAGCGGAGCCTGGAGTTCGCCCTGGCGCCGAACGCTTCGAGCCAGTTCCTGACCCGGTTCCCGAACGGGGTGGACGTCACCCACGGCGTGCACGGCACCGCCGACTGGTCGTACATCCACCCGGGTCCGGCGGACTCGTGGGCCGGGCGGCGGGAACACCGGTTCACCTTCCGGTTCACCCTCGACACGCCGCCGGCCGCTGGCCTGTGGCTGGCGATCTGGCTGATCGACACGCACGCGAGCCTGCCCGGCACGGTCGCGCTCGGTCTCAACGGCGCCCCGGTTCGCGAGGTCGCACTGGAGGGTGGTGCGACCCGAGGCTCGCTGGAGGGCGATGCCACCCTGCCCGACAGTCCGCTGAAGCCCTCGTACGTCGAGGTTGCGCTGCCCGCTGCGACGTTGGTGGCCGGCACCAACGTGCTGACCATCGACAAGACGGTCGGGTCGTGGCACGTGTACGACGCGCTGGGTGTGTTCCGCCGCTGAGTCCTGCCCCGCCGGCCGTGCGTGACCGAGGCCGGCGGGGCGGTGTGCGACGACGACCGCTGCTGCGCTGTGCGCCTCAATCGGTGCCGACGTAGGCCGCGAGGTGCTCGCCGGTGAGGGTGGAGCGGGCGGCGACCAGGTCGGCGGGGGTGCCGGTGAAGACGATGCGGCCGCCGTCGTGGCCGGCTCCGGGGCCGAGGTCGATGATCCAGTCGGCGTGGGCCATGACCGCCTGGTGGTGTTCGATGACGATGACGGACTTGCCGGAGTCGACGAGGCGGTCGAGCAGGGCGAGCAGTTGCTCCACGTCGGCGAGGTGCAGGCCGGTGGTCGGCTCGTCGAGGACGTAGATGTCGCCCTTCTCGGCCATCTGCGCGGCCAGCTTGAGCCGTTGCCGCTCGCCGCCGGACAGCGTGGTGAGCGGCTGGCCGAGGCTGAGGTAGCCGAGCCCCACGTCGGCGAGGCGGTCGAGGATCTTGTGGGCGGCCGGTGTGCGCGCGTCGCCGTCGGAGAAGAACTCCTCGGCCTCGGTGACCGACATCGCGAGGACCTCGGCGATGTTGCGGCCGCCCAGCGTGTATTCCAGCACCGCCGCCTGGAACCGCTTGCCCTCGCAGTCCTCGCAGGTGGACTCGACGGTGGCCATGACGCCCAGGTCGGTGTAGATGACGCCGGCGCCGTTGCAGGTGGGGCAGGCGCCCTCGGAGTTGGAGCTGAACAGCGCCGGTTTCACGCCGTTGGCCTTCGCGAACGCCTTGCGGATCGGGTCGAGCAGGCCGGTGTAGGTGGCCGGGTTGCTGCGTCGCGAGCCGCGGATGGCGCTCTGGTCGATGACGACGACGCCGTCGCGGCCGGCGACGGAGCCGTGGATCAGTGAGCTCTTGCCGGAGCCGGCGACGCCGGTGAGTACGCAGAGCACGCCGAGTGGGATGTCGACGTCGACGTTCTGGAGGTTGTGCGTCGAGGCGCCGCGGATTTCCAGGGCGGTGGTGGACGAGCGTACCGACTTCTTGAGGTTGGCCCGGTCGTCGAGGTGTCGCCCGGTGAGCGTGTCGCTGGCCCGCAGCTCGTCGATGGTGCCCTCGAAGACGACCTCGCCTCCGGCGGTGCCGGCGCGGGGGCCGAGGTCGACGATGTGGTCGGCGATGGCGATCGTCTCGGGTTTGTGTTCCACGACGAGCACCGTGTTGCCCTTGTCGCGCAGTTGCAGCAGCAGGTCGTTCATGCGTTGGATGTCGTGGGGGTGCAGGCCGATGGTGGGTTCGTCGAAGACGTAGGTGACGTCGGTCAGCGACGAGCCGAGGTGCCGGATCATCTTGGTGCGTTGGGCTTCTCCCCCGGACAGGGTGCCGGCCGGCCGGTCGAGGGAGAGGTATCCCAGCCCGATCTCCGTGAAGGAGTCGAGGAGGTGTTGGAGGCCGGTGAGTAGTGGGGCGACGGAGGGCTCGTCGAGGTCGCGGATCCATGCGGCCAGGTCGCTGATCTGCATCGCGCAGAGGTCGGCGATGTTCTTGCCCTTGATCTTGGAGGACTGGGCCTCCTTGCTGAGTCGGGTGCCGTGGCATTCGGGGCAGGCCGTGAACGTCACGGCCCGCTCCACGAAGGCGCGGATGTGGGGCTGCAGCGAGTCGACGTCCTTGGCCAGGAACGCTTTCTGGATCTGCGGGATCAGTCCCGCGTACGTCAGGTTGATGCCCTCGACCTTGATCTTGGTGGGCTCCTTGTGGAGCAGGTCGTGCATCTCCTTCTTCGTGTACTTGTGGATGGGCTTGTCGGGGTCGAACATGCCGCCTTCGCGGAAGATGCGGCCGTACCAGCCGTCCATGCTGTAGCCGGGAACGGTGATGGCGCCCTCGTTGAGGGACTTCTTGTCGTCGTACAGCTGGGTCACGTCGATGTCGTTGATCGAGCCCATGCCCTCGCAGCGCGGGCACATGCCGCCCAGTCGGGTGAAGGTCGCCTTTTCGGTCTTCGTCTTGCCGGCGCCGCGCTCGACGGTGATCGCGCCGCTGGCCTTGACCGAGGGGACGTTGAAGGAGTACGCGTTGGGCGGGCCGATGTGCGGTTGCGCGAGGCGGCTGAACAGGATGCGCAGCATCGCGTTCGCGTCGGTGGCGGTGCCGACGGTGGAGCGCGGGTTGGACCCCATCCGTTCCTGGTCGACGATGATCGCGGTCGTCAGCCCTTCCAGCCGGTCGACCTCGGGCCGTGCCAGGCTCGGCATGAAGCCCTGCACGAAGGCGCTGTAGGTCTCGTTGATCAGCCGCTGGGACTCGGCGGCGATCGTGCCGAACACCAGGGAGCTCTTGCCCGAGCCGGAGACGCCGGTGAAGACGGTCAGCCGGCGTTTCGGGATCTGGATGCTGACGTCCTTGAGGTTGTTCTCGCGCGCGCCGTGCACGCGGATAAGGTCGTGGCTGTCGGCGGTGCGTGGCGTGGGCGGCTGTGCGTTCGTCCTGGTGGCCGTGCTCATCGTGTCTCCATCTGTCTCGCGGGGCCGCCCGCGGCGGTCTTCGGTGGCGTCGGCTGGCTCGATCTAACCAAATGTCGGCGGCTGGCCGGGTCCCTCGTCGGCGCGGGTCGTCGTCGGCCTCGGCCGGCGCGGTGTCGTGTCTGTCGTCGTCGGGGACCCGCACGGAGCGAATCCTCGCCCAGGGGATGAGGGTCTTCTCCCCTGCGTCGGTCAGTTTCCGGTGCTCGATGGTGCGGCCGTCGCGGCCGGCGGTCAGGTGTCTCCTGGTGGGGGTCAGGAGGTGCTGGACGCCGCCGGCGATCCGGGGTCGGGCCGCTCGGGTCAGGTGCGCGGGGGCGGGCCGTCGGTGCGCAGGCGGGCGTGCAGGTGCATGTCGTGCCAGCCGTCGGCGTCGATGTCGGGCTGGGGCAGGCGGGCGAGGGTGCCGGGGGCGACGGCGGGTGCCACGAGCAGGGGCATGGCACGTCCTTCCTGCGCGGGGTCGGGCGGCGGATTGACCGGGGCCGCGGTCGGCGGTGCGGTCCGGATTCGCGGGGCGGGTCGGCGGTTCCGGTGTCAGAGGCCGCCGGCGACGCGCAGGACGGTGCCGGTGGTGTAGGTGGCGTCGGGGCCGAGCAGCCAGGCGATGGCGCCGGCGACCTCGTCGGGTTCGCCGGGGCGGCCGAGCGGGATGCGGGCGGCGGCGCGGTCGGGCCGGTCCGGTTGGCCGGAGAGGGCGTGGATGTCGGTGCGGATGATGCCGGGGGCGACGGCGTTGACGCGGATGCCCCGGGGGGCGAGTTCCTTGGCCAGGCCGGTGGTGAGGGTGTCGGTGGCGGCCTTGACGGCGGCGTAGTGGACGTATTCGCCGGGGCTGCCGAGGGTGGCGGCGGCGGAGGAGACGTTGACGATGGCGGCGCCGTCGCCCATCCGGCGGGCGGCCTGCTGGGCGCAGAGGACGTAGCCGACGAGGTTGATGTCGACGACGTCGCGCAGGTCGGCCGGGTCGAGGTCGACGAACGGGCCGATGGGGCTGGTGACGCCGGCGTTGTTGACCAGGCCGGTGAGTGGCCCGAGGTCGGCGGCGGCGTCGAACAGGGCGGCGACCTGGCCGGGATGGCGGGTGTCGGCGGGCACGGCGACGCCGCGTACGCCGGCGGCTTCGATGTCGGCGAGCACCGCGGCGGCGGCGGTGCGGTCACGGCGGTAGCTGAACGCGACGTGGTGGCCGGCGGTGGCGAGGCGGCGGGCGGTGGCGGCGCCGATGCCGCGGCTGCCGCCGGTGATGACGGTGACCGGTTTCAATGGTCTACTCCCCTGCCGTGGTTGCTGGGCCGACGCTACCGTGGCGGCGCGTCGTCGGGGTGGAGGCGGAGATCACATGCGGCGTGGGCGGCGGCGGGGCGTGTCGTCGCGCAGGTGGCGGGGCGTCTGGTCGGGTGGGACGGCTCGGCGGGTGGGTGTTCGCCGGTCACGGTCGGCTCCGGGTGGCGTGGCGGATCGCGTCGGCGACGGTGGGCGCGGTGGGGTCGGACAGCAGGATCTCGTCGTAGCCGGTGACGGCGCGGTCGACGGTGAGGTGCAGGCCGGGTTGGCCGGCGCGGGCGGACACGAGTTGTCGTGGTCCACCGAGGACGCCCCAGGTGCCGATCTTGACGAAGCCGGAGACGGCGAGGCCGCTGCGGGCGCCGCGGGCCAGGCGTAGCGGCTCGGTGACGGCGGTGGCGTCCCGTACGGCGGTCAGGGGCACGGTCAGGTGTTCTCGTCGGATCCACATTCGTTCGCCGGCGGTGAAGCGGATGTGGAGGTGGTCGGCGGTGAGGGCGGTGGAGGCCATCAGGCGGGTCCTTTCGTGTTGCCCGGGGTGGGGTCGGTGCGGGGAGGGTCGGTCGGCAGCAGGATGGTGGCGAGCAGCCGGGGGGTCCGTTCGGGGGTCGGTTCGTGCTGTGCGAGCGGGAGCAGGAGTGCGCCGAGGTCCTGGGCGAGCTGGGCCAGTTCGGCGTCGCTGAGGTGCAGCACGAGTTGCTGGTAGCCGACGCCGTCGGCGGTGTAGTCGATGTGGTCGCGGTCGAGGTAGCGGGTGAACTCCGACAGCAGGCTCGACACGAAGGCGGTGAACCAGCGGGCGTGGTCCTCGCGGGTGGCGGCGGCGAGGGTGGCGGGGTCGGGTGAGGATCCGCCGCCGGGCAGCGCGTAGATCCGTTCGGTGGCGCCTCCGGCGGGGCGTTCCTCGGCGATCTCGACCAGGCCGGCCCGGACGAGGGTGGCCAGGTGCCGGTAGAGGGTGGCCTGTGGGACGTCGGGCAGCGCGGCGGCGAGGTCGCGGGTGGTGCGGTGGGCGCCGGCGATCGCGCGCAGGATCCGGATGCGTACCGGGTGCAGGGCCAGGTCGGACCAGCGGTGAGGCGGGGTGTCCACGACATGACGTTATCATTCTCGATAATGGGAACGCTAGTGGGCGCGGGATCGCATACGCTTCGGCGCACTGGCGACGACGGTGGAGGTGCGCGGTGGCGGGTGTGGGTGTCGGGGACGTGGTGGAGGACTTCGAGCTGCCCGACCAGACGGGTACGCCGCGGCGGCTGTCGGAGTTCCTGGCCGCCGGCCCGGTGGTGCTGTTCTTCTATCCGGCGGCGCTGACCAGGGGGTGCACGGCGCAGAGCTGCCACTTCCGGGACCTGGCGGCGCAGTTCGCGGCGGTGGGCGCGACCCGGGTGGGGATCAGCCGGGACCCGGTGGCGAAGCAGGCGGAGTTCTCGCGGCTGCACGGGTTCGACTATCCGTTGCTGTCGGACGCGGACGGGGTGGTCGCGGGCCGGTTCGGAGTGCGGCGGCGGTTGCCGCTGGGCGCGTTGAGCACGCGGCGGATGACGTTCGTGATCGGCAGGGACCGGCGGGTGGTCGAGGTGGTCCACAGTGAGCTGGACATGAACGCGCATGCCGACGCGGCGCTGCGGGCGCTGGGGGGTTGACCGCCCGCCTGTCGGGGCCGGCTGGTATCAAGGCAGGCGTCTGAACAGGTGTACGAGGGGAAGAGGTTTGCTGATGGGTGCCGCTGGCCAGGGATTGTCCGACGAGGACGTGCGCAACTTCCGGGAGGCGTTGGCGGCGGGGCGCAAGCCGAAGGTGGTGTTCACCGCGTCGGCGGGTCAGATCGCCGGGCAGGTGGGGCAGGTGGTGGAGCTGACGGACCCGGCGGCCTCGGACGAGTTCGTGGTGGTCCGGTTCGGTCGCGACGAGTTGCCCTTCTCCCCCGCCGACGTGGCGGTGGCGCCGCGGGGCGCGGGCCGCAAGGCACCGGAGCCGCAGCCCGAGCCGGAGCCGGCCGCGCCGGCGGAGCCGGAGTTCGTGTTGGACCGGGAGCGGGTGCCGGCGCCACGGCAGCCACGGGAGGAGTCGAAGGTGGAGACGGTGGAGGCGAAGCCGGCGCGGCGTCCGGTGAAGGCGGCCAAGCCGAAGGGTCCGGCCGGGTTGACGGTGACGCTGGCGTACGCCGACGGCGAGTGGACGGTGGCGGCGCAGCAGGGCAGCAAGTCGCTGGCGAAGCCGTACGTGGTCAAGCCGGCGGAGGCGCTGCGGATGGTGGCGCTTGTCGACGTGCCGGGGGTGCACGAGGCGGTGGAGCAGATCATGGCCGCGGAGCGGGCCGAGGCGGAGCAGCAGGCGGAGAAGCTGCGCGCGGAGCTGGCCGAGATCGAGGCGCGCCTGGCGGAGTTGCACGAGGCGCGCTGACGCGGGCGCGGTCGGCGGGGTGGGTGGCGGTGTCGCCCGTCCCGCCGACCGTATGCCGGGCGTGGTGCTCGACCCGCCGGCCCCGTGCCGCCCGCCCCGCCGGGCGTGGTGGTCGACCCGCCGCGGCGGCCGGGTGTCAGCCGCGGCGCCGGGCGTGGTGGTCGAACAGCTTGCCGAGCAGGCGGGTGAGCTGGGCGCGTTCGGTGTCGGTGAGCGGGGCCAGCAGGGTGTCCTGCACGCGGGTGAGGGCCTCCTGCATGCGGTGCAGCTCGGCGCGGCCGGCGGGGGTGAGGGTGATGACGTTGCGTCGCCGGTCGGTGGGGTCGGGGGCGCGCACGACGAACGCGTTGGCGGCGAGTTCGTTGATGGTGGCGACGACGTCGCTGCGGTCGATGCCGCCGCGGCGGCCGAGGTCGGCCTGGCTGGCGGGGCCGAACTCGTCGAGGGCGGCCAGGAGGCGGTAGTGGTAGCCGCGGGCGCCGAGGGCGGCGAAGCCCTCACCGACCAGTCGGCTGGCGTGGGCCGCGGTCTGGGTCAGCAGCCAGCTCGGGGTGGTGCGCAGCCGGCTGGGTGGCTCCTGCTCGCCGGTGTGGAACATGGCGTGACCCTACCGCAATTGTTGGCTTGGCCCACGACTCCTGCTGCCGTCTCCCCCGCCGACGCTGGCGGGGAGGGATCCCGGACGTCCGCGTCGCCCCGGCGGCCCGGGGTGCGGGTGGCGGCGGCGGGACCCGCCGCCACCCGACGGGGGCGGGTCAGTGCTGCGGGATGTGGGCCACCCCGATGCGCTTGCGGAACACCCAGTACGTCCAGCCCTGGTAGGCCAGCACGATCGGGGTGAACACCACCGCCACCCAGGTCATGATCTTCAGGGTGTAGGGGGTGGAGGCGGCGTTGGTGGCGGTCAGCGTGCCGGCGGCGTCGAGGGTCGAGGGCAGCACGTTCGGGAACAACGCCGCGAACAGCGTCGCCACGGCCAGGGCGATCGCCACGGCGGTGCCGGCGAACGCCCAGCCCTCCCGGCGTACCCGGGCGGCGGCCAGGCCACCGAGCAGGGCCAGTGCCGCGCCGACGGCGAACACCACGGCGGCCGCGCTGGAACGGATGGTCAGCGTCCAGGACAGGAACGCCACGGCGAGCACGGCGGTGACCACGCCCAGGCGCACCGCGAGCGCGCCGGCGCGATCGCGCACGTCGCCGACGGTCTTGAGCGCGATGAACACCGCGCCGTGGGTTACGAACAGCGCCGCGGTGGTCGCGCCACCGAGCAGCGCGTACGGGTTGAGCAGGTCGACCAGCCCGCCGACGTACTCGTGGTCGGCGTCCAGCGGCACGCCGCGCAGGATGTTGGCGAACGCCACTCCCCACAGCACGGCCGGCACCACCGACCCGACGAAGATCGCCGTGTCCCAGCGGCGCTTCCAGGACGCCTCGGGGCGCTTGTGGCGGTACTCGAACGCCACGCCCCGGGCGATCAGCGCCAGCAGGATCAGCAGCAGCGGCAGGTAGAAGCCGGAGAACAGGGTGGCGTACCACTCGGGGAAGGCGGCGAACATGGCGCCGCCGGCGGTGATCAGCCACACCTCGTTGCCGTCCCAGACGGGGCCGATGGTGTTGATCAGTACGCGGCGTTCCCGGTCGTCGCGGCCGAGCACGGGCAGCAGCATGCCGACGCCGAAGTCGAAGCCCTCCAGGATGAAGTACCCGGTGAACAGGACCGCGACGAGCAGAAACCAGACGGTGGTGAGTTCCACGATGGGGCTCCGGTGATCAGTAGGCGAAGGCGAGCGGGCGCTCGGCGTCGTCGTGGCTGTCGTCGATCTCGGGGTTCGGCGTCACGTCGGGCACGCCGGCCTTGGCGTAGCGCAGCAGCAGCTTGACCTCGATCACGGCGAGCGTGGCGTAGATCAGGGTGAAGGCCGTGAACGAGGTGAGCACCTCGGTCAGCGAGACGCTGCGGGACACGCCGTCGCGGGTGAGCATCTCGCCGAAGACGATCCACGGCTGACGGCCCATCTCGGTGAAGATCCAGCCGAAGGAGTTCGCGGCCAGGGGCAGCAGGGGCATGATCAGGCCGGCGCGCAGCAGCCACTTGTTGGTGGGGGTGCGGCCCTTGCGCTGGCTCCAGAGGACCAGCAGGGCGATCGCGGCGGCGGCCATCCCGAAGCCGATCATGAAGCGGAAGCTCCAGTAGGTGACCGGGATGATCGGGGTGTAGCTGCCGGCGCCGTACTGGGCGGCGTACTGGGCCTGCAGGTCGTTGATGCCGTGCACGGTGCCGTTGGGGTCGCCGGTGCCCAGCCACGACAGCAGGTGCGGGATCTTGAGGGCGAACAGTTCGCGGCTGCCGTCGAGGCTGCCGACGGTCAGGACGCTGAACGAGGCGGGCGACTCGGTGGTGTAGAGGCCCTCGGCGGCGGCCATCTTCATCGGCTGCACCTCGGTCATGATCTTGCCCTGGATGTCGCCGGTGATGGCGACGGCGGCGGCGGAGACCAGGGTGACCCAGGAGCCGAACTTCGCGGCGAATCGGTAGGCGGGGGTGTCGGCGGAGTCGCGGTTGCGTACCAGGTGCCACATGGCGACGGCGACCAGCAGCGAGCCGGCGACCAGGAACGCGCCGGCGATCGTGTGCGGGAAGGTGATCAGGGCGACCTTGTTGGTCAGTACGGCCACGAAGTCGGTGAGTTCGGCGCGGCCGGTCTCGGGGTTGATCCGGTAGCCGACCGGGTTCTGCATGAACGAGTTCGCCGCGAGGATGAAGTACGCGCTGAGGTTCGTGCCGATGGCGGCGGCCCAGATGCTGGCCAGGTGCAGCCGCTTGGGCAGCCGGTCCCAGCCGAAGATCCACAGGCCGATGAAGGTCGACTCGAGGAAGAACGCGACCAGCGCCTCGATGGCCAGGGGGGCGCCGAAGATGTCGCCGACGAAGCGCGAGTAGTCGCTCCAGTTCATGCCGAACTGGAACTCCTGCACGATGCCGGTCACCACGCCCATCGCGAAGTTGATCAGGAAGAGCTTGCCGTAGAACTTGGTGAGCTTCAGGTACTTCTCGTCGCCGGTGCGGTGCCACATCGTCTGCAGGATCGCCACCAGCACGGACAGGCCGATGGTCAGCGGCACGAAGAGAAAGTGGTAGACGGTGGTGACACCGAACTGCCAGCGGGCGACGTCCAACGCGTCCACCAGTAACCCCCAGGCTGTGCATACTACGAGACGTAGTAAATACTACTGCCCGTCGTAGAGAAACCGGCAGGGGCGGGGGTCCCGAAGCGACCCGGGACCAATGACCCTGATCACCTCTGCCGGACGGCCCGGCCCCCGTACGCGACCCGCGCCGGGCGCGCCGGTGCCCGCGTGCGACCATTGCGCGCTGATGGACACCACCCGCCCGACCTGGCAGCCGCCGCTGATCTGGCGCGCCGCGCTGCTGCTCGCCCGCGTCGCCGTCGCGCTCCTGGCCCGCCTGGAGGTCAGCGGCGACGTGCCCGAGGCGCTACGCCGGGGCCCGCTGATCCTGGCCGCCAACCACATCAGCCCGTTCGACCCGATCGTGCTCGCCGCCGCCTGCCGCGCCCGCGGCGTCGCCCCGCGGATAATGGCCACCGGCGGACTGTTCCGCACCCCCGTCATCGGCGCCGCCATGCGCCGCGCCGGGCACATCCGCGTCGACCGGGGCACCGCCGCCGTCGGCCAGGCCCTCGACGACGCCGCGGCGGCGGTCTCCGGCGGCTCCGTGATCCTGGTCTACCCGGAGGGGCGCATCGGCCTGGATCCCGGCATGTGGCCCGAACGCGGCAAGACCGGCACCGCCCGCCTCGCCCTGGCCTGCGGCGCCCCGGTGATCCCCGTCGCCCAGTGGGGCTCCCACGAGGTGGTGCCCTACCGCGCCCCGAAGGGCCTGCTGCGCGGCCTGGCGCGCGCGGTGTGGCGCCGCCCGGCGCTGCGCGTGCACTTCGGCGCGCCCGTCGAACTGGCCGACCTCACCCACGGCGCGCCCGGCGCCGCGCGGCGGGCCACCGACCGGATCGTCGACGCCATCACCGACGCCCTCGTGCCGCTACGCCCCGACGAGCCCGACCGCCCCCGCCACGTCGACCCCGGCCGCCCGACCGACACCAGTCGCTCCCACCGCCGGCACCGCTCCGCCTGAACTCCGGGACTCGGCCGCGTCACCGCGCGTCAGGGCGCTATCAGCCGCGCCGCGCCGGCTGACACCTGCGGGGGTCCCACCGCTCACCGGAGCGTCCAACCGCCCTTCCGCGCGCATCCGATCGTCACTCAACGTGCAAGGCGGACGCTTCCCTCCCGCACACGCCGTCGGCCCTTTGCTCTGCACCCACCGACGCGCCAGCCACTGAGAGTGAGGTACGCCGGCCGGACCGGCACAACGGCGAGTGCCGAGTCAGCAGCTCAGCGGGGTGGTGCGGATCAGGGTGCAGAGCAAAGGGCCCGGTGACGATACCCGGCTCGAACCCGCCGTGAGCTACGGAGAGTGATTCACCCGCGATGTCACACCGGGTGACGCAATGGCGGCCTCCACCAAGGGCGCGGGGGCCGGCCATGCGGTAGGTCGGCGACTCCCGCGGGTCGACGGGTGGAAGACCGGATGCGACCCGGAAGGGCTCACACGACGGTCATCCGGGGGTCGCCGGCACAGCGAGCCGACGACGGCACCGATGCGTTCGCGCCGGAGATCGACGGTCACGGGCTGGTCGCCGTGCGGCAACCGGGGACCGGCATACTGCGTCGCGTGCTGACCGGTCACCCCTACCTGGACGCCCCCGCTCCGCTGGCGTTCGCCCACCGCGGCGGCGCCGCCGAGGGCGACGAGAACACCGTCGCGGCGTTCGCGCGGGCCGTCGGGCTCGGCTACCGGTACGTCGAGACCGACGTGCACGGCACCGCCGACGGCGTCGCGGTGGTCTTCCACGACGCCACGCTGGACCGGGTCACCGGCGAGCCGGGGCGCATCGCCGACCTGCGCTGGACCGACCTGGCGTCGGTGCGCGTCGGCGGCGCCGCCGTGGTCCCCCGCCTCGACGAGGTCCTCGACGCCTGGCCGCAGGTGCGGTTCAACATCGACGTGAAGGCCGACGGCGGCGTCGAGGCGACCGTGGCCACCATCGGGCGCGTCGAGGCCGGCGACCGGGTGCTGCTCGCCTCCTTCAGCGACGCCCGGCTGGCCCGGCTGCGCGCCCTGACGCAGGGGCGGATCGCCACCAGCCTCGGCATGCGCGGGGTGGCCCGGCTGCGGATGGCCTCCCTGACCGGACGGCCGCTGCGGCTGCCCCCGTCGGTGGTCGCCGCGCAGGTGCCGGTGCGTTACGGACGGGTACCCGTGGTGGACCGCCGGTTCCTGCGCCACGCCCACCGACTCGGCCTGCAGGTGCACGTCTGGACGATCGACGAACCTGCCGAGATGCACGAGTTACTTGATCTTGGGGTGGATGGCATCATGACCGATCACGTCGGCGTGCTGCGCGACGTATACCGCAGCCGCGGCCACTGGGCCGCCTGAGCGCCCGAAGGACCCCGATGGCCGAGACCGCCACCCCCATGGTGGGCGACACCCCCGCCCCGGCGAGCACCCGCCGCGAACGCACCGGCTGGTACTTCTACGACTGGGCGATGTCCGCGTTCTCCACCACCGTCATCACCGTGTTCCTCGGGCCCTTCCTGACCACGGTCACCGAACTCGCCGCCGGCTGCGAACTCGGCGCCGACAGCTGCTCCGGGCACGTGTACCCGCTGGGCATCAAGGTCGCCGCCGGTTCCTACTTTCCTTACCTGGTGTCGCTGTCGGTCTTCCTCACCGTCTTCGTGCTGCCGGTCGTGGGCGCGATCGCCGACCGGTCGGCGCACAAGAAGCGGCTGCTGGCCGCCGCCGCGTTCACCGGCGCCGGCGCCACCGTCGGCATGCTCTTCGTCACCGGCGACCGGTATCTGCTCGGCGGGGTGCTGTTCATGGTCGCCAACATCGCCTTCGGCGCCGGCGTGGTGGTCTACAACTCGTTCCTGCCGCAGCTCGGCGGCCCCGACGACCGCGACGGCATCTCCAGCCGCGGCTGGGCGCTGGGCTACCTCGGCGGCGGCCTGCTGCTGGCGCTCAACCTGGTCGCCGTGAGCATGCTCGGCGAGGAGGGCGACCACCAGCGCACCCTCGACCTGGCCCGGTGGTCGATCGTGTCCGCCGGGCTGTGGTGGGCGGCGTTCACCCTGGTCCCGCTGCGCTGGCTGCGCGAGCACCCGACCGCCGCCGCGCTGCGCGGCGGCAACCCGCTCACCGACGGGTTCCGCCAGCTCGGCCGCACCCTGCGCGAGATCAAGGCGTACCCGCTGACGCTGTTCTTCCTGCTCGCGTTCCTGGTCTACAACGACGGCATCCAGACCGTCATCGCCCTGGCCAGCCAGTACGGCACCGAGGAGCTGAAGCTCGGGCAGAGCACCCTGATCGTGACCATCCTGCTGGTGCAGTTCCTCGCCTTCGGCGGCGCGCTGCTGCTCGGCGCCCTCGCCAAGCGCATCGGCGCCTGGAAGACCGTGCTGATCAGCCTGGTGCTCTGGACCGGGGTGATCCTCGGCGCGTTCCGGCTGCCCGCCGAGGCGCCCGTGCCGTTCATGGTCCTCGGCGCGGCCATCGGCCTGGTGCTCGGCGGCAGCCAGGCGCTGAGCCGGTCGCTGTTCAGCCAGCTCATCCCCGCCGGCAAGGAGGGCGAGTACTACGGCTTCTACGAGATCAGCGACAAGGGCACCAGCTGGCTCGGCCCGCTGGCCTTCGGGCTGGTGTTCCAGCTCACCAACTCCTACCGGGTGGGCCTGGTCTCCCTGCTGATCTTCTTCGTCGTCGGGTTCCTGCTGCTGCTGGCCGTGCCGATCCGCCGCGCGATCGTCGCCGCCGGCAACACCCCGCCGCGGGTGCTCTGAGTACCGGCGCGACCCGCACCCGCCGGATCGGGGGGCGTCGATCGGCTAGGCTGCCCGTCCGTGACCGACCACGCCGCCGCCCCGACCTGTCTGGCGCGCCCGCCGCTGGGCCCCGACGACTCCCCCGCCGGGTGCGCCGCGGCGCGCGGGGTGGACGGCCGCCCGCTGCACGCGGCCGCGCTGAAGTTCTTCTGGGGGCCGATGGACTGCGGCAAGTCCACGATGGCTCTGCAGATGAACCACAACCACGCCCGCCAGGGCCGCCGGGGCCTGGTCACCACCCGCATCGACCGCTCGCTGGGCCCGCAGGTCACCACCCGCATCGGCCTGGCCCACGAGGCCGTCGAGGTCACCGACGAGCTGGACCTGCGCGCGCTGGTGCGCGACACGTGGGCCGAAGGGGTCCGTGTCGACTACCTCATCTGCGACGAGGCCTCCTTCTACAACCTCGAGCACATCGAGCAGATGGCCGAGCTGGTCGACAGCTACGACGTCGACGTGTACGCGTTCGGGCTGGCCACCGACTTCCGGTCCTGCCTGTTCCCGGCCGCGCAGCGACTGTTCGAGCTGGCCGACGAGGTGGCCCGCATCCAGGTGGAGGTGCTCTGCTGGTGCGGCCGGGAGGGGCGGCTCAACGCCCGGGTGGTCGGCGGGCGGGTCGTCCGCGAGGGCGAACAGGTCGTCATCGGCGACACCGTGGACACGGCCGACGTGCGCTACCAGGTGCTCTGCCGGCGGCACTACCGCGCCGGGGAGTTGGGCCCGCGCCGCTGAGGCCGTAATCACCGATGTCGCCCCTGACGCGCAACCGGCGGCCGGCCTTGACCTGCAACCATGCCGCGGCGAGCCCGGCCGCCTGGGCTCGCATGTGCATCTCGACAGCAGGTCCCGGTACGCCGCGCCGGTCACAGAATCGGTCACCTCGATGAGCCCCGGTGCGCTGTCCCATGGACGTTCACCGGGCGCTCCTCACCGAGAGGCCGACTCAGTACGGGTCGCCGCACACCCGCCAGTCCCCGTCCTCGCGCACCACCGACAGCTTCCGCTCCTCGGTCAGGCCGCTGTCGCGGGTCAGCCGCACCGCCACCGTGCCGTGCGGGCGGCCGCCCCGCGTCGCCACCGACACGTCGAGGATCTCGTAGCCGCTGACCAGCGGCGGGGTGCGCAGCCAACTGGTGAACCCGATCGGGCTCCACCGGCTGCGTGCGTCGGCGCACAGCCGGTCGTACGCGCCGTCGGTGTCGCCCGCGGCGACCGACCGCAGGAACCCGTCGGCGGTCTCCCGCACCGGGCCGCTGGCCTGCGTGACCACCTGCACGTTCCAGGCGCCCAGCCCGGCCACCCCGACGCAGCACAGCAGCACGGCGACGCCGGCGAACACCAGCCCGGCGCGCACCGGGCGGCCCCGCCGGGCCGGCCGGTTCCATGGCTGCTCAGCCCCCACCCGTCGACCGTAGAGAACCGGCGGGGCCGCCCGCAGGAAGTCGGCCGGGTCGCCCTGCCGTGGCCGGCCCTCGGTGCCGGCGCCCGGCGCGGAGTCACGCCGGTCACGGGCCGGACCGGCCCGGTCGCCCGCCACGGCCGACCCTCGGTGCACCCGCCCCCGGCACGAAGTCCGGGGGCGGTGCGCCCGGGTGACGCGCAGCATCACGCCGGCGAGCACCGCCCGGATCCGCCGCCGCGGTGCCGCTCACGGCTCGATCAGGCCGGCCCGGATGGCGTAGCGGGTCAGTTCGAGCCGATCCCTGAGGCCGAGCTTCTGCAGCAGGTTGGCCCGGTGCCGTTCGACGGTCTTGACGCTGATGAACAGCAGGCGGGCGATCTCCTTCGACGAATGGCCCTCGGCGACGAGCTTGAGGATCTCCTCCTCCCGTTCGGTGATGGCCCGGGCCGGCAGGCTCTCGCCCCGGGCGGTGCGTTCCAGGTAGGTGCGGATCAGGGCGTTGATCGCGCCGGGATAGAGGAACGGCTCGTCGCGTACGGCCGCACGGCAGGCCTCCACCAGGTCCCGGTCGGCGACGGACTTGAGCACGTAGCCGTTGGCGCCGACCTTGAGCGCCTCGAAGAAGTACTGCTCGTTGTCGTACATCGTCAGGATCAGGATGCGCAGGTCCGGCTGTTGCCGGGACAGCTCCCGGGCCGCCTGCAGGCCGGTCATCCGCGGCATGGCGATGTCGAGGATGGCCAGGTCGGGGCGCTCGGACCGGGCCAACGCGACGGCCTCGGCGCCGTCGCCGGCCTCGGCCACGACCGTCAGGTCCGGTTCGCTGTCGAGGATGAGCCGGACCCCGCGGCGCACCAGGGCGTGGTCGTCGGCGAGCAGGATACGGGTCGTCACGGGCGGCCCTCCCGGACGGTCGCCGGCACCCGCAGCCGCACCTCGGCGCCGCCCGCCGGGGCCGGGGTCACGGCGAGCTGGGCGCCGATGAGCAGGGCCCGCTCCCGCATGCCGCGGATTCCGGCGCCCTCGGCCGCGTCGCCGATGCCCCGGCCGTCGTCGCGGATCCGCAGCAGCACGTGGTCGGGGCGACCGGCCAGCCACACCTCGACGGTGGTGGCCCTGGCGTGCCGGACGGTGTTGGTGAGCGCCTCCTGGGCGACCCGGTAGACCACCAGTTCGGCCTCGTCGTCGAGGGCGGGCAGGTCGGCGCCGAGGTGCTGGCGCACCGTCAGCTCGGTGTGCCCGGTGACCTCGGTGACGAGCGCCTTCAGTGCGCTGATCAGGCCGAGCTCCTCCAGCACCCCCGGGCGCAGCCGCCGGGCGATGCGGCGGATCTCGTCGAGGCTGTCGCGGGTGGTCTCCTGCACCTGGGCGAGCTGCGCGCGGACGGGGTCGGGCGCCTGCCGGGCGACCTGCTTGAGTTCGAGCAGGACCGCGGTCAGCGTCTGGCCGACCTCGTCGTGCAGCTCCTGGGCGATGCGGCGGCGCTCGGCCTCCTGGGCGGACAGGGCGGCGGCGGCGCTGGTGGCCCGCTCGGTCTCCAGGCGGTCGACCATGGCGTTGAAGGTGCGGATCAGATCCGCGATGTCGGCCTGCCCGGCCGGGACCGGACGCGGCTCCGGCTGGAGCAGGTCGATGGTCGTCATGGCCCGGGTGAGCCGGTGCAGGGGCGCCAGGCCGACCCGCAGGAGCACGGCGTTGGCGACCAGCATCGCGGCGAGGCCCGCCGTCAGGACGACGGCCTCGGTGAGCAGCACCGGGGTGGACACCGTGACCGGCCCGAGCAGGAGCAGCGTGGCGGCGACGAGCACCGCCGCGTTGAGCAGGAAGATCCGCCAGAACAGCGACACGCCGGCCCCTCCCTTCCCGGCCCGGACGCCCCGCCGGCCCGGGCCGGCACCGGCGGCTCCCGGTGGCGCGGCGGGCGGCAGGTGATCGCGTCGCGCGTCGGCCGTCCCCCTCATCATGATCCAGCCTGTCGCACCGCCCACGTGGTGTAAATGCGTGCCCGCACCCATTTATCCGCCCCGGCCTGCGCCGAAATGGGTCGCCCGGCGGGGCGACGGCGGCCAAATGGGTGTCAGCCCCGATGTCGGCCCCCGCGGTGCGGACGACCATGAAGAAGGGCGCGGAAGCGCTCCGGCCCACCCCCGCGTTTCCGGCAGCACCGCCTGCCGGCGGCGCCGCCTTGTCCCGCGTCGAACCCCTCCCGGGAGGATCCGTGCACCGTCACCTGGAGTTGGCCGCACCCGTGCCGCCGGAAACCGTCACCCCCGCCCGGGGGCACCGGCCCACCATCGCCGAGAACGGCCCGCCGGGCGGGCGCCCGTGAGCCGCTGGCCCACCCTGGCCGCGACCGCCATCCTCGTGGTCGCGTTCGCGCCCATCGCGCGGGAGTACGTGTGGCTGCGCCACCTCGCCGCGTAGCCGGCGCCCCGGGCGGGCCCGCCCCGGGGACGAGGGGGCCGACGTGAACCTCGGCGAGCTGTACGTGATGCTGGCGGTCGGCACGGGCGTGGTCCTGGCCAGCGTCGGCGCGGCCCGGCTGGCCAGCCGGCTGGGCATGCCGGTGCTGCTGGCGTACCTCGGCGTCGGCCTGCTGCTGGGCCAGGACGTCGCCGGCTTCCCGTTCGACGACGCGGCCCTGGCGCAGGCGCTGGGCCTGGCGGCGCTGGCGGTCATCCTGGTGGAGGGCGGCCTGACCACCAGGTTCGCCGACGTACGCGGCGTGCTGGCGCCCGCGTCGGTGCTGGCCACCGTCGGCGTCTTCGTCAGCGTCGCGGTCACGGCGGGGGCGGCGTACCTGCTGCTCGACGTCGACTGGCAGATGGCGCTGCTGCTGGGGGCGATCGTGTCGTCCACCGACGCGGCGGCGGTGTTCTCCGTGCTGCGGTCGGTGCCGCTGCCCCGCCGGCTGACGAGCCTCGTGGAGGCCGAGTCGGGCCTCAACGACGCGCCGACGCTGATCCTGGTGCTCACCTTCAGCGCCGCCACCCTCGACACCGTCGCTCCCCTGCCGCTGCTCGGCGCGATGGCCTACCAGCTGGTCGCCGGTGGGGCGATCGGCCTGGCGATCGGTGCGGCCGGGGTGTGGCTGCTGCGCCGGCTGACCCTGCCCACCTCCGGCCTGTACCCCATCGCGACGGTCGCCTGCGGCGTGCTGGCCTTCGCGGTCGCCGGCCTCTCCCAGACCAGCGGGTTCCTCGCCGCCTATCTGGCGGGGCTGGTGCTCGGCAACGCCGGCCTGGCACACCGGCGGGCCACCCACTCGGTCGCCGAAGGGCTGGGCTGGATCGCCCAGATCGGCCTGTTCGTGATGCTCGGCCTGCTGGCCACGCCCAGCGAACTGCCCGCCGCGATCATTCCCGCGATCGTCGTCGGCACGGCCCTGCTGCTGGTCGCCCGGCCCGCCTCCGTGCTGGTCTCGCTGGCCGCGTTCCGCATCCCGCTGCGCGAACAGGCGTTCCTGTCGTGGGCCGGGCTGCGCGGCGCCGTGCCGATCGTGCTGGCCACCATCCCGGTCGTCGCGGGCGCCCCCGGCAGCGAGCAGGTCTTCAACATCGTGTTCGTGCTGGTCGTGGTCTTCACGGTCATCCAGGCGCCCACCCTGCCCTGGCTGGCGCGCCGGCTGCGCCTGGCGGCGCGCGACGTCGGGCCCGACCTGCAGATCGAACTGGCGCCGCTGGACGCCATGGACGCCGACCTCATCCACGTCACCGTCGAGCCCGGCTCCCGCCTGCACGGCGTGTACCTGCCAGAGCTGCGGCTGCCGCCGCCGGCCGCGACCACCCTCGTCGTACGCGGCGACGACACCTTCGTGCCTGACCACCACACCCGGCTGCGTGTCGGGGACCAACTGGTCGTGCTCACCACCCCGCCCGTACGCGAGGCGACCCAGCGGCGCCTGCGGGCCGTCGCGCGCGCCGGGCGGCTGGCCACCTGGTTCGGCGAGACCGGCCAGGCACACACCGCACCAAATTCGGACAGGAGGCAATGATGCAGATCGAACGCGTTCCGCTGCCGGGCATCGGCGTGGGCTACACCGTGCACACCGGCGAGGGGCAGTCGCTCGGGGTCGTCTGCCACCGCGACGGGCGGCGCGACCTCGTCGTCTACGCGTCCGACGATCCGGACACCGTCGAGCGGTCCCTGTCGCTCAGCGCGGCGGAGGCGCAGGAGGTGTCCGAGCTGCTGCACCCGGTCGCCACCGTCGACCACGTCACGCACCTGGAGCGGCGCAGGGAGGCGATCAGCGTCGCGGAGCTGCCGGTCACCGCCGCGTCGCCCTACGACGGCCGGCCCCTGGCCGAGGCCGTCGCGCGGACCCGCGACGTGACCGTCATCGCCGTGCTGCGCGCGGGCCGGACGATCACCGCGCCCGGATCCGGGCACGTCCTCGCCCACGGCGACGTCCTGATCGCGGCCGGCACTCCGGCGGGCATCGGGGCGCTGAGCCGCCTGCTGGCACTCGCGGACCCGTAGCCGCCGCGTACCTGACAGGAGATGTCAGGTACGCGCGGCAGACTGCCCGGCATGACAGTCACCGCCGACATCGCCATGGTCAACCTCGACAGCCCCGACCCCGTCGCCCACGCCGAATTCTGGCAGCGCGTGCTCGGTGGGGAGATCACCCACAGCCAGCCGGAGTACGCGATGGTCACCGCCGGTGGCGTGGCCGTCGGCTTCGGCCTGGTCGAGGGGTACCGGCCGCCGTCCTGGCCGGACGAGGACGCCGGCAAGCGGTACCACCTCGACCTGTACGTCGACGACCTCGCCGTGGCGGAGAAGGAGTTCGTCGCGGCCGGCGCCGCGAAGCCGGAATTCCAGCCCGGCGGCGACCGGTGGGTGGTGCTGACCGACCCGGCCGGGCAGCCGTTCTGCATCTGCCCCCGCCCACAGGGCTGACCGCCGGGCCACGACGCCCGCCGGCGGTTCGGCTCAGCCGCGCCGGCGGGCGCGGGCCGCCCAGATGGCGTACGCCGGATCGCGGTCGAGGTTGTGCCGGTCCCGGTCGTAGCGGCGGGTGGTGCGCGGGTCGGCGTGCCCCATCGCGTCCTGCACGTCCTCCAGGGGGACGCCCTCGGCCCGAGCGGTGGTGGCGAACGCGTGCCGCAGCGAGTGCGGGGACAGCTTCGCCCAGGCCGGGATGCCGGCCGCCCGGGCCAGCCGGCGCACCAGCCGGAACACGGCGTGCCGGTCCAGCCGTGCCCCGGTGGCGGTGACCAGCAGCGGGCCGGTCAGCTCGTGCACCGCCACCCCCTGCGCGGCCGCCCGCTGAGCCAGGTACGCGTCGACCGCGTACGCGGTGCCCGGGGTGAGGGCCCGACGGCGGGACTTGCCGCCCTTGCCGACGAAGCGGACGCTGCGGTGGCCCCGCTCGGCACCGAGGTCGGTCAGGTCGAGCGAGACCAGTTCCCCGACGCGCAGCCCGAGGTCGGCAAGCAGCGCGATCGCGGCCCGGTTGCGGGCGGCGGTCGGCCCGGTGTCGGCCTCGGCGGCGGCGACCAGGGCGTCCACCTCCTCGGGGCTGAGGCCCACCGTGGCGGAGTGGTCACGGTCGACGCGCGGCCGGTCGGCTCCGGCCACCGGATTGGCCTCGACGGCGCGGAGCTTGACCAGGAAGTCGTACCAGCTCGACAGGGCCGAGAGCCGGCGGGCGACCGTGGCCGGGGTGAGCGGCTTGCCGCTTCGCGTGGCCAGCGTCGCCTCCAGCGCCCGGGCGTACTCGTTCACGTGCAGGAAGTTCGCGTGCAGCGGATCCAGTTCGCGGGTGGCGCACCAGTCGAGCCATCCGGCGACGTCCCGCCGGTACGCGTCGCGGGTGTGGTCGGACAGCCGCCGGTTGCGCAGCCACGCCTCGGTGAAGTCGATGGGCCCGCCGGGCAGGGCCGGCGCGGGCGACCGGTGGGACCACGCCGGAGCGTTCGGGGACAGCATGTGAAAAAGGTTCTCAGCTTCGGCTGGCAAACGGGAGGAGGCGCGCCCGACGCGATCGACACCGCCGCCCGGCTTCTCGGCTCCCCGCCCGGTACGGTCGGCCCGTGCGCGCGAGTCGGCTGGTGTCCCTGCTGCTGCTTCTGCAGACCCGGGGCCGGATGACCGCCCCGGAACTCGCCGAGGCCCTGGAGGTGTCGGTACGCACCGTATACCGGGACGTGGAGTCGCTCGGCGCGGCGGGCGTGCCCGTCTACGCCGACCGCGGCCCGGCCGGCGGCTACCGGCTGCTCGACGGCTACCGCACCCGGCTGACCGGGTTGACCGCCGGCGAGGCGGAGGCGCTGTTCCTGGCCGGGATGCCGGGCCCCGCCGCCGAGCTGGGGCTCGGGTCGGTGCTCGCCGCCGCCGAGCTGAAGCTGCGCGCCGCGCTGCCGGCGGAGCTGGCCGACCGGGGCGGGCGGATCCGGCAGCGCTTCCACCTCGACGCCCCCACCTGGTTCCGGGAGCCCGAGCCCACTCCGCACCTGGCCGAGCTGGCCCGGGCGGTGTGGGAGGACCGGCTCGTGCGGGTGCGCTACCGGCGGTGGAAGACCCCACGCGAGGTGACCAGGACGCTCGCCCCGCTGGGCGTGGTGCTCAAGGCCGGCCGCTGGTATCTGGTGGCCGACGCGGACGGTCAGGTGCGCACCTACCGGGTCGGCGCGGTGCTGGAGCTTTCCGTCCTCGACGAGCGGTTCGACCGGCCGGACGGCTTCGACCTCGCCCGCTGCTGGCAGGAGCACGCCGACCGGTACGAGCGGGGCGTGTACCGCGACGAGGCGCGGGTGCGGATGACGACGGCCGCGCTGGAGCTGGCGACGTACGTCCTGCCGCCGGCGATGAGCCGGGCGGCGCGGGCGGCGGCGTCGGCGCCGGACCGGGCCGGATGGGTGCGCACGACCGTGCCGATCGAGTCGGTTAAGCACGGCCACGTGGAGCTGCTCAAGCTCGGCGCGCAGGTGGAGGTGCTCGGCCCGGCCGAGCTGCGCGACCGGTTCGCCGCCACCGCGCGCGCCCTGGCGGCGCTCTATCCGGACCGGACGGAGGACGCCCCCGCGCCCTGACCCCGACCGCCCCGGCGTCAGGGCCCGCCGAGCGGCCCGGCCTCCGCTGTGGACGCCTGCCTGCGGGCGGCCTGGCCCGGTCCGTGCCGGCGCTCGGACGCCGACCCCACGAGAAGGAAAAGAACACCGGTCGAGTCGGCGTCCGGCGGCACAGACGCCCTGCTCCGGGTGCCTGCGCGCGGCCACCGCACACGATCCGTTTCCTGAGCCGTCGGTCAACGGGCACACGGGATCGAGGGTCCGGCGGTAGCCTGCCGAATATCCCTTTCCGGCCCTCCGGGCGGCGTCCCCGCCAACCCCGGTGAGGCAGCACTGTCCACTGTGGACGTGCCGAGAGAAGATGAAGGAAGGTCCGTGATCCGACGCTCCAGGGCTCTGATGTCCGCGACGGCCGTCCTGCTCGCCTGCGCCGTCGCGCAGCCCGCTGCCGCGCAAGGCCCGACACCCTCCGCGGCTGCCATCGTCCGGCCGGTCTCGGGCGTCAGCCCACTGCCGGCAGGCTGCGGACTTCCCCCGGCCGACGGCTACACACTGAACCCGAACACCGAGGCCCTGCCCGTGGTGGCGCGGGACCCGAAGCGTCCGTGGCACCTGGTCACCGTGTTCCAGCAGGACCGTTGGAACCGGTACGGCAGCAACGGCGCGGTCACCGCCGTGTCGGACGACTTCGGCCTGAGCTGGAAGCGGTCGCGGAACCTGCCCGCCTTCTCCCGCTGCACCGGCGGCACGGCCGCCAACGGCGGCGACTACGACGTCACGACCGACCACTGGATCACCGTCACCCCGTCGGGCACCGCGGTGGCCGCCGCCTTCTCGCTGTCCCGCGCCGGCGACGTGACCGCCATCCTGGTGGCCCGCTCCGCTGACGGCGGCCAGACCTGGGACGCCCCGGTCAACCTGCAGCGCGACGACAACCCGCGGTTCTTCAACGACCGCCCCACGGTCACCGCCGACCCCTACCGCCCCGGCGTGGTCTACGCGGTGTGGGACCGCGTCGACAGCACGGAGGCGGGCTGGGTGCAGCCGATCTACCTGGCGAAGTCGACCGACGACGGGCGCACCTGGACCACCAGCAAGGTGTACGACTTCCCCAACAACAGCGGCGCCATCGGCACCCAACTGGTGCCCCTCCCGGACGGCACGCTGCTGATGGGCATGCACTACGAGACCAACACCGAATCCGCCACCCAGGTCATCCGCTCGACCGACGGCGGCCGGACGTGGTCGGCCCCGACGCTGGACGTGCCGGCCCCCTTCGCGGTGGGCCCCCGCATCCCGGATCCGGACAACTCCGGTGACCCGCTGCGCAACGCCTCCCTGCCGCTGCTGGCCGCCCGGCCGAACAGCCAGGTGGTGGACGCCGTCTGGCAGAGCCAGGCCGCCGACGGCACCTTCCACGTCGACCACTCCCGGTCGACGGACGGCGGGAGGAACTGGTCCGCACCGATCCGGGTGGACAAGACGCCGACCGGGTCGGCCGCCGTACCGGTCGTCGCCGTCGCCGAGGACGGCACCGTCGCCGTCACCTACTACGACTTCCGCAACAACACGCCCGACCCCGCCACCCTGCCCACCGACCTCTGGGCCGTCACCTGCGAGAACGACTGCACGCGGCCCGGGGCGTGGCGCGAGCAGCACGTCGAGGGGCCGTTCGACGCGCGGAAGTTCCCGGCCACGAGCGCGGGACGCATGATCGGCGACTACACCGGCCTGGTGTCCAACGGTGGCGCCTTCGTGGCCGTGTACGGCGTCACCACCGACAACGCCACCAACCCGGTGGACGTCCACAGCGCGATCTTCGCCCGCTGAGGCGGCCGGCCGCCGCCGCGGCGCGCTCCGTTCGGCGGCGGGCTCACCGCGACGCGCCCGGGGCGGGGGACCACACCCCCGCCCCGGGCGCGTCGCGGTGGTCAGGCGCTGATCTCCTTGCGGTCGTTGCCGTTGGCCGTGATGGTGACCCGGCGGGGCTTGGCCCGCTCGGCAACCGGGATACGCAGGGTCAGCACGCCGTGCTCGTAGCCGGCCTCGAGCTTGTCGGTGTCGAGGGTGTCGCCGAGGAACAGCCGCCGCGTGAAGGTGCCCATGGGGCGCTCGGCGGCCACCAGCTCGACGTTGTCGCCGGTCGGCCGGCGCCGCTCCGCCCGGACGGTCAGCACGTTGCGCTCCACGGTGCAGTCGATGCTGTCCGGGTCGACGCCCGGCAGGTCGAACGCCGCGTAGAACCAGTCCCCGTCGCGGTAGGCGTCCAGCGGCATGACCGCCGGGCGGGCGGTGGTGCCGAAGAACTGCTCGGTGAGCCGGTCGATCTCGCGGAACGGGTCGGTGCGCATCAGCATGGTCCTGCCTCCTCGGTTCTCCTGGCCGAAGGTCCTTAGTTGAGTCTGGGCGACTCAACTTCCTCTTCTTGTTTAGCGTGCGGCGCGCAAGTCGTCAACTCGAGGACCTTCTCGAACCAGTGCTGCGCGTACGGGCCGTGGCTGAACGCCGGGATCTCCCGGTAGCCGTGCCGGGCGTACAGGGCACGGGCCTCGACCAGGTCGCTGCGGGTGTCCAGCCGGATGCGGGTGATCCCGGCGGCCCGGGCCCGCTCCTCCACGGCCGCGAGCAGCGCCGCGCCGCCGCCGTGACCGCGGTGCGCCGGGGCCACGTACACCCGGGTGAGCTCCGCCCAGTCGGGCCGGAACCGCAGGCCCGCGCACGCGGCCGGACGGCCGTGGCGGCGGGCCACGACGAAGAAACCGGTAGGCGCGGTCAGGTCGCCGCTCGGCTCGTCGGCCATCGCCGCCACGACCTCGCCCGGGCGGGCCGGGCGGTCATGATAGCGGGCGACCAACTCCTCGTAGTAGGCCTCGATCAGGGCAACCGCGTCGGGATGGTCGGGGTGGGTCGGGAGGACCGCCCAGTCTGTCGTCGTCACCCGTTGATCATCGCGGGTGGGGCGACCGGTTATCCGCGCCGGCGGCGCCCGGTACACCTCCGCCGCACGGGCCGGGCGGGCCGGCGCCGTCGGCGCGGCGGCAGGCCGGTCAGGCGCGGCAGGCCGGGAGCAGGGGCACGAGCGCCGCGGCCACCGCCAGGTGCATCGCGCCCAGGAGAGCGTGAACATCAGGTCAGGGGCGCCGCCCGGCACGCACGAGGTCATGCGCCGAGGCTGACAAGGCGCTGCGGAGACAGACGGGTTCGCGACGCGGACGATCAGTCGCCGACGCGCCAGTAGACACCCCCGTCGCGGGCCAGGAACCCTTCGTCGATCAGGTGCCGCCGCACGGTCACGTGGTCGGACCCGCCGCCGTCGCACCAGCCCCGCAGCACGTCGTCCACCGCCCGCTCCGGATAGCGCACCCCGGGCTCGAAGGACGTGGCCACGCGGGCCAGCACCACCCGCCGCCGGCCGCGCTGCGCCGGCAGGCCGACCAGCGTGTCGTCGCGCACGAACGTCCGCAGCACCCGGTCGGCGGGCTCCCCCTCCGGGCGAGGGGCCGCGGGCGTGCGGGCGGCCTCGCGCAGCCGCGCGACGTCCACTCGCAAATCGCCGTCGCCGCCGGCCACCAGGCCCGCGTCGACCAGCCGCCGCAGCGCGGTGACGACCTGCCGCGCCGCGAGGCCGGTCCGGTCGGCCACCGCCGAGGCGTCGGCGCCGCCCAGCACGATCGCCGCGAAGACCTGCCGCCGTACGTCGTCGGCGAGCGCCCCCGCCAGAGCCTGCGCTGTCATGCCGGCCACCCTGCCAGCAGCCGTACCGCCGCCGCCACGGCATTTCCCGTCGTCCCGCTGGCGGCGGCGGGACGACGGGTCGCGCCGCTCCTCGGCGCGTCGCACGATCCGGCGCAGCAGGTCGGCCAGCCCCGCCGCTCGTCGGGGTCGACGGCGGCGCGTGCCTGGGACGGGTCGACGCCGGCGCGCTGGTCCTCCTCGCCTGCGCCGGCACCGCCCACATACCCCGGGTGCGTCGACACACCGCCACGCCGGCACCGCGCGGCGACCCGGTGGCCGCCGCGCGGTGCGCGCTCAGAGCGTGTGGCCCGTGGTCGCGTCCACGTGGTCGGGCACCGGATCGTGCCGGTCCCCGACGCTCAGGGTGCCCGTCGGCTCGAACAGCAGAATCGACGCGCCGCCCGACGACGACGGCCGGTGCTCCACCCCGCGCGGCACCACGTACACCGCGCCACGAGGCAGTACCACCTCCCGCTCGGCGCCCCCGTCGCCGTCACGCAGGGCGATGCGCAACTCCCCCTCCAAGACCAGGAAGAACTCGTCGGTGTCGTCGTGGGCGTGCCAGACGTGCTCGCCGGCGACCTTCGCGACCCGCACGTCGTAGTCGTTGACCCGCGTGACGATGCGCGGGCTCCACAGCTCGGTGAAGCTGGCGAGCGCACCCGCCAGCTCGATCGGCTCGTTTCTCATCCGGCCATCCTGCCCGCGCCGGCGCCTCCTGTCAGCCCTGGGCGGACCACCCGCCCGTCAGCGACGGATCAGCCCGCGGGCCCTGGCGGCGGCCACGGCGGCGGTACGCGAGTCGACCCCGAGCTTGCCGTAGACGTGGACCAGGTGCGTCTTGACGGTGGCCTGGCTCAGGTGCAGCCGCCTGCTGATCTGCTGGTTCGACAGCCCGTCGGCGACGAGCTGGAGGACCTCGGTCTCGCGGCGGCTCAACGCCGTACCCGGGGTGCGCATCCGGTCGATCAGCCGGTGCGCGACCGCCGGGGCGAGGGCCGACCTGCCGGCCGCGGCGGCGCGCACCGCGGCGGCGAGTTCGTCGGGCGGGGCGTCCTTGAGCAGGTAGCCCGTAGCGCCGGCCTCCACGGCGGCGAGGATGTCGGCCTCCGTGTCGTAGGTGGTCAGCACCAGCACCACCGGGCCGTCGGGGCGCCCGGCGATGGCGGCGGTGGCGTCGGCGCCGTGCATGCCCGCGCCGAACTGGAGATCCATCAGCACCACGTCCACCCGGTCCCGGTCGGCGAGCGCGACGGCCTGCTCGGCGGTGGCGGCCTCGGCCACCACCTCGAAGTCCGGTTCGGTCGCGAGAACGGCGCGCAGGCCGGCACGCACGACCGGATGGTCGTCGGCCAGCAGCAGCCGGATCGGTCGGCTCATGCGGTCGCCGGTGTCCCTTCGGTCGTCGGACGGGCGAAGCGGACGGCCAGCGAGGTGCCCCGACCGGGCGCCGACGCCACGGTCAACGTCCCGCCCAGTTCCTCGGCGCGGGCCCGCATCGCCGCCAGCCCGAACCCGCCACCGCCCTCCGCGACGTCGCCGGGCTCGAAACCGCCCCCGTCGTCGGCCACGTCCAGGACCACGCCGTGCCCGCCGTAGCGCAACGTCACCTCGGCGCGGGTCGCACCCGCGTGGCGCACCGTGTTGGCCAGCGCCGACTGCGCGATGCGTAGCAGCGCCACCTCGTGCGGGGTGGGCAGGCGCACCGCCGTACCGTCCAGACGGAAGCGCACGGCCAGCCCGGACCGGGCGGTGGTCGTGGCGCACAACCGGCGCAGCGCCGCGGGCAGCGAGCCGCCGTCGAGGCCGGGTGGGGCCAGGGCGCGGACGAACCGCCGGGCCTCCGCCAGGTTGTCCTGCGCGGTCCGGCGGGCCTGCTCGACGTGGTCGGCGGCGACGCCGACCCGCTCCGGCAGGGCCCGCTGGGCGGCACGCAGCAGGAGTTGGATGCTGGACAGCCCCTGCGCGAGGGTGTCGTGGATCTCGCGGGCCAGCCGCTCACGTTCGGCCAGGACACCGGCGGCGTGCTCGGCGGCGGCCAGTTCGGCTCGGGTGGCCGTCAGCTGCTCGATCAACCGCCGGCGCTGCTCGCTCTCCCGGTACAACGCCTGGTAGCCCAGCACGGTGCCGACCGAGACGCCGGCGCCCAGCACGGGGCCGAGCACCGCCCCGGGCGTGACAGCCCCCTGGTGACCGATCACGCCGCCGACCGCCGCCACGGTCGTCGCGGCCACCGCGAGGACCCCCCACCGCGCCGGCAGCAGGTGCAGGTGCAGCAGGAACAGCGGGAACGCCAGCCACACCCCGTCGGGCGTCAGGCCGAGCAGCACCAGCCACCCGGCGGTCAGCACCGCCAGCCACGCCGCCGCCGCGCGGCGGGACCGGCGCACCGACGGCAGCGCGGCGGCGACCGCGTAGACGACGGCCACCGCCAGCGCCGCGGCGAGCACGGCGGCGCGGTGCGATGCCGGCCCCGCCAGGGCGCGTACGGCGACCACGGCCAGCAGAGCACCGACCAGCAGGTGCAGGCAGACACGCAGCAACCGCAGCGGCCGGGCGAGCGATTCCGGGTTCACGATGCCTCCAGGCTAGGGCGCGCAGGGCCGCCGCCATCAACCAAAGGGTTGATCCTGACCTGCGCACTTCGACGCGCCGGGCCCGATCCGCCGCGCGATGCCGGCCGGCGGGGACCGGGCCAGGGTTGGTGCCGGGTCGCCGCCGCGGCCCTCCCGCCAACGGAAGGCTGATGCGCTCGTGTTCGTCGCGTGGAGAGACCTACGGTTCGCCAGGGGCCGGTTCGCCCTGATGGGCACGGTCGTCACACTGATGACGCTGCTGGTCGTCCTGCTCTCCGGCCTGACCGCCGGCCTGGGCCGGGGCAGCACCTCGGCGATCACCGACCTGCCCGCCGACCACCTCGCCTTCTCCGCCCCCGTCGGTGGGCAGAAGCTCTCCTTCACCGAGTCGACCGTGACGGCGCGGCAGTGGCGGCAGTGGCGCGCCGTGCCGGGCGTGACGCGCGCCGCCCCGCTCGGCATCACCACCACGAGGGTCAGCGCCGGCGACCGCACCGCCGCGCTGTCCGCGTTCGGTGTCGCGCCCGACTCGCGGCTGGCGCCCGGCCCCGTCGGCGCCGGGCAGGCCGTGCTGTCACGTGGCGCGGCCGAGGCCCTCGACGCCCGCCCGGGCCAGGAGGTGGTCGTCGGCGGGCGGCGACTGACCGTGGCCGCGGTGGCCGGCGACGCCTCCCACAGCCACACCCCGGTCGTCTGGACCGACCTGACCGACTGGCAGCGCCTCGCCCCCGGCGCGCCCGCCGACTCCGCCACCGTCATCGCGCTGACCACCGCCGGTGACGTCGACCTGGCCGCCGCCGACCGGCAGGCCGGCACCCGCACCGTCACCCGCGCGGCGGCGCTGTCCGCGATCGGCTCGCACACCGCCGAGAACGGCTCGCTCCAGCTCATGCGCGGCATGCTGTTCGCGATCTCCGCCCTGGTGGTCGGCGCGTTCTTCACCGTGTGGACCATCCAGCGGGGCCCCGACGTGGCAGTGCTGAAGGCGCTCGGCGCCACCACGGGCCACCTGCTGCGCGACGCCCTGGGGCAGGCCCTGGCGCTGCTGCTCGCCGGCACGGCCGCCGGCACCGGGCTGGCGGTGGCGATCGGCGCGGCGGCGTCCGGCACGGTGCCGTTCGCGCTCACCGTCGGATCCGTCCTGCTGCCGGCCGCCGTGATGGTGGTCCTCGGCGCCGCCGGCGCCGCCCTGTCCGTGCGCCGCATCACCTCCGTCGACCCGCTGACCGCCCTGGGGAGCGCCCGATGAGCCTGGACCTGACCGACGTCACCCTCACCTACCCGGACGGCGACGCCCGGCTGACCGCGCTCGACCGGGTCAGCCTGCGCGTGCCGGCAGGCACCACGACCGCCGTCGTCGGCCCGTCCGGCTCCGGCAAGTCGAGCCTGCTGGCGGTGGCCGCCACCCTGATCACCCCCGACTCGGGCCGGGTCGTCCTCGCCGGCGCCGACACCACCGGCCTGAGCCGCCGGCAGGCCACCGCCCTGCGGCGCGAAAAGGTCGGGATCGTCTTCCAGCAGCCCCACCTCATCGCCTCGCTGACCGCCACCGAACAGCTGGAGGTGATCACCCACCTCGGCGGCGGCCCGCGTCGGGCCGGTCGCGAGCGCGCCGCCGAACTGCTGGCCGCGGTGGGGCTGACCGGGCAGGCCGGGCGTCGTCCGCACCAGCTCTCCGGCGGGCAACGCCAGCGGATCAACATCGCCCGTGCCCTGATGAACGACCCGGCGGTGTTGCTCGTCGACGAGCCGACCAGCGCGCTGGACCACGAGCGCGGCGCGGCGATCGTCGACCTGCTCACCGGGCTCACCCGGCAGCGCGGCACCGCCACGGTGCTGGTCACCCACGACCGGGGCCACCTCGACCGCGTCGACGCCGTCGCCGAGATGGTCGACGGCCGGCTGCGCGTACCGACCCGGACCTGAGGCGGTGGGCTGCCCGGTCGGATCGGCCCGCCCAGGACCACCGGCGCCGCGCGGGACCCGGGCGCTGCGCGCCGCCGCCGGGTACGGCAGAGTGGCACCGACGATCGAGGGCGGCCCCACGGGCCGGTACGGGAGGGCGGTGGCCGTGGAAGGTCCGACCGGGGTGGTGTTCCCGACAACCGACGCGGGGCGCAGCACCTCCGCGCTCGGACGGGCGGTCGTCGCCGACGCCCTGCGCGCCGTCGACCCGGTGGGCGCGCACTCGGCCGAACACGAGACCAACTGGCGGCACGGCTACCTCGGGCACTTCCGGCGGCTCGTCGAGGCGGGCCTGCTCTCCCGCGACGCCGCGGTGACGATCGCCCGGGACGGGCTCGCCTCCCTGCACCGGCGCATGACCGTGGTGCGCGCCGACGGCACCGAAACCGGCCTCGCCGAGGTGTTCACCGCCCCCGCCGACGCCGCGCCGCTGCACACGGCGACGGTCGCCGGCACCGCGGAGGCCGAGCGCGAGCTGTCCCTGCCGTACCGGGGCCGGCGGCTGCGCGGCGACGACCTGCACCGCCGGCTCGACGCGTGGGTCGCCGCCGGCGTCGTCGAACCGTCCTGCGCCGACGCGGTACGTGCCGTCATGGCGAACCCGGACTGGCTCGACCTGCGCGACCAGCGCGTCGTGGTGCTCGGGGCGGGCGCGGAGATGGGCCCGCTGCCGTCGGTGCTGCGCTGGGGCGGCGACGTCGTCGCCGTCGACCTGCCGCGACCGGAGATCTGGCGACGCCTGCTGCACACGGCGCGCCGCTCCGGCGGCCGGCTGCACCTGCCGGTGCCGGCCGGCACCGACCCCGACGACGGCGCGCTCGCCGCCCGCGCGGGCGCCGACCTGCTGCACCACCTCCCCCAGGTCGCCGACTGGCTGCTCGGCGTCGACGGCCGGCTCGTGCTGGGCAACTACGTCTACGCCGACGGCGCGACCAACGTTCGGGTCGCCACCGCCGTCGACGCGCTGACGCTGCGGTTGCAGGACCGCCGCGACGACGTGGCGCTCGCGTTCCTGGCCACCCCCACCGACGTCTTCGCCGTGCCCGGCGACGCGGTGCGGCACGCCGAACGGGGCTACGCCGCCCGCGGCATCGTCCGCCGGTCGCTGCGGGTCGCCTCCGGCGGCAGGCTCCTGCACCGCAACTACCCGCCGGACGCCGACCCCGGCGTCAACGACAGCCTCGTCCCGCAGCAGGGTCCCAACTACGCGCTGGCGAAACGGCTCCAGCGGTGGCGGGCGACGGTGGCCCGGGATGCGGGGACGACGGTGTCGTTCGCGGTGGCACCCCCCACCCGCACCCGCTCGGTGGTGCGCAACCGCGCCCTCGCCGCCGCGTACGCGGGCGCGCACCGCTTCGGCATCGAGGTGTTCGAGCCGGCGACCAGCAACACCCTGATGGCCGCGCTCCTGGTGCACGCCCTGCGCACCGGCGGCCCGGCGCTGCCGCACCCCTGGCAGGACGAGGCGTACGGCGCCGCGCACGGCGGGTTGTGGCGGGT
The DNA here is from genome assembly GCF_900090315.1 of Micromonospora citrea. Lineage (NCBI taxonomy): Bacteria > Bacillati > Actinomycetota > Actinomycetes > Micromonosporales > Micromonosporaceae > Micromonospora > Micromonospora citrea. The sequence continues at coordinate 6,959,116 of NZ_FMHZ01000002.1, read as the reverse complement.
GCCGTACGCCCCGCGCAGCGCGCTGGGCCTCGCCGTCCTGCTCGGCTTCGGCGGCGCGCGCGCCTGACCCGCCCGGGCGCACGCTGACCGGGCGTCCGACGGCTCAGCCCAGGTCGAGCCGGCCGGCCAGGCCGGCCCGGGTGAAGGCGTCGACCACCTCGTCTCCGCCCTCGGTGAGGGACGCGGCACGGTGGCTGACCGGACGCCGGCTCACCCCATGCGGGACGGGGCTGCGGGCGGTGCTCCGCGTACGCGTCGCCGCCGCGCGTAACGATGACGTGTGCCGGCCCCTGAAGGCGCGCGGCCTGGTGCAGGTCGTCGGGAACGACCGGTGTCTCCTGGAGAGGCGCGGGTCGGCGTGGGTGAACCGGCCGATCCTTACGCTCTCCGGAACGCGCTGGCCATGCTCTGGGCGTGAGTCCTCACTTCCTTGTCGTCATCTTCCGCCGCGACGGCATCCAGCAGCTCCACGAACATGGGCCATTCGGCATATCCGATGGCCGTGATTCCACTCATGCGCACCTGCGGCGACGAGCTTCGCATCGCTGCGAAGAAGGCGCGCACGTAGGGAGTCGTCGGGCTTTTCGGCGCTCCGATCCCCGACCGCACGAGCGCCAGCCCCTTGCTCTTGGCGGTGCCCGCCGACGTCACCTCATGGAGAAGCTCGTCGGATGTGTGGAAATCCAGGCCCGCGCTCATGAGCTGAGCCACGTGAGGGTCGAGGTCCGAGACGGACTCGCTCGTGATGACCACGTACGCGGTCTTCGCTCTGCTGTCACTCAGATAGCTGAGCCTGACCCCCGGCGACATCTCCGAGGCGACGTGCAGGGCCTTTTTCCGGAAGCCCTTGTCGACCGTTTCACCGATCTTCTGCCATGCCCGCTCGGCGGCGAGCCGCGAAACGGTTGACTCAGAGCCGTTCTGCCGCAGAACGAAGCGACGCGATCGATGGACGGCATCCGTCTTCTGTTTCACTGCCTGTCCTGATGTCTGCGATGGAGGGGTTGGGAATCGACTCCGAAGTCGAGGGTTGATCGTAGTCGGCGGGCGGCCCTGCCGGAGACCCCCGACGCCCTGGCCGTCGCGCCGACGGCATCCCAACGGCTGAAGCAGCGTCGAAAATTTTCGCGGGTGTGCAGCGCGCGGTCGTCAGTGCGCTTCCAGGAGGAAGAAGATGAAGCAGATGAAGGCCGTCCGGTCGCCCAGCTCCGGCGGAAGGAGTTCGCGTGGGGTGTCGGGCGAGAAGGGAGGCTCGCTGATGACCGCGATGCGGAAGCCGGCCTCGCTGAACGCGTCGCTCATCGCGTGCAAGGGCCGGTGCCAGAAGGTCAGCACCGCGCGCTCGTCGCCGAACACGTACTCGTCCGAGTACTGGGTGACGGAGAAGTAGTCGGCGCTGGGATCGCTCGACTCGAGGACGCGGGGGTGGTTGACCGACAGGAGGAGACGGCCACCGGGCTTGAGCACGCGCCGCAGCTCGGACAGCGGCGCCTTCCAGTCCCGCAGGTAGTGCAGCACGAGCGAGACGACGACATCGTCGAACGTGCCGTCGGCGAACGGCAGCGGCAGACTGAGGTCGGCCACCCGCAGGTCGGCGTCCTCACCCAGTCTCTTTCGCGCCAGCTCGACCATGGCCGGGCTGGAGTCGAAACCGCTCATGACGGCACCCCTCGCCCGGAGGGCCTCGAAGAGGGGGCCGGCGCCACACCCCGCATCGAGTATCCGACGACCGCGGACGTCGCCGGCGAGCCTGAGCATCGCCGGTCGCTCGTAGTGGGCGTTGAAGAGGCCCGACTCGTTTTCCTTCGAGTAGCTCTCGGCAAAGCCGTCGTAGTGGTCGGCCCTCATCGAGTCCCCGCTTCTCGGATGCTGGTCGGGCGTGAGGAACCGGTCGATGGTGTCACACGTCGTCGAGTCCAGCTTCGTGCGCAGCTGTCGTCTGCCAACGAGGTCGAGGCATGATCGTGCCCTGAACCGCGGTTCGGGACAGGGCGGGACTCAGGAAGGGAACACCGGGGCCACGTCGTTGGACGTGATCCGGTGAACTCACATCGCACCTGACCGCATGCGGCCTGTCCGTGGCATCCGGCCAGGGAGCCTCCGCAGAAAACACGTTTGGCGGATCACGGTGGCCGCTGCTAGTTTCCGGAGGCCGTGCCAGAGACCGAGGAGGTGGTACCCGTGAACGTTTCGACATGGGTGCTCCCCTCTGGGGTCACGGTCGGGCGATAGGTCGTCCGGGAGCGCCGTTTCGCGAGCACTCCCGAAAGGCACGACCATGCAATTCACTACTGAGCAGCGCCTCGATGACGGCGTCCTCGAGCGCGAGTTCACCCTCGGCGAGATCCCCGGCATCCTGTGGACGCCCGCATCCGCGTCCGCGTCCGCACCGGTCCCGCTGATCCTGCTCGGCCACCCCCCGCTCGGACTGCGCAGGATTTACCCCCGTCTGGTGGCGCGGGCCCGGCACGCCGCGGCGGATGGCTTCGCCGCAGCCACCATCGAGCTCCCCGGCAGCGGTGACCGGCCCCGTTGGGCCGCCGCCGAGCAGGCCCACGCCGATCTACGCCGGGCGCTGGAGGCCGGTGAGCCGGTCAGCGACGAGATCATCGACGCCCTCATCCTCCCGCTCGTCGACAAGGCGGTCCCCGAATGGCAGGCCGCCCTGGATGCCCTCCTGTCGCTGCCCGAGATCGGCGGCCCGGTCGGGTACTCGGGAGGAGTGATCTCCATCGGCGTCCGGCTTGCGGTGGTCGAGCCCCGCATCGTGGCCGCCGGCTTCTTCGCTGGGAGCTTCGTACCGCGCGCCATGTTCGAGGAAGCCCGCCAGGTCACCATTCCGCTGCATGTCCTGCTGCAGTGGGATGACGAAGGCAACGACCGGCAGGCGGCCTTGGACCTGTTCGACGCCTTCGGCTCCAAGGAGAAAACGCTGCACGCCAACATGGGCGGACACACCGGTGTCCCGCAGTTCGCAGGGGAGGACGCGGCCGGGTTCTTCGCCCGGCACCTGCGCTAGCCGCGGGCCGGGGCCCCGCCGCCAGGCCAGCAGCAGGCGGTAGGCGGCGCCGGCCAGCACGCCGCTCACCGAGGGCAGGCCCCGGCCCTCGGCGATGGCGGTGGCCAGCAGATGCAGAGCTCCGCCCCGATCGCGGCGGTACCTCATCGGCGGTACCGGCCGGTCGGGGCGGAACTCTGCTCTTGGCGACCGGCTTGACCTCTGCAAGATCAGCCGTACTTACTTCGGTGTTCCGTCGTAGCTGGCTTAGGCCGTGGCCAGGCCGCGTGACTGCACCTGTCACCTGCCAGTGCAGCAGACCCGGGACATCTACGAGTAGATTTCCGATGTGGACCTTCAGCACCATCGCGAAGGTGGCAGGGAAGGGCACGCAGCGGTCTCTGCCGCCCTTGCCGTCGGTGATCCTGATCCGACAGCCGTCGAGGTCGACGTCGTCGGCGCGGATCGCCACCAGTTCGGCGACGCGCACGCCGGTGAACATGAAGGTGCGGATGAGCATGATGTCGCCGGAGCGGCCACCACGCCACACCTGTGCGTAGAAGGCGCGCAGCTGCTCCTCGGTGGGGACGAATGGCAGCTTCTTCGCCGTGGTGGTGACCTCGACGTCGAGGTCGGCGCGCAGGTGTCGGAACACCTCTTGAGGTATGTGTAGTCCGGGCGTTCGCCGTGTAGGTGTTTGGCCAGCTCGCGGGCCTTACGCTTGGCGGGGGTCCGCAGCTGCGGCGCCGGCTGTTCGGAGGCGCTGACGCTTATCGGAGCATCATCGCCGGGGGGTACGACAAGAGCGTTCCGGGTTCAACCGGAGGCGGAACTTCCCCGGCTTGATCGCGGGCGTCATCCAGGGCTTGTCGATGCGGACGCGGGCGGGAAACGGTCGAAGTTCCACCTCCCGCCGCGTAATCGGAACTTCCCGTCGAGCCGGGCTACGCGCTCCTCGTTCACGTTTCCTCGTCATCGGATAGCCGCCAACCCGTCGACGCCTCCCGAATCCGACCCCACCCATAACCCCATCGCCCCACGCGTCGCCTTCCGATCGGCCTGCCCCGTCGCCTCCCGTCGACCTCATCCGTCGGAACCGCGCCGATGGCGCCGTTCGGCCGGGGTCACGCCTATGGAAAGAAACTTTCTCGTGACGACTACCGTGCCTGCCCGGATCGAGGACCTCCCGCGTTCCCAGGTGCAGCGCCGCATCCTGATCGTCTTGGTCGCCGCTCAGGGCCTCAGCGGCGCCGGCCTGGCGGCCGGCGTGACCGTCGGTGCCCTGCTCGCGCAGGACATGCTCAACTCCACCAGCCTTGCTGGTCTGCCCAGTGCCCTGGGCACCGCCGGTTCGGTGCTGGCGGCCGTCGCCGTCGGGCGCATCTCTCAAGCCCGCGGCCGCCGCCCTGGCCTTGCCGCCGGTTATCTGGCCGGTGCCGTCGGCAGCGCGGGCGTCATCGCTGCCGCCGTCGCCGGCAACCCCGTTCTGCTGTTTTTCGCCCTGTTCGTCTACGGCGCCGGCATGTCCACCAACCTGCAAGCCCGCTACGCCGGAGCCGATCTGGCCGCCCCTGCGCGCCGCGCCCGCGCCGTGTCCACCGTGCTGGTCGCCACCACCCTGGGCGGCGTGGTCGGTCCCAACCTCATCGCGCCCACCGGCGACCTAGCTCACACCCTCGGCATCCCCCACCTGGCCGGGCCGTTCCTTCTCGCCGGTGCCGCTTACGCGATGGCCGCCTTGGTTCTGGCCATCTGGCTGCGCCCCGACCCGCTGTTGCTGGCCCGCGCGCTGAAGGCCGAACGCACCGCCGCGGCGTACGCGCAGCCGGGCGATGCCAGCGGTCGGCCGCGCCCGACGGTCGAAAGGCGCCGCTCCGGGGTGCTGGTAGGCGCGCTGGTCATGGTGCTCACCCAGCTGGCCATGGTCGCGATCATGACGATGACGCCCATCCACATGCACGACCACGGCCACGGCACCGCAGCCCCTGGCCTCGTCATTGGCATCCACATCGGCGCGATGTACTTGCCCTCACCTCTGACCGGCTGGCTCGTCGACCGCTACGACCGCCTCACGATCGCCGGCGCCTCCGGGCTGATCCTGCTGGCCGCCGGAATCGTCGCCGCCAGCGCCCCCGGCGACTCCGTCGCCCCGCTCGCGGTGGCCCTCGCGCTGTTGGGCCTGGGCTGGAACTTCGGCATCGTCACCGGCACCGCGATCGTCACCGATGCCGTTCCGCTGGCCACCCGCGCCAAAACCCAGGGCTTGGTCGACGTCGCCATCGCCATCGCCGGTGCCACTGGTGGCATGGCCTCGGGCTTCGTCGTCGCCGCTGCCGGCTACCCTCTCCTGGCCATCGGCGGCGGCATCCTGGCACTGGCCATCGTGCCGGCCGTCGCCGCCGCGCGTAGCCGATGAGCGCCGCCCACAGCCCGCCACCCTCGCGCAGGCACCGTGTAAGGGGACGTCACCTGCCGGTCGGCGGTGTCGAGAACAAGGGCGGGTCGGCGAAGAACACCGGGACGCCCGTTTCGACCATGAAGCGTGCGTGCGCAGATAGCTCTCGCTTGCCGCCCGGGATGTGGTAGACATCCTTGCCGCGTGAGCGGGAACTGAGGATCGCGCCGTTCTCCAGCCGGATCCAGGCGATTTTGTCGATGACGGTCACGGTGGTCGGTCTCCCCTCGTAGCTGGCCCGTAGCAGGTTAAGCAATCAGGCCAGGCGGGCGCTCGACCAATGCTTCGTCAAGGACGGGACCAGCGCGCGCCAGCGCGACCAGGTACGGCGTTGGCCGCGTGACGTCGGTGGCAGCCGGCGACGCAGCAGCCCACTGATCGGATTCAGTGGGCTGGCTCGCAGATGGCCGGTCCAACACCGCCAACCTCAGTGGGACATCTCAGTTCCGCTGGGACTGGACAGCCGCCCTGCCTCGCCGCCGCATCCGCCTCGCCATCGACCCCTTAGCCCGCCCGCCGATCGCCTATCCCTCTCCCTGCGCCACTCCGTCGCCGGCGGGTGTGAGACAGGCCGTTCAACTTGACGCTCCCGTCCGGGCGCCCTCCCGCGCGAGGAGGTAGCGGGCGGCCGCCATGAGCGCGTCGGGCGACTCCTGGAACGCGCCGAGCCCCATGTTGCATGCGCCGCAGAGCAAACCGCGTACCTGCCGGGAGTTGTGGCAATGGTCCACGACGAGGCGAAACGGCTCGGCGTTCGGTGTGCCGTCAAGTCGTGGCCGGCCCCGGGACCTGACCTTCAGTTCGCTCTCGTGTCTACCGCAGATGGCGCACCGGTAGTCCTGGGCCGCGCGCCGCGCGTCGTACTCCTGTGGCCTGATCCGGTAGAAGGACCAGAGGTTGTCGGCTCGGATCTTGTCCGGATTGGCCCTGCGGTTCCGGTGGTTGTTGGCGCGAGCGTACTCGCGGCACGGGGCACACGAGACCAACTCGCGGCCGGCCTTCAGGAAGCTCTCGATCGGTCGGGTCTTCTCGCACCGACGGCACACTTTGGACACGTAACAACAATACTGCATATTGTTGTTACCCAAGAACAGTCATTATGGCGCAACAGCGTTCTGTCCCATTTGTCCACAGTATTTACTGCATTATCGTTGCCAGTAATCCGATAATCCCGGTCGAGGGGCCGCCGGGTGCCCGGTGCGCCCGCCGGTGTGCCGGTCGCGGTGCGCGGCTACCTGAATCTGCTTTGCTTCGGCGCCGGCCGACCTGAAGGATGCGGCTCGTGAAGATCGAGATCCGACCCGTCGAACGCTCCGAGGCGGTCGACTACGTCAAGGTGCTGCCGTACGTCAACGGGATGCCGAACTGGGAGCCGGCGCCCAGTGCGGGGCACGGCGGCCCGGAAGCCTGGCCGCCGCCGCGAAAGCCGGCCACCGGGCAGCAGTTGCAAGCTTGGGCCGACGAGGTGTTGGACGACTACTTCCATCCGCAGGCCGCCTTCGTGGACGGGAAGCTGGTGGGCGGCTCGGCGATGCTCTCGCTGGCCATCACCGCCCCGGGCCCGCGTGCGGTGCCGTTCGGCGGCGTCACGGCAACCGCCGTGATCGCGACCCACCGTCGGCGCGGGCTCCTGCGCGGCATGATGCAGGCGATGTTCGACGAAGCCCTGGAACGCGGCGAGCCGCTGGCCGCTCTGAGCGCAAGTGAGGGAAGCATCTACGGGCGCTTCGGGTTCTCCCCGGCGACGATGCGCGCCCGTTGGGACCTGGAGCGCAGCGACGCCCGCTTCATCGACCCCGAGTCTCCCGCCGGCTCGCTGGAACTGGTCGACGCCGCGGCGGCACGGCAGGCGTGGCCGCAGATCCATGAGCAGATCCGGCAACGCCAGGTCGGCGAACTCACTCCCCAGCCCGGCCGGTGGGACCGCCTGTCCGATGAGGCCGTCGGCACCGACGGGCCGATGCGGTACCTGGTGCGTCGCGACGCGCACGGCACCCTCGACGGCGTCGCGAACTTCCGGCTCCCGTGGTCGGCGTTGCCGGAACACACCGGGACGCTCGTGGTCGATGCGTTCCAGGCCGTGACGCCGGACGCCTATCGGGCGATGTGGATGCTCCTGACCGACTTCGACCTCACCCGGAAGATCGTCGCGCCATCCCGGCCGATGGACGAACCACTGCGCTGGATGCTGCGTGATCCACGGGCCATGCGGATCACCCGGCAGTCCGACAACCTGTGGCTGCGCATCCTCGACCTGCCGGGCGCCCTGACCGCGCGCGCCTACGACACCACCGCAGAGCTGACGGTCGCGATCGAACACGACGCCATGTGCCCGCACAACGTCGGCACATGGCGGCTGGCGGTGTCCCCCGAGGGCGCGACCTGCACCCGAACGGACACGCGACCGGATCTCACGATGGACATCCAGTCGTTGGGCTCCCTGTACCTGGGTGGCATGTCCGCCGCCGTGCTGGCCGGAGCCGGCCGGATCCGCCCTCACCGACCCGGTGCGGTGACCGACATCGCCCGCGTCTTCCGCGCCGATCCCGAACCGTTCAACTCCTTCGGCTTCTGACCTCTCTCTGGACGGGTGGCGAACTCTCATCGAGAATCATCAGGGGCGAGCCGATCTGAGGCAGGCCCTCCACGAGTTGGTCCTACAGCTGGACGGCGATCAGGACCCCGGTCGCCGTCGACGTACCGCGGGACTGGTCGAACAGCTCGCGAGGCCGGCGGCCAGGTTCCTTCAGCCCCGGCTGGAGGAACTGCTGCATCGGTACGTCGCCGCCGATGACTCCGTTGCCCGCGACCAGATCGCGCGGGTGCTGGCGGGGGCATGCGAATCCGCCGCGTTGCCGGCGCTGTTGCGGGCGCTCGTCGAGGACCGCAACGACGACGGTGGCACCCTGCAACGTGACGTCCTCAAACTGTTCAGGGGCTCACCCACGGAGGCGATGGAGCAGGTCATGTCATGCCTCGCCGCCGAGGACGCCGGTCTGCGTCGGGTGGGGGTGTGGGGCCTGAGCGCTCTCGACTGGAGTCAGCGTGACGAATACATCGAGCTGGTCGTCGAGGCCGGGTCCGACGTGGACTCCTCCGTGCGATCCGAGGCGATGAGTGCGCTGGGGTCGGTCTTCGGAGCGGGTCACCCCCGAGCTCGGGAGGCAGTCATGGCCGCGGTCCGCGACGTTGATCCCGAGGTCAGGCGCAGCGCGGTGGAAGCCTTGCGCTCGTGGTCCGACGACGAGACGGAGGCGCTGTTGCTGACCTGCGCCGACGACCCGGACAGCTGGGTGCGATCTCAGGCCGCCCGGGCGCTGGCCGGCATCCGGAGGCGAGAACGAGCCCCACGACATCTCCTGGACGCGCTCCCCCACGAGCTGTAGGGCGCCATCCCCGCCGGAAACCGGTTGAACCCTCCCCCCGCCTTTCCGTAGCTTGCCTGCCGACCCCTTCGCTGTGCGGACAGAGGACGAACCGCGTGACCCCGCCTGCTCTCTAGACCTGACGTCTTCCTACGCGCTTGTTCAAGCCGACCCTCCGGTCGGCTCCTCCGGGCTGCCCTCGCGCGCCCGTTCGTACAGCGTCTGAGGCCGCGCGCAATCGGCCTCGTGTCAGGTCTAGAGAGATCATGTCTTCACAACCTCATATCGTGCTGCCCTGGTTCGTGCGTCGGACCAGGCTGCCTCTGCTGTCACTGCGATGCCCGCGCTGCCGGTCGGAATCGGCCACCGTCGGCGATGGCAAGTTCCGCGTCAACGCCAACGGCAACCTGCTGGACGTGTGGCTGCTCGTCCGGTGCGTGTCCTGCGACCGGACGAGCAAGCTCACCGTGCACGAGCGAACGCCGGTCAGATCCCTGGACCCGACCGAGCTCGACGGCTATCACGCCAACGATCCGGACCTGGTGGCGTCTCGACTGTTGGATCCGCTGCTCGCCCGACGCCACCACTTCACCCTCGACTGGACGGAGTCCTGGCGGTTGGACACGCCGTCGGCGTGGCACGCCGTGGCGTGGCCGGTCAGGGTGGAGGTCGTCTTCGCAGATCCGGTGCCGGTCCGCCCGGAACGGCTCATCGCGCAAGGGCTCGGCCTCAGCAGGACCGAGGCGCTGCGCCGGATCAAGTGCGACGTTCCACCGCACCGCCCGACAAGCACCGGGTTCGCCTTCACCGTGCTGCCCGGGGACTGACGGCGACACCGCCGCCGCGCGCGATGCCCTGCGGCATCCGTGCGGGGCAGGCCCGTCCGGGGGCGGCTCCGGCCGCAACGGAGTCGTCCCCGGCGTGCCCTGCGGGTTGTCCACCCTTTTTAAGGTTTCACGCCGTTGTCCTGCGCAACGTGCGCGGGGGGTTGACCCGAAGGTTCAGCGATACGGTCGAGGTCATGACTGTTGGCGCCAAGGACACCGCCCATGCCGTCGAGGCCGCGACCGTCATGCGGCTGTTCCCGCCCCGGCCCCGGCTGCTCGCCCTGGGCGAGCCCACCCACGGCGAGGAAACCCTGCTCGGCGTACGCAACGAACTGTTCCGACAACTCGTCGAGCAGGAGGGCTACCGGACGATCGCCGTCGAGAGCGACTGCCTGACGGGCCTGGTCGTGGACGACCACGTCACGTCCGGCAGGGGCACCCTCGACGAGGTGATGGAGCGCGGCTTCAGCCACGGGTGGGGCGCCTTCCCGGGCAACCGCGAGCTGGTGCGCTGGATGCGCGCGTACAACGAGGGCAGGCCCGCGTCCGAGCGGCTGCGCTTCGCCGGGTTCGACGGCCCGCTGGAGATCACCGGCGCGGCCAGCCCTCGGCAGGCCCTCACCGCGCTCCACGACCACCTCGCCGCCCGGGCCGACGCCGACCTGCTCCCCTGCACGGCCGACACGCTCGACCGTCTGCTCGGCGACGACGACCGGTGGACCAACCCCGCCGCGATGAGGGACCCCTCCCGGTCCGTGGGGCAGACGCCCGAGGCCGCGCGGCTGCGGCTGCTCACCGACGACCTCGTGGCGCTGCTCGACGCGCAGGCGCCACAGCTCGTCGCGGCATCCACGCCGGACGAGTGGGACCGGGCGCGACTGTACGGGCGCACCGCCACCGGCCTGCTGCGCTACCACTCCTGCATGGCCGACACGTCACCGGGGCGCATGGCGCGGCTGCTGGCCGTGCGGGACTCGATGATGGCGGCCAACCTGCTCGCCGTCGCCGAGCGAGGCCCGGCGCTGGTCAACGCCCACAACGGCCACCTGCAGCGGAACAGGAGCGAGATGCGGATGGGCGGCCAGTCGGTGCGGTGGTGGGGTGCCGGCGCGATCGTCGCCGCCCGACTGGGCGACGGGTACGCCTTCGTCGCCACGGCCCTGGGCACGATCCGCCACCACGGCGTGGACGACCCGCCTCCGGACACGGTCGAGGGGATGCTGTACGCGCTGCCGCAGGACCGGTACGTCGTCGACGCCCGCCGGCTGGCCGCTGCTCTGGGCGACGCGGCACCCGCTCCGCGCGTCTCGCCCTGGCACGGCTACTCGCCGCTGGACCCGGCGCACCTGACCGACATCGACGCGATGGTGTTCGTCAAGGACGCCCGGCAGGGCTAGGCAGGGGCGGCGGCAGCGGTCGTCCTCACGCGCGGAAGGCGCGGCGGTAGGCGTCCGGCGGCACGCCGACGGTGCGGTGGAAGTGGCGGCGCAGCGTCGTGGCCGTGCCCATCCCCGCCGCCGACGCGATGGTGTCCACGCTGTCGTCCGTGGCCTCCAGCAGCTCCTGCGCGCGGCGAATCCGCTGCGTCAGCACCCACTGCAGCGGGGTGGTGCCGGTCACCGAGCGGAAGTGGCGGGCGAGGTGGCGCGAGCTCATGTTCGCCTGACGCGCCAGGTCCTCCACCGTGAGCGGCTGGTCCAGCCGCCGCATCACCCACGGCAGCAGCTCGGCCAGGGGGTGGCCGTCCTCGGCGGGCACCGGCGTGGTGACGAACTGGGCCTGGCCGCCGGCCCGGTGGGGCGGCACCACCAGGCGGCGGGCGAACGCGTTGGCGACGGCCGAGCCGTGGTCGCGGCGGACCAGGTGCAGGCACAGGTCCATCGCCGCGGCCTTGCCCGCGGAGGTGAGCACGCTGCCGTTGTCGACGTAGAGCACGTCCGGGTCCACCGTCACCCGGGGATGGCGTGCGGCGAGGTCCTCGGCGTGGGCCCAGTGCGTGGTGGCCCGCAGCCCGTCCAGCAGGCCCGCTGCGGCGAGCACGAACGCGCCCGTGCACAGCGAGACCACCCGGGCGCCCGACTCGTGCGCCGCGCGCACCGCCTCGACCAGGTCGGCCGGCGGATCCACGTCGACGTCGGCCAGGGCGGGCACGATCACGGTGTCGACGTCGGCCAGCCCGTCGAGCCCGCAGTCCGGCTCCAGCAGGAAACGGCCGACCCGCACGGCGTGCGTGCCGCACACCCGGACGTCGTACCAGGGGCCTGGCAGCGCGGCCGGGGCGGAGCCGAAGACCTCGTAGGCCACGGCCAGCTCGAAGTGCAGCATCCCGTCGGTGGCGACGACGGCGACGGAGCGTGGGGCGGGACTCACGTCGGGGATTGTATGGGGCGTGTCGTTCCGGACACCGTCACGGTCGGTCCGCCGGCGACTGGGCCGGATCGCGCGCTCCAGGCCCAGTGCCAGGATGGGATCATGGGCGCGGGGGAGCTGCACGGGAGACAGACCGAACAGGACGCGATCACCGGGCTGCTGGCGGCGGCCCGGGCGGGCACCAGCGCGACGCTGGTGCTGCGTGGCGAGCCGGGCATCGGCAAGACGGCGTTGCTCGACCACGCCGCCGCGGCGGCGGGGGACATGCGGCTGCTGCGCGGTACGGGGGTCGAGTCCGAGGCGGAGCTGCCCTTCTCCGGGCTGCAGTTGTTGCTGCGTCCGGCGCTCGGCTGCCTCGCCGCGCTGCCCGACCCGCAGCGCGCGGCCCTGGAGGCGGCCTTCGGGCTCGGGCCCGCAGCCGGCTCCGAGCCGATGCTGGTCGGGTTGGCGGTGCTCTCCCTGCTGGCCGAGCACGCCGACGAGGCGGGGCTGCTGTGCCTCGTCGACGACGCGCAGTGGCTCGACCGGGCCTCACGCGACGCGCTGCTGTTCGCCGCCCGTCGCCTGCACGCCGAGGGCGTGGTGATGATCTTCGCCGCCCGGGACGGCGAGGGGTCCTTCCCCACCCAGGGCCTTCCGGAACTGCGCCTGCGCGGGCTCGCCCCCGAGGCGGCCGCCGCCCTGCTCGACCGGCATCCGCTCGCGCCCGCCGTGCGCTACCGGCTGCTCGCCGAGGCCGGCGGCAACCCGCTGGCCCTGCTGGAGCTGCCCGTCGCCCTGGCCGCCGAAGGGGGCGTGGCGTTCTCGCCGGGGGCGCTGCCCCTGACCAGCCGCCTGCAACTGGCCTTCCACGGCCAGGTCAGCCGCCTGCCGGAGGCCTGCCAGAGCCTGCTCCTGGCGGCCGCGGCCGACGAGGCCGGCGAACTGGCCGTGATCCTGAGCGCCGGCGCCGCGCTGGGGGCGGCCGTCGAGGACCTCTCCCCCGCCGAGCGGGCCGGCCTGGTGCGGCGCGGCGACGCCGACGGCACCACGATCCGCTTCCGCCATCCGTTGATCCGCGCCGTCGTCTACCAGCGGGCGCCCCTCGGGCAACGCCTCGCCGTCCACCGCGCGCTCGCCGCCGCCCTCGCCTCGCCCGAGCAGGCCGACCGGCGGGCCTGGCACCTGGCCGCCGCCGCCACCGGAGCCGACGAGGAGGCCGCCGCCGCGCTGGAGCGCACCGCCGCGCGGGCCCGCGAACGCAACGGACACGAGGCGGCCGCGGCGGCGTACGAGCGGGCCGCCCGCCTGAGCGTCGACCCCGCCGCCCGGGCCCGCCGCGAGGCCCTGGCGGCGGAGGCGGCGCTGGAGGCGGGCGACCTGGATCGTGCCAGGACCCTCGGGGACCGGGCCGCCCGGCGACTCGACGACGCCCCGGCGGTGCGGGCCCGCATCGCCGGGGTGCGGGCGCTCGCGGACTTCTGGCAGGGCTCCTACTCCGCCGCCCACCGGTCGCTGCTCGACGGCGCCGAGCGGGTGCGCGACACCGACGCGGGACAGGCCGCCGGGTTGCTGATGCAGGCCCTGCACACCTCCTGGTATCTGGGGGAACGGCAGGTCGCGGCGACGCTGGGCCGGCTGGCCGCGCTGCCGTTGGACGACACGGACCCGCTCGCGCCGCTCGGGCCCTACCTCGCCCACCTCGACCCGGGCCGGGACGGGCGGCCACCGGCACTGGGTGACACCCTCGCGGCGGTCCGGCGGCGCGGCGGGGCTCCCGACCAGGCCTTGCTGATCCTCTGCGGAGCGGCCCTCGCGTTGGGGCAGGACGCCGACGCGTACGACCTGGCGAGCGCGCTCGCCGCCGAGCACCGTGCCCGGGGTGGCGTCGGGCGGCTGCCGACGGTGCTCTTCTTCATGGCCGAGGGCGAGGTGTTCACCGGCCGGCACCTGGACGCCCTCGGCACGGCGACCGAGGCCCTGGGACTCGCCCGCGACACCGGCCAGCAGCAGTGGGTCAGCCAGTTCAGCAGCGTGCTCGCCCACCTCGACGCAGTCAGGGGGGACGAGGCGGGTTGCCGGCGCAACGCGGAGGAAGGGCTGGCGGCGGCCACCGTCGGGGCCGTCTCCCCCGGCGCGCCCTGGGCGCACTGGTCGCTCGGGCTGCTCGACCTCGGCCTCGGCCGCGCCGAGGCCGCGCTCGCCCGTTTCGAGCGCCTCACCCGCGAACCGATGCGCCACCACATCTGCGCCACCCGTTCCGTTCCCGACCTGGTGGAGGCGGCCGTACGGGTGGGCGCGCCGCAGCGGTCCGCCGAGCCGCTGGCGCGCCTGCGGCGGTGGGCCGGGTCGGTCCGGCAGCCGTGGGCCGACGCGCTGGTGCTGCGCTGCCGCGGGCTGCTCGCCGACGACGACCAGGCCGAGGCGTTCTACACGGCTGCGCTCGAACTGCACGACCAGGACGGCCGCGCGGTGGAGTACGCCCGGACCGCGCTGCTCTACGGCGAGTGGCTACGCCGGGCCCGGCGCAAGGCCGAGGCGCGCGGGCCGCTGACCGACGCCCTGGAGGTCTTCGACCGGCTCGGCATGCGGCCGTGGGCCGAACGCACCCGCGGCGAGCTGACCGCTGCCGGCGTCCAGGAGCAGGGTCCCCGGCCCGGCGGGGGCGCGCCCGCCGGCCTGACCCCGCAGGAGCTGCAGATCGCCCGCCTCGCCGCACGCGGGCTGTCCAACCGCGACATCGCCGCCCAGCTCTTCCTCAGCCACCGGACGGTCGGCTACCACCTCTACAAGGCCTACCCCAAGCTCGGCGTCGCCTCCCGGGGCGAGCTGAGGGAAGTCGCCGCCCGGCTGGGGCTGTGAGATGGTGTCCCGATGACCACTTCCGACCAGGTGTCGCCGGGGCAGACCCTCGCCGTTGACGTCGACGCGATCCCGCCGGTCGAGCTGGGACCAGGTGTGCACGTACGGGCGCTGCCGGGCATGCCGGGGATCCGGACGTGGGTGATCGACCTCGCCCCGGGCGCCGAGTGGCCGGACCTCGACGTCCACGAGACCTACGGCGAGGCGTACTTCGTCGTGCGCGGCGAGATCGTCGAGGGCGACCGCACCCACGGCCCGGGCAGCTATGTCGCCTTCGGCCCGAAGACGAGCCACCGGCCCCGTACGCGGACCGGTGTGCGCGCCTTCGGCTTCAACTACGACGTCGCCGGCTGACCGAGGCTCTTCCTGAGCTCGGCGGCCATCGCGGCCGAGTCGTGGTCGGGCCCGACGCCCTCGACGATGACGACCTCGCCCTCCAGGTGGTCCGCCCGCAGCGGCAGGATCGCCTGGTATGCGGCCGACTCGTACCAGTCCCGGGCGGACTGCCGCAACGGGAACTCGAGCATGATGACGCTGCCGGGCCACGTGCCCTCGCGGACGTCGACCGGTCCGCCGTGCACGACGAAGCGGCCGGAGTACGGGTCCATCGTCGACTGGATCCGCTCCATGTACTCCAGCACCTCCGGGTGCATCTCCTCGGGGTCACGAAGGTGCGCGATCACGTACGCGGTCATGGTTCCTCCTGTGGTTGTCTGGACGATCAGGGCGGACCGGCAGGCCGCCCCGCCCCGTCGGGTGTGCTCAGACTCCGGCCGGCACCTTGTCGAGGAAGCCGAGGACCTGGCTGATCCGCCCGTCGGCGCCGATCACGGCGACGTCGAAGCCGACGACGATCGGCTCGGCGCCCTCGGGCCCCAGGTGCCAGGTGAAGCGCGCGACGTCGTGGTGGGCGTCCACGGCGCCGCCGAGGCTGAAGACCAGCCCGCCGAACTGCCCCTGGACCGCCGCGATGGTGGCGTCGAGCCCGTCCCTGCCCCGCACGGACACCAGCGGGTCCGTGTACGTCGCGTCCTCGGCGAAGACCTCCGCCAGGACGGCCCGGCGCGCGTCCGCGTCGGTCTCGTTCCACGCGGCGATGTAGCGCTGGACCAGCTCGTTGGTGTCGCTCATGACGTTCTCCTCGGTGGTCGTGCCTGCTGTGACCACCACGTTAGGGAGACGGGGACGCCGGGGAATCTGACGTGCTTAGGTACTTCCGGGCAGTCGACCGTCCGTCGCCCGCCGAACCGACGACCGGAGGGCCGCCGGTCGGTGCGCCTAGGACGAACGGGGCGAGGAGGCCGGGTCGGGCCCGCTCGGCCAGGTCGGTCACGTCGGCGGCGGTCATGTCGACCGCGGCGTACCGGCCGCGCCCGGCGGCGGTGGTCGCGGTGAGGGTGGCCAGGCCGAGCCGCCGCTGCAGCACGCTCTGGCGCACCCGCCAGCCGATGACCGCCGGCCCCCGCAGCGCCACCGTCGACCGGCTGACCAGCCCCGAGCGCACGACCAGGTAACCGCCGGTCACCGTGTGGCCCAGTGCCCGGTACGCCACCACGGCGGCCACCGGCGCGAGCGGTACCGCCGCCAGGCCCGCCGGCCAGAGCCGGGACGGGCCGAGCAGCGCGTCCAGCACGGCCAGCGCACCGGCGCCCAGCGCCACGGCCAGCAGCGCCCAGCCGGCGCGTCGGCGCAGCGCGGCCCGCGGGTGGGGGCGCAGCGACGCCGCGAACGGGTTCGGGTCGGCCTCGAGCACCGCGCCCGCCACGGCGCGGGCGACCCGCACCGGACCGCGTGGCAGGACGGTGGTCGCGGGCGTCATGCTCCACACCGTCAGGCCGGTGGTGACGACGTCCGTGTCGGCCGTGCCCATCCACCGCCACAGCACCGGCTCGGAGATCCGCACCCCGCGCAGCCGACCGTCGTCCCGGTCGATCTCCCGGGTCTTGAACAGCCCGTGCCTGGTACGCAGCACGCTGCCGCCGGGGACGGGCACCCGCAGCAGCCGGAAGTCCCAGTATTCGGCGACGAAGGCGACCGCCATGCCGGCGACGCCGAGCAGTCCCGCCGCGGCGACCCCGAGCGCGATGGCACGACCGGCCCCCATCGCGTGCCAGTCCACCCAGCCGGCGGCGGTTTCGACGACGTCGACGCCGAACGACTCGGCCGTCCAGTAGGCGCCCCACAGCAGACCGGCCGCCATCACGAAGGACCAGAAGTTGACGACGTTGTGCACGATCCACGACCAGCGGATCCGCGCCAGGACGACGGCCCGGTCCGGTGCCGGCGGCTCCGACCCGCCGGGAGCCGTGTCCGCCCCCGACGGGTCGCTGTCGGCGGTCGGGGCCTGCTGCCCGCGGGTGGCCGCGCCACTGGCCGCGAACCCGCCGTGGGTGGTCGCGCCGTCGGCCGCGAACCCGCCGTCGGTGCTCGCGTCGGCCGCGCGGCGCAGCAGGTCCCGGCGCAGCCGCTCGGCCGTGGCGACGGACACCGCGTCCAGCCGCAGCGCCGCCTCCCCGCCCGTGCCGGGCAGGCCCGCCCCGACCGTCACCACCCGCAGCCCCGCCAACCGGTGCCGCAACAGCGCCGTCGCCTCGACGCTGCGGATCCGGTCCCGCCGCACCGACCGGTGCCTGCGCAACAGCAGCCCCGCGCGCAGCTCCACCCGATCCTCCGTGATCCGGTAGCGCGTCTTCAGCCACCGCAGCAGGTCCCGCACGGCGCCGGCCACCCCGACGACCGCGACGGTGAGCACCGGCCACAGGGCCGAGAACCGGGCCTCGACCTGGAACACCGTCACCGCCAGGCCGGTCGGCGCGAGCGCCAGCAGGCTGCGCACCGCGTCGACCCACACCACGCGCCCGTCGAGCCGGCGCCACGGCGGACCCGTCACGTCGCGTCCCCGGCTGTCCGCCGTACCAGTGCGGTGAGCTGCTCCGCGGTGCGCGCGGCCACGTCGGCGTCCAACCCGACCAACCGCACCGCCCCGTGCGCGGAGGCCGTCGTCACGGTCACCGTGGCCAGCCCGAACAACTGCTGCAACGGGCCGCGCACCCGGTCCACGGTCTGGATCCGCGACAGGGGGGCGACCTGCCACTCCCGCACGAACCAGCCCGAGGACGCGTACACCGCCGTCGTGGTGGTCTCCCACCGGTGCACCGCGTACCGCCACGAGGGCACCACCGCCGCGTGCCCGGCGGCGAGCGCCGCGACGGCGACCAGCGCCGGACCCAGCCACGGCCGGGCCGCCCCGAGCAGCGCGTACGCCGCGCCGAGCCCGGCCAGCACCGGGGCCGCCCCCAGCAGGGAGCGAGCCGTCCACCAACCGACGGCCCGCCGCGCCACCCGGTGGCGCGGCGGGCGCAACCGTACCGTCGATGCGTCCATCGGCTCATGGTGCGGACCCGCCGCGGCCGGAACACCTGCCGGACGGCCAGATCCCTGGCCGGACGGCCAGAACTGATGGCCGGCGGACACCGGCCGCGACGCGCCCGCCCACCTACGCTCACGACATGACCTCGCCCCCGCGCGGCGCCGGCCGCGCCTCGCCGGACTGGCTGCTCCCCGGCGAACTGGCCGGCGACGCGGCCGGGCGACGCACGGTACGGGACTGGACGATGGACGGGCTGCTGTTCGGGGCGGCGGCGCTGGTCGGCCTGTCGGTGTGGGACGGTTACCCGCCCTACTACGCCGACGCGATCCCCGCGTGGATGCTCGCCGTCGACCCGTGGGTGGGCGCCGCCGCCTGCCTCGCCCTGTGGTGGCGACGCCGCTTCCCGATGGCCCTCGCCGTCGCCCTGGTGCCGGCGCTGCTGGTCGCCGGCACCGCGGTGGGCGCCACGATGGTCGCCGTGCTGAACGTGGCGGTACGCCGCGACCGGCTGCCCGCGACCCTGGTCACCGCCGCCTACCTCGCCCCGGCGGCCACCTTCGGGGCGCTGCACCCGACGCCGGGGACGGGCGTGGGGCTGTCGGTAGCGGTCGTCGGCATGATGTACCTGGTGCCGCTCGGGTGGGGCGTGGCGACCCGGGCCCGTCGCCAGCTCATCCTCAGCCTGTGGCGGGACGCCGAGCGGGAGCGGCAGGAGCACCGCCGTCGCCTCGCCGACGCCCGGCGAGGCGAACGCGAACGGATCGCCCGGGAGATGCACGACGTGCTCGCGCACCGCATCTCGCTGCTGTCGGTGCACGCCGGTGGCCTGGCGTACCGGACGGCGCAGGCCGAGGCCGGGGTCGGGCGCCCCCTGGACGCCGCCGAGATCGGCCGGGCCGCCGAGGTGATCCGGGACGCGGCCGGGCGGGCACTCGACGAGCTGGGCGAGGTGCTCGCGGTGCTGCGCACCGGCGACGACGAGGCGCAGGATCGGGTGGTGCCGCAGCCCCGGCTCGCCGACATCCCCCGGCTGGTCACCGAGGCCCGTGCCGCGGGCCAGCGGGTGAGCTTCGAGATGGTGTGCGCGCCGGGGGCGACCGAGGCGCTGCGGCCGGCCACGCAGCGCACCGTCTACCGCACCGTCCAGGAGGGGCTGACCAACGCCCGCAAGCACGCGCCGGGCGCGCGGGTCACCGTGCGGGTGGACGCCGCGCCGCACGCCGGCGTCGTCGCCACGGTCGTCAACCCTTTGCCGGGCGTACCCGCCGACGACCCTCCCGGCACCGGGGCGGGCCTGGCCGGTCTCGCCGAGCGGGTCGCCGTCGACGGCGGCACCATCGAGCACGGCGTCGCCGACGGGTCGTTCCGGCTCGCCGTCCGGCTATCCTGGCCGGCGTGACGTCGGACCCGATCCGTGTCCTGCTCGTCGACGACGACGCACTGGTCCGCACCGGGCTGCGGCTGATGCTCGGCGGCGCCCCGGAACTGGTGGTGGTCGGCGAGGCGGCCGACGGGGCGGACGTGGCCGACGCGGTGACCCGGCTGCGGCCGGACGTCGTCCTGATGGACGTCCGCATGCCGCTGCTGGACGGCATCGCCGCGACCCGGGGCATCACCAACCGCGCCGGCCACCGCCCCGCCGTCATCGTGTTGACCACCTTCGACGCCGACGCCACAGTGGTCGACGCGCTGCGGGCCGGGGCGGCCGGATTCCTGACCAAGCACACCCCGCCGGAGCGGATCGTGGACGCCGTCCAGCGGGCCGCAGCCGGCGAGCCCGTGCTCTCCCCGACTGTCGCGCGCGCCCTGATGGACCGGGTCGCCACGGGCGGGGACCCGCCGGTCGACGCGCGGCGGCGGCGGGCCCGGGAGCGGTTCGCCCTGCTGACCGAGCGGGAGCGGGAGGTCGCCCTGGCCGTCGCGGCGGGTCTGTCCAACGCCGACATCGCGAGCCGGTTGTTCCTGTCGGTCGGCAGCGTCAAGGCGCACATCTCCAGCGCCCTGACCCGCCTCGACATGACCAACCGGGTCCAGCTGGCGCTCCTGGCCCACGACGCCGGGGACGACTGAACCCGCTGCCACGCCCCGGGGCCGTCGGCGGCGTGCGCCGCCGACGGCCCCGGGATCGTCACGGCCCTCAGCCGGCCTCGTCGAGCACGGGGATGAGCTGCTCCTCCTCGTACGTCAGGTGGGCCTCCAGTTCGGTGGTGAGGCGCTCGACCTGCCGGCGGACCTCGACCGGGTCGGCGTCGGGTTCGCCGACCACCCGCTGGAGACGGTCGACGAGGGCCGCTACGCGGCGGTGTTCCTCGCGCAGCCGGGCCAGCGTCGCGGCGAGGTCGGGGCGCCGCTCCGCCAGGCCGGTGAACATGCCGGCGTCCTCGTTGCGGTGATGGTGGTGCAGGCCCTGGCAGACGGTCAGGCAGTTCACCCGCAACTGCGCGCCCAGGCCCGGGCCGGAGCGGGCGACCTCGTCGCGGATCAGCGCGAGTTCCCGCCGGAACGCGTCGTGGACCAGCTTGAGCGCCGCGCCCCAGGACGCCGCGTTCGGGGGCCCGCCTGCCACCTGGCGCAACGCCAGCACGGGAATCACCCGGGACGTCTTCGCCTGGTACGCGGCCCAGCCCGGGTCGGCCTCCACGGCCCGGGCGAAGACCTCGTCGCGTTCGGCCCCCGTCAGCACCTCCGCGCGCGCCTGGTAGGTGAAGACCCCGTCCTCGACGGTGGCGGACGGGTCGGCGACGAGGTTGTGGTACCAGTCGGGGTGCCTCGGGGCACCCCCGGCGGAGGCGATGACGAGGATGCGGTCGCCGTCGGGCAGGTAGCCGACCGGCGTGGTGTGCGGGGCGCCGGAGCGGACGCCGGTGGTGGTGAGCAGGATCAGCCGGGCGCCCTCGAAGGGCCCTGCGACCCGGCCGGAGTTGGCGCGGAACTCGTCGATGATCTGCTGGTTGAAGTCGTTGGGCAAGGCTCTGCTCTCTGTCGGCACGAGGATGCGGCCACGGTGGATCGCCCGCCCGGCGAGGGTGGCGGCGAGGATCTGGCTGGCGCCGGCGTGCGACCGGCGCGGGCGGCGGAAGGGGGCGCGCGGCCGGTGGACGCGAGGTCGACACCGGCGGGGTGCGGCGCGTGGGCGGGGCCGGTTGCCCGCCCCGGCGCATCGGCGGACCACGGGCCCGCCCCCGGCTCACCGGATGGCCGGGTGCCCTGTCCGCTCGTGGCCCATGGCCGACCCGGCAGTCACGCCTCCGACCCTAGTGGTCGGTCGTCGCGCCGGGCAACGGGGTTCGGCGACGCTACGCCGCCCGGCGCCGCCAGGGCAGCCGCCACGACCGGCGGGCCCGGTGGGGCGGGGCGGGCGGCGGGGCGGGGGCCGGGTCCGGCGCGGCGGCGGTCTGCCGCTCGGCCCGCCACCGGCGTACGACGCCGTCGGCGTCGACCGGCCGCACCACGACCCGCGGGCCGGTGGGTGTACGCAGCCAGGCGACGATCTGCGCGTTCAGGTCGGCGACGAACGCCCGCACGGACTCCTCCGTCGGCAGGTCGCGTACCTCGTCGGGCACCTGCTCGATGCGGCGGCGCAGTTGCAGCGGGGTCGGCAGCAGCAGGTCGGTCGGGAGCGCCTCACGCTCCAGGAAGCTCTTGATCCACCACGACTCGTCGTAGGGCTGGCCGCGCCCGGGGATGGGCTTGCCCGTGCCGGGCAGGTTGTCGAACTCGCCGCGTTCCTGCGCGGTGCGGATCCGGGCCTCGACCGTCGCGTCCCACCTGTCCACCTGCCGACACCTCCCCCGCCCACGGTAACGCGGCCCCCGGTGCCGGGGCCGCCGAAAGGGACAGCGCCGGGGCGACGCCGGGCATTCCCGTGCCGCCCCGGGCAGGCTGCCGGCCGGCCCGCTCAGGCCCAGCGGGCGTGCCGGTGGCCGTCGCGGGGGAACGGCGGCCGGGCCGCTCAGGCCCAGCGGGCGTGCCGGTGGCCGTCGCGGGGGAACGGCGGCCGGGCCGGCAGCACCTCCTGGAAGCGGTAGCCGGCCTTCTCCGCGACGCGGCAGGACGCCGGATTGTCGATCTGGTGCATCAGGTCCAGCCGACGCATGCCGGCGAACCGGGCGAACGCCCAGCCGGTGACCGCCTCCAGGGCGTGCCCGGCGATGCCCCGGCCCCGGGCGGGCGCGGCCGTCCAGTAGCCCACCTCGGCGTCCCCGCGCCCTTCGGCGACGTTCTTGAGCACCACCTGCGCGACCAGCGTCTCGCCGGTCGGGCCGGGCTCGACCACGGCGAAGCTGAACCGCCCGCCGCCGTCCCAGTCCCGGTGCGCGGCGGCCACGAACCGGCGCGCCTCGGTGGTCGTGGTCACCGGCGCCCGGGTCCAGCGGAGCAGCACCGGGTCCCGGTACGCGGCCATCAGGGCGTCGGCGTCGTCGTCGCGCCAGGGACGCAACAGCAGTTCCGGCAGGGTGGCGGTGGCCGGGGCGCGCAGCATCGGCCCAGTGTGCCCGCCGAGGTCGCCGCCGTGGGGGCGGGGCGGGGTGACCTCGGTCCCACGATCGCCGTTTTGCCGTTCCGGCAACGATGTTTGCCAACCCTGCGGATTCCGGCGGACAGTCGGGGCGACGGCGGGCATGGGCCCGCCGGGACGGAGGGAGAGTTCCGTGCGTGAGACGTACGACGTGGTGGTGGTCGGTGGCGGCGCGGCCGGGCTGAGCGGGGCGCTGGCCCTGACCCGGGCCCGCCGCTCGGTGCTGGTGGTGGACGGTGGCGAGCCGCGCAACGCGCCGGCCGGAGGTGTGCACAACTATCTCGCCCGGGAGGGCACGCCCCCCGGCGAGCTGCTGGCGGCCGGCCGCGCCGAGGTGGCCGGCTACGGCGGGGAGTTCGTTGACGGCGCCGTCGTCGCGGCGACCCGCCGCGACGACGGCGGGTTCCGCGTCGCCCTCGCCGACGGGCGTGCCGTCGACGCCCGGCGGCTGCTGGTGACCACCGGCCTGGTCGACGAGCTGCCCGACGTGCCCGGGCTGGCCGGGCGGTGGGGCCGCGACGTGCTGCACTGCCCGTACTGCCACGGGTGGGAGGTGCGCGACGTGCCGCTGGTGGTGCTGGCGACCGGCCCGCTGGCCGCGCACCAGGCGCTGCTGTGGCGGCAGTGGAGCACCGACGTGACCGTCGTGCGGCACACGCCGTGCGCGTTCACCGCCGAGGAGGACGAGCAGCTCGCCGCGCGGGACGTACGCGTGGTCGACGGCCCGGCCGCCGGGCTGGAGCTCGCCGGCGACGCCCTGACCGGGGTGCGGCTGGCCGGGGGCGAGGTGCTGCGCTGCGGCGCGGTGGTGGTGGCTCCCCGCTTCCACGCCCGCGCCGACGTGCTGGCGTCGCTGGGCCTCACGCCGGTGGTGCAGGAGATGGGCGGCCAGGTGGTCGGCAGCGCGGTGCCGGCGGGCCCGACCGGGGCGACCGAGGTGCCCGGCGTGTGGGTGGCCGGCAACGTCACGGACCCGCGCGCCCAGGTGATCACCTCGGCCGCCGCGGGGCTGGCCGCCGGCGCGGCGATCAACGCGGACCTGACCGCCGAGGAGACCCGCGCGGCCGTCGCGGCCCGCCGGGTGCCGGTCGCCGGCTGAGCACCGAGCGGGCGTAGGGTCGGCACCAGCCGAACGGAACCGGGGGGGCGACATGGTCGGTACGGGTGCGCTGGTGGGCATCGCGCTGGTGGCGCTGGGGCTGGTGCTGACTCCCGGCCCGAACATGGTCTACCTGGTCTCACGGTCGGTGAGCCAGGGCCGGCGGGCCGGGCTGGTCTCGCTGCTCGGCGTCGCCGCCGGCTTCGGCGTCTACCTGGTCGCCGCGGTGGCCGGCATCGCCACCGTGTTCGTGCTGGTGCCCGCCCTCTACACGGCGGTGAAGCTGGCCGGCGCGGCGTACCTGCTGTGGCTGGCCTGGCAGGCCCTGCGCCCCGGCGGGCAGTCGCCGTTCACGCCGGCGCCGCTGCCGCCCGACCCGGCGCGGCGGCTGTTCACCATGGGCCTGGTCACCAACCTGCTCAACCCGAAGATCGCCATCCTGTACGTGTCGCTGCTGCCACAGTTCATCGACCCCGCGCGCGGCCACGTCGCGGCGCAGAGCCTGGTGCTGGGGCTGACCCAGATCGCGGTGGCGCTCACGGTGAACGCGCTGATCGTGCTCACCGCGGGCGCGCTCGCCGGGTTCTTCGCCCGCCGGCCGCTCTGGCTGAGGGTGCAGCGGCTGCTGACCGGCACGGTGCTGGCGGCCCTGGCGGTGCGGATCGCCGCCGACCGCTCCCGGGCCGCCGTCGCCGTGCCGTGACGCCCAACGGCGCGGAGACGCGGTGACGCCCGTCGGCGCGGAGACGCCGTGACGCCCGGGGTCAGGGTCCCGTCGTGCCCCTGACCCCGCCGGCGACCGGTGGCGCCGCGACCGGTCGCCGCTCCCGCGCGGACGGCGCGGGTCACCGCACCTTGGCGAAGAAGGCGCGGATGTCGGCCGCGTGGGCAAGCGGCTCCTCCATCGCCACGAAGTGGCCCCCGGGGTTCCCCTGCGGCCAGTGCACGATGGTGTTGTCCCGTTCGGCGAGGCGCCGCATCAGGGCGGACCCGCCGCCGTAGACGCCGGACGGCACCCGCTGCTGCCCCCTCGGCCACGCGAAGCCGCCGTCGTCGGCCAGGGTCAGGCCCTCGTACATCGGCCACGACGACGAGCCGGACGTGCCGGTGAACCAGTACAGGCTCGCGTTGGTCAGGATGAGGTCCAGGTCGATGGCCTGCTCGGGAGTCGGCGCCGTGATGGTGAACTCCTTGAACTTCTGCATCATCCAGGCCAGCAGCCCGACAGGCGAGTCCTGCCACGCGTACGCGAAGGTCTGCGGCGCGGCCCGCAGCAACGCGTGGTGGTCCACGCCGCCACTCATCCACTGCTGCATCTGCGCCCACTCGGCCCGTTCCGCCTCGGTCATGTCCGGCACGTCGGCCTCGGTGGGAAAGCCGAAACCACCGTCGATGTGCACGCCGACCACCTGCTCCGGCGCCACCGCGGCCACCTCGGGCGCCACGTACGCGCCGAGGTCGCCGCCCTGGGTGCCGTGCCGCTGGTAGCCGAGGCGGCGCATCAGCTCGGCCCACATCCGCGCGACCCGGGCGACCGTGAAGCCGGTCTCCGGCGGCGCCTGCGAGAAGCCGAAGCCCGGAACCGAGGGCACCACCACGTGGAACGCCTGCGCCGGGTCCGCGCCGTGGGCCGCCGGATCGGTCAGCGGGCCGATCAGGTCGACGAACTCCACGAACGAGTTCGGCCAGCCGTGCGTCAGGATCAGCGGCAACGCGTCCGGCTCCGGCGAGCGCACGTGCAGGAAGTGCACGCCCAGCCCGTCGATCTCGGTGACGAACTGGGGGAACTCGTTCAGCCTCGCCTCGTGGGCCCGCCAGTCGTACTTCTCCACCCAGTACGCGACCACGTCGCGCAGGTACGCCACCGGCACCCCGCGGCTCCAGCCGGCGCCGGGAAGCTGCCGGGGCCAGCGGGTCCGCGCGAGCCGGTCGCGCAGGTCGTCGAGGTCTGACTGGGGAATGTCGATCCGGAACGGAGTCATGCGGCAACGCTAGAAGCCATTCAGGTCAGTTCCTGACACCATTCGACGGCGCGCACCGGCCAAATTCGAACCTGGCGTCGACCGGCTCCCCGTGGAGGTCCGGCCGACCCGCGGCCGCCGGCGACCGGCCCGTCACTCACAGCGCGTCGGGCTGGCCGAGCGCCGGGTGCCGCGAGCCGGGCGCGGCGTGCCAGGTGGGCGCGTCCTCGCGCAGGGTCGTGTCGATGCGCAGCCGCGCCCAGCCGTCGAGCTCCGGCAGGTCGGCCGGGTCGAACCACGCCACCTCGGTGGACTCGTCGTCGTTGACCCGGGGCTCGCCGCCCACGGCCCGGCACCGGAACCACACGTTGAGGTATTCGCAGGCATCGCCGTTGGGGTAGACGACCGGGTGCGTGGCGACGCCGCCGACGCGCTCGATGCGCACGCGCACGCCCGTCTCCTCGTACACCTCCCGCAGGAGGGCGTCGGCCGGCTGCTCGCCGGGGTCGATGAGACCGGCGGGCAGGGACCAGCGGCCGTTGTCGGCGCGGCGGGCCAGCAGCACCCGCCCGGCGTCGTCGCGCACGACCGCGCTCACCCCGGGCAGCAGGAGCAGGTCCGTGCCGACGTGGGCACGCAGCTTCGCGACGTACGGGGAGACGGCCACCCGGTCACGCTATCCGGTGGTGTCGCGGTGCCGGCGCAGCATCCCGGCGGCCAGCGGCGCGGCGTCCATGTCGCCGGCGGCGACCCGGGCGGCGACGGTACGCCGCACGAGCCGGTCGGCCAGGGCCGGCGCGTGCCGGGCGAGGGCCAGTTCGAGGCGTCCGCGCCGGGTGGTGGCCACGTCCCGGGGCGCCCGCCGGGCGGTGGCGGCGCGCAGGACAGCCGCGACGACCCCCTCCACGGGTTCGAGGCGGGACACTCCCCGCAGCGACAGGCCGGCCTCGGCGGTGCTGTCGTGGATCGGCGAGGCGACCATGCTGGGATAGACGACGCTCACGCCGACGTGGGTGCCCACCTCGTGGCGCAGCGCGTCGGCGTAGGCGACCAGGGCCCGCTTGCTGACCCCGTACGCGGCGGCCAGCGGCAGCGGCAGCACGGCCATCCGGCTGGCCACGAAGACCACCCGGCCACGCGCGGCCTCCAGGGCGGGCAGCGCGGCGGCGGTGGTCCGCCAGGCGGCGAGCAGGTTCACCTCCAGTTGCTGGCGCACCACCTCGTCGGGCGGCGACTCGGCCGGGGCGGGACCGCCGACGCCGGCGTTGTTGACCAGCAGGTCCAGCCCGCCGAGCCGGTCGACGGCGGCGGCGACCGTCGGCGGCACGGCGGCCGGGTCGGTCAGGTCGCAGCCGAGCACCGGCACGTCGTCGGTGTCGGCCGGGTGGCGGTCGATGCCGACGACCCGCGCCCCGGCGCGGGTGAACGCGGCGCACAGCTGTCGGCCGAAGGTGCCGCTGGCCCCGGTGACCAGCACCCGGCGGCCCTCCAGGGCGCTCACGCCGTGGCCCCGGTGGCGCGGGCGCGGCGGCCGCCGGCGACGAGTTCCCGCCCCAGCTCGGCCAGGTACGCGTCGAAGTCCACCCGCATCGCGGGCCGGCGCTGCCCCCACCGGGCGGCGGCGGCGCGCAGCTCGGCGCGGCAGGCGGCGCGCTGCGCCTGCGGCTCGGGCAGCGCGTAGCGGCCGGACAGCTGCGCCGCGACCAGCTTGGCCTGCGCCTCGACCAGCGGGAACGCGGCGCCGGTGGACTGCATCAGGCCGACGAACGTCAGCCCGGGCGCGTCGAGGTGGAACACGTGCCGGTACAGCGGCAGGGTGTCCGCCCCGTCGCCGAGCAGCGCGGGGTCGAGGAAGGGGATCTCCACCCGGTAGCCGGTGCACCAGATGATCAGGTCGACTTCGTCGACGCGGCCGTCGGTGAAGGTGACGTGGTCGCCGGCGATGCCGGCGATGCCGGGGCGGGGCTCGATCTCGCCGTGGGTCAGCCGCGACAGCAGCCCGTCCGAGAGCGTCGGGTGGTCCTGGAGGAAGCCGTGGGCGGGGGCGGGCAGGCCGTAGCGGGTGGGCGGGCCGACGGTCGCGGTGAGCAGCCGCTGGGTGATGCGCTGGCGCAGCCGCCACGGCAGTCGCCGGGCCAGGGCGCCGTTGAGGGTGTCCGACGGGCGGCCCAGCAGGTGCTTCGGCACCACCCAGACGCCCCGGCGCAGCGACAGCAGGGTGCGCCGGGCCGCGTACGAGGCGTCCACGGCGATGTCCATCGCGGAGTTGCCGCCGCCGACGACCAGGACCCGCCGGCCGGCGAGCTGTTCGGGCCCCCGGTATGCGTGGCTGTGCATCTGCCGGGCGGTGCAGGCGGTCTCGCTCGCGGTGGCGGGCGACTTCGGCACCCGGTTGTGGCCGTTGGCGACGACGACGGCGTCCACGGTGACCTCGACCGGGCCGTCGGGCCCGTCGGCGTGCACCGTCCACCGGTCGTCGTCGCCGCGGGCGACCCGGTTGACGGTGTGCCGCAGCCGCACCGCGTCGTGCAGCCCGAACCGGTCGGCGTAGTCGGTGAGCCAGCCGGCGACGCGGGCGTGGTCGGGGTAGTCCGGCCAGTGCGCCGGCATCGGGTGGTCGGCGAACTCGGTGCGCGCCTTGCTGGTGTTCAGGTGCAGGGTCCGGTACGCGGGCGAGCCCGGCGCCCCGTACACCCAGAGGCCGCCGACCCGCCCGGCCGCCTCGAAGCAGACGGCGGGCACGCCGACGTCGGCGAGCGCCTTGAGGGTGGCCAGGCCGGCCGCGCCCGCGCCGATGACCGCCACGGTTGGCTGTGCGCCCATCGCCGGCTCCTTCCCGTTAATCCAACGTGCGTTGGATAATGGACCGGCGCGGGCGGCACGTCAAGGCGTCACCGGCCCGTACAGCCCGTCGAGGAAGCGGTGCACGAAGGCGCGGAACTCCCGCCGCTGGCGCGCCTGCGATCCCCCGCCGGCGGCCAGGGCCACCACGTGCCCGTGCACCGCCCACACCAGGCTGCGCACCGTCACGTGCGGCGTCGGCTCGACCAGCGCGCCGGCCGCCGCGGCGGCGGTGAGCAGGTCGGCGACGAGCCGGTACAGCGGGGCCGCGTACCGCTCGTCGAGCTCGGCGTGCCGCTGCGGCTCCAGCCAGCGGCGCAGCCACAACGCGGTGGTCTCCGGCCGGTCCTCCAGAAAGTCCACGAACACGTCCACCAGGTCGTGCAGCGCGCGCCGGGCCTGCGCCGGCCCGCTGTCCAGCGCCTGCCGCGCCCGCTCGGCCGCCACCTGGAGCACCTCCCGCTCGGCGGCGAAGACCCGGGCGAAGCAGGCGTCGTAGAGTTGCGCCTTCGTACCCGTGTGGTGCGAGACCGTGGCGACGTCCACGCCGGCCGCCGCCGCGACCTCCCGCAGCCCGACGGCGTCGAAGCCACGCCGGGCGAACAGCGCGGTCGCGGCGGTGAGCACCACCTCCCGGGTGGGTCTGGTCTCGTCGCGGCGGGGCCGCCCGGGTCGGCGGCGAGGCATGGTCATGGCCGCCATTCTGCCCCTACAATCCAGCATCCGTTGGATTGCGGGCGGCGCGCCCGGAGAGGAAGGCCGCCATGACCGGGCTCGACCAGCACCAGGCCGACACGGACGCCACCATCCTGCCCCGCGGGCCGTTGCTCGGCTTCGCCGCCGGTTCCCTCGGCATGGGCGTCTGGGTGACGGTCCCCGGCCTGCTGCTGCTCTACTTTCTCACCGACGTGCTGGCCGTCGCTCCCTGGCTGGCCGGGCTGGCGCTGCTGCTGCCGAAGGTCGCCGACGTGCTGCTGCACCCGTGGGTCGGGCACCGCTGCGACGTCGAGCAGTCCCGCCGGGGTGACCGGCGCCGGCTGCTGCTGCTCGGCTGTGCCCTGCCGCTCGCCTTCGCCGCGCTGTTCGCCGTGCCCGGCGGGCTCACCGGCGCGCCGGCCGCCGCGTGGGTGGCGGTCGCGTTCGTGGCCGGCAACCTGCTCTTCGCCGCCTACCAGGTTCCCTACCTGGCCACCCCCGCCGACCTGCGGATCGGCTACCACGAGCGGACCCGCCTGATGGCGTTCCGGATGGTGGTGCTGACCCTCGGCATCCTCGCCTCCGGGCTGCTGGCGCCCCTGCTGGCCGGCGGGCAGGACGCCACCCGCGCCGGCTACCAGCGGATGGGCGTGCTGCTGGCCGTGGGGATGCTGGCCGCGATGCTGGTCGGGGTGGCGGGCATCGCCCGGCTGCGCCGGGCCGCCGCCGCGGCGCCCGCCCCGCACGGCGGCGGCTGGCGGGGGCTCGCCGTGGCGCTGCGCGACCGGCAGTTCCGGTGGCTGGTCGCCGCCTACCTGGCCATGTCCACCACCACCCACCTGGTCCTGGCCGGGGTGCCCTACTACGCCGAGTACGAGCTGGGCCGCCCCGGGCTGACCACCGTGCTGGTGGCGGCGTTCGTCGCCCCGGCGCTGCTGGTCACGCCGGCGTGGCTGGTGCTCGCCCGGCGGGTCGGCAAGCAGCGGGCGCTGCTGGGCGCCCAGGGCGCGTTCGCGGCCGGCTCGCTGGTCCTCGCCGTGGGCCGCCCGGCGGGACTGCCGGTGCTGGTGGCCGCCGTGGCGGTGCTCGGCGTCGCGTTCGCCGGCATGCAGCTGCTGCCGTTCTCGATGGTGCCCGACGTCATCCGCGCCGGCGGCGGCGCGGCCGGCACCTACACCGGGGTCTGGACCGCCACCGAGGCCACCGGCGCGGCGCTGGGCCCGTGGGCGTACTCGCTGTGCCTGGCCGCGGGTGGGTTCGTCGCCTCCACCGCCGGCGAGGGCGTCACCCAGCCCGACGGTGCGCTGACCGCGATCCGCTGGGGCTTCGGGCTGCTGCCCGCGGCGGCGATGCTCGTCGCGCTGCTGCTGCAACGCCGCTACACCCTGGACCGTACGGCCCGCACGGCCGGCTGACCGGCCCCCGTCCGGCCGGCGCGGGCGCGCGGCGGCGACGGCTGGACCCGGCAGTAGACTCCGCCCTCGATGGACGCCCAGCCCGCCTCCCCCGCCGACACCCGCCCCTGCGCCCACTGCGGACGCGACGTGCCGCAGCGCGTCGGCGCGGGCCGGCCGTTCCGCTACTGCCGCGACAACGACGGCGCCTGCCAGCGGGCCTCCCGCAACTCGCGGATGCGCCACCGCAACGCCCCCGGCCTGCCCGGGCAGGTGGCCCGCACCTGGGAGGCGGTGGACCGGCTGGAGCAGGTCGCCCAGACCCTCGCCGAGGCGCTGCACGCCGAGCTGTCCCCGGTCGGGGTGGAACGCCAGCTGGCGCAGGCCCGCGCCGACGCCGCGACGCAGGTGGCGGCGGCGCAGACCGAGCGGGACGAGGCCCGCCGTGACGCCGAGGACGCCGCCGCGGCCGCCGCGCGGGCCCGCGAGGAGGCCCGGGCGGCGTTCGCCGAGCGGGACGCGGCCCGCGACGAGGCGCGCGCGGCCGCCGAGCGGGCCACCGCCGCCCGCGAGCACGCCGAGCGGGCCGAGGCGGCCCGGGACGAGGCCCGCCGGCAGGCCAGCGCCGCCGAGGCGCTGCGCACGCAGGCCGAGCGGGACCGTGACGCGGCCCGCCACGAGCTGCGTGGGCTGCGCGTCGAGCTGGACGCCGAGCGCCGCCGTGCCGCCGAGGCGACCGGCGAACGGGACACCGCCCGCGCCGACGCCGACCGGGCGGCCCGCGCCGCCGCCGAGGCGCTGGACCGGGCGCAGCGCCTGCACGCCGACGCGGA
Source organism: Micromonospora citrea (assembly GCF_900090315.1). NCBI lineage: Bacteria > Bacillati > Actinomycetota > Actinomycetes > Micromonosporales > Micromonosporaceae > Micromonospora > Micromonospora citrea. The sequence goes on along the minus strand of NZ_FMHZ01000002.1, from coordinate 6,927,547 downwards.
GGCCGCCCGCGAGCGGGCCGACCGGGCCCGCGAGCAGGCCGAGACGGCCCGCGCCGAGGCCGACGCGGCCCGTGCGGCGGCCGCCGAGGCGACCAGGGCGCGCGAGCAGGCCGAGACCGCCCGCCGGGAGGCGACCGCGCAGGCCGACCGCGTCCGCGCGGAGCTGGCGGCGCTCGCCGGCCGGCACGACACGCTGGGCGCGGAGCTGGCCGCCGCGCGGGACGCCGCGACCGCCGCCGAGGGCCGGCTCGACACGCTGACGGTACGGCTGCGCGCCGCCGAGACCGACCGCGACGAGGCCCACCGGCGGGTGGCCCAGCTGGCCGAGCAGGTCAGCCACCTCGCCGCCGCCCTGGCCCACCTCGGCGCCCGCGACACCCCACCGCCCGCCTGAACCCGCCGGGCCGACGGACGCCCGGGTGTCCGCCGCCACCGGCGGCGGACCGGCGGACACCGTCCGGGCGCGACCATGATGTGCGGGTGGGAAAGACACACGAACGCATCGAGGGCCGGCTGCGGACGTTCATCGAGGAGCAGCCGCTGTTCTTCACCGCCACCGCACCGCTGTCCGGCGACGGCACCGTCAACCTGTCCCCCAAGGGGCTGCGCGGCTCCTGGGCGGTGCTCGACGCGCACACGGTGGCCTACCTGGACTTCGCGGGCAGCAACGCCGAGACAATCGCGCATCTGCGGGAGAACGGGCGGATCACGCTGATGTGGTGCGCGTTCCAGGGGCCGCCGAACATCGTCCGGGTGCACGGGCGCGGCGAGCCGGTGTTCCGCGACGACCCCCGCTGGGGCGAGCTGGCCGGCCACTTCCCCGACGTCGACACCAGCGTCCACGGCCTGCGGGCGATCATCGTGGTGCGCGCCGAGCTGATCCGCGACACCTGCGGCTACGCGGTGCCGTTCATGACCTACGACGCCGACCGCGACCTGCACGCCAGGCGGTTCGCCCGGGAGGACGACGCGTCGCTGAGCGACTACTTCGCCGGCAAGGAGCACGTCGCCCGCAGCATCGACGGACTGCCGGGCCTGCCGCTGCCGCTGCCGCCGACCCCGCCGGCCTGAGCCCGGCCCGGGCGCCGGCGCGCCGGTCGCGGGTGCCGCCGAGTGCTGGCGCAGCTGGTGCCGACGAACGGGTCGCCGGATCAGTGGATGCCGGCCATCAGGCCCCGGATCTGTCGGGCGAACATCACCGCGCCGAGGCCGAGGGCCACCGAGGCGACCCCGAAGGTCAGGAAGTACGTCGGCTCGGGCCAGGTGTCGGCCAGCCGGGCCACCTGCCCGCCGACCGCGTCGCCGACGGCGGTGGCGAGGAACCACAGCCCCATCATCTGGCTCGCGTACTTCACCGGCGCCAGCTTGGTGGTGGCCGACAGCCCGACGGGGCTCAGCGACAGCTCGCCGGCCACCTGGATGGCGTACACGGCGACGAGCCACCACGGCGAGACCAGGTCGCCGCCGACGGCGGCCTGTGCGGCGGCGGCCATCAGCACGAACGACAGGCCGTTGAGCACCAGCCCGACGGCGAACTTCGTCGGGGTGGAGACCCGGTGGCCCAGCCGCAGCCAGAGCAGCGCGAACAGCGGCGCCCCGATGATGATCAGGATCGGGTTGACCGACTGCAGCCACGAGGCGGGGAAGGTGAACCCGGCGACGTCGCGGTCGGTGTTGTCGGCGGCGAAGATGTTCAGCACCGACCCCGCCTGGTCGTAGATCAGCCAGAACGAGGCGGCGAAGACGAACAGCCACACGTACGCCTTCATCCGGCTGCGTTCGGTGGCGCTGAGCTCCCGGTCCACCATGATCCGCACGAAGTAGCCGACGGTGATCAGCACGGTGGCGACGGTGAGCAGGTTGACCACGGTGTCGACGGTGAACGCCCCGGCCACGGCGAGGACGGCGACCGCGACGACGACCAGGGCGGTGACCGCGCCGACGCGCGTCAGCGCGCGCCGGCGGTCGGCGCCGAGCAGCGGGTCGGCGGGGCGTGCGCCGGCGTCGCCGAGGTTGCGCCGGCCCAGCACGTACTGCAGCACGCCGAGGGTCATGCCGATCGCGGCGGCCCCGAAGCCGAGGTGCCAGTTGACCTTCTCGCCGAGGTAGCCGGTGATCAGCGGCGCGATGAACGCGCCGAGGTTGATGCCCATGTAGAAGATCGAGAAGCCGGCGTCGCGGCGCGGGGAGTCGCGGTCGTAGAGGTCGCCGACCATCGTGGAGATGTTGGGCTTGAGCAGGCCGGTGCCGAGCACGATCAGCGCCATGCCCGCGAAGACGCTCCACCGGGTGGGGATCGCCATCACGTAGTGCCCGGCGGCGATGACCACCCCGCCCCACAGCACGCTGCGCCGCGCGCCGATGAGCCGGTCGGCGACCCAGCCGCCGGGCAGCGCCATCAGGTAGACCATGGCGTTGTACGTGCCGTAGACGGCGCTGGCGCTGGCCTCGCTCATCGCCTGCCCGTCGTCGGCCAGCGACGCGGTCAGGTACAGCACCAGGATCGCCCTCATGCCGTAGAAGCTGAACCGTTCCCACATCTCGGTGAGGAAGAGGGTGGACAGGGCCCGCGGGTGACCGAGGAACGTCCGCCCGGAGGGCGGCCGGGACTCCACCGGCGCGTCACCGACCATCGCGACCTCCGCTTGCTCGGGACGGTTAACATCCCCGTTGGCAGCGGAAACACTCCACCCAACCGACCCGGCCCCGGGGACGACCCCGCCGGGCGGCTGGCATGGCCGGCTACCCTTGTGCGGGCCTGCCCGGCGGCGCGTCAGCGCTCCGGGTGGGAATGGCCCGGCGGGAACGGACCGTTACACAGAGAAGACCAGCACCACGAACGAGGGGAAGTCGATATGGGCGAGCGTATGCTGCGCGGAAGCCGGCTGGGCGCGGTCAGCTACGAATCCGACCGCAACACGGAGCTCGCGCCGCGCCAGACCCGCGAGTACCTCTGCGCAAAGGGTCACCAGTTCGAGGTGCCGTTCGCCGTCGACGCCGAGGTCCCCACGACCTGGGAGTGCAAGTTCGACGGCAGCGTCGCCCGGCTGGTCGACGGCAGCGAGCCGGAGCAGAAGAAGGCCAAGCCGCCGCGTACCCACTGGGACATGCTGCTGGAGCGGCGTTCGATCGCCGAGCTGGAGGACATCCTGGCCGAGCGGCTGCAGGAGGTCCGCACCCGCCGCGGTCGCGCCTGACCCGCACGGACGTCACGGCGCCCCGGGAGCCACGCTCCCGGGGCGCCGTCGTGTCCCGGTTGATCGGTTTCGGCGCCCTGCCGGGTGGTCTCGGACGCCGGGTGAGTCTCGGGTCACCCGGCCCGCTGTCCGGCTCCGGTCCCGCCCCGCTGTCGCCTCGGGGTCGGCAGGGCCTTTGCGGGCCCGCCGGCCGCTGCCGAGGCGGGTCAGTTGCGGCCGGGCTCGACGATCTCGCCCTCGATGGCCCGGCCCCCGTCGACCACGATCGGCGGCTCGGCCGTCGGACGCGGCGCGGGCTGCGGCGCGCCCCGGCGCACCCGCACCCGGCGGGGCCCGAACAGGTCACCGGCGACCATCGACGACACCCGCCGCTCCGCGGCACGCCGCACGCCGGCGCGGGCCAGCCCGCGCACCGGCGGCACCAGCAGCAACAGCCCCACCAGGCCGCTCACCAGGCCCGGGGTCGCCAGCAGCAGTGCGCCCACCAGCCCGACGAGCCCGTCGGTGACCTGCCGTCCCGGCGGTTGACCGGCCTCGGCGGCGGCCCGGAATCCCCGCCAGGCACGCATCCCCTCCCGGCGCAGCAGCACCAGCCCGAGCAGCGACGCCGCGAACACCACCAGCAGCGCCGAGCCGAACCCGATCGCCCGGCCCACCGCGACGAACACCGCCAGCTCCAGCAGCACCGCCAGCAGCAGGCCCAGCGGAACGTACCTCAGTCCTCGGCGCATCTCACCTCATCCGCCATCCGCGACGCCTGCGGTCGGTCCGCGCAGGCGTTCCGTCCAGCATGACACGCCCGGGCTCAGGGCCACCGCACCTGACCGGTGGGGGTGCCGTGCAGGCCGCGCCGCACCGCCGTACGCCGGTCCTGCAGGCCCCACGCGGTGATCCGCCACAGCGCCTCGGCGATGATCAGCGGGCTCATCTTGCTGCTGCCGCGTTCCCGCTCGGCGAACGTGATCGGCACCTCGACGATGCGCGCCCCGGCCCGGTGCGCCAGCCGCGACAGCTCCACCTGGAACGAGTACCCCTGCGAGCACACCGACGCCAGGTCGATCTCGTCGAGGGCAGACAGCCGGTACACCCGGTAGCCGCCGGTGGCGTCGGAGACCGGCATGCCCAGCGCCAGCCGCGCGTACAGGTTGCCGCAGCGCGACAGCAGCAGCCGCCGCAGCGGCCAGTTCACCAGCCGCGCGCCGCGCGTCCACCGGGAGCCGATCACCACGTCGGCGTCGCGGGCGGCCGCCAGCAGCGTGGGCAGGTCCTCCGGGGCGTGCGAGCCGTCGGCGTCCATCTCCACCACGGCGTCGAAGCCGCGCTCGCGGGCCCACGCGAACCCGGCCAGGTAGGCCGCGCCGAGCCCCTGCTTGCCCTCGCGGTGCAGCACGTGCACCCGTGGGTCGGCGGCGGCCAGGGCGTCGGCGACCGCGCCGGTGCCGTCGGGGCTGTTGTCGTCGGCGACGAGGATCTCCACCGCCGGGGCGGCGCGGCGCACCCGCGCCACGATCCGTGCCACGTTGTCGGCCTCGTTGTAGGTCGGGATCACCACGAGCACCCGCCCCGGCCCCGGCTGGCCGGGGCGTGGTCCTCGGGTGCCGGTCGTCTCGCCCACCGTCGCGTCCCCCTCCACCGGCGTACCGGCTGGTGTCATCCGGCGTGGTGCCGGCGGCGCAGCACGGCCGCGCCGACCAGGGCCGCCACCGCCAGGGTCGCCAGCGCCGCCTCGGGCCACAGGCCGACCCGGGTGGCCAGGGTGCGCCCGTCGTCCAGGCGCAGCTGCCGCACCACGACCGCTCGGGTGTTGAACCCGGTGGCGTCGCTTACCCGCCCGTCGGGGGCAACGAACCCGGACACTCCGACCGTGGAGGCCATCAGCGCCGGCCGGCCGTGCTCGACCGCCCGCAGCCGCACCATGGCCAACTGCTGGCGCGCCTCCGCCACGTCGAAGGTGGCGTTGTTGGTCTGCACCACCAGCAGCTGCGCTCCTCCGGTGACGGTGTCGCGGACCACCTCGTCGTAGGCGACCTCGAAGCAGATGACGTCGCCGAGCACGGCCGCGCCGGCGCGCAGCACGCCCGGCTCGGTGCCGGGCACGAAGTCGGCGCGGACCCGGTCGACCTGCTTGCTGACCATGCGGGCGAGGTCGCGCATCGGCACGTACTCGGCGAACGGCACGGGATGCCGCTTGGTGTAGACCTGCCCCAGGTCGGGGCCGGTGCCGGGCCGCCACAGAATCCCGGCGTTGCGGACCTGGCCGTCGTCGGGGCCGCGCAGCACCGCGCCGACGAGGATCGGGGCGCCGACCGCGTCGGCGGCCCGGGAGATCTGGGCGCCGGCGTCGGCGTCGCGCAGCGGGTCGATGTCGCTGGAGTTCTCCGGCCACACCACCAGGTCGGGACGGCGCTGCGTGCCGGCCGCCACCTGCCCGGCCAGTTCGACGGTGGCGTCGACGTGGTTGCCGAGCACCGCCTTGCGTTGGGCGTTGAAGTCCAGGCCCAGCCGGGGCACGTTGCCCTGCACGATCGCCACGGTGACGGTGTCGCCGTCGCCGGCGGCGGCCACCGGCACCAGCAGCCCCACCACGGGCAGCGCAACGGCCCCGACGGCCCCGGCGGTCAGGCCGGCGACCGGCGCCCAGCGGCGCCGCCCGTCCCGGGCCCGCCACAGCGCGGCGGCGAGCAGCCCACCGGTGAGCGCCACCGCGAAGGTCACCAGCGGCGCGCCGCCCAGCGCGGCCAGCCGCAGCAGCGGCGAGCCGTCCTGGCTGAACGCCAGCCGCCCCCACGGGAACCCGCCGAACGGGGTGCGGTCGCGCAGCGCCTCCTGCCCCACCCACAACACACCGGTCAGCGCCGGCCAGGCCCACCGCAGCCGGTCGGCCAGCGGGGACGCGTACGCGCCCGCCGCGCCCAGCAGCGCCAGGTAGCCGGCCTGCAGCAGCGACAGCAGCGTCCACGGCAGGTAGCCGGTGTGCAGGTTCGTCCAGCTCAGCAGCGGCGCGAACAGCGCCACCCCGGTGAGGAGGCCCAGCCCGGCGCCGGCCCGTACGCGGCGGCGGTGCGTCGCCACGGCCAGCAGCGCCACCCCGACCGGCGCGAGCGGCCACACCCCGTACGGGGGGAACGCCGCCAGCAGCGCCAGCCCGGCGGCCACCGCCAGCGGCACGGCCACCCGCAGCGGCAGCGGGCGCGGCGCCGCGTCGGGCACGCGCGGGGCGTCGGCGCGCGGCTGGCTGCTGTCCACGGTCGTCACGGGCACCTCACCTCGATCACACCGCGGAAGGCTACCCGGCGGCCGGCGCGGCACCGGCGTCGCCGGTGGTGACCGGGCGGGTGAAGCTGCCGAGGAACCGCTCGGCGGCCTGCCGCTCGCCGGTGACGCGCAGCGCGCCGCGGCGTTCGGCCTCGTCGCGGGGCAGGTAGCCGTAGACGACCTCCAGCAGGGTGCGCGGGTCGGTGTCGACGGTGGCGGCGCAGCGCTCCCCGGCGCCCCGGGTGACGCGCAGCCCGGCCGGGCCCGCCTCGGCGACGAACCGGTCGGCGCCCAGCCGCAGCCCGACCGGCGGCTGGGGGCCCGTGGCCGGGCCCGGGTCGTACGTGGTGCGCAGGGCCAGCATCAGGGCGTCGACGCTCAACTGGCCGGTGGCGGGCAGGGGCTGACGGCTGCCCCACCGGCCCAGCGCCAGCAGGCTCTCTTCCAGTTCCCGGCCGCGCGGGGTGAGCTCGTACACGCGGGCGCTGGCCGGGGGCCCGAGGACGCGGCGGGTCACCACGCCGGCCCGCTCCAGCTCGCGCAGCCGCGCGGACAGCACGTTCTGGCTCATCGTGGGCAGCCCACGGCTGAGGTCGGAGAAGCGTTTCGGCCCGAGCAGCAGCTCCCGGACGACCAGCAGCGCCCAGCGTTCGCCGACCGCGGCCAGCGCGCGGGCCAGCCCGCACAGATCATCGTAGGAACGCACCCGACCAGCGTAGCGAAACCGCTTGCACACGCGAAGTGACAACTCCTAATGTAGGAGCGAGCCGTTTCGAGGGAGGCGCCATGACCGCGACCACCGCCCTGCCGCAGGGCGACCTACGACTACTCGACCACCCGGTGGCCCGGCGGCTGCTGGCCTCGACGGAGCTGGCCCGCGTGGCCTACGTCGCGCCCGACGACACACCCCGGGTGCTGCCCATGCTGTTCCACTTCACCGGCGACGAGGTGGTCTTCTGCACCTTCGCCGGCGCCCGGAAGATCAACGACCTGCGGGCGCGACCCCACGTCGCCGTCACCATCGACACCACCACCACGCCGCCGCAGGTGCTGCTGCTGCGCGGCCCCGTCACCGTCACCGACGTCGACGGCCTCGCCCCCGAATACCTCGCCGCCCACCACCGCTACGGCGGGCAGGAACAGGTCGACGCCGTGCTCGCCGACACGGGCGACCAGCCGGTGCGGATGGCCCGCATCGGGCTGCGCCCGGCATGGGTGGGGGTGCTGGACTTCACCACCCGTTTCCCCGGCGGCGGCAGCGCCGACGACTTCGCCGCCCGGGGCCGCTCGTGAGCTACGTGTTGATCCCCGGCGCCGGCGGCAGCGCCGACTACTGGCACCTGCTCGTCGACGAGCTGCGCCGCCGCGGCCGCGACGTCGTCGCCGTGGACCTGCCCGCCGCCGACGACACCGCCGCCCTGCCCGAGTACGCCGCCACGGTCCGCGCCGCCATCGGTGCGCGCCGCGACGTGACGCTGGTCGCCCAGTCCCTCGGCGCGTTCACCGCCGCCCTGGTCGCCGACGACCCGCAGGTGACGATGCTCGTCCTGGTCAACCCGATGATCCCCGCCCCCGGCGAGACGCCCGGGCAGTGGTGGGAGGCGACCGGCCACGCGCAGGCCCGCGCCGCGTACGCCGCCGCCCAGGGCCGCCCACCCAGCGACCACGTCGACCTGACGGTCGACTTCTTCCACGACGTGCCCGAGGCGGTGGTGGCCCGGATCACCGCCGACGCGCCCGACGAGTCGGCCGCGGTGTTCACCCGCCCCAACCCGCTGCGCCGCTGGCCCGACGTGCCCACCCGCGTCGTCACCGGCCGCGACGACCGGTTCTTCCCCGCCGACTTCCAGCGCCGCCTCGCCCGCGAACGCCTCGGCGTCGACGTCGACGTGCTGCCCGGCGGGCACCTCGTCGCGCTGAGCCAGCCGCAACGCCTCGCCGACCAGCTCGACGCCTACCGCGCCCCGACCACGACCGCGACGCCCCCCACCTGACGCCGCACCCACCACAGACCGCACACCGGCTCCGGAGCGAGAGACGACACCGCGCCCGGAAACCCGAACCGGACCGAAAGCGGCCCTCGGCCTTCACCCAGCCCCGAGGCCCCGGCGGCGGTCGACGTGATGCGCGAGACGAAGCGACCGGACGCGCCGGCACCCGGCCGGGCGAACGAAGATCCGGGCCGGCAGAACGAAAATCGGGGCGCGGCTCACGCCGCGCCCCGATGCTCCCAGGCCCTTCCCGGCCGGTGGGGCGAGAATGAGCTGCGCCGACCTTCGGACCGACCCGACGCGGACTGGCTGCCCCCGCCTGGCCGTTGTCTACTGGCCGTGCACCTCACCCTGCCCGTACACCGGTAACCGCGGCCGGTTCGCGCCGCCCCGCCGACCCCCGCCCGCTGGACCTGGCCGCCGCGACGCACTGCATGTCGCTCGGCCAGCGGACGAAGGGACGAAGCGAACAACAGCCGCTTCCCGTAGTAGGACTCAAAGACGGTACGGCGTGGACCCCCGCCGCTGTCAACCCACCCCGGCCTGTCGTGTGTTGCACCACGGCGTGTCGCGTCGGCGAGTCTCAATCCGTGGCCAGGTGGCGACGCAGCAGCGCCCCCGCCGCCGCCGGATGCTCCGCCGCCAACAACCCACCGGCGGCCAGCACGTAGTCGACGTCGACGACCGGCCGGGCCGCCCGCGGCAGCGGCCACCCACCGGCATGATCGGCCAGCACCGCCCCCAACACGCCCGCCGCGTCGGCCGGCGCGGCGTGCCGCAGCACCCCGCCCGACCCGACGAGCAGCCGCACGTCCCGCAGATCCCGGCCCGCCCGCTCCCCGGTCGCCGCACCCCGGGCGTGCCGCCGCAACGCCACCGTCGCCGCCAACGCCGCGATGCGGGCATCCACCGCCCGCTCGCCGTCGCCCGCCGGCAAAAACCCCGGATCGGCGGCCCGCACCGCCGCCGCAGCAGCCAAGGCCTCCCGCTCCGCGTCGCCCAGCAGCCGCTCCTCCACCGCGGCCCGCACCACACCCGGCGCGCTCCACCGCATCCCCAGGTCGCCCTCCACGGTGCGCGCCCGCCACAGCGAACCCGCCACCTCCCGACCCGGCCCACTGGCCCGCTCGTCCGGCGTCAGCACCGAGTACACGTCGGTCGTGGCGCCACCGACGTCCACCACCACCAGGTCACCGCCGAGGGCGTCGGCGAGCACCTCCACACCGGTCAGCACCGCGTCGGGCGTGGCCGCCCGCACCAGCCGCGCGAACCGCGCCCCCCGCGACAGCCGCTTCCCGCCGATGACGTGCCGCAGGAACACCTCCCGGATCGCCGCGCGCGCCGACGCCGGCGCCAACACCCCGATGCGGGGCAGCACGTTGTCGGCGACCGTCACCGGCACCCCCGCCGCAGCCAGCAGGGCGTGCAGGTCGTCGCGGACGTCGACGTTGCCGGCGAGCACCACCGGCACCCGCCAACGAGCCCTCGCCAGCCGCGTCGCGTTGTGCGTCAACGTCTCGGCGTCCCCGCCGTCGGTGCCGCCGACCAGCAGCACCACGTCGGGGCGGGCCGCCCGCAACGCCGTCAGGCCCGCCGCGCCCAGCCGCCCCGCCGCCACGTGCACCACGTTCGCGCCCGCCGACAGACCCACCCGCCGGCCCGCCTGCGCCGTCACCAGATGCTCGTAGCCGACCACGGCCAGCCGCAGCCCACCACCCGCCGACGAACACACGTACCACGGCACGTCCCGCACACCCACCCCGGCGGTGGCCGCGCCGACCGCCGCGTCCAGGCCGTGCAGCACGTCCGTGCCGACCGTCGTGGGCGCCGACGCCGCCGCCACCAACCCACCGCCGTCGAGATCCACCACCGCCACCTTCGTGTACGTGGACCCGACGTCGGCGCAGACCGCGTACCTCACGCCGCCGGCGGAACGACCACCGTGCCGGTCGCCGTGACCGCCACGACCGGGCTGTCGAGGACCTCCGCCGCCGACTCACCCCGATCCGGCCGACCCCGACACACCACCCGCGCCTCGAAGTCGATCGTGCGGCTGCGGGTACCCACCCGGGTCACCGTCGCCGTCACCTCCAACACGTCCCCCGCCCTCATGGCGCTGCGGAACTGCACGTCCGAGTACGACGCGAACAACCCCTCGTCGCCGTCGGTGCGGATGCACACCTCCGTCGCCACGTCCCCGAACAACCCCAACGCGTACGCCCCGTCGACCAGGTTGCCCGCGTAGTGGGCGTGCGAGTACGGCACGTACCGCCGGTGGGTGACCGTCAGACCGACCCGGGAATCACTCATGCCTTCGCCTTCTTCTCCGTGATCAACGCGTGCACCAGGTAGCTCGCCACCTCGCCCGGCGTGGTGCCCCGACCGAAGATGCGGTCCACCCCCAACTCGCCGGCCATCGTCTCGTCGAACCGCGGCCCACCCACGATCAGCAGCGGCCGCTTCCCGGCCGGCATCGCCTCCCGAAACGCCGCCGACATCTCCCGCGTGTTGTGCAGGTGCGCGTCGCGCTGCGTCACCACCTGCGACACCAGCACCGCGTCGGCCTTCTCCGCCCGGGCCGCCTCCACCAGCTCCGGCACGCTCACCTGCGCACCCAGATTGGTGACCTTCAACTCCCGGTAGTACTCCAGGCCCTTCTCCCCCGCGATGCCCTTGACGTTGAGGATCGCGTCGATGCCCACGGTGTGCGCGTCCGTGCCGATGCACGCGCCCACCACCGACAGCTTGCGCCGCAACCTCTGCTTCACCACCGCGTTGACCTCCTTGGCGCCCAGCAGCGGGAAGTCACGCTCCACCACCTGCACCGCCGAGGTGTCCACCAGGTGGTTCACCCGCCCGTAAACCACGAAGAAGGTGAAACCGTCACCGATCGGCTTGGCGTGCACCAGCATCGCCGGATCGATGCCCATCTTGTTCGCCAACTGCACCGCCGCGCCCTCGGCCCGCTTGTCGTGCGGCAACGGCAACGTGAACGACACCTGCACCATGCCGTCGCCGGTGGTGTCCCCGTACGGCCGCACGATCCTCTTCTCGGCGGCCCCGCCGCCCGGCGCCGCCGCGCCCACCTCGACGGCGCTCACGCCGCATCCCCTTCCAGGATCTCGGTGGCCGGGTTGAAGTAGTCCGCCTCGTGCCGGGCGACCCCCGCGAGCCCCTTGCCCCGATCCGCCGGCCGCTTCATGATCCCGAACGTGCCCTCGGCGATCGCCGTCAACAACGACTGATCACCGATACGCTCCAGCAGGTCCACCGCCTCCGACAGCACCCGGTTGGCCCGCTGCTGGATGAACCCGCCCGGCGCCGGCACGAAGTCCTCGTGCAACCCGCCCGCCGCCCCCAACACGTACCGCACGTTCTGCAGAGCGATGTCCCGGTCCGACAACCACGGCGTCACCACCGCCTCCGTCATCATCCCCACCAGCAGGATGCCCTGACCGGTCATCGTGCCCACCAGGTTGAAGAACCCGTCCAACAGGTTGCCCCGGAACACGTCACCGGTCATGTGCTTCGTCGGCGGCATCCACTTCAACGGCGCGTCCGGGAACAACTCCCGCGCCAGCAACGCGTGCGCCAACTCCAACCGCAACGACTCCGGCACATCCGGGTTGATCTCGAACGCGTGCCCCAGACCCAACTGCCAGTCCGCCAGCCCCGCCTCGTGCGCGAAGAACTCGTTGAGCAACTGCGACACCGTCACCGTGTGCGCCTCGTCCACCGCGTCCGCCGTGGTCAGGTAGTTGTCCTCACCGGTGTTGATGATGATCCCCGCCCGCGCGTGCACCTGCCGCGAGAACCGCTGGTCCACGAACGTGCGGATCGGATTGATGTCCCGGAACAGGATCCCGTACATCGAATCGTTCAACATCATGTCGAGCCGCTCCAGGCCCGCCAGGGTCGCCATCTCCGGCATGCACAGCCCCGACGCGTAGTTCGTCAGCCGCACGTACCGGCCCAACTCCTTCGACGAGGCGTCCAACGCCGCCCGCATCAACCGGAAGTTCTCCTGCGTCGCGTACGTGCCGGCGAAACCCTCCCGCGTCGCGCCCTCCGGCACGTAGTCCAGCAACGACTGCCCCGTCGACCGGATCACCGCGATGATGTCCGCCCCGGCCCGCGCCGCCGCCTGCGCCTGCGGAATGTCCTCGTAGATGTCGCCCGTCGCCACGATCAGATAGATCCACGGCCGCTGCTTCGGATCCCCGAACCGCCGCACCAGCCGGTCCCGCTCCGCACGCCGCCGGTCGATCACCCGGATCCCCGCCCCGACCGCCCGCCGCGCCGCCTTCCGCGCCGCCGTCGCCGCCCGCCCCGCCGGCACCTCGAAACGCACCGACCCGGCCGCCGCCTTCTGCGCCAGCAACGTCACGTCGCCGATCTGCTCCCGCGCCAACGCGTCGAACACCGGCGCCGCCACCCCGTGCCCCAACCCCACGTCCGCGACCACCGCGTCCACGAGCCGGTTCACCCACGGAATGCCGTCCGGGTCGGCGCCGGTCACCCCCGCCAACCGCAACACCGCCCGCTCCACCGACACCGTCGTGTGGCTGCGCGCCAGATCCACCACCGGCTGCCCCGCCCGGCGCGCCAACTCCCGCGCCCGCGCCACCAGCCGCGGATCCAGACCAAGCTTTCCCGTCACGCCCTCACCCCGCCACACCCGGCGAAGACGCACCCGCCCACGCCGTACCGATGGATGCTCACGCAGACCCTTCCTCGTAGATCACGTCACCGCGCAACACCGTGCGCCGACACACCGGCAACGGCGTCGGATCCAGCGGACCCCGCGCCTCCACGTCGTCGGCCAGCAGCACCGGCAGACCACGGTCCACCCCCGCCGGCGTCGACCACACCGCGAACGTCGCCGGCGCCCCCAACGCCAACACACCCTCGTTGTCCAGGTGCACCGCCCGCCACCCGCCACGGGTGTGCGCCGCGAACGCCGCCCGCACACTCATCCGCTGCGTCGGGTTGTGGTGCCACACCGCCGCCCGCACCGAACCCCACGGATCCAACGGCGTCACCGGCGAATCCGACCCGAACGCCAACGCCACCCCGACGCCGTGCATCGCCCCCATCGGGTTCGACTCCAACGACCGGTCCAGGCCCAACCGAGACTCGTACATCCGGCCCGCGCCACCCCACAACCGGTCGAACGCCGGCTGCATGCTCGCCACGATCCCGTACTCCACGAACCCCGCGATCAACCGCTTGTTCATGATCTCCGCGTGCTCCACGCGGTGCCGCGCCGCCCGCACCCGGTCCGTACCCAACCGCCGCGCCGCGCCCGCGAAACCCTCCAACACCGTCGAGATCGCCGCGTCACCGATCGCGTGGAACCCGCCCTGCATGCCGTGCGCCGCACAGTCCAGCAGATGATCCCGCACCTGCTCCGCCGACAGGTAGCCGTGCCCGCAACCACCGTCGCCGTCCAGGTAGTCCCGCGACACGTGCGCCGTACGCGACCCCAACGCCCCGTCGGCGAACAGGTCACCCCCCGCACCCACCGCACCCAACTCCCGGGCCCGCGCCGCACCCCCCAGCTCGCCCCAGTACCCGTACACCTCCGCCACACCGTCACCCGACAGCGCCAGCAGCCCCGTGAAGTCCTCCTCGTCGGAGATCTCCGGGCCACCGCACTCGTGCACCGCCGCGATGCCCAGCGACGCCGCGTGCCCCAACGCCGCCCGCTGCGCCGCCACCCGCTGCGCCCGCGTCACCGACGCGAACGCCGCCGCCCGCACCACGTGGTGCGCGTCACGCCGCAGCCAACCCGACGCGTCGTAACCCGCCGCCGACACCACCTGCGGACACGCCGCCAGCAACGCCGCCGACACCAACGCCGAATGGATCGACGCCTGCGACAGATACACCCGCCGCCCCCCGGCCGCCCGATCCAGCGCCGCCGCGTCCGGCAACTCCGGCGCCACCCAACCCGACTCGTCCCAACCGTGCCCCAACACCACCGCGTCCGCCGGCAACCCCGCCGCGAACACCGCCACCGCGTCCAGCAACTGCCCCGCCGACCGCACCGCCGACAGATCCAGCCCCGACAACGCCAACCCCGTGTCCGTCGCGTGCACGTGCGCGTCCACGAACGCCGGCGTCACCAACGCCCCCGCCAGGTCCACCACCCGGTCGGCGACCGGCGCGTCCGCGTCCACCCCCAGCCACGCGATCCTGCCGTCACGCACCAACAGCGCCGTCGCACGCGGATCAGCCGGACAGTGCAGCACACCGCCGCGATACAGAGTCGAGGGGTTCGTCATGACAGTCAGTCTGCCGCCAACCGCGACTCGAACAGCGCCCGGACCCCCGGCTCCGACCGCAACAACCCCAACGCCAGCTCCGCGTGCCCCGGCACGTAGCCGTTGCCGACCAGCATCGTCACGTCCGCCGCCAGGCCCTCCGCGCCCAACGCCGCCGCCGCGAAACTCGTCGCCATCGAGAAGAAGACCACCGTGCCGCCGTCGGCCGTCGCCAACACCGCCCCGTGCTCGCAGCCCGGCACGTCCACGCACACCACCGTCACGTCCGCCGGCGCCCCCAGCGCCGTCGTCACCGCCGTCGACAACGCCACCGGATCCCGCGCGTCGGCCAACGCCACCGCGTCCGCCAGGCCCGCCGCCGCCAGCGCGTCACGCTCCGCCACCACCGGCACCACCCCGACCGTACGGGCGGCGCCCGCCCGCCGCGCCGCGGCCAACGACAGCGACCCGCTCTTGCCCGCGCCCCCGATCACCGCCACCCGCACCGGTGACGGATCCCCCGCCCGCTCCCGGTCCGCCACGTGCCGCGACACCACCCGCGCCGTCAACGCCGGCGCCCCGCACACGTCCAGCACCGCCAGCGACAACTGCGGGTCCAGGTCCGCCGGCAGCACCGCCGCGATCGACCGCGCGAACAGGATCGCGTACCCGTCGCACGGCACCTGCTCGCTGCGCCCGTCCCAGCGGGCCAGCCCGTCGAGGATCGTCAGCGGCGTCAGCGTCAGCGACACCAGCGTCGCCACCCGCTGCCCCGGCTTCAGCCCCAACGGGGAACGCCGCCCCGCCTCCTCTACCGTGCCGATCAACATGCCACCGGACCCGGTCACCGGATTCTGCATCTTCCCCCGGGCCGACACGATCTCCAGGACCTCGGCGCGGACCGCGTCGCCGTCACCGCCGTGCTTCTCCCACAACTGCCGGAAGCTCGCCGCGTCCAGGTTCAACCGCTCCACCCGGATACGAACCTCGTTCGCCGCGATCTCCGGGCGCGCGTCCAGCCGCCACGCCGCCTGCGGCAGCACCCCCGCCGGTTCGACAACGCGGTGCAGACCCACCGGTGACGTCACGCCGACCTCCCCTGTCAAAGCCGCCCGAAGCCCCGACCAGGGCTCGCGTAGCGGGAAAACTTCCGGCAGACTAATTTCTTCACCGCATATTTTCCAGTAGCCTTCGGAACCGCTGATCAACCACACCACTTCGAGGAGGGGCCGTGACCCAGACCCAACCGGTGGAGACCATCCCTGCGCCCCGCTCCACGCCGGTCGCGACCCCCACCGCCGGACAGCCCTACGAATACCGCCGCGCGCCCCTCGTCGAACCCGACTGGACCCGCTTCCCCGGCTGGCGCCACGTCACCCGCGACCAGTGGGAGAACGCCCAGTGGCAGCGCGTCAACTGCGTCAAGAACATCAAGCAGCTGCGCAACGTCCTCGGTGACCTCGTCGACGAGACCTTCTACGCCGACCTCGAGGCCGACCAGAAGGCCCTGGCCACCATGTCCATGCTGGTGCCGCCGCAGATGCTCAACACGATGGTGCCGTTCGCCCCGATGACCACCGAGGCGCTCCTCGCCGACCCCATCCGGCGCTACATGATCCCCGTCGCCTCCGACCGGCGCACCGACTGGCCCTCCCACCCGTACGCCAGCCGCGACTCACTGCACGAACACGACATGTGGGTCGCCGAGGGCCTCACCCACCGCTACCCCACCAAGGTCCTCGCCGAACTGCTCTCCACCTGCCCGCAGTACTGCGGCCACTGCACCCGCATGGACCTCGTGGGCAACTCCACCCCCGCCGTCGACAAGCTCAAGCTCACCCTCAAGCCCGTCGACCGCTACGACGCCCACATCAGCTACCTCAAGGCCCACCCCGGCGTCCGCGACGTCGTCGTCTCCGGCGGCGACGTGGCCAACGTCCCGTGGCGCAACCTCGAGTCCTACCTGATGCGGCTGCTCGAACTGGAGACCGTCCGCGACATCCGGCTCGCCACCAAGGCCCTCATGGGCCTGCCCCAGCACTGGCTCCAGCCCGACGTCGTCGAGGGCCTCGAACGTGTCGCCCGCACCGCCGCCCGCCGCGGGGTCAACCTCGCCATCCACACCCACGTCAACCACGCCCAGTCGCTCACCCCGCTGGTCGCCAAGGCCGCCCAGACCGCCCTCGACGTCGGCGTACGCGACGTCCGCAACCAGGGCGTGCTCATGCGCGGCGTCAACGCCACCGCCCCCGACCTGCTCGACCTCTGCTTCGCCCTCCAGGGCGAGGCCGGCATCCTGCCGTACTACTTCTACATGTGCGACATGATCCCCAACGCCGAGCACTGGCGGGTCCCGGTCTGGCACGCCCAGCAGCTCCAGCACGACATCATGGGCTACCTGCCCGGCTACGCCACCCCGCGCATCGTCTGTGACGTCCCCTTCGTCGGCAAGCGCTGGGTGCACATGCTCACCGAGTACGACCGCGAGCGCGGCATCTCCTACTGGACGAAGAACTACCGCACCTCCATCGAGTCGGCCGACCTGGAGGCGCTCAACAAGCGCTACGCCTACTACGACCCGATCGACACCCTGCCCGAGACCGGGCAGAAGTGGTGGGCCGACCACCGCATCGAGGACTGACCCGCCGACACGCGTCACCCCCGGAGCCGCCCGCCGGCCCGGGGGTGACGCGTGTCCGCCGCTCAGGCCACCCGGTGCGTGGTGGCGACCGCGCTCGAACAGTCGGCGATGGTGGTGGGCTGCGAGACGTTGAGCGCGTCCAGCCGGGACCACCCGTTGACGCCGGTCGTCGTGTTGCGGAGGAAGATCCAGAGCGCGTTGGTGTAGGTCGCGCAGTGGACGTCGATCCCCTGACCCGGGTAACCGAGCCCGCGGCTGGCACAGTCGACGTGCGGGTACGCCCGGATGTTGCTTCCGTTGCCGAACGAGATGGCGCCCCCGCTGTACAGATCCGGGTGGGTGCCGTGGCCGGAGCAGTGCGCGCTGGCCGGGCTGGCGGGCATCAGCGCCAGCACCGAGCCGCCCACGACGAGCGCCAGTGCGGACGCGCTGGAGAGCAACCGAGATCGCATGCGGGACATCCTCCAGAAGACGGTGACAACTGTCGATGAGGATGCCACGCGTTCGCGCCCCGGTGACCGCTCCCGCCCGAACGCAGCAGCGTCGAAGAGAACGCCGGGCCTGACGCGGTGCGGCCGCCGGCACGTGCCGGCGGCCGCACCGCGAACCACGGGTCACCTCGTGAAGGCGTCCCGCACGTCGCGACCGGCGTCCTTCACGTGCTCGCCGGCCTGGCGGGCGCGCGCGTCCTGCTGCTGCGCGGCGCCCTCGCCGCGCAACCGCTCGTTGTCGGTGGCGTCGCCGATCCGCTCCTTGGCCGCCCCGGTGAGCTGCTCGACCTTGTTCTTCGCCTTGTCGGTGAAGCTCATGTCGCCTCCTCTGCTGGTGCGCCCGTCGAGGGCCTCCCCGACGCTTCCTGCCCGGTTTCCCGGTGTCGCTGCCGGGAAACTGTTTCGTGGTGTGCCAGCGCACACCCGGCAGGGCATCCTAGGACACTAGGTGCACGGGGGTGCCGTGTGTCTGGTTGACTGGGCCGATGGGCGACCTCCTGCTGATCCGGCACGGCGAGACCACCTGGAGCGCCAGCCGCCGGCACACCTCGTACACCGACCTCCCGCTCACCCCCGACGGCGAGCGGCAGGCCCGCGCCCTCGGCCGGTTCCTCGCCGGCCGGCAACTCGCCGCAGTCCTGACCAGCCCCCGCGCCCGGGCGCTGCACACCGCGCAGCTCGCCGGGCTCGCCGTCACCGGCACCGACGACGACCTCGCCGAGTGGCACTACGGCGACTACGAGGGGCGCACCACCGCCGACATCCACGACGAGCACCCGAGCTGGAACCTCTGGGCCGACGGCTGCCCCGGCGGGGAGTCCCCCAGCGAGGTCGGCGAACGCCTCGACCGCGTACTCGCCCGGATCCACCCGCTGCTCGACCGGGGCACCGTCGCCCTCGTCGGGCACGCGCACAGCCTGCGGGTGCTCGGCGCCCGCTGGGTGGGCCTGCCGCCGTCGGCCGGCGGCCTCCTGCGGTTGGACACCGCAACCGTCAGCGTGCTCGGCCACGAGCACGGCCGGCGGGTCATCCTGCGGTGGAACCAGCCGGTTCCCCCGGCACCCGGGACCGCGGCCGAGCCGGGGGCTCGGCACTGATCTTCGGCGGCCGGTTCTCGTACGGGGTCGACAGCACCACCGTCGTGCGGGTGGTCACGTTCGCCGCCGTCCGGATCTCCTGCAGCACCCGCTCCAGGTCGGCCGGGCTGGCCACCCGCACCAGCAGCAGGTAGAAGTCCTCCCCCGCCACCGAGTAGCACGAGTCGATCTCCGGCAGGTGGGCCAGCCGCTCCGGCGCGTCGTCCGGCTGCGACGGGTCGAACGGCCGGATCGCCACGAACGCGGTCAGCGGCAGGTCCAGGGCCTCGAAGGAGACCCGGGCGGCGTACCCCCTGATGACGCCGCGCTGCTCCAGCCGGCGGACCCGCTGGTGCACGGCGGACACCGACAGGCCCACCTTCTCCGCGAGGTCCGTGTACGACAGCCGACCGTCAGCGGTCAGCGCGGCGACGATGGCACGGTCGATCTCCTCCACGGCGTGCAACCTACCGGGAAAACGGCGCGGCTGCGACGACGGACCCCCGCCGGCACGACGCGGCGCACGCGCGGTGCGCCGCGATCAGCCCTTCGCCAGGGCCCGGGAGATGACCAGCCGCTGGATCTGGTTGGTGCCCTCGACGATCTGCAGCACCTTGGCCTCGCGCATGTAGCGCTCCACCGGGTGGTCCGCCACGTAGCCGGCGCCGCCGAGCACCTGCACCGCGTCGGTGGTGACCCGCATCGCCACGTCGGTGGCGAAGAGCTTCGCCTTCGCCGCCTCGGTCGAGTACGGCCGGCCGGCGTCGCGCAGCCGGGCCGCGGCCAGGGTCAAAGCCCGGGCCGCGGAGATCTGGGTGGCCGCGTCGGCGAGCAGGAAGCCCAGCCCCTGGAAGTCGATGATCGCCCTGCCGAACTGCTGACGCTCCCGGGCGTAGCCGACCGCGTAGTCCAGCGCCGCCTGGGCCAGCCCCACCGCACAGGCGGCGATGCCGAGGCGCCCCGAGTCCAGGGCGGACATGGCGATGGTGAAGCCCATCCCCTCCCCACCGATCAGCCGCTCCGCCGGCACCCGGGCGTCGTCGAAGGCGATCTGCGCCACCGGCGAGGCGTGCAGGCCCATCGTCCGCTCCGCCGCCTGCGGCGTGATGCCCGCCGTGCCCCGGTCGGCCAGCAGGCAGGAGATGCCCTTCGGGCCGGGGCCGCCGGTGCGGCAGAAGACGTTGTAGAAGTCCGCGACCCGGGCATGGGTGATCCACGCCTTGGTGCCGGTCACCACGTAGGAGTCGCCGTCGCGAACGGCCTTCGTGGCCAGCGAGGCGGCGTCCGACCCGCCCTGCGGCTCCGAGAGGCAGTACGCGCCGAGCAGTTCGCCGCCGATCATGTCGGGCAGCAGCTTTCGCTGCTCGTCGGTGCCGAACTGGGCCAGCGGGTAGCAGGACAGGGTGTGCACGCTGACCGCCTCGGCGACCGCGAGCCACCGGCTGGCCAGAATCTCCAGCACCTGCAGGTAGACCTCGTACGGCTGGGCGGCACCGCCGTGCTCCTCGGCGTACGGCAGGCCGAGCAGGCCGGCCCGGCCGAGGGTGCGCAGCACCTCCCGGGGAAACTCCGCGCGCTGCTCGAACCCGGCCGCGTTCGGCGCGAGCTCCCGGTCGGCGAGTTCGGTGGCGAGGTCGAGCAGGTCGTGGGCCTCGTCGGTGGGGAGGATCCGGTCGACAGTCATAGCGCGATGAGCTCCGTGGGGGTGGTGTTGAGCCGTTGCACGCCGTCCGTGGTGCAGACGACGATGTCCTCGATGCGGGCGCCGTGCCGGCCCGCCAGGTAGATGCCCGGTTCGACGGAGAACGCCATCCCCGCCTCGAGCGGGCGGGCGTTGCCCGCCACCACGTACGGCTCCTCGTGGCCGTCCAGGCCGATGCCGTGGCCGGTGCGGTGCAGGAACGCGGGGCCGTGGCCGGCGGCGGTGATCGGCTCCCGCGCGGCGGTGTCGACGGCCTCGGCGGTCACCCCGGGGCGGACGGCGGCCACCGCCGCGCGCTGGGCGGCGTGCAGCACCGCGTAGTAGTCGACGAACTCGGCCGGCGGCGGGCCGCCGACGACGTAGGTGCGGGTGCAGTCCGAGCGGTAGCCCGAGGGCATGGTGCCGCCGATGTCGACCACCACCGGCTCGCCGGCGCCGATCGGCCGGTCGGAGGTGCCGTGGTGCGGGCTGGCGCCGTTGGGGCCGGCGGCGACGATCACGAAGTCCACGGTGACGTGGCCGGCGGCGCGGATCGCCGCGGCGATGTCGGTGGCGACCTCCGCCTCGGTGCGGCCGGGCCGCAGCCACCGTCCCATCCGTTCGTGCACCGCGTCGATCGCCGCGCCCGCCTCGGCCAGCGCCGCGACCTCGGCCGGGGACTTGCGGATCCGCAGCTCGCGCAGCACCTCGGAGGCCAGCCGCTGGGTCGCGCCGGGCAGCGCCGCGCGCAGGGCGAGGACCTGCTCGGCCCACATCCGGTCGGCCAGCCCGACCGCCGTGACGGGCCCGCCGAGGGCGGCGGTGACGAGGGGGTACGGGTCGGCGCCGTCGGCGTGGTCGACGATCCGCACGCCGGTGGCCGGGGCCGGGGACGCCTCCGCGGCCGGCCGTTCCAGGGCCGGCACGATCAGCGTCGGGTCGCCCTCGGCGGGCAGCACCAGGCAGGTCAGCCGCTCGCCGGCGTGCGCGTCGTAGCCGGTCAGGTAGCGCAGGTCCGAGCCGGGGCTGAGCAGCAGCGCGTCCAGCCCGGCGGCGGCGGTGGCGCGCTGCGCGGCGGCCAGCCGCTGCGGCGGATACAGCTCCTCGGATCCCACCCGGTCAGCTTAACGTTCGTTCGGGCGCCGACCCAGCCCGGCCGGCGCGCCGGGGAACCCTCCACCGTCGGCCCGACCGGCGTCGGGCGGACGTCCGTCCCCGGGGCGCTGCCCCCGGAACCCCGGTCAGGACGGGTCCGTCGGGTCCGGCTCGGCGGGGAGCGCGCCGGCCAGCCGCCGGGCCCGTTCGGCGTGGGTCAGCAGGTCCACGCTGTCGACGTACTGGTCGACCGCGCCGAGCGGCGGACGCTCCCGCAGGGCCGGGTCGGTGATGGCGGCGCGCAGCGCGGCGGCGACCCGGCCGGCGTCCAGGACCAGGAACGGCCGCCGATGGAAGGGACGCGGACGGGCGCGCACGGGGGCGGCCAGGCCCGTGTCGTCGGTCCACGCGGCGACCGCCGCCAGCGCCCGCACCAGCCCGTCCTGCCGCCGCGGCCACTCGTCGGGACCGAGCGCGTCGGTCAGGGCCGCGACCACCGGCGCCGCGCCGGGCAGCCGGGCGAACACCGTGCCCAGCCACTTGTCGTACGGCGGCCAGCGCCGGCGCAGCAGCAGGCCCAGCCGCATCACGTCCCGGGCCAGCCCGGCGGTGACCACCCGGCTGCCGACGTCGTCGCCGACCTCGGCACAGCGGCCGGGCAGGTGTTCCGCCTGCGCGACGCGGGTCCATCCGGCGGCGAGCACGTGCCGCCACACGTCGTCCGGGTACCACCGCAGCGCGGCCCGCGCCCCGGTGAGCGCGCCGCCGAGGCCGTCGTGGAAGACCTCGCCGCCGGTCACCTCCGCCAGCCGCTGGCTCGGGGTGGCCAGCCAGTCCGCCGTGGTCACCCCGGCCCCCGGGTCGAAGCCGAGCCGGTCGCGCCACCAGCCGCCCAACTCGTCGATCCTCACCCCGTGCCGCCTGCCCGCCGGGTCGGCCACCCCGAGGCGGCCGTGGCCGGCGAACCGGGTCGGCCAGCCGAGGAACTCGGCCGGCAGGTCGGCGTCCAGCGCCGCGTGCAGGCTCGGGATCCGCCACGCGTCGGCCGCCGACACGAAGAGCTGCCCGCGCGGCCCCCAGTCGTGGTCGGTGGAGCGGGCGGTGTCCAGCCCGAGCAGTTCCGAGCCGCCGTCGAGCAGGCCGGCCGCGTAGCGCAGGCCGGGAAAGCGCCGGCGCAAAATCGGCGCGAGCACCTCGCCGTGGAACCGTCGGCCGAGCGTCAGGCCGGGAACGAACGTCACACCGGTCAGTCTGCGCCCCGGGCCGGCGCGGTCGCAGCACTGTTCCGGCCCGGGCGCCCGCCCGCGCCGATAGCCTGTACCTGCGAGCGCCTCGCCGACGGAGAGGACCCACAGCCGTGGCAACTGCCGACCAGGACCGCGCCGCGACACGACGCCGCCGGCTGCTCTGGTCGGGGATCCTCGCGGTGGCCGGCCTGGCGCTGCTGGTCGTCGGCCTGACGATCGCCGACGGCACGGCGGCCTGGATCGAGGTGGCGGCGGCGATCGCGCTGCTGGTGGCGAGCTACGCCGTGCAGTACCTGGCCCGCCGCGAGACGCTCTACTCCAGCGACGAGCGCCCCTGACCCGCGCCGTGCCCCCCGATCGTCGGTGCGGTGTGCCAGGCTGTCGGGCGTGGCACAGCGACCCCCGATCATGCTCATCGACGCGCCCAGCCTCTACTTCCGGGCCTTCTTCGGCATCCCCGAGTCCGCGGCCCGGGCCGCCGACGGCAGTCCCGTCAACGCGGTGCGCGGGTTCCTCGACATGCTGGCGACCCTGATCCGCACCCGGCGGCCCGACCGGATGGTCTGCGCCATGGACCACGACTGGCGGCCCGACTGGCGGGTGGCGCTGCTGCCGTCGTACAAGGCGCACCGGCTGGCGCCCGAGGGCGGCGAGGTGGTGCCCGACACGCTCTCCCCGCAGGTGCCGCTGATCCTCGAGGTGCTCGACGCCGTCGGCATCACCCACGTCGGCGCGGCCGGCTACGAGGCCGACGACGTGCTGGGCACCCTGTCGGTGACGCAGCCGGCGCCGGTCGAGGTGGTCTCCGGCGACCGCGACCTGTTCCAGCTCGTCGACGACGCCCGCCCGGTGCGCCTGCTCTACGTCGGGCGGGGCGTGGCGAAGCTCGACGACTGCGACGACGCCGCCGTGCGGTCCCGCTACGGGGTGCCGGCCGCCCGCTACGCCGACTTCGCCGCGCTGCGCGGCGACCCCAGCGACGGGCTGCCCGGGGTGCCGGGGGTCGGCGAGAAGACGGCCGCACGCCTCGTGGAGCGGTACGGCGACATCGCGGGCATCCTGGCCGCACTTGACGATCCGGGCTCCGGCTTCGCCCCCGGGCTGCGCGCCAAGCTCGCCGCCGCGCGGGACTACCTGGCGGTCGCGCCGAAGGTGGTCCGGGTCGCCCTCGACGTGCCGCTGCCCGAGCTGGTCACGGAGCTGCCGGCCGCCCCGGCCGACCCCGACCGGCTGCTGGCGCTGGCCGAGGAGTGGAACCTGGCCGGCTCCGCGCGCCGCCTGGTCGACGCCCTCGCCCAGCCGGCCTGAAGCACGTCGGACGGTCGTTGTCGGCGCCCGTGCCGGCTTGCGAGCCCGCTCCCGCGCGGCTGCCGAGGGGGCAGCCGCGCAGGAGGACCCGGCCAGTTCCAGGTGCTGCCCCGTCACCAACATCACCATCTCCGAACAGCAGGATCGCCACGATCGACATCCTGTCCGGCCCCGACCGGCTGGCCAAGATCAGCCGCGCGCACCTGAAGCCGTGGTGTCTGGCGCACACCGATCCCCGCCGAGTCAACGGTGCTCTCGAGGCGAGGGCACGTTACGAGGCAGACGCACATCGGCTTGCCCCTGACACCGTGTCAGGCGGCACGATGCGAGGCATGTTTGCCAGCTATGTCGGCTCCGGGCCGTACTGTTACGCCAATTCCCTCGCAATGGTCATGGGCGGCGAGGCGCCGCCTCCGGCCGTGATCGAGGTGCTCACGGGCTCCCCGTACGGGATGCAGCTCATTGGCGGTCGCCTGCCACTGTTCGACGCGTTCGGCTGGGACCCCGAGATCGGGGTCGACGCCGCGATCGGCCTGCTCGGCTGGGAGTGCGAGCGCGCGGACGGCGGGACGGCGGCAGCGGCGCTCGACCGGCTGCGCCGAGCCTGCCAGGACGGCCCGGTGCTGGCCGGGCCGCTCGAACTCGGTCTGCTGTCCTACCAGCCCGGGTCGGGCAAGGCGGTCGGCGCCGACCACTACGTGGTGGTGCTGAAGGTGGGCGACGACACCGTGCTCGTGCACGACCCGCAGGGCTACCCGTACGCCACGCTGCCGGTCGACGCCTTCGCCGAGGCGTGGCGCGGGGACTTGATCCCCTACCTGGAGCGGCCGTTCCGGATGCGGCACGGGTTCACCCGGCGCGAGCAGGTCGGCCCGGAGGAGGCGTTGGGGCGCTCCCTGCCCACCGGGCTGGCCTGGCTGGCGGGCCGGAAGGACGTGGACGTCCCTCCTGGCACGCTGGGGCAGGCCGAGGCCGCCGAGCGTACGGCCGAACTGGTGGAGGAAGGGCTGGATCCCGAGATCAGGGCGCTGTGGCAGGCGTTCGCGGTGCGGGTAGGTGCCCGCCGCCTCAACGACCTGTCGGCCTGCCTGTCGCTCCTCGGCCTCGATGCCGGCGCGGCCGTCGCCGCGGAGCAGGCCCGTATCGTCGGTGGCCTGCAGGGTCCGCTCGTGTCGGGTGACGACGTGGCGCTCGCGGCCGGGCTGCGCCGATTGGCTCCGACGTACGAACGGCTGCGTGGCGTCCTGATCGCCGACCTGGGTACGCCCCAGGTGTAATGCCCGGGGACGTCGACCAACCTGGTGACGGGCAGCCTGCCGGCGGTAGCGGTGTTCGCGCGCTCGGTCGCCCGTCACCCGCGGTGGCGTACCTCGGTGTCCCAGATCTCCGCCCACGGACGCCGCAGGCCACGACAGAGCCAGATTGGCCCGCCGTTCTCGTCGTTGTCGACCTCGACCCGCTGGTCCACCCGGCCGGCGAGGGTGACCTCGGAGAACCAGTCGCGCAGCCGGTCGGGCCGCGCGAACCCGACCGCGAGGACCACGTCCGCGGTCTCCGGCGGGCGGCCGAAGCCGGCCATGCTGTTGTGGCCCGAGTAGGCGGGCGGCAGGTCGCGCGCCGGGCCGTAGCGGGCCACGGCACCGGCCTCACCGTAGTTGGCGGTGAGGATGACGGCGCGCTGCCGCTGGTCGGCGGGCAGGCCCCGGTGCACGGCCGCGATCGAGTCGGCGAAGGCGGGCCAGCCGATGGTCTCGCCGACGTCGTAGTTGGCGGCGACGACGAAGCCGGGCAGCCGGTCGACGGGCAGCACGGGCAGCAGCAGCACCGCGCTGCTGACGGCGGTCAGCGCGGCGCCCACGGCCAGCAGGGCCCGGCGCGGCAGCCGTCGACCCCGGGCGGCCCAGCCGACGGTGACGACCGCCCCGGCGGCGGTGAGCACCAGCAGCAGCGGGGCGTCGTAG
The DNA here is from genome assembly GCF_900090315.1 of Micromonospora citrea. NCBI lineage: Bacteria > Bacillati > Actinomycetota > Actinomycetes > Micromonosporales > Micromonosporaceae > Micromonospora > Micromonospora citrea. Next base: position 6,901,338 of record NZ_FMHZ01000002.1, on the reverse strand, counting down.
TAGCCCTTGCCGCCGGCGAGCAGCACGACGGCGACCACCACCAGCCAGGCCCACCCCAGCGCCCGGTACGCCCGCCAGGCCGGCCGGCGCAGCAGCGCCACCAGCCCGGCGACCCAGATCGGCACCGTGAACGGGCTGATGATGACGAACTGGAGGACGAGCGCGTCGAGCCGGCCGCTGTACGAACTGTCGCCGGCGGCGATCGAGGCGGCCACCGAGAGCTGCGGGAAGCCGTGGGCCGCCTGCCAGATCAGGGTCGGCGCGGCGAGCAGCAGGAAGACCGCGGCGGCGGCGAGCACCCACCGGTCGCGCAGGAGCCGACGCGGCCCAGCGATCAGGAGCCCGGCGAGCAGGCCGACGGCGAGCAGGGCCGGCAGCAGCTTGTTGAGCATGCCGACGCCGAGCGCGAGCCCGACGCCGAGCGCCCAACGGCTGTCCCCGGTGCGCAGCATCCGCGCCGCGCACAGCGCGGCCGCCAGCCAGACCAGCAGGTCGACGCTGGTGGTGCTGAGCAGGTGACCACCGGCGAGGACGATGCCGGCCGTGGCGGCGAGGAACGCGGCGTAGGTCTGCGCGCCGCGCCCGGCGCCGAACTCGCGGGCGATCGCGGCGACCAGCAGTACCGCCGCGCCGCCGATCAACGCCGACGGGGTCCGCAGCACCGTCAGGCTGCCCGGCGCGATCGTGTCCGCCAGGCGGGCCAGCGCCGGCACCAGCGGGCCCTGGTCGACGTAGCCCCAGTCGAGGTGTCGGCCGCAGAGCAGGAAGTAGAGCTCGTCGCGGTGGTGGCCGTAGCGGCCGGAGAGCAGCAGGAGGACCGTCGTCGTGGTCGCCGCGACCCACCAGGGGCCGGTGGCCCGGGGACCTGGCGGGGTGGGCCGCCGCCGAGCGGGCGTGGCGTGGCCGGGTGTGCTGGCGGCGACGTCGGCGACGGGATCGGCCACCCGCACATCATCGTCCCGCGCGGCCGGCGCCCGCTACCCGCCACCCGGAGGATTCCGGCTCGACGCGCGGCCCGACGAGATGCTGACCCACATCTCCGCGGCAGACAGCGAGAACGTCCCACGCCGATGTCGGCTCCGGGCTGCGACCATTCCACGACCTGCCCGAGACGGCTGGTTCAGCGCCATCTGGTTGTGATGGTCGAGAGCACGGCGCGGGGAGCCCTGGAGATCGCCGAAGGTGCGGAGAGGACGTCTTGCCGCTGCGCGGCTCCCACTTGCTGTCGCGGGATGTCAGCGTCCATGCCGGCTTGCGAGCCCGCTCCTGCGCGGCTACCCGAGGGGCAGCCGCGCAGGAGGACCCGGCTAGTTCCAGGTGGTGCCGGCAGGATCTTTGATGATGTTGTTGATGGTGTTGAAGAGGTTGCTGGTGGCCATCCACAGGATCAGGGTGGCGCGCTGTCGTTCGTCGTAGTGCTCGACGAGTTCGTTCCAGACTGCGTCGGGGACGGCGTCGTCGGACTGGTCGTTCATGCGGGTTGCCGCTTCGGCCAGCGCCAGGGCAGCCCGTTCGGCGTCGGTGAAGTACGGCGACTGCCGCCATGCCGCCACCGTGATCAGCTGGTCGTCGGTGACCCCGGCCTTTCTGGCCTCGGCTGCGTCGGCGTACAGGCAGGCGCTGCCGCCGTTGATCTGACTACCGCGCACGGCGGCCAGCATCAGCGTCGCCGCCGGAACGACACCCTGCTCCATGTCGTGTTGCATGGCCCGCATGAGGGCCCCGATCGCGTGTCCCGCGTCCGGTACCAGGTAGGCCGGATTGGCCATTCGCGCGTGCATGATCCGTTTCCTCGGGTTGTGGATTGCTGGACGAGCCGGGGGTGGGGCGAGCGAGCCGCCTGGCCCGGCCCTGATCTGGCCTCCGGGCGAGATGCCGCATCCTGGCCCGGGGCGTCTTCGGCGTTACGGCCTCCACTGCTCCGCCGGCGACACACCCGGCAGCGGCTTGCCGATGAGTGCCAGCGGAAGGAAGAAGCAGACTTGGCCGATGGCCATGATGAGCGTGGCGAGCGCCTTGTCGTCGTACTGTTCGGACGCCCGGGAGTAGAGCTCGTCGGGGACCCGCTCGCCGAAGGGGTTCGGGGTGAGCACGGACTCGACCAGTTCCAGCGCGATGCGTTCGGCGTCGGTGAAGTAGGGCGCGTCCCGCCAGGACGCCACGGCGGTGATGCTTTCCTCGGTGGCGCCGGCCTTGCGGAGGTTGCCGGTGTGCAGGACGGTCAGGTAGGTGCTGCCGACGATCTGACCGGCGCGCAACTGGACCAGGCTGATGGTGATCTGCGGGATCGTGCCGTTCCCGGTTGCCTTGTACAGAGCGCCGCCGACGTCCTTGAGCTCGGGGACGAGCACGGCGGGGTTGGGCAGGCGCGACTCGGTGACGGTCATGGGCATTCCTTCCTTGATCTTGGGTCGTGGATCACTGTTCTGACGGATCGAATGGGCCGAAGGTGACCGGCGAGACGGTCGACTTCATCCGGGCATGCTCCCGAGGGCCTCCGGTTTGCGCTCGGTGTGCCGGTTCGTGGGCCGGGGACGCAGGAGGAGGACGGCGGCAAGGATCGCGGCCAGGTAGAAGCCGCCCCCGCCGAGCATGCCGACGGTGTAGCCGCTGGTGAGCGCGTCGGGCAGGGGGGTACCTGCCGGTTGGCTCGTGGTGACGTTGACGGCGATGCCAGCCAGGACGGCCAGGCCGAGGGCACCGCCGATCTGCTGGCTGGTGTTGACCAGGCCGGAGGCGATGCCCGAGTCGCGCGATGCGACACCCTGGACGCCGCCGATGGTGGCTGCGACGAAGCCGATGCCCAGGCCGATGCCGCCGGCGAGCTGCGCGGGCAGCAACACGAGCAGCGGGTTCTGGTCCGGGGTCAGCAGGCTGAACCAGCCCATCGCCGCGGCGGCCACCGCCGTCCCGGTCGCCAGAACGACCTGCGTAGAGGTACGGGCCTGCAGTCTGGGGCCGACGACGCCGGAGCCGAGGCCTATGCCTACGGCGAACGGCAGATAGGCCACGCCGGTGATCATGGGCGGGTACTGTTTGATCGTCTGCATGTACAGGGTGAGGAAGTAGAAGGTGGCCAGTTGCCCGGCGCCCATCAGGAGCATCACCACATTCGCACCGAGCCTGCCGCGGTCGCCCAGGACGCCTGACGGCAGCATCGGGCGGCGCGCGCTGCGCTGGACGAGCGCGAACACCACGAGCAGCGCCACGGCGATCGCGCCGACGGTCACGGTGAGCCCGTCGCCGACGCCATGCGACCCGGCCCGGTTGATCGCGTACACCAGCGCACCGAGGGCGAGCGTCACCGTGCCCGCTCCGGGCAGGTCGAGGCCGCCGCGCTCGCGGGTGCCGGGCACCAGGGCGAATGTCCCGGCCAGGACCAGCAGCGCGATGGGGATGTTGACGAACATGATCCACCGCCAGCCCCAGTACTCGGTGAGCGCGCCGCCCAGCAGCAGGCCCACAACCGAGCCCAGGCCGCCCATGGCGCCGTAGACACCGAGCGCCCTGTTGCGCGCCGGCCCGGCGGCAAAGGTGTCGGCCAGCAGGGACAGCGCGGCCGGAGCGACGATCGCGGCGCCGACACCCTGCAGGACGCGGGCGGCCATCAGCACGGTGCCGTTGCCGGCCAGACCGCCCAGCAGAGAGGCGGCCAGGAAGACGACCAGTCCGGCGCGGAACATCCTGCGGCGGCCGAACACGTCGCCGGCGCGACCGCCGGCCAGCAGCAGGCCACCGAAGGCCAGGGCGTAGGCGGTGAGCACCCAGTCCAGGTCGGCCTCGGCGATGCCGAGCCCGGTTCCGATGACGGGCAGGCCCACGGTCACGATGGTGCCGTCCATCACCACCAGCAACTGCGCGGCGGCGATCACCAGCAGGGCCAGGCGGGTGTCGCGGGTATCGAGATGCGAGGTCATGCCGGTTCCTCAGGAGGCGGTGGCGGCGCGATGGACGGCGGCGGCGAGCAGGTCGTGCTCGGGGTAGGACCAGCCGAAGCCGAAACGGCGACGGGTGTAGCCGAACGCGATGCCGGTGCGGGGATCGGCGAAGGACTCCGAACCGGCCGAGCCGTCGTGACCGAACGCGTTCGCGCTGAGGAACCCGTACCGCAGGCCCTTGGCCTGGAACCCGAGCGCGTAGTTGCCCTGGTCGCCGCGGACCAGGTCGCTGCCGGCGGAGTGCAGCATGGAGAACTCCCCGATCGTGTCCGGATTGAGCAGCGGACGGCGTCCGTCGATGCCCCATACGGCCGCTGCGTACAGGCCGGCCAGGCCGCGCGCGCTGCCCACCCCACCGGCCGACGCCTGGCCGGACGCGCGGACGACGCGGGTGTTGGCGAAGGCGGCCTGGTCCAGCGGCGGCGTGCTGTTGAGCCCGTAGCCGACGCCGAGGATGCTGTGCGGGCCGGGCAGGTTCGACCAGAACGCGGCCTCCTGCTCCGGCGTTGCCGTCCACCACTGGATCGGGCGGAACCTCTTCTCTTCAGTTGCGGGCAGCCCCAGATAGAGATCCAGCCCGTACGGGGTCCGGATGCGCTCGTCGTAGACCTGCTGCAGCGACCGGCCGGTCACCCGCCGGATCACCTCGTTCACCATGGCGAACGAGACGAACCCGCCATAGCCGTAGGCCGAACCCGGACGCCAGTACGGCCGCTGCCCGGCCAGGCGGCGCGCGATCACCGCATCGTCGGCCAACTCGGCTGCCGACAGCCCGCCGTCGACGCCGATGACGCCGGAGCGGTGAGTCAGCACGTCCCGCAGCGTGATCCCATCCTTGCCGGCCGCGGCGAACTCCGGCCATCGCCGGGCCACCGGCTCGTCGAGATCGAGGACACCCTCCTGCACCAGCAGCGCCACCACCAGCGTCGCGGCGCCCTTGGTGGAGGAGTAGACCCCGGTCAGCGTGTCACCGCTCACCTCGTCCCCGGCCCACAGGTCGACCATCAGCTGACCGTGCGCGTACACGGCCAGCTGCGACCCCGCCTGGCCGTCCTGCTCGGCCACCACCGCGGCGAACGCCTCGCGCACCGGTTCGAAGCCGTCCGCGGCCGTTCCGCGGACATCCATCCTGCCCATCGTCGGCAACCCTTCGTAAGTGAGTGTTGATCGCCGGCATGACGGATGGCCTGAAGCAGAGGTGACCGTGTGCGTTCGCGGTCACCTCTGCCTACTTTGACGCGTCAGCAGTCTGACGTGGCTGAAGCGAGAGGAATGCAAGTGACACCCCAAGACGTTCTGGCCGGCCAGTTCCAGCGGCACCGAGCCCATCTGAAGACGGTCGCCTACCGCATGCTCGGCTCACTGAGCGAGGCCGAGGACGCGGTCCAGGAGGCATGGCTGCGGTTGGCACGTTCGGACTCGGGTGACATCGACAATCTCGGCGGCTGGCTGACGACCGTGGTCGGCCGGGTGTGCCTGGACATGCTGCGCGCCCGCAAGTCCCGGCGCGAGGAGCCGCTGGAGGAGCGCCTGCCCGATCCGTTGATCAGCCGCGCGGGAGCCGCCGACCCGGAGCAGGAGGTGCTGCTGGCCGACTCGGTGGGGCTGGCGCTGCTGGTCGTGCTGGAGTCCCTGACCCCGGCCGAACGGCTGGCGTTCGTGCTCCATGACATGTTCGGTCTACCGTTCGAGCAGATCGCGCCCATCGTGGACCGCACACCCGTGGCAGCGAAGAAACTCGCCAGCCGGGCGCGCCAACGAGTCCGCGGCGCGACCCCGAGCCCTGACCCTGACCTGAGCGGTCAGCGTCGGGTGGTGGACGCGTTCCTGGCCGCCGCGCGTGGCGGCGACTTCGACGCGCTGCTGGCCATCCTCGACCCTGACGTGGTGCTGCGCGCCGACGGCGGCGTGCTCACCGGCGGCATGAAGGTCATCCGCGGTGCCGCGGCCGTGGCCGGACAGGCCGCCACCTTCCAGCGCATGGCCACCAGCGCCACCACCCACCCAGCGCTCGTCAACGGCCTCGCCGGCCTGGTCAACACCATCGACGACCAGCTGATCTCCGTCATGAACTTCACCATCTCCGACAGCAGGATCGTCACGATCGACATCCTGTCCGACCCCGACCGGCTGGCCCGGCTCAACCTGACCCACCTGGCGCCGTGATGCCTGGCGCACGCCGAACAGCGGTGTCACCGGTGCCCTCGATGGCCGTGACGAGGCAGGCGCAGACCGGCTTGCCCCTGGCACCGTGTCAGGCGGCACATTGAAGGCAGGTCTGCCACCTATGTCGGCTCCGGGCCGTACTGCTACGCCAACTCCCTCTCCATGGTCCTGGGCGGCGAGGCACCGCCTCCGGCCGTGCTTGAGGTGCTGACGGGCTCCCCGTATGGAATGCGGCTCATCGGCGGTCGGCTACCACTGTTCGACGCGTTCGGCTGGGACCCCGAGATCGGGGTCGACGCCGCGATCGGCCTGCTCGGCTGGGAGTGCGAGCGCGGAGAAGGCGTTGCGGCGCTCCCTGCCCACCGGGCTGGCCTGGCTGGCAGGACGGAAGGACGCGGAGGTCCCGACGCCCGGCACGCTGGGGCAGGCCGAGGCCGTCGAGCGTACGGCCGAACTGGTGGAGGAAGGGCTGGATCCCAAGATCAGGATGCTGTGGCAGGCGTTCGCGGTGCGGGTGGGTGCCCGCCGCCTCAACGACCTGTCGGCTTGCCTGTCGCTCCTCGGCCTCGACGCGGGCGCGGCCGTCGCCGCGGAGCAGCTCGGTCGGTGAACCAGACGACCGCGCGACGTGCATCGCGCCGGCGCAGTCGTCGGCCGCACCGGTGACGCCGTGGACCGTGGGCAGCCGACGGACCCGATCCGCCGACTGGCGGTCAGGCCGCCGCGTGGTAGGCCAGCACGCCCCGGTTGACCGCGGCGATCGCCTGCCGGGCGGTGGACCTCAGCTCCGTCGAGGCGCCGCCAGAGTCGGCGAGCTGACCGAGCAGGTCGACCACCTGACGGGCCCACCGGACGAAGTCGCCGGCCGGCATTTCCCCGTCGATCTCGTGGCCGCTGCCGAGGACCTTGGCCAGGGCCTCGCCGCGTGCCCACCGGTAGATCGGCCAGGCGAAGCCGAGGTCCGGCTCGCGGGTGACGGCGAGGCCGCGGGCCGCCTCGTCGGCCTCGATCTCGCTCCACAGCTTGAGGGTCTCGTCGACCGCCTCGGCCACCGGGCCGCGCGGCAGCGACGCCCGCTCGTCGACGTCCCGACGGGCCTCGAAGACCACCACCGACACGGCGGCGGCCAGCTCGGCCGGGGAGAGCCCGTCCCACACCCCACGTCGCAGGCACTCGGCGACGAGCAGGTCCGCCTCCGTCCAGATCCGGCCGAGCATCCGGCCGGCGTCGGTCACCGCGCCGTCGGGCGCGAGGTAGCCGCGGGCGGTGAGCAGCGCGACGATCCGGTCGAACGTACGGGCCAGCGAACCGGTCCGCCCGGCCACCCGCTGCCGCAGTTCCTCCGTGTCCTTCTCCAGCCGGCGGCGCCGCTCCGCCCAGCGGGCGTGTTCCTCCCGGTCCGGGCAGGCGTGGCAGGGGTGCCGGCGCAGCTCCGCGCGGAGCTGGCTGAGCCGGTGGTCCTCGCCGACCGCCTGCCGGGACCGGCCGCCCCGGCGACCGCCGTGCCGGTCCAGCCCGGTGCCGCTCACCTCGGCGGCCAGGTCCCGCCGGGCGGCCGGGGAGCGGTGGTTGAAGTGCTTCGGCACCCGGATGCGTGCCAGCACCTCGGCGGGCGTGGTGAAGTCGCCGGGGCTGACCCGCCCGGCCCAGCGGTCCTGGGTGAGCACCAGCGGCCGAGGCTCGCCGAAGCCGCCGGTGGCCGGGTCGAGCACGACCGCCAGGCCGGCCCGCCGGCCCGACGGCACCCGGATCACGTCGCCGACCCGCAGCCGCTCCAGCGAGGCCACCGCCGCGGCCTTGCGCTGGCTCTGCCCCTGCCGGGCGATGGCGCGCTCCCGGTCGGCGATCGCCACCCGCAGCGCGAAGTACTCGTCGAAGTCGCCGTGGTGGCAGGCCGCCTCCGCGCCGTACGCCTCGATGGTCTCGGTGTTGCGCTGCACCTGGCGGGCCAGGCCGACCACCGACCGGTCCGCCTGAAACTGCGCGAACGACGACTCCAGCAGCGCCCGGGCCGGCTCGGCGCCGACCGTGCCGACCAGGTTGACCGCCATGTTGTACGACGGCCGGAAGCTGGACCGCAGCGGGTACGTGCGGGTGGAGGCGAGACCGGCCACGTGCCGGGGGTCGGTCTCCGGGGACCAGACGACGACGGCGTGCCCCTCGACGTCGATGCCCCGCCGGCCGGCGCGGCCGGTGAGCTGCGTGTACTCCCCCGGGGTCAGGTCGACGTGCGCCTCGCCGTTGTACTTGACCAGCCGCTCCAGCACGACGCAGCGGGCCGGCATGTTGATCCCCAGCGCGAGCGTCTCGGTGGCGAAGACCGCCTTGACCAGGCCGCGGACGAACAGCTCCTCCACGACCTCCTTGAACACCGGCAGCATGCCGGCGTGGTGGGCGGCCAGGCCGCGCTCCAGCCCGTCGAGCCACTCCCAGTAGCCGAGCACCGACAGGTCCTCGCCGGGGATGGCGGTGACCCGGGACTCGACGACCCGGCGGATCTCCGCCCGCTCCTCCGGCGAGGTGAGCCGCAGGCCGGCGGCGAGGCACTGCTGCACGGCGGCGGCGCAGCCGGCGCGGCTGAAGATGAACAGGATCGCCGGGAGCAGGCCCTCCCGGTCGAGCCGGTCGACGATGTCGGGGCGCATCGGGCCGCGCCAGCGCGGCCCGCGCCGACCGCCACCCGGGCCGGCGCTGCGCCCCTCGCCCAGCTCCAGTCGGCGCATCGTGTCGCGCGTGTAGCGCAGCAGCTCGGGGTGCACGTCGTGCTTGCGGGCCGCGTCGGCGTCGTGGAACAGGTCGAACATCCGCCTGCCCACCAGCATGTGCTGCCACAGCGGCACCGGCCGGTGCTCGCTGACCACCACGGCGGTCTCGCCGCGCACGGTGACCAGCCAGTCGGCGAACTCCTCGGCGTTGGACACCGTCGCCGACAGGGAGACCAGGGTGACCGAGGCGGGCAGGTGGATGATCACCTCTTCCCACACCCCGCCGCGGAACCGGTCGGCGAGGTAGTGCACCTCGTCCATCACCACGTACGCCAGGCCCTCCAGGGTGGCCGAGCCGGCGTAGAGCATGTTGCGCAGCACCTCGGTGGTCATCACCACCACGGGGGCGTCGCCGTTGATGGCGTTGTCGCCGGTGAGCAGCCCGACCTGCTCGGCGCCGTAGCGGTCGACCAGGTCGTGGTACTTCTGGTTCGACAGCGCCTTGATCGGCGTGGTGTAGAAGCACTTGCGCCGCCGGGGCGCGGCCGGGGACGGGGCTACCTCCCCGCCGGCCGCCGGCACCACCTCGTCGTCCGCGCCGGGACCGTTGGCGGTCGTGGGCACGCGGGCAGCGGTGGCGTCGGCGGACGCGCGGGCAGCGGTGGCGGGCGCGCCGCGCAGCGCCAGGTGCACGGCGAACTCGCCGACGACGGTCTTGCCGGCGCCGGTGGGGGCGCAGACCAGCACCCCGCTGCCCCGCTCCAGCGCCTGGCACGCCTCCCGCTGGAAGTCGTCGAGATCGAACCCCAGGTCAAGGGCGAACTCGTCCAGCGCCGGGAACTGTGAGGCCTGCGCGGCCCGGCGGCGCGCCGCGGCGTACCGCTCGGCGGGGCTCGACATGTCTCCAAGATTAATGCGTGCCGCCGGTGACCACGCGACAAGGCCAACCGACAGCCGGGTCGGAGGCGGTCGGTAGGGTGCACGACGTGCCGGACCACGCCGAACCGCCCCACGCCCCACCCGGCGCCGACGACGCCGTCGGCCCCGGCCCGTCCCGCCGCCCGGTGGAGGCGGTCCTGTTCGACTTCCACGGCACGCTGGCCCAGGTGGAGGAGCCGCGCGAGTGGGTGCTCGCCGCCGCCGCCTCCTGCGGGGTGACCCTGGAGCGGATGCGCGCGACCGCGCTCGCCGACCGGCTCCTGACGGCGGGCCGGGCGGGCGGTCCGCTGCCGGCCCGCGTGCCGCCCCGGCTGGCCGAGCTGTGGGCCGACCGGGATCTCTACCCGCACGCCCACCGGGGCGCCTACACGGGGCTGGCCGAGACCGTCGACGCCGGCATCGAGGGCTTCGCCGAGGCGCTCTACGAGCGGGTGCTGGTGCCCGAGGGCTGGGTGCCGTACCCGGACACCGCGCCGACGCTGGCCGCCCTGCGCGCCGCGGGCGTCCCGGTGGCCGTGGTCAGCAACATCGGCTTCGACATCCGGCCGATCTTCGCGGCGTGGGGGCTGGCCGACCTGGTCGACGCCTTCACCCTGTCGTACGAGGTCGGGCGCTGCAAGCCGGACCCGGGGATCTTCCTGCGCGCCTGCGGAATGCTCGGCGTCGACCCGGAGCGCGCGCTGATGGTGGGCGACACGCCGGCCGACGCGGGGGCGGTCGCGGCCGGCTGCGGGGTGCTGGTGCTGCCGGCCGCCGAGGCGGGGCGGCCGAACGGCCTGGGCACCGTGCTGGACGTGGCCGGCGTCGACCAGCGGCGCTGACGGCGGGGCGACAGCGACGCTCCACCCAGGGCTGGAGCGCCCCTGCACGCAGGGCGACAACGACGCTGGCGGCGGGATGAAAGCGGCACTGACCACGGGTTTAGCGGCGTTAACGCGCGGACGACAGCGGCGCTAGCCGGCGTCGATAACATGAGGGCGTTATCGTCGCTGTCATGATCACCGAGACGTCGCCCCGGGACCGGATCGTCCGCGCCGCCGCCGCGCTGCTCGCCGAGGGCGGCCGGGAGGCGGTCTCCACCCGCGCGGTGAGCCGGGCGGCGGGCGTGCAGGCGCCGACCATCTACCGGCAGTTCGGTGACATGCGCGGCCTGCTGGACGCGGCGGCCAGCTACGGGTTCGCCGCGTACCTGCACGCCGAGGCGTCCCGGGACCTCGCCGGCGACCCGGTCGACGACCTGCGCCGGGGCTGGGACGTGCACGTCGGCTTCGGCGTGGCCAACCCCGCCTTCCACGCCCTCATGTACGGCGACCCGCGCCCCGGCGAGACGCCGACCGCCGCCCGGGTCGCGGCCGACATCCTGCGTCAGCTCGTGCACCGGGTGGCCGAGGCGGGCCGGCTGCGGGCAAGCGTCGACGAGGCCACGGAGATGCTGCACGCCGCCGCCTGCGGGGTCACCCTCGCCCTGATCCGCACGCCGCCGCCGCGGCGCGATCCCGCCCTGTCGGACCGCACCCGGGAAGCGGTGCTCGCCGCGCTGGTCACCGACTCCCCCGCCGCCCGCGCGACCTCCCGCGCCGGCAACCCGGTGCGGTACGCGGTGGCGCTGCGCGCCGCCCTCGACGAGCTCGCCACCGACCTCACCCCGGCCGAACGCGCCCTCCTCGCGGAGTGGCTGGACCGCATCGTCCGCGCCGCCGCCTGACTCCCCCGGGGGCCGGGGATCAGCGCAGCAGGAGGACGGCGCCCGGGACGGCGGTGACGGTCACCGGCAGGGGCAGCGACCGCTCGCCGTCGGCGTACGTGGTGATGCCCTCGGCGCTCAGCTCGACCGTGCGGGCACGGTGGCTGCGCACCAGCGGATGCGTCACGTGGGTGCCGCGATAGATGCGCGGCTTGACCCGCATCAGGGTGCGCCGGTCGAACCGGCCGCCCACCACCACGTCGAGCAGCCCGTCGGTCGGATCGGCGTCGGGGCAGATCCGCATCCCGCCGCCGTAGCTGGCGCAGTTGCCCACCGCCACCAGCACGGCGTCCACCTCGTGCGCCACCCCGTCGAGCCGCAGCGTGTAGCGGCGCGGGCGCAGCCGGGCCAGCTCCACCAGGATCGCCAGATCGTAGCGGCGCGGGCCGCGCGGCCAGCGCATCAGATTGGCCCGCTCGTTGACGATCGCGTCGAAGCCGGCCGCGAGCACCGCGCCGTACCAGCGGTGCGTGCCGTCGACGCCCGTCAGCCGCGCCAGGTCCACCGGCCGGGCGCGGCCGTCGCGCAACGCCGCCGCGATCACGTCGACGGCGGCGAGGGGGTCGGCCGGGAAGCCGGTGTCGACCGCGAAGTCGTTGCCCGTGCCGGCCGGCACCGGGCCGAACGGCACCGTCGTGCCGGCGACCGCCTGCAACGCGCGGTGCACCGTGCCGTCGCCGCCCACCGCGACCAGGGCGGACGCGCCGTCGGCGACCGCCGCGCGGCAGGCCGCCTCGGCCTCGTCGGCGCTGTGCGCGTGCAGCAGGCGCACCGGTCGGCCGGCGGTCGCGAGCCGGCGCAGAAGCTGCGGCAGGAGCCCTCGGTGCCGGCCCCGTCCCGCCGTCGGGTTGGCCAGCACGGCGACGGGCCCGCCGGCGGCGCAGGGGTGATCGTCTGCGGTCACGGCGAGCACCGTACCGCCACCGACCAGGGTGCCCGCACCGCCCGGCCCGGGCAGGGCGGCGGGGCCCGGCACGGCGGGCGTCCGTCCCGGTACGCCTGACATTTGTCACGGCGGCCCGTGCGGCACGCATCCATCGTCATGACTGATCACACTGGAGCCGCCATGGGCCGAACGGACAGACTCGTATCCGTCAGCAGGGCCGAGGGCTCGACCGAACAGCGGAAGGAGTGGTCACGGTGGACGATCGCTACGACAGCTACTGCGCCGCCGACCGGCTGTTCTACGACTCGCTCGGCAACGCGGTGGAGCAGCCCACCTTCGCGGCGGCCCGACGGCCCGTGCCCGAGGGCTGGCGCTCCGAGCCGCTCGACGACTGGCTGATCTACGCCCCCGAGGGCGGCTCGCTGCCGCAGCAGGGCTGGAAGATCCACGTCTCGGCGACGCTGGCGAACGCCGACCGGGTACTGGAGACGGTCTGGGACTACTGCGTCCCGCGCGGGCTGTCGTTCAAGTTCCTCCGCGGCCCCCGCACCCTGCTGCTGCGCAACTCCAAGTACGCCTCCCGGGCGGCCAGCGGCAAGTTCGTCACCGTCTACCCCCGCGACGACGCCGAGCTGGAGCTGGTCTGCAAGGAGCTCGACGAGCTGCTCGCCGGCGAGCCCGGCCCGTACATCCTCAGCGACCTGCGTCACGGCGCCGGCCCGGTGCACGTGCGCTACGGCGGCTTCGCCGCCCGCTTCTGCCACTCCCCCGACGGCCAGGTGGTCCCCGCGATCGAGGACGACAGCGGCACCCTGGTGCCCGACCGCCGCGATCCCGTCTTCCACGTGCCGTCCTGGGTGACGCTGCCCGACTTCCTCGGCCCGCACCTGGCCGCCCGCAACGCCACCAGCACCGACGAGGTGCCGTACCGCATCGAGAAGGTCATCCACTTCTCCAACGGCGGCGGCCTCTACGTGGGCCGGGACGTGCGCACCGACACGCAGGTGGTGCTGAAGGAGGCCCGCCCGCACGCCGGCCTGGACGCCGACGGCGCCGACGCGGTCGCCCGGCTGGCCCGCGAGGCCGAGGCGCTGCGCCGGCTCGCCGACCTGCCGCAGGTGCCCCGGGTGCACGACGAGTTCACCCTCGGCGAGCACCGGTTCCTCGCGCTGGAGTTCATCGAGGGCCGCGCGCTCAACAAGGTCCTCGTCGACAGGTATCCGCTGATCGACGCCGACGCCACGGACGCCGACCGCGCCGACTACACCCGGTGGGCGCTGGACGTCCACCGGCAGGTCGAACAGGTCGTCACGGCGATCCACGAGCGGGGCCTCGTCTACGGCGACCTGCACCTGTTCAACGTCATGGTGCGCCCGGACGACCGGATCGCGCTGGTGGACTTCGAGGTCGCCGCCCCGATCGACGGGCACCGCCGGCCCGGCCTGCGCAACCAGGGCTTCGCCGCGCCCCGGGACCGCACGGGTCCCGCCGTCGACCGCTACGCCCTGGCCTGCCTGCGGCTCGCGCTGTTCCTGCCGCTGACCCAGCTGGTGCGGCTGGCGCCGGCAAAGGCCGCGCACCTCGCCGACGTGATCGCCACCCACTTCCCGGTGCCGAGGGAGCTCCTCGACGCCGCCGTGGCCGAGATCACCGGCGAACCGACCGAGGACCCGGCCCCCGACCTCACCGTCGACGTCGGCCCGGAGCACCGCGACCGGCTCGCCCGGGCGATCCTGGCCAGCGCGACGCCCGGCCGGGACGACCGGCTCTTCCCCGGCGACATCGAGCAGTTCCGCAGCGGCGGGCTCAACCTCGCCCACGGTGCCGCCGGCGTCCTGTACGCCCTGCACGTCAGCGGCGCCGGACGCTGGCCGGAACACGAGCGGTGGCTGGTCCGCCGGGCCACGTCGCCCGCCGCCGGCACCCGGTGCGGCTTCTACGACGGCCTGCACGGCGTCGCGTACGCCCTGGAGTCGCTCGGCCGCCGGCAGGACGCCCTCGACGTGCTCGACATCTGCCTGCGCCAGCCGCTGGACGGCCTGGACCACAGCCTCTCGGGTGGCCTGTCCGGGATCGCGCTCAACCTGGCCGAGCTGGCCGGTCGCACCGGCGAGACGGCCCTGCGCGACGCGGCCTGGCGGGCCGCCGAGCGGGTGATCGAGCAGCTCGCCGACGATCCGGGGCCCGAGGTCAGCGGCGGCAGGCACCCGTACGCCGGGTTGCTGCGCGGCCGGACCGGGCCGGCGCTGCTGCTGGTGCGGCTGCACGAGCTGACCGGCGAGCGGTCCCTGCTGGAGCACGCCGCGACCGCCCTGCGGCAGGACCTGCGCCGCTGCGTGGTACGCCCCGACGGCGCACTGGAGGTCAACGAGGGCTGGCGCACCATGCCCTACCTGGGGCAGGGCAGCGTCGGCATCGGGCTCGTGCTCGACCAGTACCTGCGGCACCAGGCCGACGAGCGGTTCGCCGAGGCCAGCGCCGGCGTGCGCCGCGCCGCCCGGTCCCCGTTCTACGCGCAGTCGGGCCTGTTCGCCGGGCGGGCGGGCATCGTCACCTACCTCGCGGCGTACCCCGACGATCCGGGGCTGCGGCGGGAGCTGGCGACGCAGGTGCGGCGCCTGGCCTGGCACGCCCTGCCCTACGCCGACGGGACCGCGTTCCCCGGCGAGCAGCTGCTGCGGCTGTCCATGGACCTCGGCACCGGCACCGCCGGCGTGCTGCTGGCGCTGGCCGCCGCGCGGCACGACGCGCCGGTGGCCCTGCCGTTCCTCGCGCCCCTGTCGGGCGCCACCGACTCCCTCGCCGATGCGAGGGCGACCGACCCGACCGACCAGCACGGAAGGAGGTGACACGACATGGCGCTTCTGGACCTTCAGGGCCTGGAGATGGCCCCCGCCGACCGCACCGGCGGCGGCAGCCGGGCGAGCCTGCTGCTCTGCGGCGACAGCTCGCTGTCCGTCACGACCTGCAACTGATCAGGTCACCACGCGAGGCCCTGGGCGGGTAGACGTACCCGCCCAGGGCCGCACGTCCTGGTGGGAGGTCCGATGCGGACGTTGACCGGCTCCGACCGGCTGCTGCGCCGGGTGGTCCGCGACGGCGGCGGTTGGACGGTCCTGCTCGGGGCGGTCGCGCTCACCGGCGCGGCCGCCGAACTGGCGCTCCCCGCCACCCTCGGGCTCGCCGTCGACGCCGCCGTCGGCGGGCACGGCTCCTGGTGGCCGGCCGCCGCCTGCGGCCTGGTCGCCGTCCTCATGGTCACCGACGTCCTCGCCGACCTCGCCGGCGGCTACGGTGCCGCCCGGGCCACCGCGCTGCTGCGCCGGCGACTGCTGCGCCACCTGTTCGCCTCCGACGTGCGCACCGTCCGCCGCTACCCGGTGGGCGACCTGGTGGGCCGGCTCGTCGGCCAGGCCGCCGACGCCGGGCAGGCCGGCACCGCCGTGACGCTGGGCGTGGTCGCGCTGCTTCCGCCCGTCGGCAGCGTCGTGGCGCTCACCCTGATCGAGCCGCTGCTCGGCGCCACCCTGCTCGGCGGGCTGGCGCTGCTCGCGGTGCTCATGCGCGCCTTCGTCACCGACGCCTCCGCCGCCGTCGGGGGGTACCAGCGGGTGCTGGGCGTCATCGCCGGCCGGTTGCTGGAGGCGCTCGGCGGCGCCCGCACCATCGCCGCCGCCGCCACCGTCGACCGGGAACGCGACCGGGTGCTGGCGGCACTGCCGGAGCTGCGCGGGTACGGCCTGCTCGGTTGGCGGCTGCTGGCCCGGGCCAGCGCCCGCACCGCCGCCGTCGGCCCGCTGCTCCAGGTGGCCGTCGTGGCCGTTGGCGGGTACGCGCTCACCGCCGGCTGGCTCACCCCCGGTCAACTGGTCGCCGCCGTGCAGTACGCCGCCCTCGGCGCCGGGCTCGGCGCGGTGCTGGCCACCCTCAACCGGCTGGTCCGCGCCCGCGCGGCGGCCGGCCGGATCGCGGAACCCCTGGCCCACCCGGCACGCCCGGACGGGGCGGACACGCTGCCGCCCGGCCGAGGCGAGCTGCGGCTGCGCGGCGTCGGCGTGCGCGCCGAGGACGGGCGGCCGGTCCTGGCCGGGATCGACCTGGCCGTTCCCGCCGGCGCCACGGTCGCCGTCGTCGGGCGCTCCGGCGCCGGCAAGTCGACCCTCGCCGCCGTCGCGGGTCGGCTGCACGACCCGGACGCCGGCGAGGTGCTGCTCGACGGGGTGCCGCTGCGCCGGTTGAGCCGGTCCGCGCTGCGCACGGCCGTCGGGCACGCCTTCGACAGGCCGGTGCTGGTCGGCGAGACGGTGCACGACGCGATCGGCCTGGCCCTGCCCGACGGCTCGGCGCGCCCGCCCGCCGACGGCGCGCCGGCCACCGCGCCGGTGCTGGCCGTGGCCCGGGCGGCGCAGGTCGCCGACGTCGTCGCCCGCCTGCCCGAGGGCTTCCGCACCCGGCTGGCGGACGCGCCGCTGTCCGGGGGCGAGGCGCAGCGGCTGGGGCTGGCCCGCGCGTTCCCCGCCGAACGGCTGCTGATCCTGGACGACGCCACGTCCAGCCTGGACACCGCCACCGAGCACCGGATCGCCCGGGCGGTGGCCGACGGAGCCGGCGGCCGTACCCGCCTCGTGGTGACCCACCGCGCGACGACGGCCGCCGCCGCCGACCTGGTCGCCTGGCTCGACGGCGGCCGGCTGCGGGCCGTGGCGCCGCACCGGCGGCTGTGGGCCGACCCGGACTACCGGGCCGTCTTCGCGCCAGGTGGTGACGACCGGTGAGCGGCGTACGCGGCACGACCTGGGCGGCGCTGCGCGCCCGCCGCCGCGAGCTGGGCCGGCTCGCCGCCTGGTCGTTGGTCGAGTCCCTGCCGGCGCTGCTCAGCGGGCTGCTGGTGGCCCGCGCGGTCGACCGGGGCTTCCTGGCCGGCCAGTTCGCCACCGGCCTGGCCTGGCTGGCCGGGCTCGGCGCGGCCGTGCTGGTCGGCGCGGCCGCCACCGGGCAGGTCTACCGCAGCCTCGGCGCCGTGGTCGAGCCGTTCCGCGACGAGCTGGCCGCCCGGGTGGTGCACGCCGCGCTGCACGACGCCACCCGGGCCGGCGGCCGGCCGGACAGCGCCGCCGTGGCCCGGCTGACCCACCAGGCGGAGGTCGTCCGGGACACCTTCGGCGGGCTGCTGCTGGTGGTCCGGGGGTTCCTGTTCACCGCCGGCGCGGCCCTGCTCGGCCTGCTCGCCCTGGCGCCGCCGCTGGCGGGTGCGGTGGCCGCGCCGCTGGTGGTCGGGTTGGCGGTCTTCGCGGCGGCGCTGCCGGCGATGGTGGCGCACCAGCGGGCCCAGGTGACCGCCGGCGAGGAACTCGGCCGGGCGGCGGCGACCGCGCTGACCGGGCACCGCGACGTGGTCGCCTGCGGCGCACAGGACCGGGTTGCGGCCGGCGTCGACCGGCGGGTCGGCGCGCAGGCCGACGCCGAGCGGACCCTCGCACGGATGGCGGCGCTGCGCAGCCTCAGCCTCGGGCTGGGCGGCTGGCTGCCGGTGGTGGTGCTGCTGCTCGCCGCGCCGTGGCTGGTGCGGCAGGGGCTCAGCACCGGCGCCGTGCTGGGCGCGTTGGTCTACGTCACCACCGGCCTGCAACCCGCCCTGCACGCCGTCGTGCAGGGCGTGGGCGGCGGCGGGCTGCGCTACGCCGTCACCCTGGACCGGATCCTGCGCACCTGCCCGCCGCCCGGGGACGGCGATCGGCCCGACCCGGCGGCGCCCCACCCGCCCGCCGTGCCCGGCCCGGTGTCGCGCCCCGGCGCGTCCGCGGCCGCCCCGCCGGCGGTGCGGCTGCGCGGGCTGACCTTCCGGTACGGCCCGCACGCCCGGCCCGTGCTGGCCGGCTTCACCCTGACCGTGGCCGACGGCGAGCACCTGGCCGTCGTGGGGCCCAGCGGCGCCGGCAAGTCCACCCTGGCCGCCCTGGTCGCCGGGCTGGCGCGGCCGGAGTCCGGCACGGTACTCCTCGGCGACACGCCCGTGGCCGCCGCCTCGCCCACGACCCTGGCGCGGCTGCGGGTGCTGGTGCCGCAGGAGGCGTACGTGCGCAGCGGCACCGTCGGCGACAACCTGCGCTACCTGCGCCCGGAGGCCGACGACGCGACCGTGGCGGCGGCCGTGGACGCCCTCGGAGCCGGTCCCCTCGTGACCCGCCTCGGCGGTCTCGCCGCCGAGATCGACCCCGGTGCGCTGTCCGCCGGGGAACGGCAGCTCGTCGCCGCCGTCCGGGCCTACCTCGCCCCGGCGCCGCTGGTGATCCTCGACGAGGCCACGTGCCACCTGGACCCGACGCTGGAGGCGACCGTCGAGGACGCCTTCGCCCGCCGCCCCGGCACGCTGGTGGTCGTCGCCCACCGGATCAGCTCGGCGACCCGGGCCCGCCGGATCCTGGTCCTCGACGGCGACCGGCCCCTCGTCGGCACCCACGACGAGCTGCTCGGCCGCTCCCCCACCTACCGGGAGCTGGTGGGCCACTGGCAGGACGCGGCGACACCGCCACGGGTGCCTCTCGCCCACGCGTGACCGACCGCCCGACCCGCGTTGCCCGCCGGCAGCCGGGTCGAACCCGTGCCCCGAACCGCCCGGCGGCCCCGGCCGCTGCGACGTCGCGGCGCATCCGACGAGGCCGCGTATGGCATCATCACAGGACGATCAAGATCGATGATGACCGTTCCTTCCGGATGGTCGGCGCGTCGCACACGGGGAGGATCGTCCATGAGAAGCCTCAAGCACCTGCTCGCGGCGGCACTGATCGGGCTGTCGTCGGTCGTCGTGGTCGCGTCGGCCGCCGCTGCCGAGGGCGTGCAGACCATCTACATGAACGCGTCCGGCGACGACGCGCGCGACGGCGCGACACCCGGCTCCGCCGTCCGCAGCCTCGCCCGGGTGCAGCAGCTCGTCGCCGCCGGCCCGCTCGACACGGACGTCGAGGTACGCATCCACGCCGGCACGTACGTGGCACAGGGGATCGTCTGGCAGACCTACCGGCCGGGGCACACGATCACGTTCATGCCGGACGACTACGAGTACGGTGAGGGCCGTGACGGTATCGCGGCGCTGCCGGTGTTCCAGAACGCGCGCGCCAGCGGATCGGGACGCTACATCACCGGGCCGTGGTTCTACGCCTGTCCCGGCAACCCGGGCCAGCCGCTCGCCGGCGGCGGCACGGCCGGGCTGCGGTTCTACTACCTGCAGGTGGAGCACTACGCCAGCTCGGCCCTCTCGCTGGACGGTTCCGCGGGCTCGTGCGGCGGCGGCTACCAGCCGTCCTCGGCGCCGGGGCTGCCGTCGGCCCGAGGGCTCAACGGCAACACCGCCTTCGGGATGCGGTTCACGAAGATCGGCAACGCCTACACCGGCGGCTCGTGCGACGACCCCGACTTCCTGCGGTGCGGGTACGGCGGGATCGTGCTGACCGAGTCGTCCGACAACCGCATCGAGAACAACCACTTCGTCGACCTGCGCAACTCCGAGAACAGCTACATCCACGCCGTATACGTGACGCACAAGAGTTCCCGCAACCGGTTCGCGGGCAACCAGGTGACCGGCGTGAGCAGCGAACCGATCAAGGTGCGTGACGGCAGCAACTTCAACACGTTCGAGCAGAACGTGTTCGGCGCCAACGGGTTCCTGCGGGCCTCGCCGTCCATGGTCCACTACCGGGAGGAGGTGAACGAGGCCGGCAACGAGTGCTCGTCGTACCACAACCGGTTCGTCGGCAACGACCTCGGCACATACCTGATCGGCAGCACCGCCAACCTGCCGGTGTGGCTGCTCACCCCGCCGGGCCCGACGTACAAGGGCGCCGCGGCATGCCCGGCCCTGCCGGCCGGCGAGGTGCGCCTGACCACGGCGAACAACGCCTACTGAACGTCGCCTCCACCGCGCCGACGGACCGGCGCGGCGTCGGACCGCCGACGCCGCGCGGCTGCCGGTCGGGGCCGGCGACGACACTCGCCGCGGCCCACCGGCCACGCAGGAGCGGGTGACGCCCGCGGGACGTCAGTCTCCGGTGGAGCCGGCAGCCTCGACGATCGAGACGGGAGTGCCGAGTTCGACGGTACGGGAGACGGTGCAGAGCCGGTCGTGCGACTGCTGCAGCGATCGAGGCAGCGCCTCACGAGCCCGGTCGCCGTCCGCGCCCTCCGGGAACGTCACGGTGAACCGCGCCTCGATGTTCGACATCCGGTTCGCCCCGGCCTCGTCCCGGATCTTGTCGCCGGTGACCTCGACGGAGAACCGGATCGGCTCGGCGCGGCGGCTCGTGATGAGGTCCACGTCGATCGCCGTGCAGCCGCCGATGGCCGCCAGAAGCAGTTCCACCGGCGTGAAGCTGGCGTCCTCGCCGGCGCCCATCGACAACGATCCGCCGCGGACGTTCCGCACGACGTACTGCCCGACGCTGGTGCGCTCGATCTCCACCGAGCGGAAGCTGTCCGCACTCATGACGGCACGCTACCCAGGCGCTCCCGCCCTCGGGACACCGGCCTCGACCTCGCCACGGCGCCGGACGCCCCGACCCGCCTCCGTCGCGCCTGTCGCCGTCAGATCCAGCCGGCCTCGCGGGCGACCCGCACCGCCTCCACCCTGGTCCGCGCGCCCGCCTTGCGGGCGATCCGCCCGAGGTGGTTGCGCACCGTGCCCGGGGCGAGCCCGAGCGCCCGGGCGACCTCCACGACCGGCGCCCCCGCGGCGGTCAGGTCGAGGATCTCCGTCTCCCGGGTCGTCAGCGGGCTGTCCCGGTTCAGCGCCGCCATCACCAGGTCGGCGTCGATCACCGACTCCCGTCGGGCCAACCGCCGGATCCCGTCCACCACCCGATGCGGGGCGACGTCGTTGCCGAGGATGCCGACGGTCCGCCCGGGTGCCAGGACCCGGTGCAGCCGGCGCGCGCGGCGCCGGTCGGCGAGCACCAGCAGGGGGCACTGCCCCGCCACACCGGCCTCGTCGACGAGGTCGAGGTCGACGACCGCCACGTCGGGACGCTGCGCCCGGACCGCTGGCGGGAGGTCGTCACCCCGATCCAGCTCGGCCACCACGCTGATGTCCTCCTCGGCGGCGAGGACGAGCGAAAGCGCGCCACGGACCAGGGCGCCGTCGAGGGCGAGCAGGGCACGGATCACCATTGACCTTCCCGAGCGTCGTCGAGCGGATCACGGACCGTCCGCATTCAAACACGTACCGATCGGTATCGCTCGGTGAGCGGGCGCCGGCCGTCCACCCTGGACGCGGGGCGGGCGCGGGCCGGGCGGAACCGCCGCCCCGCCCGCGCCCCGGACGAACTACATCCACCCGTCGCGGCGGGCGCGCCAGACCGCCTCCATGCGGTTGCGGGCGCCCGTCTTGCGCATGATCGCCGACAGGTGGTTGCGCACGGTCCCGTGCGCCAGGAAGAGGCGGCGGGCGATCTCCTTGAGCGGCAGGCCCTCGGCGGCCACCCGCAGCACCTCCACCTCCCGGCGGGTCAGCGGGCTTGACGGGGGACGCAGCGCGGTCACGGCGGCCTCCGCGTCGATGACCTTGCCGCCGGCGGCGAGTTCCCGGACGGCCCCGACCAGCGCCTCCAGCGGCGCGTCCTTGCCGACCAGGCCCCGCACGCCGGCGGCCAGCAGGTCACCGACCACCGCCGGGCTCCACCGGCGCCCCATCGCCAGCACGGCCGTGTCGGGCACCGCCTCGGTGATCTCGGCGACCACCTCCACCGGCTGCGGCACGTCCGACGCCAGGTCCACCAGCACCACGTCGGGCCGGTGCCGGCGCACCACGGCGGCCAGTTCCGCCGTTCCGGTCACCTCCGCGACGACCTCGATCTCCTGCTCACCCGACAGCGCCGCGCACAGCGCGGTGCGCAGCAGGCGCATCTCCTCAGCGACGACAACGCGGATCAACGCGTGGCTCCGATCTGGGATACGCGGCCAGTCGGGTCCCCTTGACGGGACTGCGCGGGCCGGCCGCGTGGGACGGACGGGGTCGTGCCCGAGCCGCGTCGCCTGTCGTACGACGTGCACGGGCACCGTGTGACCCTGCGCCGGGCGGTGCGACCGGACGAGCCGGGCGACCGCGCGGGGCGGGTCCCGTCGAACCTCAGCCTGGGCGGGCGCTCACTCCGTAGAGCCGGTCGCCGGGCAGCGCGGGCGGGGCGGCGAGGCCGAGCAGGACCGGCGTCGGCCAGTCCACGTCGAGGGCCGGCCCCGACGCCGCCGCGCCGCCGCCGTCCGTGGCGGCGGCACAGTCTCGCTCCGGGACGGCGGGGAGGGACGGAAGCCCCGCGGGCCCCGGCCCCGGGTCCGTCACGGCCCCGCCGGTCGTCGCCGGGCACCAACCCGCCCCGTCGGCCGACGGGGCGGGCACCGGCGCCGGGGCGGCGGGTGATGCTCCCCGCGCGACGTACCGCGGCCCGTCCGGTCGCGCGACGGCCCCCGCCGGTGCGGCAGCGGCCGCTGGCGGCACGTCCCGACCGGCGGCCGGAGACGACGACGGGTCGGCAGGCTGCGCGGGAGCCGGCGGCGGCACGACGACGAGCATGCCGACCAGCCCGACGACGTGTGCCACCGCGCCCCGCGTGGTGGTCAGGGTCGCGCGGAGGACCGGTTCGACGAGGGCGGTCGTCGCGGCCACGGGCCGCACCACGGAGTTCCCGATCGCGGCGACCCGCGTGGTGAGCGACGACACCGCGCGGTCCACCGGCCGCGCCGGCGCCGTCGCGGCCTTGCGGGACGCGAGGGACGGCTCCCCCGGCCGTACGGGGGACGACGGCGTCCCGGTCACCCCGGGCGCCACGGACGAGCCCGCCGGAACCGGCTGCGCGGCCCCACGGAGCAGGCGCGACGGGTCCGTCGGCCGGCCGACACGGGACGTGCTCGGTGGCGCGGCGGGCGGCGCGGCCGCGACGGCGCGAGCGCCGATACGGGACGCGGGCGGCGGGGCGGCGGTGGCGGGCGGCGCCGTGGCGGGCGGCGCCGTGGCGGGCGGCGCCGTGGCGGGCGGCGCCGTGGCGGGCGGCGCCGTGGCGGGCGGCGCCGTGGCGGGCGCGGCAGGGCGCGCCCGCTCCCCCGCGACGGCGGCCGGCGCTCGATCCTCGACGGCGCGCACTCCCCGCCCCGCGACGACGGCACGCGTTTCCTCCCCGGCGGCGGAAGCTCCGTCCTCGGCGGCGGCCGGGTCTGCGGAGAACGCGACGGCCAGGAATCCTGCCGCCACGGCGGCTCCCCACAGGGCGGTCAGCCGGCCGACGGGCACGCCACGCCGCCGCAGGGCGGTGGCGGCCTCCGGCGCGGCGAGGGGTGCGGGGCGGAACGTCGGGCGACGCACGGGGCAACGACCCTTCCTCGTCTGGACCGTCGACACATCGTAAAGATCTGATTACCCGATCGCAGCTCATGGATGCGTGATGACGGATTGCCGACTGGATCGCTGACGGCCGCCGCGCCGTGCGCTACGAGGCGATCCGGCGACACCGGGCGGCGGCCCGGCACAGGGCACGCACGAGAAAGCCCCCGGGGTCACCGAGGGCTTTCTCGTGCGTGCCTGGCGCGGTCAGGTCATGTCGTCGTAACGACGGTCGATCGGCGCCGGCGCGGCGACCGGCTCCGGGGCCGCCACCGGTGAGGTGGCGTCGACCCGCTGCCCGGCCTCGACCGGCTCCGGCTCGAACTCCAGCGGCGACACCTCGTCGTCGTCGATGCCGGCGTAGATCTCCTTGCCGCGGCCCTTGCGCCTGTCGTTGAGGAACGCCACACCGACGGCGACGAAGTAGAGCAGGGAGAGACAGAGCGCCAACAGCGTCATGCCGAACGGCCCGGGGTCGGGGGTCGCCACCGCCGCGAACGCGAAACAGATGAAGACCACGGTCCGCCACCAGCCGAGCAGCCGGCGCGCGCTCACCACCCCGGTGAAGTTGAGCATCAACAGGGTGAGGGGGAACTCGAACGCCACCCCGAACAGCAGGATCATGTTGGTGACGAACGAGATGTACCGCGTCACCTCCAGCTGGGAGTCGGTGCCGGTGACCCCGGCGTCCAGCAGGAACGCCAGCCCCTTGTCCACCACGAGGTAGGCCAGCAACGCGCCGGCGGCGAACAGGGGTGCCGCGATCGAGACGAAGACGTACGCCCACTTGCGCTCGTGCCGGTGCAGGCCAGGCGCGATGAACGCCCAGAGCTGATAGAGCCAGACCGGAGCACCGATGATCAGCCCGATCCAGAGCGCCAGTTTCAGCTTCAGGACGAAGCCGTCCGCTGGGGCGAGCAGCAGGAAATTCTTGCACTCACCGTCGACCGTCATGCCGGGCAACTGGCAGTACGGCTGCTTGAGCAGGTTGAACGCCGGCTGGGCGAGCAGGAAGCCGCCGATGAGGCCGACCGCGATCGCCAGGGAGGCACGGAACAACCGGGTGCGCAGCTCGCGGATGTGCTCGATGAGCGTCATCGAGCCGTCCGCGGCCCGCTCGAAGTTGCTCGGACCGCGCTTCTTGAGGGAGAAGGCCACGGGTCTCGGGGCCCTTCGGTCAGTTGTCGCGGACGCGTTGCACCGGGTCGTTGACCGGAGGCGCGTACGGCTGCTGCTGGGGCGCGGCGTACGGCTGCTGCCCGGCCGGCGGCGGCGTGTAGGGCTGGCCCTGGACGGTCTGCGGCGGGAGCGGCTGGTAGCCGGCCTGCGCGTCGGCCTTCTCGGCGAGGTCACGGTCGTCGTCGTGCAGGCTCTTGGTCTCGGCCTTGATGATCCGCAGCGAGCGGCCCAGCGAACGGGCCGCGTCGGGGAGCCGCTTCGCGCCGAAGAGCAGGATCAGCACGACCACGAGTACGGCGATGTGCCACGGCTTGAGGGCACCCATGGGAAGCTCCAGTCGCTCTGTGTCGTCGTGAGGGGTGTACCGAAGCCCATCGTACGTGCGTCGACGGCCGCTGCCACCCACCGGGTGACGCTGGTTGGCCCCCGGCCGGTGAAGTCTCGACCAACGCGGGACGTCCCGTCAACATCAACCGACGGATCGCCGGTGAGCGGAACCGGGGCGGATCGCGCAGCGACGCGACACCGAGCGATCAGCCGCCGCGCCTGGCCTTGATCAGCTCAAGTCGGCGGTGGGTGGTGTCGAGCTGCCGCTGGAGCACCTCGGCCCGCTCCTGGAGCGCCTCCGCGCTGTCTCGCAGCGCCTCCGCCTCGGTCGCCCGGCGCTGCAGGGCGAGCGCCGCGCGGCGCAGCCGGGGCAGCCGCGCCAGCACCGGCCGGACGGCCAGGGCCAGCACGAGGAGCGCGAACAGCACCACCGCGAGCACGATCCACTTCACCACGGCGGCCAGCCTACTGTGTGCCGGCAGGCACCGCCGGGTCGGCCGAGGGCGTGTCCGCCGGGCGCCGGGGCGCGGCCGGCGTCGGCGTCGCGTACGCGTCGAGGGCGGCGACCGCCGCCGCGCGCACCTGCTCGGCCAGCTCCACGGGGGCGACCACGGTCACGTCCGGCCCCAGCCCCAGCACGAACCGGCGCGCCCAGCCCAGGTCGGTGACCCGCAGCGAGACCAGCCACTGGTCGCCGGCGCCGGCCTCGACCCGCTCGCACCGGTAGTACTCGGTGATCCACCGTTCCCCGCGGCCGACGCGCAGCGTGATCAGCGGCAGGTCCGGCGAGGGCCGGAAGACGCCCTCGGTGAGATCGTGCGGGCGCGCCTGCGGCGGCACGACGGCCGGCTCGTCCAGCTCGGTGACCGCGTCGATCCGGTCGGCCCGGAACAGCCGCACCGCCTCCGCCCGGCGGCACCACGCCTCCACGTACGACCGGCCGCCGACCATCAGCATCCGCAGCGGGTCGACGACGCGGTCGGTGGTCTCGTCCCGCGCCGCCGTGTAGTAGGTGATGCGCAGCGCACGGCCGCTCTCGACGGCGGCCCGCAACTCCTGCACCCGACGCGTGTCGGCGGGCAGCCGGACCTCGACGGGCGCGGCCACCAGGTCGCCGGCCGCGCTCTCGATCTTGGCGAGGGCGCGCTCGACCGCCTCCCGGTTGGCCACCCCGGGCGTCTCGGCCAGCATCCGCAGCGCCACCACCAGCGCGAGGGCCTCGTCCGGGGTGAGCCGCAGCGGTCGGTCGATGCCCGCGTCGTAGGTGATCGTGACCCGGTCACCGTCGAAGGCCATGTCGATCAGGTCGCCCGGGCCGTAGCCGGGCAGCCCGCACACCCACAGCAGTTCCAGGTCCTCGCGCAGCTGCCGCTCGGTGACGCCCAGGTCACCGGCGGCCTCGGCGATCTCGATGCCGGGCCGGGCCAGCAGGTAGGGCACCAGGTTCAGCAGCCGGGCCAGCCGGTCGGCCGACGCCCGGGAGCCGCCACGGGCGGCCGGCCGCGTCACCGGGCACCCCCGGCGACCGCCAAGTCGTCGTGCCGGGCCGCGATCTCCTTGAGCCGCTGGATGACCGCCTCCCGCACCTCGGGCGGGTCGAGCACCCGCACGTCCGGACCGTAGCCGACGAGCTGGCCGGCGAGGACGTCCACGTCCGCGTACGGCAGCACGAGCCGGTCGCCGTCGGGCCCGGCGGTGACGCCGACCGCCCAGCGGCGCAGCCCCGCGGCGCGGCCCGGGACGGCCAGCACGGTGGCCCGGCCGGTGCGCTCCACCGGCCCCGACCAGCGGGCCACGTGGCTGATGAGGTCGACCCCGGCCGGCGGCTCGTAGCCGCCGGGCGCGCCGGTCACCCGGACCGCCCCGACCACCCGGGACAGCCGGAAGCACCGGGTCGCCGCCCGGTCGAGGTCGTGACCGACCACGTACCACCGGCCCCGCCAGCAGACCACGCCCCACGGCTGCAGCCGGCGGCGGTTGGGCTCGTCGCGGTCGGGCACCCGGTAGTCGAACACGACCTCGCGCCGGTCCCGGGCCGCGGCCGTGAGCGGCGCGAACGCCGGATCCACCGTGACCATCGGCTCCAGGCCCAGCGTGGCCTGCGGGTCCACGTCGACGCCGGCGGCGCGCAGCTTGGCCAGGCCGGAGGAGGCGGCGGCGGCCAGGCCGGCGTGCTGCCACAGCCGCGCCGCGATGCCCACCGCGGCGGCCTCGTCCGGTTCGAGGGGAATGTCGGGCAGCGCGTACTCGCGGTGGGCGATCCGGTAGCCGGGCTCCGCGTCGAACACGCTCGCCGTCCCGGTCTCCAGCGGCACGCCCAGCTCGCGCAGCTCGGCCTTGTCCCGCTCGAACTTGCGCTGGAACGCCTCGTGGTCGCGCGCGTCCTCCGGATCGTGCTCGTAACCGGGAACGGTCGCGGCGATCTGCGCGGCGGTCAGGAACCGTCGCGTGGACAGCAGGCAGATCACCAGGTTGACCAGGCGTTCGGTGCGGGTCCGCGACACGCGGTAGACGCTAGCAGCCCGCCCGCCGGGCACGTGCACCCACGCGGGCACGACGTGTGCCGCGTCGCGCCGGCCATCCTCTCAGGCGCGCCGAGGAGAGCCACGGCCGGGCGTTCCCGGCGGTCGTGTCCACCCGCCCCGGGCGCGCCCGGCCGGGGCCGCGACGCTAGCGTGCCGGGCATGGTGCGATGGCGGTCGGGAACGGTGAACAGACTGCGGCGGCAGTGGACCGGGGCGGTGGAACTCGACGTCGAACTCCCCGACGGCGCCACCGTCCGCGCCCTGGCCTACCCCGAACTGGTCGGTCGTCCCGAGCCCGGCGACCGGGTGCTGCTCAACGCCGGCGCGCTCCTGATGGGCCTCGGCACCGGCGGGTACGCCCTGGTCGTGGCGCTGCCCGACCGGCTGCCGCCGGACCCGCCGCAGGCCCTCGACACCCGCGACGCCGGCCACCTCGTCAAGGCCCGCTACACCCCGCTGCAGCCGATCCTGCTCGGCGTCGACGAGGAGGCGTCCCCGCACCGCGAGCTGCTGGCCGCCGCCGACGACCTGGCGGGACTGCCCGTCGTCACCGCCGACCTGCACTCCGCGCTGCCGGCGATCCTGGCCGGCGTCCACGCCGACGCCCCCGACGCCCGGGTCGCGTACGTGCTGACCGACGGCGGCGCGCTGCCCGCCTGGTTCTCCCGCACCCTCGCCGGCCTGCGCGACCACCTCGTCGGCACCGTCAGCGTCGGCCAGGCCTTCGGCGGCGACCTGGAGGCGAGCACTGTGCACAGCGGCCTGCTCGCCGCCCGGCACGTGCTCCGCGCCGACGTGGCGATCGTCGCCCAGGGACCGGGCAACCTCGGCACCGGCACCCGGTGGGGCTTCTCCGGCGTGGCCGTCGGCGAGGCCGTGAACGCCGTCGCCACGCTGGGCGGGCGTCCCGTCGGCTCGCTGCGCCTCTCCGACGCCGACCCTCGACCAAGGCACCGGGGCGTCTCGCACCACAGCCTGACCGCGTACGGCCGGGTGGCGCTGGCCCCCGCCGAGCTGGTGGTGCCCGACGGGCTGGAGGCCGCCCTGGCCCGCGAGGTGGACGCCGCGCTGGCCCCCCTCGCGGCGCGGCACACCCTCGTCCGGGTGCCCACCGACGGGCTCGACGCCGCGCTGCGGGCAACGCCGGTGCCGCTGTCGACCATGGGCCGGGGCCTCGACGCCGACCACGCCTACTTCCTGGCCGCCGCGGCGGCCGGCCGGCACGCCGCCCGCCTGCTCACCTGATCCCGCGCGGGTCAGGTGGCGGACGGTCAGCTCTCCACGTACCCGTGCCGCACGATGCGCTCGGCGGCCTTCTCGTACACCACGGGGTCGTCCGGGACCAGGGTGCCCAGCCCGTCCACGTAGCGGTTGTACATGCAGAACGCCGCCGCGATCAGGACCGTGTCGTGGATCTCCAGGTCCGTCGCGCCGGCCTCCCGCGCGGCCGCCACCAGCTCCGCGGTCACGTCCCGGCCGCTGCGCCGCACGGCCTCCGCGATCCGCAGCAACGCCCGCAGCTTGTCGCCGACCTCCGCGTCCACGGGGTCGCGGAGCACCCGGTCGACGAGCGGCATGCCGGAGGGCAGCTGCGCCGCCGCGAACGCCGCGTGCGTCGCGCAGCAGAACCGGCACTCGTTGAGCCCCGACACGTACGCCGCGATCAGTTCCCGCTCGCCCGGCGTCAGCGTCGGGTGCGGGGCACGCAGGAGCGCCTCCGCCAGCGCGTTGAGGGGCTTCGCCGTCTCCGGCCGGAACCGCATCGGGCCCCGGATGCCCGGATGGGCCCGCTCGTCGATGCCGAGGTCGATGTGTGCGATGACGTCACCATCCCTGCCGCAGGGCGGGGCGTGCCGGTCCACGGACCGACAACGCCGGACGGCACGATGATCCCAGCCCCGCCGGGGCCGCCACCACTTCGAGGCTGCGGTGTCGACCGCAGGCTCAGGCCATGAAGATCAGGGTGAGCCAGGCGCCCACGATGAGCACCAGCGCGAGCGCCAGCACCCACGTCGGCACGGTGTACTCGCCGCGCCGGTTGCGCGCGATCTCCTCGCGGATCTTCTCGCGGCGGCGCTCGACCCAGTTCTGCCGCTGGCGGCCGCTCTCGGGAGGTTCGGAAGTCGTCATGGCGCGGTCAGCCTACCGGGCCGGCCGGCCCGGCAGGCGGTCGCCACCGCGCCGGACCGGCCCGCGCCGTCACATGCTGGCGATCAGCCGCTCCACCCGCTCGTCGTACGCCCGGAACGGGTCCTTGCACAGCACGGTGCGCTGCGCCTGGTCGTTGAGCTTCAGGTGCACCCAGTCGACGGTGAAGTCGCGCCGCTTCTCCTGGGCGTGCCGGATGAACTCCCCGCGCAACCGCGCCCGGGTCGTCTGCGGCGGCGTCTCCTTGGCCTCGAAGATCTCCGGGTCGGTGGCCACCCGGTCCACCTCGCCGCGCCGCTCCAGCAGCCCGTAGAGGCCCCGGCCCCGCCGCAGGTCGTGGTAGGCCAGATCCATCTGGGCCACCCGCGGATGCGACAGCGGCAGGTCGTGCTTGCGCTGGTAGCGCTCGATCAGCCGCAGCTTGGTAACCCAGTCGATCTCCCGGGCCACCGGCTCCAGGTCGCCGGTCTCCACCGCGCGCAGCACCCGGCCCCACAGCTCGACCACCCGCTTCGCGGTCTGGTCGCCGCCGCGCCGCTCCACGAACTCGGTCGCCTTCGCCAGGTATTCCTGCTGGATCTCCAGCGCGCTGACCTCCTTGCCGGAGGCGAGCCGCACCTTGCGCCGCCCGGTGATGTCGTGCGAGACCTCGCGGATCGCCCGGATCGGGTTCTCCAGCGTCAGGTCACGCATCACCACCCCGGCCTCGATCATCCGCAGCACGATGTCGGCGGTGCCGACCTTCAGTAGCGTGGTGACCTCGTTCATGTTGGAGTCGCCGACGATGACGTGCAGCCGGCGGTAGCGCTCGGCGTCGGCGTGCGGCTCGTCGCGGGTGTTGATGATCGGCCGGCTCCGGGTGGTCGCCGAGGAGACGCCCTCCCAGATGTGCTCCGCCCGCTGCGACAGGCAGTAGACCGCCCCGCGCGGGGTCTGCAGCACCTTGCCGGCGCCGCAGATCAACTGCCGGGTCACCAGGAACGGGATCAGCACGTCGGCCAACCGGCCGAACTCGCCGTGCCGCGAGACCAGGTAGTTCTCGTGGCAGCCGTACGAGTTTCCGGCCGAGTCGGTGTTGTTCTTGAACAGGTAGATCTCGCCGGCGATGCCCTCGTCGTGCAGCCGCTTCTCCGCGTCGACGAGCAGCCCCTCCAGGATCCGCTCGCCGGCCCGGTCGTGGGCGACCAGGTCGACCACCGAGTCGCACTCCGGGGTGGCGTACTCCGGGTGCGAGCCGACGTCGAGGTAGAGCCGGGCGCCGTTGCGCAGGAACACGTTGCTGGACCGGCCCCACGACACCACCCGGCGGAAGAGGTATCGGGCGACCTCGTCGGGGGACAACCTGCGCTGCCCCCGGTAGGTGCAGGTGACGCCGTACTCGGTCTCGAGGCCGAAGATTCGCCGCTCCATGGTGAGACATTAGCCGCCCGAGGCCTCAGATGGCAGCGCTCGCCGCGGCGTCTCACGCCGGGGTGCCCGTCGGCCCGCACGACGCGGACGCGCCGACCGGTGCGAGTGGACGCCGGTGCGGCGAGTGGACGAACGTCGGCGACGACGGCGGAAGGTCGGCGGCGCGTACCGAAAAGGCGGGCGCCCGGGCCCATGACCCGGACGCCCGCCGCCCTTCGCGCGTCGCTACGCCTCGGGGCCCTCGGTCTGCTGGCCCTCCAGATCGGCCGAGCCGGCCGAGGTGGTGGGCTTCTTCGCCTCCTCGGCCGGCGCGGTCGGGGTCTCCGGGCGCGCCGACACCTCCGGCTCGGCCCCCTTGCCGCCGTCGAGCAGCGCGGTCAGGGCGGCCCCGGTGACGCGGCGGAACGTCCGCCCCACCCGGCGCCGGTCGAGGACCGCCACCTCCAACTGGTTGGCGGCGATGGTCCGGGCGGCGCCGCCCTCACCCCCGACGCTGCCCAACGCCTGCACGGCGACCTTGACCGCCTCGCCCAGCGACATGTCCGGGCGGTGGTGGGACTTCAGCACCCCGGTGATCGCCTCGGCCTGCCCACCCATCGCCATCCGGCCCGGCTCGTCGTTGACCGAGCCGTCGTAGGTGAGCCGGTAGAGCTCGTCGTCCTCGGCGGTCGCGCCGACCTCGGCCACGCAGATCTCCACCTCGAACGGCTTCGACTGCTCGGTGAAGATGGCGCCCAGGGTCTGCGCGAACGCGTTCGCCAGGGCCCGGCCGGTGACGTCCCGCCGGTCGTAGCTCAGGCCGTTCAGGTCGGCCATCCGCACGCCGGCGCGGCGCAGGTTCTCGAACTCGTTGTAGCGGCCGACGGCGGCGAAGCCGATCCGGTCGTAGATCTCACTGACTTTGTGCAGGGCGCTGGAGAGGTTCTCGGCGACGAAGAGCACCCCGCCGGAGTAGCTCAGGACGACCGCGCTGCGGCCCCGGGCGATGCCCTTGCGGGCCAGCTCGGAGCGGTCGCGCATGATCTGCTCGGGCGAGGCGTAGAACTGCATGGCCACGGCGGCGGTTCTCCTTAGGGCACTGTGCTGACGGCTGCTGCTGGTGCGGGCGGGGGCGGATCAACCGCCCGGGTTCTCCATCCGGGCCGAGACCACGCTCTCGGCGATCGCCGACATCTCCTCGTCGGTGAGCCGGTGGGTGCCCTCCGCCGTCGCCGTCATCACCACCGGGTAGATCCGGCGGATCAGATCCGGGCCGCCGGTCGCGGTGTCGTCGTCGGCCGCGTCGTAGAGCGCCTCCACCGCGAGGCGCACCGCCTCGTCGATCGAGAGGCCGGGCTGGAAGCGCTTCTTCAGCGCCGACCGGGCGAAGAGCGAGCCGGAGCCGATCGCGTCGTAGCCGGTCTCCTCGTAGGGGCCGCCGGTGACGTCGAAGCTGAAGATCCGGCCGGCGCGCGCCGGGTCCTTCGCGGCCAGGTCGAACCCGGCGAAGAGCGGGATCACCGCCAGGCCCTGCATCGCGGCGCCCAGGTTGCCGCGGATCATCGAGGCGAGGCGGTTGGCCTTGCCGTCGAGCGAGAGCATCGCGCCCTCGATCTTCTCGTAGTGCTCCAGCTCCACCTGGAACAGTCGCATCAGCTCGATGCCGATGCCAGCCGTGCCCGCGATGCCCACCAGGGAGTACGCGTCGGCCGGGTGCACCTTCTCGATGTCGCGCTGGGCGATCAGGTTGCCCATGGTGGCCCTGCGGTCGCCGGCCATCACGACGCCGCCGGCGGCCGAGATGGCCACGATGGTCGTCGCGTGCGGCGCCATGTCGGCGGCCATGCCCGGCGGCAGCGGCCGTCGGCCGGGCAGCATCTCGGGGGCCACCTTGCTCAGGAACGAGGTGAAGGAGGACGTCCCCGCGTTGGTGAACACATCTGGTAGACGCCCGGATGGATCAAAACCCGCTGCCACGTGGTTCCTCTCAGATATGTGATCGCCTCCGCCAGCCGCGACTGATCGTCACGGAACTGGCCGAGACCACCGTTGCAGTTGAAGCACAATATCCCGCGCACCCACCCGGTGCGATGATCGTGGTCCAGATGTTGGGGGTCCGGTGTGCCGCAGATCGCGCAGACGCCGCCCTGCTCTGCCAGGAGCTCGTCGAACTCCTTCTGCCCTACTCCGTAGCGCCGCCGAAGGTGGTACTCGCGGCTCCCGCCGTGAAGCCGCGTCCGCGACTCCTTGCCCTTCGCGTTGTGACAGGGTTTGCAGTATCGGCCGTAACCGCTCCGCCCGGAGCGGTTACGAGGGAAATCCTCCAGCACCTTGGTCACGCCGCACGCTGGGCACCGGCGGTGCCCGTCCGGCACCGCCGGCGGTTGACGCACGTCACGGCCGTGCTGTTCGCGAATCCGCTTGGCGTAGCTCGCCTTCGAACGCGCGTTGAAGCACGGCTTGCAGTAGCTACCGCGGCCGTCGGGTCGCCGGCTGTTGGCGCAGAATTCCGCTAGCGGCTTCCACGCGCCGCAGTCGCGGCAACGGCGCTCTCCGTCTCGATCATCCAACCGTCGGGGCATGTCCGAAATGCCAGATAGACCCTATTCGCCCCCTTTTTGAACATAGCCGCGGACAAATTCCTCGGCGTTCTCCTCCAGGACGGAGTCGATCTCGTCGAGCAGGTCGTCGACGTCCTCGGTGATCTCGGCGTGCCGCTCGGCGACCTCCGGATTCGCCTCGGTGGTGACGTCCTCGATCTCCTCGCCCTGACGCGACTTGCCCGACTGCGACTGCCCGCCGCTGTCACGAGTGGCCATTGCTGCCTCCTCCACGATCGCCCTGCGATCAACTTACCTCGCGGAGGCGACGAAAAGCCCGCCGCGCGCCGGCTTCGGCACACGGCGGGCATTCGGCCGCGGCGGTCAGCCGCCGGTGAGGGTTTCCAGCAGATCCTTGGCGCTGGGGCAGCGGTCGAAGAGCGCGCCCACGTGCTTGCGGGTGCCGCGCTCCGGCTCCATCATCGGCACCCGCACCAGCGACTCGCGGCCCACGTCGAAGATGACCGAGTCCCAGCTGGCCGCGACCACCTCCGAGGCGTACTGGGCCAGGCAGCGGCCGCGGAAGTAGGCGCGGGTGTCCTCCGGCGGCTCGGTCATCGCCGTGCGGGTCTCCTCCTCGTCGAGCAGGGTCTTCATCGCGCCCCGGGAGACCAGCCGGTGGTAGAGGCCCTTCTCCGGGCGGACGTCCGAGTACTGCAGGTCGACGAGCTGGAGCTTGTGCGAGCCCCAGCCGAGCTTCTCGCGCTCCCGGTAGCCCTCCAGCAGGCGCAGCTTGGCCACCCAGTCCAGCTCGTCGGCGCAGAGCATGACGTCGCGGCCCAGCCGGTCCAGCACGCTCTCCCAGCGGGCCAGCACGTCCAGGGTCTGCTCGTCGGCGTCGGCGCCGTAGCGGTCGTCCACGAAGGACCGTACCCGCTCGTAGTAGGCCCACTGCACGTCCAGCGCGGTGAGCCGCCGCCCGTCGCGCAGGCGCATCAGGTGCGTCAGGGACGGGTCGTGGCTGACCGCGCGCAGCTCGCTGACCGGGTCGGCGATGCCCAGGTCGCTGCCGAGCGCCTTCTCCTCGATCATCGTGAGGATCAGGGCCGTGGTGCCGACCTTGAGGTACGTGGAGATCTCCGACAGGTTCGCGTCGCCGATGATGACGTGCAGCCGCCGATACTTGTCGGCGTCGGCGTGCGGCTCGTCACGGGTGTTGATGATCGGCCGCTTGAGGGTGGTCTCCAGGCCGACCTCGACCTCGAAGAAGTCGGCGCGCTGGGAGATCTGGAATCCGCTCTGCCCGCCGTCCTGGCCGATGCCGACGCGGCCGGCGCCGCAGACGATCTGCCGGGTCACGAAGAACGGCGTCAGGTACGCCACGATGCCGGCGAAGGCCGTCTGGCGGCGCATCAGGTAGTTCTCGTGGGAGCCGTAGCTGGCGCCCTTGTTGTCGGTGTTGTTCTTGTAGAGGTGGATCGGCTGGGTGCCGGGGATGGTGGCGGCGCGGCGGGCCGCCTCGGCCATCACCCGCTCCCCCGCCTTGTCCCAGCGCACCAGGTCCCGGGGGTTGGTCACCTCCGGAGTGGAGTATTCCGGGTGGGCGTGGTCGACGTAGAGCCGCGCGCCGTTGGTGAGTATCACGTTGGCCAGCCCGAGGTCCTCGTCGGCGAGGGCCTCCGCCGGGTCGTACGCGGCGCCGGAGTAGGTGAAGCCGCGCGCGTCCCGCAGCGGCGACTCCTCCTCGTAGTCCCAGCGGGCGCGGCCGCCCCGGTTCAGTTCCGGGCGCGCCCCGTAGGCGTTGACCACCTGGGAGGAGGTGACCATGGGGTTGGCCCCGGCCTGGCCGGGCACGGAGATGCCGTACTCGACCTCGGTGCCCATGATCCGTCTTACGCTCATCGACCTACCCGCTTCGCTCGCCCGACCGGTCCCCCGTCACGTCGAGCGTAGTCGGCCGTACGGCGGAAGGGGGCGCGCCGGACCGGGGCGTCGGGCACGGGACGGGCGGGGGCGGACGGGACGGGGCCCGCGACGCGTCGCGTCGCGGGCCCCGTGCGGGTGTGGGTCAGAGGTACTGACCGGTGTTGCTGGCGGTCTCTATCGACCGGCCGGCCTCCGCGCCCTTGCCGCCGGAGACGAGCGTGCGGATGTAGACGATCCGCTCGCCCTTCTTGCCGGAGATGCGGGCCCAGTCGTCGGGGTTGGTGGTGTTGGGCAGGTCCTCGTTCTCGCGGAACTCGTCGACGCAGGCGTCGAGGAGGTGCTGCAGGCGCAGGCCCTTGCGGCCGGAGGTGAGGAACTCCTTGATGGCCATCTTCTTGCCCCGGTCGACGATGTTCTGGATCATCGCGCCGGAGTTGAAGTCCTTGAAGTAGAGGACTTCCTTGTCGCCGTTGGCGTAGGTGACCTCGAGGAAGCGGTTCTCCTCGGTCTCCGAGTACATCCGCAGGACGACCGCGTCGATCATCGCCGCGACGGTGGCCTGGGGGTCGCCGCCGTGCTCGGCCAGGTCGTCCGGATGCAGGGGCAGCCCGGGGAGGATGTACTTGGAGAAGATGTCCTTGGCCGCCTCGGCGTCCGGCCGCTCGATCTTGATCTTCACGTCGAGCCGGCCGGGGCGCAGGATCGCCGGGTCGATCATGTCTTCCCGGTTGGAGGCGCCGATGACGATGACGTTCTCCAGGCCCTCCACGCCGTCGATCTCGCTGAGCAGCTGGGGGACGATCGTGTTCTCCACGTCCGAGGAGACACCGGAGCCCCGGGTCCGGAACACCGAGTCCATCTCGTCGAAGAACACGATGACCGGGGTGCCCTCGCCGGCCTTCTCGCGGGCCCGCTGGAAGATCAGCCGGATGTGCCGCTCGGTCTCGCCGACGTACTTGTTGAGCAGCTCCGGGCCCTTGATGTTGAGGAAGAAGCTGGTGTGCCTCTCCTTGCCCTCCCGCTCGGCGATCTTCTTCGCCAGCGAGTTGGCCACCGCCTTGGCGATCAGTGTCTTGCCGCAGCCGGGCGGGCCGTAGAGCAGGATGCCCTTCGGCGGCCGGAGCTGGTGCTCGCGGAACAGGTCGGCGTGCAGGAAGGGCAGCTCCACCGCGTCGCGGATCTGCTCGATCTGGGCGTGGAGGCCGCCGATGTCGGTGTAGTCGACGTCCGGCACCTCCTCCAGGACCAGCTCCTCGACCTCGCTCTTCGGGATCCGCTCGTAGGCGTACGCCGAGCGGGGCTCGATCATGAGCGAGTCGCCGGCCCGGATCGGCGAGCCGATCAGGGTCTCGGCGAGGTGCACGATCCGTTCCTCGTCGGAGTGCGAGACCACCAGGGCCCGGTCGCCCGGACTGCCCTCGGGACCCGCGAGGATCTCCTTGAGCATGACCACCTCGCCGACCCGCTCGTAGCCGAACGCGTCGACGATGTTGAGCGCGTCGTTGAGCAGGACCTCCTGGCCGCGCCGCAGCTCGGCGACGTCCAGCGAGGGCGAGACGGCGACCCTGAGCTTGCGCCCGCCGGTGAACACGTCCACCGTGCCGTCGTCGTGCCGCGCGAGGAAGACGCCGTAGCCACTCGGCGGCTGTGCGAGGCGGTCGATCTCCTCCTTGAGCGTCACGATCTGCGCGCGAGCCTCCTTGAGGGTGCTCACGAGCCGGTCGTTGTTCTCGGTCAGCCGCGCCAACTGTGCCTGGGTGGCCGCCAGCCGCTCTTCGAGCTGCCGGACGTGTCGGGGGCTTTCGGTCAACTTGCGCCGCACCAGAGCGAGTTCCTCTTGAAGGAACGCGACCTGCGTGGAGAGATCGTGGGCCTCCTTCTCCCACCGTGCGGCGCGCGAGTCCGCGTCGTCGCTGCGTGCCACGTCCCACCTCCCCGGGGGGCTTGAACGTTCTGCCCTAACACTAGCCGCTATGAGGCCGATTCGGTCCCACGCAACGCGCTCGTCACCGAACCTTGATCGCCAAGGGTGGCCCCGCGGGCCGGTCCGGGCGTTCGGGTACCGTCGGAGCGTGGGACGGGAGAACATGGGGGGTGCGCCGTGGCGGAGGTCGTGACCGACCAGCTTCAGGTCTGGGTGGACCAGGATCTCTGCACGGGCGACGGGCTCTGCGTGCAGTACGCGCCGGAGGTCTTCGAGTTCGACGTCGACGGGCTCGCCTACGTCAAGGGCCCCGACGGTGAGCTGCGGTTGGCGCCGGGCAGCCGGGTCGACGTGCCCGAGCACCTGCGCCTCGAGGTGATCGACTCGGCGAAGGAGTGCCCGGGCGAGTGCATCCACGTCGTGCGCGGCAGCGACGGCGTCGAGGTCGCCGGGCCCGAGGCCGAGGAGGACTGACCGCCCCGCCCTCCCGCGCCGCCGGGCGCGGGAGGACGACCGGACCGCGCGCCCCGTCAGGCACGCAAGGACGACCGCCCCGTCGGGCATGCAAGGACGACCGGACCGCGCGCCCCGTCGGGCGCCGGGGCGTACGCCTCAGAGCACGGGGCGGCCGACCACCGAGGCGACCAGGCGGGCGAACTCCTCCAGCCGGGCGATCTGCCCCGCGCCCCCGTCGTCGAGGGTCTTGCCGAAGCGCAGCGCGTCGTGCCGGGGCGCGCCCACCGCCTCGTCGTTGGGCGGTGCCTCGTCCAGCGACGTCAGCAGCAGGTAGACGTCGATGCTGTCGACGCGGATGCCGCCGTCGTCGTCGCGGGTTAGCCGGCGCCGGCAGCCGACCTCGGTGACGGTGGAGACCGGCACCACCCGCAGCGAGGAGGTCATCGACCCGGGCGGCCCCTCCCCCGGCGGGACGTCCTCGCCGTGCCAGAGGACGAGCCGGCTGCCGTCGCAGACCACGACCTCCTGCCACACTCCGTTGACCTCGTTGACGAAGCGTTCCAGGGTGAAGCCCAGCACCGACGCCCCGCGAAGCACCCCGCCCAGCGCCTCCAGCGCGACGTCGGGGTCGCGCAGGTAGGCCCGGGCCGCCGATTCGAGATCCTGGTAGGGCGACCAGTCGGGAAACACCGCCGGCAGGTCACCGCCGAAGCCCGGCCGGTTCATGCCACCTCCCCGCACCCGTGCCGCCGGCCCGCACCGGCCGGCGGCGTCCGTCCGTTCACTCCCAGCCGTGCCCTTCCAGGGTCACGGCTGCGTCGTGTCCCCGGCCTCGGCCGGCTCCGCCGCGGCGACCCGGGCGGCAGCGGCCTGCCGGGCCGCCTCCGCCTCGCGCAGCGCCTGGCGGCGCTCGGCGTACGCCTCGGCGCCCTTGCTGGGCTTGCGGCGACGCGGCGGCGCCGTCACGCCGGGGGCGAGCTTACGCGCGGACACCAGGAACGCGGTGTGCGCGATCATGCGGTGGTCCGGGCGCACCGCCAGGCCCTCGGCGTGCCAGTCGCGCACCAGCGACTCCCAGGCGCGCGGCTCGGTCCAGCCGCCGCGCTCGCGCAGCGCCTCGACCAGCTCGGACAGCTGGGGGGTGGTGGCGACGTAGCCGATGAACACGCCGCCGGGCACCAGGGCCCGCTCGACCATGTCTAGGGTCTCCCACGGGGTGAGCATGTCGAGGATGATCCGGTCGAAGCCGGTCTCGGCGCACCCGGCGACGTCGCCGACGTGCAGGCGCCACGCCGGGTGCGGCCCGTTGAAGAACGCCTCGACGTTGCGCCTGGCGATCTGGGCGAAGTCGTCGCGCACCTCGAACGAGTGCAGCTCGCCCTCGGTGCCGACGGCGCGCAGCAGCGAGCAGGACAGCGCCCCGGAGCCGGCGCCGGCCTCCAGGACCTTGGCGCCGGGGAAGATGTCGCCCATGGCGACGATCTGGGCCGAGTCCTTCGGGTAGATCACCTGGGCGCCGCGCGGCATGGAGAGCACGTAGTCGGACAGCAGCGGGCGCAGGGCCAGGAACGCGGTGCCGCCGCCGGTGGTGGTGACCACGCTGCCGTCGGGCAGGCCGATGAGCACGTCGTGCTCCAGGATGCCGCGGTGGGTGTGGAACGCCTTGCCGGGCTCGAGGGTGACCGTGTGCATCCGCCCCTTGGGGTCGGTCAGCTGCACCCGGTCGCCGGGCCGGAACGGGCCGCGGTGCACGGGGGGCAGCGCCGGGGTGTCGGCGGGCGCCGGGGCGCCCGGTTCGGCCGGGACGGCGGGGGGAGTTGCGGTCACGTGTTCATCTTCCGTTGAGGTTCGAGGAGCTGAGCCAGATCCGCGATGTGCAGGATGCCGACGACATCTTCGCCTGACGTCACCACGTACTGCGCGCCCGGGTGGGTCCGTACCGTCTCCATGACCCGCTCCCCGTCGAGCCCGACCGGCATGGCGGGCAGGTCGGCCAGCGACCGGGCGACCGCGTCGACGGCCAGCCAGGGCCGTCGCGCCGCCGGCACGGCGTCCGCCGCGGCGGGGTCGACCAGGGCGACCGGCCGGCCGGCGGAGTCGGTGACCACCAGCGCGGCGTGCGGCGCGGCGCCGTCGTCCCGGCGGCGCTGCGCCTCGGCCAGCGGGATGCCGGTGGGCACGGTGAGCACCGGCCGGGACAGCCGGGACAGGTCGATCAGCGGGAGACGGCGGCTGACCCGCGCCATCCGGATCGACTGCCCGGCGCCGCGCCAGAGCGTGAACGCGACAAGCAGCATCAGCGGCAGGGCGAGCGGCGCGAGGTCGCGGGTGAGGGTGAACAGGAGGACCAGCGCGGCGGTGCCGACGGCGACGGCGCGCCCCACCCACCCGGCGACCTCGGTGCCCCGGTGCCGGTCGCCGGTGGCGGCCCAGACCGCCGCCCGCAGCGCGCGGCCGCCGTCGAGCGGCAGGCCGGGCAGGCTGTTGAACACGGCGACGATGACGTTGCTCACCGCCAGCTGGAACGCGAGCTGGTTGGCCAGGGTGCCGTCGGGCAGGGCGAGGGTGGCGGCGACGGCGAGCGCCCCGAGCGCGGCGGAGACGGCAGGCCCGGCCAGCGACACCAGCAGGTCGACGCGGGGCGACGGGGCGTCGCGGTCCATCTCGGTGTAGCCGCCGAGCAGCTCCAGGGTGATGCCGCGCACACCGATGCCGTAGCGGCGGGCCGTCAGGGCATGGCCGAGCTCGTGCAGGAGCACCGAGCCGAGCAGGGAGACCACGAAGCCGAAGCCGATGAGGTAGCCGGCGAGCTGCGACAGGTCGAGCTGGCGGCGGGCGAACTCCGCGTAGAGCACGGTCACCAGCAGGGTGAGCAGCACCATCGAGCCGTTGAGGTGCAGCGGTACGCCGAGGACGCGGCCCACGGTCAGGCCGGGCCGCGGGTCGGGCCGGCGCCGCGGTCGCCTCGTCTGCTCCATTGGCCCGATGCTACGCGGCGGAGATCATGCGCCGGAGCGGCGACGGCCGTGGTGTCACACCGGTGCCCTAACCTTCCGGGCATGACGGCGGAACCGGTGACCACGCAGCAGCCCGCGACCCCGGCGGAGGTGCCGGCCACGGTACGGGCCTCGCTGTCGCCGTCGCGGGCGGCGGACTTCAAGACCTGCCCGCTGCTCTACCGGTTCCGCAGCATCGACCGGCTGCCGGAGCGGCCGACCGTCGAGCAGGCCCGGGGCACGCTGGTGCACGCCGTGCTGGAACGGCTGTTCGACCTGCCCGCCGACGGGCGCACCCCGACGGCCGCCGGCGACCTCGTGGCCCCGCAGTGGGACCGGCTGGTCACGGAGCAGCCGGAGCTGGCCGGCCTGTTCGCCGCCGGTGACGACCCGGCCGCGGCCGAGTTCCTCCGTTCGGCCGCCGCGCTGCTGGAGGGCTACTTCGCGGTGGAGGATCCGCGCCGGCTGGAGCCGGCCGAGCGGGAGAGCCTGATCTCGGCGGTGGTCGACGAGGAGCTGCTGATCCGGGGCTACCTCGACCGGCTCGACGTGGCGCCGGACGGCGCGCTGCGGGTGGTCGACTACAAGACCGGCGGCGCGCCGCGGGAGGCGTTCGAGGCGCGGGCGCTGTTCCAGCTCAAGTTCTACGCGCTGGTGCTGTGGCGCACCCGGGGCGTGGTCCCGCGGGTGCTGCGGCTGCTCTACCTCAAGGACGCGGAGGTCTGCGACTACGCGCCGGACGCCGAGGAACTGCTCCGCTTCGAGCGCACGGTGGTGGCCCTGTGGCGGGCGATCGAGCAGGCGACCGCGCGGCAGGACTTCCGTCCCCGGCCGAGCCGGCTCTGCGACTGGTGCAACCACCAGGCGCTGTGTCCGAGCTTCGGGGGCACCCCGCCGCCGTTCCCCGAGCAGGTGGCGACGGATCCGCTGCGCGACGCCCGGTCCCGCCCGGCGGTCCCCGGCGCCGACGAGTGACGGTGCGGCGGCGGCCCGGCGGCCGGGTCGCGTACGCCTCGGGCGGCGACGGCCGGACGGCCGCGCGGCGGGTCCACCGGGGCCGGCGCGGCGGGTCCACCGGGGCTGGCGCGGCGGGCGGACCGGCGGGCGGACCCCGAGACGGAGGATCGGGTCTCCTCCTCAGGTAGGAGGCGGGGCTCCCCACCGGCGACGATCGATCCGGCGCGGCGGCGGCTAGCGTCGCGGTATGACGTCGGACCCGAAGGCGTGGCTGCGCCGGCATCCGTTCGCCGCGGACGCTCTCCTCGCCCTCGTGCTCGTCGCGGCGGAGGTGGTGCTCACCGGGCTGACACCCCGCGAATACCGGCCGCCGCACCTGCTGACGGTGCTGGCCTGGAGCCCGGTCTGCGCCGCGCCGGTGGCGTTGCGCCGGGTCGCGCCGTGGCCCGCCGTCGCCACGGCGGTGGCGACGTTGGCGGTGCCCGCCCTGCTCGGCTTCGCGCCGGGCGCGCAGGGCCTGACCTTCCTGGTGCTGACCTACACGGTGGCGGCCACCCGGCCGCCGCGGACGGCGACGGCGGCGGCGCTGGCGATCTGGCTGCCGGTCGCGGTGGTGAGCGCCGTCGCGCCGGTGGACGGGGTGGTGGAGGACGTCAGTTCCGCGTACCTGGTGTTGAACAACCTGCTGATCGGGACGGTGTCGTACTCGGTGGGGCGGGCGGTGTACGGGCGGCGGGCCACCACGGAGGCGCTGCGGGAGCGGGCCCGTTCCGCGGAGGAGAACCAGCGCTCGCTCGCCGACCGGGCCGTCGCCGACGAGCGCCGCCGCATCGCCCGCGAACTGCACGACGTCGTGGCGCACCACGTGAGCGTGATGGGGGTGCTCGCCACCGGCGCCCGGCGGGTGTTGCCGAGAAACCCGGGCGCCGCCGACGAGGCGATCGCCACCATCGAGGCGACCAGCCGGGCCACCCTGCGGGAGATGCGTCGGCTGCTGGACGTGCTGCGCACCGACGCCGAGCCGGCCGCCGAGCTTTCCCCGCAGCCGGGGCTCGCCGGCATCGAGGCCCTGGTGGAGCAGGTGCGCGACGCCGGCCTGCCGGTCACGCTGCGCGTCGAGGGCGACCCCGGGGAGCTGGAGGAGGGGGTGGCGTTGACCCTCTACCGGATCGTGCAGGAGGCGTTG
Organism: Micromonospora citrea; assembly: GCF_900090315.1. Taxonomy (NCBI): domain Bacteria; kingdom Bacillati; phylum Actinomycetota; class Actinomycetes; order Micromonosporales; family Micromonosporaceae; genus Micromonospora; species Micromonospora citrea. Next base: position 6,858,045 of record NZ_FMHZ01000002.1, on the reverse strand, counting down.
ACCAACGCGCTCAAGCACGCCGGGGTGGCCACCGCGCAGGTGCGGCTGGCCTTCGACGACAGGGTCGTGGCCGTGGAGGTCGCCGACACCGGGCGCGGCCCCGGGCCGGGCGGCGACCGGATCGGGCACGGCCTCGTCGGGATGCGGGAGCGGGTCGCGCTCTACGGTGGGGTGCTGCGCACCGGGGCACGCCCGGGCGGCGGCTTCCGGGTGGCCGCGCGGATCCCGGTGGAGCGGCGGGGCGCGGTGGCGGCGTGACCGGCTCGGGGGCGTACGCGACAATCACGGCCGGGCCACATTCCGTGACCGGGGACCAGGGACGGAGCATCAGGTGACCGAGGCGACGGTGCCGGCGCGGCCGGTGCGCATCCTGCTCGCCGACGACCAGCCGCTGCTGCGTACGGGCTTCCGGATGGTGCTCGGCACGGAGGACGACCTGGACATCGTGGCCGAGGCCGGCGACGGTCTGGAGGCGGTGGACCTGGCCCGCCGGCTGCTGCCCGACGTGGTCCTGATGGACATCCGGATGCCGCGGATGGACGGGGTGGCCGCGACCCGGGCGATCGTCGACGCCCGCCTGCCGGTGCGGGTGCTGATCCTGACCACGTTCGACCTCGACGAGTACGTGGTGGGGGCGCTGCGGGCGGGGGCGAGCGGCTTCCTGGCCAAGGACGTGCCGGCCGAGGACCTGGTCACGGCGATCCGCACGGTGGCGGCCGGGGACGCGGTGGTGGCGCCGCGCATCCTCAAGCGGCTGCTGGACCGCTTCGCCGACCTGCTGCCCGACCCGGCGGCGGCCCCGCCGAAGGCCCTCGGCTCGCTGACCGAACGCGAGCGGGAGGTGCTCGTGCACGTCGCGCGGGGCCTGTCGAACGCCGAGATCGCCCGGGCGCTGTCGGTCAGCGAGACCACCATCAAGACCCACGTCGGGCACGTGCTGACCAAGCTGGGGCTGCGCGACCGGGTGCAGGCCGTGGTGCTGGCGTACGAGTCGGGGCTGGTGCGCCCCAAGGGGTAGCGCCGTCGGCGTGGCCGGCTCGCTCCCGTCGGCGTACCCGAGGATCCGCGGACGCCCGACGCTGCTTGCCGCCGTCACCTACCGTGACCGCAGGCGGGGCCGCAGGGTTGACCCTCACGTGGCGGCAGTGTGCAGTATCGGTCCCGCGGCCGGGCGGACCGTTCGGCCGGCCGCCGGCTCAGGGGCAACCCTGAGCCGGGGTCGGGGGCACCCGCACCGCGAAATGGGCAACGGCTCCGACCGGAGTCGGACGGATCGGGGCCGACGAGCCCCGATGATGGGACTGCCGCGCCGGACCAGCGGGGGCGGCGCGGATCAGAATCAGACGGAAGAGGTAGATGACGTGACCGCGACGATAGGCCAGCAGGCGCAGGCCGCGGCCCGAGCGAGCGACGTGTGGAAGGTGTACGGCAGCGGCGAGGCGCAGGTCGTCGCGCTGCGGGGGGTCAGCGCGGAGTTCGAGCGGGGCCGGTTCACCGCGATCATGGGCCCGTCGGGCTCGGGCAAGTCGACGCTGATGCACTGCCTGGCCGGCCTCGACTCGGTCACCCGCGGCACGGTGTCGATCGGCGACACCACCGTCACCGGCCTCGGCGACGCCGGCCTGACGAAGCTGCGCCGGGACAAGGTCGGCTTCATCTTCCAGCAGTTCAACCTGCTGCCGACGCTGACGGCGAAGGAGAACATCCTGCTACCGCTGTCGATCGCCGGCCGCAAGCCGGACCCGGCCTGGTACGACACGGTGATCGCCACGGTGGGCCTGCAGGACCGGCTGGGCCACCGGCCGGCGCAGCTCTCCGGCGGGCAGCAGCAGCGCGTGGCCTGCGCCCGGGCGCTGGTCTCCCGCCCCGAGGTGATCTTCGCCGACGAGCCGACGGGCAACCTGGACTCCCGCTCCGGCGCGGAGGTGCTGAACTTCCTGCGCAACTCCGTCCGCGAGCACGGGCAGACCATCGTGATGGTCACCCACGACCCGACCGCGGCCGCGTACGCCGACCGGGTGGTCTTCCTCGCCGACGGGCAGATCGTCTCGGAGCTGATCGAGCCCACCGCCGAGACCGTGCTGGACACCATGAAGAAGCTGGACACCGTCACCGAGGTGGCCCGCTGATGTTCCGCGCGACGTGGAAGAGCCTGCTGGCCCGCAAGGTCCGGCTGATCCTCTCCGGCCTGGCCGTGGTGCTGGGCGTCATGTTCGTCTCCGGCGCGTTCGTGCTCACCGACACGCTCGGCCGCTCCTTCGACTCGATCTTCGCCGACGCGTACGAGGGGGTGGACGTCAACGTCGCCGCCAAGCCGAAGATCGACGTGGCGGAGACCGAGGGCATGCAGGTGCCCCCGCCGCTGCCGGCGGCCACCCTGGACAAGGTCCGCGCGGTGCCTGGCGTGGCGGAGGCGACCGGGGTCGTCGGCGTCGACGGGGCGCGGCTGATCGGCAGCAACGGCAAGGTCGTCGCGTCGTTCGGCCCGCCGCAGCTGGGCGAGAACTGGACGGGCGAGAGCGACCTGGTGCGGCTGCGCGAGGGCCGGCCGCCGCAGGCCGACGACGAGATCGTGATCAACAAGGCGCTGGCCACGGCCGGCAGGGTGAAGGTCGGCGACCGGGTCGGCGTGCTGACCCTCAAGCCGAAGCAGGAGTTCACCATCGTCGGCATCTTCGGCTACAGCGGCGACCGGGACTCGATCGGCGGCGCCAACGAGATCATGTTCACCACGCCCGTCGCGCAGCGGCTGATGCTCGGCGCGCCGGACACCTTCAGCAACATCACGGTCACCGCCGCCGGCGGGGTGTCGGAGGAGTCGCTGCGCGACGCCGTGGCCGCCGCGGTGGGCGCCGACTACGAGGTGAAGACCGGCGAGCAGTTGTCCGAGGAGGCGGCGGCCAGCATGAAGGAGGCGCTGTCCTTCTTCAACCGGATCCTGCTCGGCTTCGCCGCGGTGGCGCTGCTGGTGGGCACGTTCCTGATCCTCAACACCTTCTCGATCATCGTGGCGCAGCGCACCCGTGAGCTGGCGCTGATGCGCGCCATCGGGGCCAGCGGCGGGCAGATCATCGGGTCGGTGGTGCTGGAGGCCGTCGCGGTGGGGCTGATCGCCTCGGTGCTCGGGCTGGGCGCGGGCATCGGCATCGGCGCGCTGCTGGCGTACCTGTTCAGCACCTTCGCCGGCGGGCTGACCCTGGCCGGGGTCGGCGTGCCGCTGTCGGCCGTGATCGGCGCGTTCGCCGTCGGCCTGGTGATCACGGTGGTCGCCGCGCTGCTGCCGGCCCTGCGGGCGTCCCGGATCCCGCCGATCGCGGCGATGCAGGACGTGGCCAACCCCGACCGCCCGCTGACGAAGGTCACGGTGGCCGGCGCGATCGTCACCGCCGTCGGCGCCGGGCTGCTGGCCCTGGGCCTCACGGGCAACGCCGGGGGCAGCACGCTGGTCACCATCCTCGGCGGCGTGCTGTTCGCCTTCATCGGCGTGGCGCTGCTGACGCCGCTGATCAGCCGTCCGGTGGTGAGCCTGCTCGGCGCGATCTTCGCCTGGTCGGTGCCGGGCAAGCTGGGTCGGCTCAACTCCGGCCGCAACCCACGCCGCACCGCCATCACCGCCGCGGCGCTGATGGTGGGCATCGCCCTGGTGACCGGGGTGACCGTCATCCTGGACTCGGCGAAGAGCAGCATCAGCGCGCTCGCCCAGGACACGCTCAAGGCGGAGCTGGTGATCTCCGGGGCACAGAGCGGCCCCCGACCGCCGAGCTTCGACCCGGGGGTGCTGGAGAAGGCCGCGGCGATCCCCGGGGTGCGCCTCGCCGACGGCGAGTACGGCGACATGGCCGTGGTCGGCGGCGAACGCACCTGGGTGGCGGCGAGCAGCGACGTCGCCGCGCTGCGGCAGATCTTCGGCGCCGAGGCCACCGCCGGGACCATCGACCGGCTCGCGCCGGACGAGATGCTGGTCAGCTCGGACACCGCGAAGTCGCGCGGGCTCTCCGTCGGCTCCCGGGTGCCGGTACAGCTGGCCCGGGGCGAGGCGCGGACCTACACGGTGGCCGGCATCTACGCCAGCTCGGAGCTGACGAACCCGGTGGTGCTGCCGCCGGAGGCGGCGCGCGACTTCGCCATCCCGCAGCCGATCCAGGGCTTCATCCAGCTGGCCCCGGGCGCCCGGGTCGCCGACGTGCAGCCGCAGATCGAGGCGCTGCTGGCCGACTCGCCCGAGGTGTCGGTGGCCGACCGCGAGGCGTTCATCGACCAGCAGGCCGGCCAGCTCGACGGCCTGCTCACGATGATCCAGATCCTGCTGGCGCTGGCCATCGTGATCGCCGTGCTCGGCATCGTCAACACCCTGGCGCTGTCGGTGCTGGAGCGCACCCGCGAGCTGGGGCTGCTGCGGGCCATCGGCCTGCGACGGGCGCAGACCATGCGGATGATCACCGTCGAGGCGGTGGTGATCTCGGTCTTCGGCGCGCTGCTCGGTGTCGTCGTCGGCGCCGGACTCGGCGCGGCCGTGGTGGAGGCGCTGCGTGACGAGGGGATCACCGACCTGGTGCTGCCCTGGTCCCAGATGGGGGTCTTCCTCGGCCTGGCCGCGATCATCGGGGTCGTCGCCGCGGCACTGCCGGCCGTCCGGGCCGCCCGGATCAACGTCCTGGGCGCCATCGCCCACGACTGACCGGAACGCCGCGACGAGGGGTCCCGCCGAGCTGGCGGGGCCCCTCGCCGCGTCGGGGCCCGCCAGCTCGCCGCGTCGGCCCGTCCTCGGCCGCTCCCCCGTCGGGTCAGGCGCCGGCCGGGGGCGCCCCGAGCAGGGCCGCCAGCAGCTCCAGGTCCGCCGCCGTCAGGCTCTCCACCTGGTGTACGCCGTCGAGCGGCTCGATCGGCACCTCCGCCGGCACGGCCAGTACCGCCGCGCCGGCGGCGAGGGCGCTGGCCACCCCCGTCGGGGAATCCTCGATCGCCACGCAGCGGGCGATCGGCACGTCGAGCAGTCGAGCGGCGGTCAGGTACGGCTCCGGGTGCGGCTTGGCCGCGTCGACCTCGTCGCCGCACACCACCACGTCGAAGCTGTCCCGCCCGAGGGTGTCCAGCGCGACCTCCACCAGGGGTCGGCCGCTGGAGGTCACCAACGCCGTCGGGATGCCCGCCGCGCGTACGGCCCGCAGCAGCGTCAGCGCGCCGGGACGCCAGCTCAGCCCGGTGCGGAACAGCTCCAGGATGCGGGCGTTGATCCAGGCCGCGCTGGCCTCGGGGTCGCGTTCCGGCTGGCCCAGGTCGTCGTGCAGGAGCCGCATCGACGCGGCCATGCTGCTGCCGACCATCGCCTTGCGGGCCGCGTCGGAGAGGACGCCGCCGCACCGGGCCGCCAGCTCTTGCAGAGCGACGTCCCACAGCTTCTCGCTGTCGACCAGGGTGCCGTCCATGTCGAAGAGCACGGCGGCGGGGTGATGGCTGCTCAGGAGATCCTCCTCGGACGGCGTACCCCGGGATCCTCTCAGCCGGGACGCCGGCGCCGCGGGCAGGTACCGCCGAGGGTGACCTGGCCGACGGGCCGCGCGGCGGAGGGCGGGACGGCAGACGCTGGCGCGCGCGTCCCCGCTGCGGCGTGTGGCCCTCTCGCCGCGCGTCCGCTCGACGTGCTCGCGGGCCCGCCGTGCGGGTGCGCCGGTGGTGGGGCGGGTCTGGCCCGGGTGCTCAGCGCAGGCCGCAGGCGTCCAGGGACCGCTCGTAGCCGCGGAAGAACGACTCGGTGCGCTGCTCGGCGGTGCCGTGCGAGCCCTCCGCGAACCACGGCTGACCGGGGTCGTCCCCGACGGCGAGCAGTCCCTCGCGGAACTCCTCAAGGTCGCCCTCGTCGAGCGTGAGCGCCCCGGAGCGCACCGAGTCGCCGAGGTACGCCCCGGCCATGCAGTCGGCCTGGAGCTCCTGCTGGATGGTGTAGCTGTAGCGGATGCCGAGGCGGACCTGGATGGCGTGCGCGTACTCGTGGCCGAGCAGGTAGAACACGAACGCGTCGCCGACCTGACGGAACGCCCACACCGACCAGTTCACGTCGTAGGCGATGAAGTCGCCGGCCGAGCAGTAGACGGCGTTGTTGCGCGGCAGGCCCTGCCCGCCGCAGGACACCTCGCCGTCGCGCTGGTACGGGATGACCCGGCGGACCGGGCGGAACCGCTCCCCCGAGGCGCGGAACTGTGCGGCCCAGTAGCGCTCGGCGAGGCCCCGCGCGTCGGCGACGTCCCGCTGGAACTCCTCGACGCTGGTGGTGCCGTCCGCCCGGGTCTGCGCGGGCGACGCGCCGCCGGGCGGGGGTTCCTGCCCCTCGGGCTCGGACACGCCGCCGACCACGCAGCCGGCCGCCACGACGAGCGCCGTCACGAGCCCGGCGAGCACGCTCCGCGGCCGGCGTCCCACGCGCGTCGTCACAGTGCCCTCCCCGGCGTCGGCTATGCCGCGTGCAGTACCCCGGCGGTCCGCGCGTCACTCCCGGCCGCGCCGCCCGGGCCGGCACGACATCGCGCGTGCTGCCGAGGGCCCGTCACCGGGTGGCGCGCGTCAACGACCGGGCGGCGCGGGCGGCGGGCGGGCGGCGCGCGTCAACGACCGGGCGGCGCGGGCGGCGGGCGGGCGGCGCGCGTCAACGACCGGGCGGCGCGGGCGGCGGGCGGTCAAGGGCTGGCGGCGAGGACCACGAACGCGGCGAGCAGCACCAGGTGCACGCCGCCCTGCAGCACGGTGGCGCGCCCCGGCACCACGGTCAGCACGCCCGTGACGACGGTGAGGGCGAGCAGGGTGAGCTGGGTGCCACCGAGGCCGAGCAGCAGCGGGCCCTCCAGCCAGATCGAGGCAAGCGCTATCGCCGGGATGGTCAGCCCGATGCTGGCCATGGCGGAGCCGAGCGCCAGGTTCAGGCTGATCTGCACGCGGTCGCGGCGGGCGGCGCGGGCGGCGGCGATCGTCTCGGGCAGCAGCACCAGCAGCGCGATCACCACGCCGACGAAGGACTGGGGCAGGTTCGCGCCGGCGACGGCGGACTCGATCGCCGGGGAGACCGTCTTGGCGTCGCCGACCACGGCGACCAGCGCCACCAGCAGCAGTCCGAGGCTGAGCAGGGCGGCCCGGTTCGACGGCGGCGCGGCGTGCCCGTCGGCGTCGACCACCCGCCCGTCGTTGGTCACCGGCAGGAAGTAGTCGCGGTGCCGGCCGGTCTGCACCATCACGAACAGGCCGTAGAGCGCGAGCGAGGCAACGGCGGCGAAGGCGAGCTGGGCGGGGCTGAACTGCGGGCCCGGCCGGCTGGTGGTGAAGGTCGGCACCACGAGGCTCAGTGCCGCGAGGGTGGCGACGGTGGCCAGCGCACCGCCGGTGCCCTCCGAGTTGAACACGGCGACCCGGCGGCGCAGCGCGCCGATCAGCAACGACAGGCCGAGTATCCCGTTGCAGGTGATCATCACCGCGGCGAAGACGGTGTCCCGCGCGAGGGACTGGGCTTTCTCTCCGCCGCTGATCATGAGGGTGACGATGAGGGCGACCTCGATGACGGTGACGGCCACGGCGAGGACCAGCGAACCGTACGGCTCCCCCACCCTGTGGGCGACCACCTCGGCGTGGTGCACGGCCGCCAGCACCGCGCCGGCCAGGAAGGCGGCCACCACGACCACGACGGGACCGGGCAGCTCGCGGCCCCAGGTGAGGAGCAACGTCACGACCGCGAGCAGCGGTACGGAGACGGTCCAGTCGGTCAGACGTGAGCGGAGCGACGCGGCCATTCCCCAACCCTGCCAGGAATCACGATCATGTGACCACCGACCGGCGGCACGCAGCCGCCGGCTCGGCCGAACGTGACGCCGTCCGGCCGGGCCGCCCGACAGGCGCGGCGACCGCGCCCGTCCCACGGCGGCCCGGGCTGCCACGACGGGGCCGCGACCCGGCGACCGGCGGGTCAGCCGTACGTGGGCTGCTGCGGCCAGCCGGGCGGGGAGTCCTCCCAGTCCTCCTGCCGGCCGTACGGGGTGAGGTCGAGGATGCTGTTGACGAAGACGAGCCGGTCGACGCCGCGGGCGGTGGTGTCGTAGGTGCGGTGGACGTCCTCACCGTCGCGCAGGAACACGCTGAGCATGAACCCGCGCCCGGCCCCGCAGTCCGCCGCGAACGACGTGCCGTGCGACGAGACGAACGGCAGCGTCCAGCCCCGACGCGCCTTGTACGCCTCGATCTGCGCCAGCGGCATGTCCGACACGGTCGCCCAGCTGATGCCCCGCTGCGCCAGCCGCGCCAGCCCGGTCACCGGGACGCTGTCGGTGAACCACGTGCAGCCCGGGCAGTGGTGGTCGGGGCCGCTGTCCATGAACTGGTAGACCACGAGCTGACGCCGGCCCTCGAACAACTCGAGCAGGGTGCGGGCGCCGGTGGGGGTGTCGAACCGGTAGTCGTTGTCGAACCGGACCATCGGGAGGCGACGCCGGCGGGCGGCGAGCGCGTCCTGCGCGCGGGTGAGCTCCTTCTCGGCCTTCAGCAGGTCGTCGCGGGCCTGCCGCCACTCGTCGGCCGACACTGTCCGTGGCTTCTCCATCAGCCGATTGTGCCCACCGGGTGCGGCGACGCGCCCGAGCGACGCGCCGTCGGCGGGACCGGCCCGGCCGCCCGTTTCCCGCCGGCTCTCCCTCGCGCGGCGCCGATTTCTGGCACCGTCGGAGGTGCCGCCCGTACCGCGCCTGGTGAGGAGACGACGGTGACCTCCGCAGCCGTGCACCACCGGACCGTCGACGTCGACGGGATCGGCATCTTCTACCGGGAGACCGGGCCGGCGGCGGCGCCGGTGGTGCTGCTGCCGCACGGCTACCCGTCGTCGTCGTTCCAGTTCCGTCACCTCCTCCCCGCGCTCGGCGACCGGTGGCGGGCCATCGCCCCCGACCAGCCCGGCTTCGGCTACAGCGACACGCCCGACCCCGAGCGCTTCGCGTACACCTTCGACGCCCACGCCGAGGTGCTGCGCCGGTTCGCCGAGACGCTGCGACTCACCCGATACGTGATCTACCTTCAGGACTACGGCAGCCAGTTCGGGCTGCGCCTGGCGATGTCGGCCCCCGAGCGGGTCGCCGGCCTGGTCATCCAGAACGGCGACATCTACCCCGACCAGCACGGGCCCAGGTACGAGCCGCTCAAGCAGTTCTGGCGCGCCCCGACCGACGAGGGCCGCGACCGCCTCGCCGCGGCCGTCGGCGAGGAGGGCTTCCGCACCGAGTTCCTGGGGGAACTGCCCGACCGGCTGCGCGACCGGGTGAGCCCGGACCTGTGGCGGCTCGCCGCCGCGCTGACCACACCGCGGCGGCGCGCCAACCTGGTCCGCCTCCTCGCCGACCAGGGCAGCACCGTCGCCTGGTTCCCCCGGCAGCAGGAATACCTGCGCCGGCACCGGCCACCGACACTGATCGTCTGGGGGCCGCACGACGGCTACATGCCCGAAGGCGCCGCCCGCGCCTACCTGCGGGACCTGCCCGACGCCGAGCTGCACCTGCTCGACGGCGGACACTGGCTGCTGGAGACGCACCTCGACGACGTGGTCCGGCTGCTGCGCGACTTCCTCGGGCGGGTCCATCGCTGACCGCCGCCCGACGGCGGTCGTGACGGCGGCCCGGCACCGCCGCTACCCTCGGCACGTGGACCGGTGCGACGAGTGCGGCTTCGACTACGCCGACGTCTCCCCCGACGAACTGCCGACGCTCCTGCGGGCGTTCGCCGGCCGATACGCCGCCGCCCTCACCGAGGTGCGGCAGGTGCGCCGGCGACCGGCCGAGGGCGTGTGGTCGCCGCTGGAGTACGCCTGCCACGTCCGGGACGTGCTCGGCGTGCAGGCCGAACGACTCGCCCTGGCGCTGCGCGTCGACGAGCCGGAGTTCGCCCCGATGGGGCGCGACGAGCGGGCGGTGGCCGAGGCGTACAACGAACAGGATCCCGCGACCGTGCTGGCCACGCTGGGCGCCGCCGCCGACGACCTGGCCGACCGCTTCCGCGTGCTCGGCCCCGCCGACCTCGCCCGCACCGGGATCTATCCGTGGCCGCGACCGCACGCCCGGACGCTGCTGTGGCTCGGTCGGCACACGATCCACGAGGGCGAACACCACCTGCTCGACATCCGCCGCGCCGCGCGGTCGCAGGCCGCCCACCAGGACCCCGGCGACCGCCCGGGTCGACGGACCACCGAGGCCGGGCCGGTCGCCGGGGAGGACCGCCCGTAGCGTTCCGGCTGACGCCGTGGGCCGGATCCACCCCGTCACGGCCGGGCGCCGGTGAACGGTCCAGGTCAGTCCCAGTAGTCGAAGAGGGCCTCGCCCAGTGAGCCTGGTCGCCGCTGTCGGACGTCGTTCCGACCGATGCCGGGCCACTGCGCCCGATCGCGCGGACCGTCCGGTCTTCCGCGTCCGGCACGCCCGTCTACCCTGTGCGGATGCCCCCACCGAAGCCCACCCTGCTGCTGCTCGGGGCCGCGCTGCCGGCCGTCGTGGGCGCGCTCTTCGGATCTGCGTGGGCGACCGGCGTCGGCAGCGCCCTCGTCCTCGGCCTCCTCGCCGTCCACCCCGCGGTGGTTGACCCAGCCGTACCCCGGTCGACGCGCCTGCTGGTGCGGGGCGTCCTGCTCTCCATCGCCCTCGCGGGCGCCGTGCAGTTGTCGGGATGGGCGGCCTCGCCGTTCGGCGACACCCCGCCGAGCGCGAGTGAGCTGACCGCGCTGGTGACCGACCCGGTACGACAGCGGACGCAGTACCTGCGCCAACTGGCCGTGGCAGGCTGCCTCATCCTGGCCTGTGCCTGCGTCGGCGTCGCCATCGGACGGTTGCCGTCGGAGCGGCTGCGCCGGATCGGGCGGGCGGCGCCGGTCGTGGGCGCGCTCACCCTGGGCACCCTGGTGATCGTCGCCCTCCTCCCCGGCGGGGCGGCCGCGGGGCTGCTCGGCTCGTCGACGGACGTGGCCGTGGCGGCGCTGGTCGTGCTCGGCGGGTACGCGTGGCTCGTGCGCCGCGCGGTGCGGCGCCACGGCGCCGCCCCCTCGATCGTCACGGTCGGCGCCACGCTGCTGGCCGCGACGGCCTGTGCCGCCGGGTACGGCGCCTGGGGGAGCCGGCCGGTGGCGGGCGACAGCGACGCCTCGGTGCACACCCGTGCGATCGCCGGCGGCGGCAAAGGCGCCGTCACGGACGTCGCTGTGGCCGTGACCGTCCCACTCGGGCCCGACATCCCGACCGCCACCGTCGTCGCGATGCTGCTGCTCGGCGCCGCCCTCGCCGTGCCGGCCTGCGCGAGACTGAGCACGGCCGCCAGCGGTAGGCGCTGAGCCCGAAGCGGCGTCGACCCCGTCGCGCACCGCTTCCGCGACCCACCCCGTCAGCTGTTCGCGAAGGCGCGGCCTGCGAATCGTGTTCGCGTGGCCGAGGATTCGACGACCACGCGGTGCGCTCAATCACCGGCGACGACATTCCGAACAGGCCCGGACGCGTCCCCTCTTCGCGCCGAAACAGGACCTCCACGCTCACCGAGGGGCAGACGACGCATACCCGATCGGTTAGCATCACAAGCGCCTTCTGGATCAGCGCAGACAGGGCTCTGTATCAATCTATTTCCAGCTCAGAGGCGGTGTCTGTGTGGGATTTGGGGCCGTCCGATCCTCGTCTGGTCGGGCCGTACCGGACTCGTGCGGTGCTGGGCGAGGGTGGGATGGGTCGGGTGCTGCTGGCCACCACCACCGACGGTCGACTCGCCGCGGTGAAACTGGTCCGCGGGGCGTTCGCCGCCGACGATGACTCCTTCCGGCAGCGTCTGCACCGCGAGGCCCTCGCCGCACGCCGGGTCGACAGCCCCCACACCGCCCGGGTGATCGGCGCCGACGCCACCGCCGGCGTGCCCTGGCTGGCCTACGAATTCCATCACGGACCCACCCTCGGCCAGGCCCTTCAGGCGGCCGGGCCACTCGACACCGACACCGTGCTGCACCTGGCCGCCGGCCTCGCCACCGCGTTACGCGACATCCACGCCCACAACTTCATCCACCGCGACCTGTCCGCCTCCAACGTGCTGCTCACCGACGACGGCCCGATCGTCATCGACTTCGGAATCGCCCGCCCCACCGGCCTGCCCGACGACACCACCGACACCAGGATCGCCACCGTCACCCAGACCGGCATGATCATCGGCAACCCCGGCTTCATGTCCCCCGAACAAGCGATGGGCGCCACCCAACTCACCCCCGCCAGCGACATCTTCGCCCTCGGAACCGTGCTGGTGCTGGCAGCCACCGGCCACAACCCCTTCCAGGGCGCCACCAGCGAACAAACCCGCCTCAACATCATGACCAAAGAACCCGACCTCGACCGGGTTCCCCCACGACTACGCCACATCGTCGAACCCTGCCTCACCCGCGACCCCACCCAACGCCCCGACGCCCCCACCCTCCTCACCACCCTCGGCCCACCACCCCACCCACACCACCCCTGGCCCGACCCCATCGCCCAACTCACCGAAACCCAGCAAGCCGAAATCCGCCGATACACCCAACCCGCCCCCACCAAAATCCTCCCCGGCCCCCGCGACCTCAACCCCACAAAAATCTTCACGCGGTGGCGGGGATCGGCGGCCGTGCAGCGCGACGCGCCGGTGGCTGTGGAGTCCATCGTCGAGCCGGCGGCCGACGTGTCGATCCGCAGGCCCCGGCTGGACAGGCGTGCCACGTCGCTGCTCGCCCTGGCGCTCGCGTGCGTCGCCGCGCTGGTCGTCGCGGTCCCGTGGGCGATCGGCGGCGACGACGCCACCCCCGACGGTTCGCCGGAGGCCGCGGACACCTTCTCCGCCAGGATCGAACACTCCTACGGCACGACAGTCATCAAGACACGACCGAAACGGGTGGCGACGTGGGGCTGGGGCGCCACCGAGGCCGCCATCGCCCTGGGCACCTTTCCGGTCGGCGTCGCCGGAAAGGGCTCCGGTCGGGGCCTCATGCCCTGGGTCGCCGACGCCTACCGCGCCAAGGGCGTCGGGTTGCCGGTCGTCTTCGACCCGGACAGTGCGGCCGGAAAGGTGCCCTACGAGCAGATATTCTCGACCGCCCCCGACCTGATCCTGGCACCGTACTCCGGGCTGTCCCGGGAGCAGTACGACAAGCTCAGCGCCGTGGCGCCCGTCGTGGCTCGTCCCGACTCGGTCGACATGTGGGAGGGGGTCGTCGCGGTCACCGCCGCCGCGCTCGGCCTGGAAGGCAGAGGAAGGGAGATCCTCGCCGACGCCGACGCCTACCTCTCCGCACTGGGCAAGCAGCACGAGCTGACGGGACTGACCTTCGCCGCGATCGTCCACAATCGTCTCGAACGAGAGGTCACGGTCTTCTCGGAAACTTCCCCGCCCGTCCGGGTTCTCGAACGGTTGGGCATGAAACTCGCCGGCTCTGTCGCGGACCTGGCGCCAACAGGTGGTGACGTCATGTACGACCTCGACTACGAGGATCTCGACAAGTTGGACTGCGACATCGTCGTGGTGTACTCCAACAGTCGGGAGATGGCCGATCGGGACCTGGCCAACAAGGACCTGAAGGCGCTGCCGGCCTTCGCGGCGGGGAGGATCGCCCAGGTGGCCGACGCCGACGGCTGGGACGCTCTCGCGTCGCCGACGGTGCTGTCGATCCGCTCGCCCGCCGGCATGGCGAAGCTGGCCCGGTCACTGGCGCAGGCAACCCCGAAGTGATCGCCCCAACCACGTCATTCCAGGCCCGCACCATTCGACCACAGGAGGGATCGTCATGATGTTGCGACCCGTTTCCGCGCGCACCGCAGCCGTGTTGGCACTGACCCTGGCGCTGACGACGGCGTGCGGCCAGGATTCGGCGGACGGCCCCGACCGGGCCGCCGCGTCGGCAAGCCCGACGACCTCCGGCTCCGGCGAGGCGCTGGAAGGCCAGGACAAGATTTCCGACGAGTGGCCGCGGGAAATCCCGCTGCCCGCGAAATACAAGATCCTGTCGGCCTCGGCACCGGACGGCAACTTCCACCTGGCGACGGTATTCGCGGTGTCTCTAGAGGACGTGCGGGCCACGCTCGCCAAATTCGAGTCCGACGGCTTCAAGAAGGTGAGGGGAACCGAAACCGGCGTAGGCGGCATCTTTCAGTTCAAGAACGACAAGTGGCAGGTCGACCTCATCATCGGTTTCTGCGACGCGAACGGAGAGCCCACCTCGAAAGACACCGGCATGTACGGCGTGAACTACAACATCGGCCCCGTAGAGTAACTCGCCCTTCGCTCGAATATCGACAGTCACTCGGAGTTGCCGGTGTGGGATTTGGGGCCGTCCGATCCTCGTCTGGTCGGGCCGTACCGGACTCGTGCGGTGCTGGGCGAGGGTGGGATGGGTCGGGTGCTGCTGGCCACCACCACCGACGGTCGACTCGCCGCGGTGAAACTGGTCCGCGGGGCGTTCGCCGCCGACGATGACTCCTTCCGGCAGCGTCTGCACCGCGAGGCCCTCGCCGCACGCCGGGTCGACAGCCCCCACACCGCCCGGGTGATCGGCGCCGACGCCACCGCCGGCGTGCCCTGGCTGGCCTACGAATTCCATCACGGACCCACCCTCGGCCAGGCCCTTCAGGCGGCCGGGCCACTCGACACCGACACCGTGCTGCACCTGGCCGCCGGCCTCGCCACCGCGTTACGCGACATCCACGCCCACAACTTCATCCACCGCGACCTGTCCGCCTCCAACGTGCTGCTCACCGACGACGGCCCGATCGTCATCGACTTCGGAATCGCCCGCCCCACCGGCCTGCCCGACGACACCACCGACACCAGGATCGCCACCGTCACCCAGACCGGCATGATCATCGGCAACCCCGGCTTCATGTCCCCCGAACAAGCGATGGGCGCCACCCAACTCACCCCCGCCAGCGACATCTTCGCCCTCGGAACCGTGCTGGTGCTGGCAGCCACCGGCCACAACCCCTTCCAGGGCGCCACCAGCGAACAAACCCGCCTCAACATCATGACCAAAGAACCCGACCTCGACCGGGTTCCCCCACGACTACGCCACATCGTCGAACCCTGCCTCACCCGCGACCCCACCCAACGCCCCGACGCCCCCACCCTCCTCACCACCCTCGGCCCACCACCCCACCCACACCACCCCTGGCCCGACCCCATCGCCCAACTCACCGAAACCCAGCAAGCCGAAATCCGCCGATACACCCAACCCGCCCCCACCAAAATCCTCCCCGGCCCCCGCGACCTCAACCCCACAAAAATCTTCACGCGACCGGGGGTACCCGAACCGGATCTCGCCGGCTCCCGAGCTCGGCGGCCGCGACGGTGGCTGATCGCGGCGCCGGCGGCCGCGGTGCTCGCGGCCGCCGGTGTCCTGTGGACGGTGATCCCGTCCGGCCAGAGCGGTGCGGGCGGCACCTCCGGTGCGCAGCCGACGCAGGAACCGACACCGAAGACCAGTCACGCGTTCGCGGACGCCCAGCAGGGAGACTGCTTCCGCAACGCCGGAGACATGCAGAAGCCGGACTTCCGCGCCGCCGACTGCACCGGCGGTGGAGTGTTCGAGGCCGTTCGCCTGTTCAGGAACACCACCGACCGGAAGGTCTGCGACTACGTCGACGGCGTCGAGTGGCGCCACTCCGTCCGCGACCCCGACGTGGCGGTCTGCCTGGTATACCGGCACAGCGACGGCACCGCCTACAACGCGGATCAGGGCGACTGCGTCCACGGCGAGCCTGACGGCGCCAAGTGGTCGCTGGAGGGATGCCGGAACGGCAGCTTCGCCGTCGTCGCCCGTTTCGAGGGGCAGAGTTCCGCGCGGCAGTGCGCGGAGCTCCCCGACCACGAACAGGATCGCTACTTCACGGTGGCGGGCATGCCGGAGCTGAACGTCCGCCTCTGCCTGAAGCGCATCGGATCCGGCGGTCGCTGATTCCCGCTCTCCGGGCACGCGCGAGTACGGCGAGGGCCTCGGCGCCGGGCGCGAGGCCCTCCGGCAGGGGCGACGGCGTCACTTGGCGTTGAAGTAGCTCGCCTCCGGGTGGTGCACCACGATGGCGTCCGTGGCCTGCTCCGGCATGAGCTGGAACTCCTCCGACAACTGCACGCCGATCCGCTCCGCGCCCAGCAGTTCCACGATCTTCGCGCGGTCCTCCAGGTCGGGGCAGGCCGGATAGCCGAACGCGTACCGGCAGCCCCGGTAGTCGGTGCGCAGCAGACCGGCCAGGTCGGCCGGGTCGTCGTCGGCCACCGTACGGCCGCCGGGCAGGGTCAGCTCGGCGCGGATCCGCCGGTGCCAGTATTCCGCGAGGGCCTCGGTGAGCTGCACGGACAGCCCGTGCACCTCCAGGTAGTCGCGGTACTCGTTGCGGGCGAACAGCTTGGCGGCGTACTCGCTGACCGGCTGGCCCACGGTGACCAGCTGCAACGCCACCACGTCCAGCTCGTCGCCGCGCGGCCGGAAGAAGTCGGCCAGGCAGAGCCGCCGTTCCTGACGCTGCCGGGGGAACGAGAACCGGGCCCGCTCGGCGTGCCCGTTCTCGTCCAGCACCACCAGGTCGTTGCCCTCGGCGTACGCGGGGAAGTAGCCGTAGACGACGGCCGCCTCCAGCACCTGGTCGGCGATCAGCCGGTCCAGCCAGTAGCGCAGCCGGGGCCGGCCCTCCGTCTCGACCAGCTCCTCGTAGGACGGCCCCTTGCCGCCCCGGGCACCCCGCAGCCCCCACTGCCCGAGGAAGGTGGCCCGCTCGTCGAGCAGCGCCGCGTAGTCGGCCAGCGGCACGCCCTTGACGACCCGGGTGCCCAGGAACGGCGGGGTGGGCACCTCGACGTCGGTGGCCACGTCGGAGCGGACCGACGAGTCGTCCAGCGCCGGCAGCGCCTCGTTGACGATCGCCCGCTGCCGCTCCCGGCGGGCCCGGCGGGCCGCCAGGGCCGCCTCCCGCTCGGCGTCGATCACGGGCGCCCCGCCGCGCTTGGCGGCCATCACCCGGTCCATCAGGGACAGCCCCTCGAAGGCGTCCCGCGCGTAGTGCACCTGGCCGGGGAACATCGACCGCAGGTCGTCCTCGACGTACGCCCGGGTCAGCGCGGCCCCGCCCAGCAGCACCGGCCAGCGCTCCGCGACCCCGCGCGTGGCCATCTCGGTCAGGTTCTCCTTCATGATGACCGTGCTCTTGACCAGCAGGCCCGACATGCCGATGGCGTCGGCGCGGTGCTGCTCGGCGGCGTCCAGGATGGCGTTGATCGGCTGCTTGATGCCGATGTTGACCACCTCGTAGCCGTTGTTGGACAGGATGATGTCCACCAGGTTCTTGCCGATGTCGTGCACGTCGCCCTTGACCGTGGCGAGCACGATGCGGCCCTTGCCGCCGTCGTCGGCCCTCTCCATGTGGGGCTCCAGGTAGGCCACCGCGGTCTTCATCACCTCGGCGGACTGGAGCACGAACGGCAGCTGCATCTGGCCGGAGCCGAACAGTTCGCCGACGACCTTCATGCCGTCCAGCAGGATGTCGTTGATGATCGACAGCGGGGGCCGGCCGGCGGCCATCGACGCGTCCAGGTCGGCCTCCAGGCCGTTGCGCTCACCGTCGACGATGCGCCGCTTGAGCCGCTCGTCCAGCGGCAGCGCGGCCAACTCCTCCGCCCGGCCGGCGCGCGCCGAGGCGGCGTCGACGCCCTCGAAGACCTCGATGAAGCGCTGCACCGGGTCGTAGCCCTCCCGGCGGCGGTCGTAGACCAGGTCGAGGGCGATCTCGCGCTGCTCGTCGGGGATCTTCGACATCGGCAGGATCTTGCTGGCGTGCACGATCGCCGAGGTGAGCCCCGCCTGCACGCACTCGTGCAGGAAAACCGAGTTCAGCACCTGCCGCGCCGCCGGGTTGAGCCCGAACGAGACGTTGGAGATGCCCAGGGTGAAGTTGACCCCGGGGTAGCGGCGGGCAATCTCCCGGATCGCCTCGATGGTCTCCAGGCCGTCGCGGCGGGTCTCCTCCTGCCCGGTGGCGATCGGGAAGGTCAGCGCGTCGATCAGGATGTCGGACAAATCCAGGCCCCAGCGGCCGGTGAGGTCCTCGATCAGCCGGGCGGCGACCCGCACCTTCCACTCCCGGGTGCGGGCCTGGCCCTCCTCGTCGATGAGCAGCGCCACCACCGCGGCGCCGTGCTCCTTGACCACCGGCATCACCCGCGCGTAGCGGGAGCCGGGGCCGTCGCCGTCCTCGAAGTTGACGGAGTTGACCACGCACCGCCCGCCGAGCATCTCCAGCCCGGCCTCGATCACCGCCGGCTCGGTCGAGTCCAGCATGACGGGCAGCGTGGAGGCGGTGGCGAACCGACCGGCCAGCTCGCGCATGTCGCGGGTGCCGTCGCGGCCCACGTAGTCGACGCACAGGTCCAGCAGGTGCGAGCCGTCGCGGGCCTGGCTGCGGGCGATCTCCACGCAGGACTGCCAGTCCCCGGCGAGCATCGCCTCGCGGAACGCCTTGGAGCCGTTGGCGTTGGTCCGCTCCCCCACCATCAGCACGCTGGCGTCCTGGGCGAACGGCACGTGGTGGTAGATCGAGGCGACGCCCGGCTCCCGCCGGGGCTCGCGCGGACCCGGCCGGGCCCCGTGCAGCCGCTCGGCGACCACCCGGATGTGTTCCGGGGTGCTGCCGCAGCAGCCGCCGACCAGCGACACGCCGTACTCGGTGACGAAGCGTTCGAGCGCGTCGGCCAGCTCCACCGGGGTCAGCGGGTAGACCGCCCCGTCGGCGGTCAGCTGCGGCAGGCCCGCGTTGGGCATCACCGACAGCGGCACCCGGGCGTGCTGGGAGAGGTAGCGCAGGTGCTCGCTCATCTCGGCCGGGCCGGTCGCGCAGTTCAGCCCGATCAGGTCCACCCCGAGCGGCTCGATGGCGGTCAGCGCGGCGCCGATCTCGCTGCCCAGCAGCATGGTGCCGGTGGTCTCGACGGTGACGTGGCAGATCAGCGGCACCGTCCGGCCGGTCTCCGCCATCGCCCGCCGGGACCCGACCACCGCCGCCTTGACCTGGAGCAGGTCCTGACAGGTCTCGACGATGAGGGCGTCGGCGCCGCCGGCGATCAGGCCGGCGGCGTTCTCGGCGTACGCGTCGCGCAGGGTCGCGTAGGCGGCGTGCCCGAGGGTGGGCAGCTTGGTGCCCGGGCCGATCGAGCCGAGCACGAACCGGGGCCGCTCCGCCGTGGCGTACGCGTCGGCGGCCTCCCGGGCGATCCGGGCCCCCGCCTCGGACAGCTCGCGGATGCGGTGCTGGATGTCGTACTCGCCGAGGTTGGCCAGGTTGGCGCCGAAGGTGTTGGTCTCCACGCAGTCCGCGCCGGCGGCGAGGTACGCCTCGTGCACCCCGCGCACCACGTCCGGCCGGGTCACGTTGAGGATCTCGTTGCAGCCCTCGTAGCCCTCGAAGTCGTCGAGGGTGAGGTCGGCCGCCTGCAGCATCGTGCCCATCGCGCCGTCGGCGATGAGGATCCGGTCTGCCAACACGTCGAGCATTGAGGTCCGCACGGGATCAGGTTAGTGCCGCGGCGGCGCGACGGATCCCCCCGTGCCGGCCTTCCCACATTCTGTCAGCGGGATCACGCCGTCCGGTTGGTTGCGGTATGACCGGCTGAGGGTGGGCCCGACCGGCGCGGCCGACGGGCCGCTTCCCGTCCCGGGACGTAGGCTGGCGGACGTGAAGGACTACAGCAGAAGCACCGCGCCCGGCGGGCGGGCGGCCGGGTACGGTCCCGGTGCCGCCCCCGACGAGCAGGGTGAGGTGACGGCGTGACCGAGTTCGACGGACTGCCGGTGCTGCGGTCCCCCGTGGCGATCGCCGCGTTCGAGGGTTGGAACGACGCCGCCGACGCGTCCACGGCCGCCGTCGAGCACCTGGAGCAGGTGTGGCAGGCCCGGCAGGTCACCGAGCTGGACCCGGAGGACTTCTACGACTTCCAGGTCAGCCGCCCCACCATCACCATGGCCGAGGGCGAGACCCGCCGGGTGGAGTGGCCCACCACGCGCTTCATGGTGGCCAGCCCCGAGGGCACCGAACGCGACGTGGTGCTGATCCGGGGCATCGAGCCGAGCATGCGGTGGCGCACCTTCTGCGAGCAGGTGCTGGAGATCTGCCACAGCCTGGAGGTCGAGCGGGTGGTCGTGCTCGGCGCCCTGCTGGCCGACGTGCCGTACACCCGGCCCCTGCCGATCAGCGGCAGCGCATCCGACGCGGAGGCCGCGCGGCGCTACCAGCTCACCCCCACCCGCTACGACGGCCCGACGGGCATCGTGGGCGTGCTGCACGACGCCTGCACCCGCGCCGAGGTCGACGCGGTCTCGTTCTGGGTGCACGTGCCGCACTACGCCAACAACCCGCCCTGCCCGAAGGCGACGCTCGCCCTGCTGCACCGCGTCGAGGAGGTGCTCGACCTGCCGGTGCCGATGGCCGACCTCGCCGAGGAGGCCGCCGAGTGGGAGCAGCGGGTGCGCAGCGCCGCCGAGCAGGACGCGGAGCTCGGCGAGTACGTGCGCGAGCTGGAGGAACGCGTCGGCGACGCGGGCATCACCCCGCTGACCGGCGACGAGATCGCCCAGGAGTTCGAGAAGTACCTGCGTCGGCGCGGCGGCTCCGCCGGCCCCACCGCCGGCTCCTGGTAGCGCCACTCCCCCTGCCCCGCAGGGCCCCGGACGCGCGTCGTCCGGGGCCCTTTCGTGTGCGGGTGCGCGGAGCTTCGGCGTGTCCGGGGTGGCACCGTCACCACCTCTACGGCATCCTAGGAACCTAGCTGTGATCAAGGAGGCGGGCATGCAGATCAATCCGGGCGCGGCCGAGTTCCCTCACCGGCAGATCGCCGCGCAGCTCAAGGCGCAGATCCGCCGCGGCGACTGGGGGCCGGGCGAGCGACTGCCGTCCATCCCGGCCATTGCCGAGATGTTCGGCGTGGCCAAGCAGACCGTGCAGCGCGCCGTCGACCAGCTGCGCGTCGAGGGCATCCTGATCACCAAGCCCGGCTCCGGGACGTACGTCCGGGGCACCCGGCGGCGGCTCAACCGGCTCTCCCGGGGCCGCTACGGCGGCTTCCGCGGCTACCACACCGACCTGGCCGCCCGCTACCGGCAGCAGCTCGTCTCCGTCGGCCGGGCCCCCGCGCCGCCGGAGGTGGCCGACGCGTTCGGCGTGGCCGACGGCACCGAGCTGCTCTGCCGACGTCATCTCGTGCGCACCGAGGACTCCCCCGTCGAGGTGAGCGCCTCGTGGTTCCTGCCCGCCGACACCGCCGGCACCTCGCTGGAGCGCGCCGAGGCGTTCGGCCGGCCGCTCTACCAGGAGGCCGAGGATGCCACCGGCCGACGGTACGTGTCGGCCACCGACACGATCAGCGCCCGCCAGCCCAGCCGGGAGGAGGCGGAGATCCTCCAGATCCGCCCCGACACGCCCGTGCTGCACCTGCTGCACGTCGCGTACGACGGCCACCGCAAGCCGATCGAGGTCGCCCAGGCCACCTGGCCCGGCCCGGTCACCACCCTCACCGAGGAGTACCGGATCCCGGCCCCCGCCGCCGACCCGGACCCCGACCCGGGCCTCGTCCTGGGCTGACTGTGCGGCTGGCGGGGTCGGTCCGCAGATGATGGGCTGATGGTCGGCGGCAGCGGGTGTGACTCTTGGTCTGACTGGCTTTGTGCCTTTGACGGGACTTGTCCGTCTGCTGCTGCCGGCGCCGGCCCGGCGGGAGACGTTTGTCCTGATCAGGAGCTTGACCGCCAGTTAGTGGCTGGCGTGTCTCATCACAGTCCTGCCATCTCCGCACCGGACCGGACCCTCGCGTCCCCACGGTGAGGAGAGAACGCATGTCTATGCTGGCAGATCTGGTCGAGGTCGTCATCGGCGTCGACACCCACAAAGACACCCACACCGCCGCCGTGCTCGACACCCGCACCGGCGGGGTCCTAGCCATGGTCACGGTGAACACGGACCCGGACGGCTATGCCGAGCTGGTGGCCCTGACCGAGCAGCACTCGGGGTTGCGGGCCTGGGCGCTGGAGGGCTCCGGCGGCTACGGCGCGGGCTTGGCCCGACACCTGGCTGATCATGGTGAGCTGGTCGTGGAACTGGACCGGCCGGTGCGACCGGCCCGCCGCGCCGGGGCGAAGTGTCCGACCCCATCGACGCGGAGCGCGCCGCCCGCGACGCTCTGGCGCGTACTCACCTGGCGCAGCCCAAGACCGGCCCCGAACGGGCGGCGTTGCAGGCACGGCTGACCGCCCGTCGGGCCGCCGTGGAAGCCAGCGCCGACGCCCAGCGGCAGCTGCACGCGCTGGTGATCACCGCCCCCGAGGTGGTGCGGGCCCGGTTCCGCGGCCAGAGCACCCGGGCCATGCTCACCACCGCCACCCGACTGCGCCCTACCACCAACGCCGACGTCGACGTGTTCACCACCCTGACCGTGTTGCGGGACCTCGCCCGCCGCGTCCGCTTCCTCGAAGCCGAAGCCACCGCACACGAGAAAGCGATCCGGACGATCGTGCGTTCCTGGCGACCGGACCTGCTCGACCTCACCGGCGTCGGACCGATCGTCGCGGCCACCGTGCTCACCGCCTGGTCACACCCCGGCCGCTGCCGCAACGACGCCGCGTTCGCCATGCTCGCCGGCACCGCCCCCATCCCCGCCACCCGCGCCTACGCCGACCGCCGCCGCGCCCAAGGCAAAACCGACCGGAAGATCAAACGCTGCCTCAAGCGCTACGTCGCCCGAGACCTCTACCGACGCCTCGAAAACCCACCCCAACCACTTGACGCGGCATAGGAGCGTCCCCCGCCCCCGCCCTCCCGCTCCCGCGATCTTGCACTTTCGGCCCCCGATGCGGGGCGTATGTCCGCCTTGTCGGGGCAGCAAGTGCAAGATCGCGGGCGATCGGGGGTGAGGTGAGGGTGAGGGGGTGAGGGAGGGAGAGGGGTGGGGTCAGAGGCGGATGCCCAGGAGGGCGTCGAGGGTGTCGGCGAAGAGGGCGGGGCCGGCCGGATCGTCGGCGGCGCCGGCCAGGGTCGCCTCGGCCCACTCGTCGGCCAGCGCGACGACGCCCGGCGAGTCGAGGTCGTCGGCGAGGCGGGCGCGTACGCCGGCCAGGAACGCCTCCCCCGCGGCGCCGGCGGGCGCGGCGGCGGCCCGCCGCCAGCGGGCCAGCCGCTCCTGCGCGGCGGCGAGCAGCTCGTCTGTCCAGGCACGGTCGCTGCGGTAGTGCCCGGAGAGCAGGGCCAGCCGGACCGCCATCGGGTCGACCCGGTCGGCGCGCAGCCGGGAGACGAAGACCAGGTTGCCCCGGGACTTCGACATCTTCTCGCCGTCCAGGCCGATCATGCCGGCGTGCACGTAGTGGTCGGCGAACGGCGCGGCGCCGGTGAGCCGCTCGGCGTGCGCGGCGGAGCACTCGTGGTGCGGGAAGAGCAGGTCGTTGCCGCCGCCCTGCACGTCGATCCGGTCGCCGAGCAGGTTGAGCGCGATGACGGCGCACTCGATGTGCCAGCCCGGGCGGCCGGGGCCCAGGTCGCCGCCCGGCCAGGACGGCTCGCCCTCGCGCGCGCCGCGCCACAGCAACGGGTCGAGCGGGTCGCGCTTGCCGGCCCGGTCGGGGTCGCCCCCGCGCTCGGGGAAGATCTCCAGCATCTGCTCGCGCGTCAGGTTGGACTCGTAGCCGAACCGGGGCGCGGCGGCGAGGTCGAAGTAGACGTCGCCGGTGCCGTCCTCCAGGCGGTACGCGGCCCCGTCCTTGAGCAGCACGAGGACCCTCTCGGCGATGTCGGGGATGGACTCGACCGCGCCGACGTAGTGCGCCGGCGGGATGATCCGCAGCGCCTCCATGTCCTCCCGGAACAGCGCCGTCTCGCGCATCGCCAGGACCTTCCAGTCCTCGCCGTCGCGCTCGGCCCGCTCCAGCAACGGGTCGTCGATGTCGGTGACGTTCTGCACGTAGCGCACGTCGAGGCCGGCGTCGCGCCACACCCGCTGCACCAGGTCGAACGTGATCATGGTGGCGGCGTGGCCGAGGTGGGTGGCGTCGTACGGGGTGATGCCGCAGACGTACATGGTCGCGGTGCCCGACGGATCGCTGCGGTGGACACCCTGACGCGCCGAGTCGAACAACGCGAGCGGCCCGCCCCTGCCCGGCAGCCGCGGCACCTCATGTCCCGCCCAAGAGTCCATGACCGTCAGCCTAACCAGCCACCGGACCGCGCCACGGCCACCCCGTGGGTGATCATCATGACAACGGCGCGCGCCGGGTCACATTGGGGGCCAGGGCACCGCCGGCCAGTCCTGCGACGGCTGCGGGAAGCACCCGGTGTGCCGCAGCCGGTCGACCCGGGCGGCCAGCTCGGCGAGCTCGGCCAGGGTCAGGTGATCGGCCAGCTCCGCGCCGACCGCGCCGGCGAGCTGGCCGGCGAGCGCGTCGAGCATCTCCACGGCGTCGGTCGGGAGCGGACGGCCGGCCCACCCCCAGAGCACGGTGCGCAGCTTCTCCTCGACGTGGAAGCTCACCCCGTGGTCCACGCCGTAGATCCGGTCGTCCGGGCCGACCAGCACGTGGCCGCCCTTGCGGTCGGCATTGTTGATCACCGCGTCGAGCACCGCGAGGCGGGCCAGCCGCGGGTCGTCGGCGTGGGCGAGCGCGTAGGGCGTGCCGTCGTCGTCGCGGGCCGCGGCGATCGGGAACCAGCGCGGCGGCAGCGCGGCGGCCGGCACGAACCCGACCAGCGGTTCCGCGTCGGCCGGCTCGTCGATCCAGAGCTGGCACGAGCCCGGCCCGAACGGGCCGTCCCGCAGCACCGTCGGTGGGACCAGGTCCCAGCCGGTGGCCCGGGAGACCACGTACGCCGAGACCTCACGGCCGGCCAGGGTGCCGTCCGGGAAGTCCCAGAGCGGTCGCTCGCCCCGCACCGGCTTGTAGACGCACCGCGCGGTCACCCCGTCGAGCGTCAGGAAGCCCCGCAGCGTGGTGTTGGAGGCGTCGACGAGCCGCCCCTCCAACTCGAGCGAGCCGTCGCGGAGCAGCCGGAGCGCGGCGTCGCCGTCCTGTCGGGGCTGGAGTTCCGACGACGTCACCGGTGATAACCGTTGTGGCGCGGGCAGAGGTGACCCGCCGGATCCAGCGGCTGGCCGCACAGCGGGCACGGCGGGCGACCGGCGTTGACCACCCGCCGGGCGCGCTCGATGAACGCGCGGGTCGCCTCGGGCGTCAGCCGCACCCGGAGCCGGTCGAGGTCGTCGTCCGGCTCCTCGTCGGCCTCGTCCTCCTCGTCGTCCGGCTCGCCGAGCTCGACCTCGACCTCCGCCTCGCCGGCGGCGATGGCCTCGATCACCACGGTCGCGGTGTCCACGTCGAAGGCCAGGCCGAGCGTGCCGACCCGGAACTCCTCGTCGACCGGCGTGTCCAGCGGGTCGTTGTCGCCGACGGCGGCCACCGGCTCGGGCAGTTCGACACCGAACCGGCGCTGCGCCTCGGAGAGCAGCTCCTCCAGCTTCTCGGCGAGCAGCGACACCTGGACCTTCTCCAGCGCGACGCTGACCAGCCGGCCGCCGCCGCGCGCCTGGAGGAAGAACGTGCGCTCCCCGGGCGGCCCGACGGTCCCGGCGACGAACCGCTCCGGCGGCTCGAAGGCGTGCACCTGGTGGGTCATACCCACGACCCTATCCGGCGCGCCACGGCACCGCGTACCCCACCGACGCGAATCGCCGCGCGCCCGCCGCGCCCGGCGTGCCGGCGGCCGGAGCCGGGCGTGGCGGCCGACCGCCGCCGGGCCGTCACCGGCCCGCCCCCGCCCCGCCGCCCACCGCCGCGTCGGAGTCGGCCGCGCCGGCCGCTCGGGCCGGCCGGCGACGCCGCCGGCGCGGCGGCGGCACCAGGGCGGCGAGGTCGCCGCCGGTGTCGTTGAGCCGCACCAGGAACGGCCGCAGCGGGGTGTAGCGGATCGCCGTCACCGACGCGGGATCGGCCACGATCCGCTGGAACAGGTCCAGGTGCACGCCGAGCGCGTCGGCCACGATGGCCTTGATCACATCGCCGTGGCTGCACGCCAGCCAGACCGCCTCCGGGCCGTGCTCGGCGGTGACCCGGGCGTCCCAGGAGCGCACCGCGGTGACCGCCCGCGCCGCCATCGCCGCCATCGCCTCCCCCTCGGGGAAGACCGCGGCGCTCGGGTGCTGCTGGACCACGGGCCAGAGCGGGTCCTTCGCCAGCTTCTTCAGCGGCTGCCCCTCCCAGGTGCCGTAGCCGCACTCGATCAGCCCCTCCTCGACGACCGGCTCGGCCCCGGGCAACGCCAGCTCCAGGGTCTGCCGGCAGCGGATCAGCGGGCTGGTCACCACCGCCGCCAGCGGGACCGCCCGCAGCCGCTCGCCCACCGCGGCGGCCTGGGCCCGGCCGGTGTCGTCCAGCTCCACCGGTTGGCGGCCGGCCAGCCCGCCGTCCGCGTTCGCGGTCGTTCGGCCGTGTCGCAGAAGCAGAAGGGTCGCCACGGTGACCACCCTATGGCCCCGGGCGCCGGCGGTCGGCACGCCCGCCCGTGACCGGCCCGGGGCGGGGACGGTCACGCCGGCCGGGGTGGCAAACGCTGTTGCCAGGCTGGCAAGCTTGCGGCATGGACGACGATCTCGACGAGGCGCTCGGCGCGGTGGGGCCCCGGCTGCGCGCGCTGCGCCGGCAGCGCGCCACGACGCTGGCCGAACTGTCCGCCACGACGGGCATCTCGGTGAGCACCCTGTCCCGGCTGGAGTCGGGCGCCCGGCGACCCACCCTCGAGCTGCTGCTCCCCCTGGCCAAGGCCCACGGCGTCACGCTCGACGAACTCGTCGGCGCCCCGCCGACCGGCGACCCGCGCATCCACCTGCGCCCCGTCACGCGGCACGGCATGACCATGCTGCCGCTCACCCGCCGGGCCGGCGGCATCCAGGCGTACAAGCTCGTCATCCCGGCCAGCAGCCACCGGCGGGTGCCCGACCCGCAGACCCACGAGGGCTACGAGTGGCTCTACGTCCTCAACGGGCGGCTCCGGCTCGTGCTCGGGGCACAGGACCTGGTGCTCTCTCCCGGCGAGGCGGCCGAGTTCGACACCCGCGTGCCGCACTGGTTCGGCGCCGCCGACCCCGAGCCGGTCGAGTTCCTCAGCCTGTTCGGCACGCAGGGCGAGCGCGCCCACCTGCGCGCCCGCCCCCGGGCGACCCCACCACCGCCCGGACAGGGCGATCCGGACTGAGCCCGGACAGGGCCCGCCGGGCTCAGCCCGGGCAGGGCGATCACGGGCTCAGCCCGGGCAGGGCGGTCCGGACCGAGCCCGGGCAGGCCGGGCCCCGCGAACGGGGCCGGCCCCCGTCGCCGGGAGGCGAACGGGGGCCGGCACGGGCCACGGGAGGTCAGGTGGCGCTGATGGTCCCGGTCATCAACAGCGCCAGCACCAGGGTGCCCAGCGCGACCCGGTAGAGCACGAAGACGTACAGGGTGTGGTGGGCGACGTAGCGCAGCAGCCAGGCGATGGCCGCGTAGCCGACGCCGAAGGCGATGATCGTGGCGACGATCATCTGTGCGACGCTCGGCACCGAGGTGCCGGGTGCCGCCGGCTCGAAGACGTCGCCGACGCTGAAGATGCCCGACATCACCACCGCCGGGATGGCCAGCAGGAACGAGTACCGCGCCGCCGCCTCCCGGGTCAGGTTGAGCAGCAACCCGGCGGTGAGCGTGCCGCCGGAACGGGACACGCCGGGAATCAGCGCCATCGCCTGGGCGAAACCCATCACCACGCCGTCGCGCATCCGGAAGTTCTCCAGGGTGCGGGTCTGCCGCCCCCAGTACTCGGCGAACGCGAGCACGAACGCGAAGACGATCAGCGTGGTGGCCACCAGCCACAGGTTCCGGCCGGCGGTGCGGATCTGGTCCTTGAACAGGAAGCCGAACAGCCCGATCGGGATCGAGCCGACTATGACGTACCAGCCCATCCGGTAGTCGAGGCTGGAGCGCACCGACTTGTCCCGGATGCCGACCAGCCACGTCCGGGTGATCCGCCAGATGTCCTTGGCGAAGTAGATCAGCACCGCCGCCTCGGTGCCCAACTGGGTGACCGCGGTGAACGACGCGCCGGCGTCGCGGTCGAAGAAGATCGCCGAGGTGATTCGCAGGTGCCCCGACGAGCTGACCGGAAGGAACTCGGTCAGTCCCTGGACGATGCCCAGGACGATGGCCTCGACCCAGGTCACTCCCCGACTCCCGAGAGGTCCAGCGCCTCGGCGACGGTACGCAGGGTCTGCACGCCGCTGTCCCGGTCGCCCGCGAACAGGGTCACGGAGAGGGTGGTGACGCCGGCGGCGGCGTACTCCCGCATCCGCTCGGCGATGCGCTCCTTCGGGCCCAGCAGCGAGGTGCGGTCGATGAACTCCAGCGGCACCGCGGCGGCGGCGTCCCGCTGCCGCTTCGCCAGGTAGAGGTCCTGCACCTCGCGGGCGGCGTCGCCGTAGCCCATCCGGGTGGCGAGCTGGTTGTAGAAGTTCTGCTGGCGGCTGCCCATGCCACCGACGTAGAGGGCCGCGTACCAGCGGACCAGCTCGGCGCAGGTGGCCACGTCGTCGCCGACCACCACGGGCACCGACGGGACGACGTCGAAGCCGGCCAACTCCTTGCCGACCTTCGCCCGCCCGGCGCGCACCGACGCGAGCTGCTCCTCGGCGAACTCGGGCGCGTAGAAGATCGCCAGCCAGCCGTCGGCGATCTCGCCGGCCAGCTCCAGGTTCTTCGGGCCCACGGCGGCGAGGTAGATCGGGATGTGCTCGCGGGGCGGGTGGAAGCCCAGCTTCAGCGCCTTGCCCGGCCCGTCGGGCAGCGGCAGCGTGTAGAACTCGCCGTCGTACGCGACGCTCTTGCGCCCCACGGCCAGCTTCACGATGTCGACGAACTCGCGGGTCCGCGCCAGCGGCTTGCCGAACCGGACGCCGTGCCAGCCCTCGGAGACCTGCGGGCCGGACACCCCCAGTCCGAGCCGGAACCGGCCGCCGGAGAGCGCGTCGATGGTCGCCGCGGTCATCGCGGTCATCGCCGGGGTGCGGGCGGGGATCTGCATCACCGCACTGCCCAGGTCGATCCGCTCCGTCTGCCCCGCCATCCAGGCGAGCATGCTCGGCGAGTCGGAGCCGTAGGCCTCCGCCGCCCACACCACCGAGTAGCCGAGCCGGTCCGCCTCCTGGGCGAAAGCCAGGTGATCGGCAGGCGTGCTCCACGCCGTCTGGTATCCGAGGCTGAGCCCGAGTCGCACTAGGTCCTCCCCCATCCGCACCACAGGTCGCATCAGGTTACGCAATGCCTCGGGACGGCCCGATCACCGGCTCACCGCAACCAGACGCGGAGCGGGCCGGCGCGTCGGGCGTACCGGCCGCGTGCTCCCGGTGACGGATCAGGCGGTCGGAAACACGACGCGCCCGGCAGACTTGACGGGAGCGAGGATGTCCGCGCGGCCCTGTTCCAAATAAGGTTCACCCATGCAACAGCGACCGCTCGGCCGAAGCGGGCTGGCGGTTTCGCGGCTCGCGCTCGGCACCATGACGTGGGGCCGGGACACCGACGCCGACGACGCGGCCGCCCAGCTGAAGAGTTTCCTCGACGCGGGCGGCAACCTGATCGACACCGCCGACGTCTACGGCGACGGCGACGCCGAGTCGGTGATCGGCTCGCTGCTGGGCGCCCTGGTGCCGCGCGACGAGCTGTTGATCGCGACCAAGGCGGGGCTGCGGCCGGGCAGCGGCCGGCGCCGCGACGGCTCCCGGGGACACCTGCTGCGGACGCTGGACGCCTCGCTGCGCCGCCTCAACACCGACCACGTCGACCTGTTCCAGGTGCACGGCTACGACCCCGACACCCCGCTGGAGGAGACCCTCGCGGCGCTCGACCACGCGGTCGCCAGCGGCCGGGTCCGCTACGTCGGGGTGTCGAACTTCTCCGGCTGGCAGACCGCGCGGGCCGCCGCCTGGCAGGCCGCCTGGCCGGGCCGCGCCCCGGTGGTGGCCGCGCAGGTCGAGTACTCGCTGCTGGAACGGGGCGTGGAGCGGGAGGTGCTGCCCGCGTGCGATGCCCTCGGGCTGGGCGTGCTGCCCTGGTCGCCGCTGGGCCGCGGGGTGCTCACCGGCAAGTACCGGCACGGCCGGCCGGCCGACTCGCGGGCGGCCTCGCCCCACTTCGAGCGGTTCGTCGCCACCTACCTGGAGCCGCGCTGCTCCAGCATCGTCGAGGCGGTCGCCACCGCGGCCGGTGGGCTCGGGGTCTCGCCGCTGGAGGTGGCGCTGGCCTGGATCCGCGACCGCCCCGGTGTGGTGGCGCCGATCCTCGGCGCGCGGACGGTCGGGCAGTTGCTCGGCGCGCTCCAGGTCGAGCGCATGACCCTGCCGGAGGAGATCATCACCGCGCTGGACGACGTGTCGGCCGTCCCGGTCGGCTACCCGGAGCGCGACGGCTGACCCGCCGCCCCGCCCGTCGCGCGGCGGTGGCGTCCGCGCCGGTCCGGCGGGCGCCGCCCGGCTCAGGTCGCCGGACGCTGGCCGGGGATGTCGCGTACGGCGGCGAGGAAGCGCCCCTGGTCGTCGCGGGTGGCCGGGTTGACGATCCGGATCCAGGAGCCGTCGTCGAACACGATGGTGGACGGGAACTGCATGAGGCGGGCCGCGCCGTGGTCGGAGTCGATGCGGGCGATGCGCCGCCGTTCGACGCTCCACAGCACCTGGGGACGCCGGCGGTCCTCGCGGCCCTCGTCCGGGCGGCGCCCCATGCGCAGCAGGTGCAGGTGGGTGTCGGTGACCACGAGCGGGGTGCCGGTGTAGCGCTCCAGGAAGAGCAGCAGGCTACCGGCGAGCGAGGCGAGGTCACCGCTGAAGACGTACCGCCGCCGGTAGGCGATCTCCGCGAGCTGGTCGGCGAGCGGCCGGTGGCGGCTGAGCCGGAACAACGCCCGGAACGCCTCCTGCTCCTCGGTGAGCGGTACCGGCTGCCGCGCCTGCGCGGGCCGGTCGGGGCCCGGCGGGTCGGCCCCGGCCGGGTCCCCGCCGTCCGCGGCGAGGACGGCGGCCTTGCCCGGCAGCATCAGCACGCCCGCGACGATCCGCACCGGGGTCATCACGGCGTCCACCCACGCGACCGGGTTGACGACGTTGAGCAGCCCGAACAGCGCGCGCGGGTCGAGCGCCTCCGCCACCTCGGCGCCCACCCGGTCGGCGAACTGGCTGCCCGCCCGGTGGGTCTCGGGCGCCCGCACCGGCGCCAGCCCGACGTACCGGATCTCCTCGCCGGGCAGCAGCGGCGCGACCAGCGCGCGCTCCGGCTCGTCGGTGGTGCGGAACTCGTCGCGCAGCTCGCGGGCCTTGTCCCGGGCGGCCCGCGCCCCACCGAGCACCGCCTCGGTCAGCCGACCGAGTCGCCCTCGCCCACCGGTCACGCCCTGCCCCCTCGCTCGCCGCTCACCGGCCGGCCGGTCGCTCCGCCGGCCGCTGGCCGAAGACATTCTGGTCGATCCAGTCGGCGCCGCCCTGCACCGCCGCGTCGACCTGATCGCCGATCTGCTCCGAGCCGGGCACGGACAGGCTGGAGACCAGCGCGACGCCGCCCCGGGCTGACCCCGTGCACCACGCTCCTCCCCCCGTTCGTCCGGCCCGGGCGCCGATACGATCATGGCGCCGCCGGTCGCCACCCCGGGCCGGCGCCCCACGGGAGGTTCTCATGTCCGACCCGCTGTCCGCGTTCGACGCCCTGGCCGGACGGCTCGCCGACATCGAACGTCGCTTCGCCGGGCTCAAGGACGACCTGGACGAGCTGCGCGGCACCGCCACCGACGAGAGTGGACCGGCCTCCGCGACCGGCGAACTCACCGACCTGAGCTTCGCGCCGACCGCGCTGCGGGTGGGCGCCGAGGACCTCGCCGCGATGGTGATCGAGGCGTACCGGCAGGCCCGGACGGCGGCGAACGAGCAGCTCGACGAGCGCACCGGCGGGCTCGACGCCACCCTCGGCGCGGGCCTGAACGGGATCTTCGGCACCCCCGGGGACTTCGCCTCGCTGGGCCGGCTGGAGGAGGCCATGGGCCGGCTCGGGCGCCTCGACGGGCGCCTGCCGAGGCCGCCGGCATGACCTCGCCGGGCTGGCCGGACATCGTCGCCCGGCTGCACGACACGTTGTCCCGTTGCGACCGCGACACCGACCTGGAACTCGCCGCCGGTCCCCGCCGGCTGCACCTGCTGGTGCGCCGGACCACGGTCCGCGGGGTCTGCCCGCCGTACGACGAGCGCCGCATGGCGGACCTGGGCTGGTGGCCGTCGCAGGGCGCCGCCGGCTGGTGGTACGAGACGCCGCGTACCGCCGAGGGTTTGCGCTGGTGGAGCGAGTTCGTCGCGCGTACCGCCGCCGCGGTGCTCACCACACGGCCGGACGCGCTCTCCTGCCAGGTGCTGCCACCCACCGGCCCCCGGGTGCGGCCGGAGCCGACCGTGCCGCCCGGCCCGCGCCCCCGGCCCGCGGCCGTCGCGTCGGTCCCGCCGCCTCCCATGGTGCCGCCCGCTCCCGCGCCGCCGACACCCGCCGCACCGCAGCCGACCCTGCCGCCGCCGGTCGTGCCCCCGGCGCCGCCCGTGCCGCCGGCGCCCCGCGCGACCGGGGCCGCCGCCGTGCCGCCGCCCCCGGACCCGGCCCAGGTCGCCGCCGTGCCGCCGACCCCGCCGGCCCTCGCCGACGGCATCGGTCAGGCCGTCGATCCGGCGGGCCCCGACGCCGGGGGCGGGCCGGCGGTCACCGGGGCCGACCCGACCACCGACGGCCCGCAAGGGCCGGACGGGGCCGAGCCGATCACCGGCACCGGAGAGGAACGGCACCGGAGGGACCCGTCCGCCGACGCGACCGCCGACGCCCCGTCCGAGCCGGCCGCCGAGACAGGGGTTGCAGCAGTTTGTGACGACCTCGACGTGGGACACCACAGCGGTACGGATGCGGCTGACCCGCCGAGCCCTCGAGGTGGTCGAGCCGGAGGCATGGGTCGTTGACGACACCGGCTTTCCGAAGGGCGGCAGGAGCTCGCCGGCTGTGGCCAGGCAGTACTCCGGCACGCCCGGCAAGGTCGCGAACTGCCAGCTGGGCGTAAGCGTCCACACGGTCGCCGACACCGCGTCGTGCCCCCGGACCGGCGGCTGTTTCTCCCGACGTCGCGTCGCGGGACGACCACGCCGGTGACGAGGCTGACCAGCCCGGGGGGTGGCTGCTCGCCGGCCCGCTGCGGCATTCCCGAGCAGGGGCGTCACCGCCCGAAGTGGTCGCTGGTGGTGGAGATGCTCGACGAGCTGACCGGCCACGTGCTGCGCCCATCGCTACCGGCCGCCGACGCCGGCGACAACAGCCCATTCCGCAGCGCTTTCGACGAACGCGGGATCGGCTACCTATGCAGGTCGAAGGCGACGCCCTCGCCCACAACCCGGGCGCACAGCCAGTCGAGCGGGTGTGGTCCTGGCGGAAGGCTCGAAAGGCACCATGAGCTCCCGATTCGTCTACCCGTGCGTGCGCCCCGCCGGGCACCGCGTCGCCCGCGACGCCGACGGCACCCCGCTCGAGCGACGGCTGATCACCCAGTGGTCCGACGACCAGACCGAGCCCGTCAAGTACTGGCTGTCCAGCCTCCCCGAGGTGACCAGCCACCGACCCCGTCCGCTACGGCAGGATCCGCTGGCACACCGAACACGACCATCGCGAACTGAAGACCGGCCTCGGCCTGGACCACTTCGAAGGCCGCTCCTGGATCGGCTGGCACTGCCACGTCACCGCCGCCACGGCCGCGCACCTGTTCATCAACGAACCACGCCTGGCCCCGGAAAGCGGCTGCGTCGGCCTGACCCTCCACCTCATCGCCACACACCGCGTGGGCCACGGGCCTCGGCGACCGTCTCCGCGTACCGCTGGCAACCGGGCGACCATCGCCTCCGCTGACAGCCGGGCATCACGCTGAGTCAGCCATGAACAGCTTGCGGTGATCGAGATGTCATCGCTGGCTGAAGCGGTTGTCAGGCGCCGCCGAGGTCGGCCAGGCCGAGCTCGCCGTCAGGAAGGGGTTGGATGTCCGGACCGGCGCGCAGTCCGTCGAGCATGAGCGCCAGGTAGCGGTCCACGTTGCGCTGGGTGAGCTCGACGCGCAGGCCGGGGAGCGGTCGCAGCAGCAGGGCCATCATCAGGGTCAGGTCGCCGGCGTCCACGTCGTGGCGCAGGTCCCCGTCGGCCTGGGCGCGGCGGACGAGCCGGTCGAGGATCTTCAGCAAGGTCTGACGCAGCCGCCGTTCCTCGGGGTCGGCGTGGAGCTGTTCCCAGGTGCTGGTGAACCAGATCGACAGCCAGGTCGCCAGCCGCAGCTCGGCGGCGGCGCGGCGGATGAATCGTGACAACGCTCGCCAGGCGTCCCGCTCCTCGTCCTCGGCATCGCGGGCGATGGCGACGACGCGGCCGAAGCCGTCCAGCGCCACCCCGCGCACCAGCGCTTCACGGTCGGGAAAGCGGCGGTAGAGGGTGGCGGCTCCGACGCCGGCGCGGCGGGCCACCTCTTCCATCGGCACCTCGGCGCCGCGTTCCGCGATGAGATTGCGGGCGGCCTCGATGATCTGTTCGCGGTTGCGTCTGGCGTCGGCCCGGAGCTTGCGGCCGGGGCTTTCATTCGTCACTCCAACAGTATACGGAAGGCCACCCCTCGGATAAGCTTCATAAGTGGGGGATGTTCTACCAGTTATTCGGGAGGAACGAACGTGGAGATGACCATCGACCCGATGCTGCGAAGGATCGGGTACCGGGGGCACGTGACCGTTGACATGGAGACGCTGTTGGCTCTGCACCGGGCCTGGCGGCACGCGGTGCCGTACGAGAACCTCGATATCCAGCTCGGCAGGCCGATCAGCCTCGACCCCAACGCGCTGTTCGACAAACTCGTGCGGCGGCGCCGCGGCGGCTACTGCTACGAGCAGAACGCTGGCCTGGCCACGCTGCTGCGCCTGGCCGGCTTTCAGGTGACGCTGGTGGAGGCCGCGGTGATGCGCGCAGACCGCGGCGAGACGATGTGGGGCAACCACAACGCGCTGCTGGTCGACCTCGACAGCCAACGCTGGCTGGCCGACGCCGGCATCGGCGACGGATTCGTCCTGCCGCTGCCGATGCAGGAGGGGCCGCACACCCAAGGAGACCTGACCTACCGGCTCGAGCGACTCGATCCGGACACCTGGCGCTTCCACCACCATCCCAGCGGATCCATCGCCTCCTACGACTTCCGGCTCCAGCCACGGCAGATCGCCGACTTCGCCGCCCGCTCCCGCGAAATGTCCACCTCCCCCGAATCGCCGTACGTCACCACGCTCATGGCCGCCCGGCCAGTCGCCAAGCACACCTTGTTACTGCTGTCACGTACCCTGCGTCGGCTGGGCACCGACGGCAGGACGCGCCGGACGATCGGCGACGCAGAGGAGTTCGCCAGGACGCTCTCCACACACTTCCTCGTACCACTCGACGACCTCGGCCCGGATGGCGTCGCTCATCTCTGGCACAAGACAACCGCCCAGGACGACCTGTGGCGCGCGCGTCGGCAACACCCTTGATCGCACACGGCGC
The DNA here is from genome assembly GCF_900090315.1 of Micromonospora citrea. Classification (NCBI taxonomy): domain Bacteria; kingdom Bacillati; phylum Actinomycetota; class Actinomycetes; order Micromonosporales; family Micromonosporaceae; genus Micromonospora; species Micromonospora citrea. Next base: position 6,822,389 of record NZ_FMHZ01000002.1, on the reverse strand, counting down.
AGGCGTCGGCCAACCATGTTGATCGTCTTCAACTTCGTGTCGAACACGAGCGAAGCAATGCCCGCTGCCCGTTGCCGCTACTGACCGCGACTATGCACTGCAGCGTCAGGTACCTGCTCGACCGGCACGACACGGCTCAGGAGTCGGCGCGGGCCTTGTAGGCAGGGTTGCGGGCCTGCCCGCGCACGGTGCCGGGGTCGGGTGGGATCTCCTCGTGTCGGCCGATCTCCGCTCGACCGGCCGGCTTTCGGGACGACCAGGCTCGGCGAAGCCGGCCGCGAAGGAGCTCCGGTGGCGTCCCTGGGCCGACGCCTCGACCGCGGACGCCCTGCCCGGCTGCGGCGCGGGTGCGTCGGGGCCGGGGCGGCGAGGGGGTGGCGGACGGCCGCCGGGCTGGGCAGCATAGGGCACATGGACTACGAGTACGCGCCGCTGCGGTTGCCGCCGAACGTCGACCGGTTGACCGCTGCGGCGCAGTTGGCGATCCAGGCGGAGTTCTCCGGGTGGGAGTTGGCCCGGGTGCGGCTGTACCGCGACGGCACGCGCCAGGTGGTGCTTCGCCGCCGGCGGGTCAACCAGCCGCAGCCGGGACTGTCGTACTGAGGCGGGCGGGGCCGTCGCACTGAGGCGCCGGCGGCACCCGGCACGCGGACGCCCCGGGGCCCGGCTGCTCGGCCGGATCCCGGGGCGTCGCCGCTGCACGGGCGGGGCCGCTAGTGGGCGTGGTCGTGCTCGTCGTCGAGCTCCATGAACGGGTGCTCGTCGAGGCGGCCGACCAGCCGGTCGTCGGCGGCCGGCTGGAACGGGCCGACCGGGTCGTCGTCGTCGAACGACTCCAGGTCGACCGGGGTGCCGATCTCGCTGACCATCACCACGCCGTCGAGCGGCTCCAGCTCCGGCACGTCCAGCGCGCCGAGCGAGCCGTCGCCGCTCTGTAGCAGCTCCAGCACCGCCTCGCCGACCCCCTCGACGGGCTCCGGCTCGTCGTCGGCCGGCGTGCCCTCCCGCCGGGCGGCCTCGGCCACCCGGATCAGCGCCGACACGCTCGGCACCCGGTAGTCGCGCCGCTGACGCACCGAGATGACCCGCGGGTGCGGGTCGGTGGCCTCCACGCCCTCCCCGCCGCCGAAGCGCTGGTCGGCCTCGTCCGGGTCGATCGACTCGACGTCCCACGGGGTGACCTCGCCGAAGGCGTCCAGGAGTTGCTCGTCGTACGCGTAGGAGGCGTTGTTCAGGGCGACGTACGCCTGCCAGACGTCGTCGTCGTCGACGCGGCCCTGCGCGGCGCGGACGGCGGCCAGGTGGTGGCGGGCCGCATCGATCACGCGCTCGAGGGCGGCGTCCAGCTCACCGTGCTGGTCGGTCATGTGGGTCAGTCCCTTCACGATCAGAGGTTCCCGCCGGAACACCGGTTCCTGGCGGGGGCTAGCAGGTGCGGAGGAACCGGTCGAGAACCCGCACGCCGAACTGTAGTCCGTCCACCGGAACCCGCTCGTCGATGCCGTGGAACAGCGCGGAGAAGTTCAGGTCGGCGGGCAGCCGCAGCGGCGCGAAGCCGAAGCAGCGGATGCCGAGCTGCGAGAACGCCTTGGCGTCGGTGCCGCCGGAGAGCATGTACGGCACCGGCCGGGCGCCCGGGTCCTCCGCGCGCAGCGCCGCCGACATGGCGTCGACCAGGTCGCCGTCGAACGTCGTCTCCAGCGCGGGCTGGCGCTGGATGTACTCGATGACGATGTCGGGGCCGACCAGCTCGCGCAGCTGCCGCTCCAGCAGCTCCGACTGCCCCGGCAGGCTGCGGCAGTCGATGGTGGCGGTGGCCCGGCCGGGGATGACGTTGTCCTTGTACCCGGCGGCGAGCCGGGTCGGGTTGGCGGTGTTGCGGATCGTCGCGCCGATGATGTTGGCGATCGGCCCGAGCTTGGCGATGGCGGTCTCCGGGTCCTCCGGGTCCAGCTCGATGCCGAGCAGGTCGGAGACCTCCTCCAGGAACGCCCGGACGGTGTCGGTGACCACCACGGGGAAGCGGTGCCGACCGACCCGGGCAACCGCCTCGGCGAGCGCGGTGACGGCGTTGTCGTCGTGCACCATCGAGCCGTGCCCGGGGCGGCCCCTGGCGTGCAGGCGCAGCCAGTCGATGCCCTTCTCGGCGGTCTCGATCAGGTAGAGCCGCTGGTCGTCGTTGACGGAGTAGGAGAAGCCGCCGACCTCGCCGATGGCCTCGGTGCAACCGTCGAGGAGGTCGCGGTGCCGCTCGACCAGGAAGTGCGCGCCGTAGTCGCTGCCGGCCTCCTCGTCGGCGGTGTACGCGAGCACGATGTCGCGGGGCGGGCGGACGCCGGTGCGCCGCCAGTGCCGCACCACGGCCAGCACCATCGCGTCGAAGTCCTTCATGTCGATCGCGCCCCGGCCCCACAGGTAGCCGTCGCGCAGTTCCCCGGAGAACGGGTGCACCGACCACTCGTCGGCGTCGGCGGGCACCACGTCGAGGTGGCCGTGCACCAGCAGCGCCCCCCGGCTCGGGTCGGTGCCCGGGATGCGGGCGACGAGGTTGGCCCGGCCGGGCGCGGACTCGTGGATGACGGACTCGACGCCGACCTCGGCCAGCTTCTCCGCCACGTACTCGGCGGCGGCGCGTTCACCGGCGCTGGTGTCGTTGTCCCCCGTGTTGGTGGTGTCGATGCGCAGGAGGTCGCGGCAGAGGTCGACGACCTCGTCGGTGGGGTCGGGAAGGGCGGTGGCGGCGTCGCTCGTCATCGGTTCTTCATACCAGCCGACCGACCCGCTCCGGTCCCCCCGCCCCGCCGCGCGCCGCCCGCCCCGCCGCGCGGGACGGTGCCGGCGGGGCGGTCACCCGGTTTCGCCGTCGCCGCGCTCGGGTACCGCCGGTCCCGACCGCACCCACGACGCGCTCCGCCCGCCGCCCGAGGAGGGCACGATGACCGTTCCCCTGCCGCCGCTGCCGCCCACCGGAGAGGACGAGGTCTTCCGGCCGGGCGGGCGCAGCATCGCCGACATCGTCGACGCCGAGCACCGGCAGCTGACCGCGCTGCTGCGCCGGCTCACCGACGCCGACCCCGAGCCGGCGCCGGAGGGCGGCGCCACGGTGCTCACGGCGGCGCTGTCCCGGCACCTCTCCGCCGAGGAGCAGTATCTGCTGCCCGCGGTCCGGGCGGCGCTGCCGGACACCGCCGCCCGGGTGGACCGGGTGCTCGCGGACGACACCGAGCTGCTGACCCTGCTGCGCGGGCTCGCCGCCGACGGGCTGCCCGAGGTCGACGCGCGGGTCCGCCGCCACGTCGAGGAGGTGGGCGCCCTCGTCGCGGCGCTGCGGCAGGCCGCCAGCGCCGAGGAGCTGATCCGCCTGGGCAACCGGCTGGAAATCGCCGAGGAGGCCGCGCCGACCCGGCCGCACCCGGGCACCCCGGCGACCCCGCCGTGGAACCGGGTCGTCGAGCCGGCGGTGGGCGTGGTCGACAAGGTGCGCGACGCCGTCACCGGCCGCCCCACCCACCTCGCCGACCTGGCCGAGCCGCCGCCGGGCTGAGCCGCCGACGCCGTCGCGGGACGACGGGGCGACGATTCGGGTACGCATCGGCAAGTGTTGATCCGCTCGGGCCCTTCCGTCGGCCGCTGCGGGGTCATACCGTCACTCTATGAATCTGGAGCTGCGACACCTGAGGGTGGTCTGCGCGATCGCGGAGACGGGGAGTGTGACCAAGGCGGCCTCGACGCTCGGCCTGGCCCAGCCGGCGCTCACCGCCCAGCTCCAGCGCATCGAGCGGACGTTGGGCGGGCCGCTGTTCGAACGGGACCGCCGCGGCGCGCGGCCCACCGCCCTCGGCGAGCTGGTGCTCGCCCGGGCGCGGGTGCTGCTGCCGGCCATGAAAGGCCTGCAGGACGAGGCGGCCCGGCTGGCCGGCGCCGGGGACGCTCCCCGGCGCTACCGGCTCGGCGGGGTGAACAGCCCGATCCTCGGCCGGCTCGTGCACCGGCTCGCCGCCGATCCCCCGCCGGCGCAGATCACCACCCACGCCTCCTGGTCGGCCGAGGAACTGGCCCAGCTGGTGGCCGGCGGTCGGCTGGACTTCGCGCTGATCGGGGTGTGCGGCGACGCCGCGCCGCCGGCGGAGTGCGGGCTGAGCTGGCGGGAGGTGGCGGTCGACCCGGTGCTCGTCATGCTGCCCGAACAGCATCCGCTGGCCGACCGGGCCGAGGTGCCCCTGGCGGACCTGCGCCGTGAGCAGTGGGTGGCGGCGCCGGGCGACGGCTGCTTCGGCGACTGCTTCGCCGCCGCCTGCGCCCGCGCCGGCTTCACCCCCCGCAAGCTGTACGAGGCGGACGTGCGCGTCTGCATCGACATGGTCGACTCCGGCGAGGCGGTGGCGCTGTGCCAGGCCACCTTCCGCCCGGTCGCCGGGCTGGTCACCCGGATGCTGGCCGGGACGCCGCTGCGCTGGCGGCTGATGCTGGGCTGGCACCCGGACTCCCCCGCCGCCCGGGACGCCGACGCGGTGCTGGAGACCGCGCTGGCCGCGTACACCGACTCGTTGGCGGCGCACCCGGACTACCTGTCCTGGCTGCTGCGCAACCCGGGCTTCGGGGCGCGGGGGCCGACGACCGCCGGCCCGGACGGGGCGCGGGGGCTGACGACCGCCGGCACGGACGGGGTGCGAACGGCGTAGCGCCGGGTATCAGGCGGACATGACCGATCTCTACCCCGCCGCCGACGACCGGGAGATCCTCCGGCAGGCGGCCGCCGCGCACACGTCCGCCGCCCGCGACGTGGAGGCGTTCCTGCGTCGCCTGCCCGAGGTGCCCGACCCGGCGGACGTGACGGAGTACGCCAACCTGCTGACCCGCGAGGAGCGGGCGCGCGCCGACCGCGAGGCGGCGGCCGACGCCGCGGGCCTGACGATCGGCAGCCTGGAGAGCGACCACGGCTGACGGTGCCGGCCGACGGCGTACCGGGAGCAGGCCCGGTACGCCGTCGGTGCGTCGGTCTACGATTTCCGCCGCGAAGCGGTCGGCCCCCGGCGCGACGTGGTCCGGGGGTCAGCGCCGCGACGTGGGCCGGTCAGCGTTCGACGAGGACGTCGTGGCCCAGGTCGAGCAGCGCGTGCCGCCACTCGTCGTCGGCGTTGCCGCGGGGCGGCTTCGCCTCCAGCAGGTTCTGGATCTCGTCGATCGCGTCCTGCATCACCCTGATGTCCTCCGGGGTGAGGTCCACCTTGCGCTTGCTGAGCACCCGCAGGATCTGCCGGCCCGGTTCGGGCAGGTCGAGGTCCGGGTCCGGCCCGAACGACTCCTCCCCCGAGCCGCGGGTGAGCAGCCACTGCCGCAGTTGCTCGGACGGGACGTTCACCTGGGCGTGGAAGTCGTCCCAGAGGACCTCCACCTCGGGATCGAGCCGCTGCTCGCGTACCATCAGCCCTCCTCTCGACCGCGACGGTCGGACGCCGGCGGCTCCGGCTCGTCGCCCTGCTGCTGGCCCAGGCCCTCCGGCGGCACCTGCACCCGGGCGGGGTTCGCCGTCGGCGGCGCCAGGATCCGATCGGTGCGGTCGGTCTCTTCCTGGGTCTCCTCCGGTTCGGTCATGTCCGCCCTCCGGCTCATCGGGGATGGGACGTGCTCGCCGCGCGGTACCCGCGCTCGCCGGCGGCCACGTCGAAGGCGAGGCGGCCGTCGCGGGCGTCGACGGTGACCTTCTGGCCGGACGAGACGGCCGATTCCAGCAGCATCCGGGAGAGCTGGTTGTCCACCTCCCGCTGGATGACCCGGCGCAGCGGCCGGGCACCGAACTCCGGCTGGTAGCCGTGCTCGGCGAGCCAGTCGACGCCGGCGGTGGTGAAGTCGACCTGGATGTCCTGGGCGTGCAGCCGGCGCCGGGTCTCCTCCAGCATCAGCTCGGTGATCTGGCGCAGCTGCTCGGCCTCCAGCCGGCGGAAGATGATCACCTCGTCGATGCGGTTGAGGAACTCCGGGCGGAAGTTCTCCTGGAGCCGACGCATGAGCCGCTCGCGCAGCTCGTCGCGCTCGGCGTCGGTGCCCGGCGCGCCGGCGCCGAACCCGACGGCGCGCTGGGTGCCGGTGATCAGCTCCGAGCCGAGGTTGCTCGTCATGATCAGCACGGTGTTCTTGAAGTTGACGGTACGGCCCTGGCTGTCGGTGAGCCGCCCGTCGTCGAGGACCTGGAGCAGGATGTTGAACACGTCGGGGTGGGCCTTCTCGATCTCGTCGAGCAGCACCACCGCGTACGGGCGGCGGCGCACCGCCTCGGTGAGCTGGCCGGCCTCCTCGTAGCCGACGTACCCGGGCGGTGCGCCGACCAGCCGGCTGACCGTGTGCCGCTCCTGGAACTCGCTCATGTCCACCCGGACCATCCGGTCGGCCTCGCCGAAGAGCGCCTCGGCGAGGGCGCGGGCCAGCTCGGTCTTGCCGACGCCGGTCGGCCCGAGGAAGAGGAAGCTGCCCATCGGCCGCTCCGGGTCGGCCAGCCCCGTACGCGAGCGGCGCACCGCCTCGGCGACGGCGGTGACCGCGTCGTCCTGGCCGACCACCTTCTCGTGCAGGTGGCCCTCCAGGCGCAGCAGCCGGTCGCGTTCCTCCTCGGTGAGCTGGTTGACCGGGATGCCGGTGGCCCGGGAGACCACCTCGGCGATCTCGCGCGGCCCGACCGCCGGCACCTGCGACGTGCCGCCCTCGTCGCCCCGTACCCGGCGAATCTCCTCCTCCAGCTCGGCGAGCCGGTCGCGCAGGGCGGACGCCTTCTCGTACTGCTCGTCGGCGACGGCCTGCTCCTTGTCCCGCCGCACCTCGTCGAGCTGCGTCTCCAGCTCGCGCACGTCCGACGCCGGCGTGCGGGTGCGCAGGCGGACCCGCGCGCCCGCCTGGTCGATCAGGTCGATCGCCTTGTCCGGCAGGTACCGGTCGGTGACGTACCGGTCGGACAGCTCGGCCGCCGCGACCAGCGCCTCGTCGGTGAACCGCACCTGGTGGTGCGCCTCGTAGCGGTCCCGCAGGCCGCGCAGGATCGCCACGGTGTCCTCGACGCTGGGCTCCGGCACGTAGACCGGCTGGAACCGGCGGGCCAGCGCCGCGTCCTTCTCGATGCTCTTGCGGTACTCGTCCAGCGTGGTCGCGCCGATCACCCGCAGCTCGCCCCGGGCCAGCGCGGGCTTGAGCATGTTGGACGCGTCCATGCCGCCCTCGCTGCCCGCCCCGCCCGCGCCGACGAGGGTGTGGATCTCGTCCAGGAAGACGATCAGCTCCTCGCGGTGCGCGCGGATCTCCTCGATCACCTTCTTCAGCCGCTCCTCGAAGTCGCCCCGGTAGCGGGTGCCCGCCACCAGGCCGGCCAGGTCGAGCTGGACCACCCGCTTGCCGAGCAGCGTCTGCGGCACGTCGCCGTCGCAGATCCGCTCGGCCAGGCCCTCCACGATGGCGGTCTTGCCGACGCCCGCTTCGCCGATCAGCACCGGGTTGTTCTTCGTCCGTCGGGACAGGATCTCGACGGCCTGCTCGATCTCCTCGGCCCGGCCGATCACCGGGTCGATCTGGTCGTTGCGGGCCAGGTCGGTGAGGTCCTGGCCGTACTGGTCGAGGGTGGGCGTGCCCCGGTCCGGCTTCGGCCCGGCCATCGGCCCGCGTTCGGCACTGGCGGCCTGCAACGACTCGGGCTGGATCCGGCCGGCGGCGAGCATCCGGCCGGCCGGCGACTCCGGGTTCAGCGGGAGCGCCATCAGGATGTGCTCGGGACCGATGTAGTTCGCGCCCATCGCCCGCGACAACTGGTGGGCGTCCAGCAGCGCCCGCTTCGCGGCGGGGGTGAGCGACAGGTTCGGCGGCACCTCGCCGCGGGGCGCGCCGTCGCCGCGCCCGCCGAGCGCGTTGAGCAGCGTGTCCGGGTCGGCGCCGGCGCGACGGACCAGGTCGCGCAGCGGCTCGCGTTGCAGCGCCGCCCAGAGCAGGTGGTCGGTGTCCAGGTCGGTGCTCTGCCGCTGGGCGGCCCGGCGCGCGGCGTCGGCCAGCATCTCCCGGGCGTCGGCGGTCATCAGTCGCGTGATGTCGACCCGGTGCGCGGGTCGGCGCCCGCCCTCGCCCCGGCCGAAGTACCGGGCCAGGAACTCGTCCCAGGGGTCGGAGCCGAAGTCACCGGGTCCCATCATCTCTGTCCTCCGCTGCTCGGGCGCGGCACGGTCGCCAGGGGCTACCCGGCGGTCGGCCCGACAAACGCCCGCCACGCCCGGGCCGCCCGCGTGCGTCGGCGGCCCGGGCCCTCGCGCGGGAGGGCACCTTTCCCGCGTCGGCGGTGGGGGAAGGCCCCCGTCGCACCTCGCGGGAGGGCACCCTGCCGCGTCGGCGGTGGCGGGTGGCCCCTCCTTACGCCTCGCGGGGCGGGCGGGATGGCAGGCTGGCGGGATGGACGCGACGCCTCTGCTGATCGTTGACGCCGCCAACGTGGTGGGTTCCCGCCCGGACGGCTGGTGGCGGGACCGGGCCGGCGCCACCGCCCGGCTGCGCGACTCGCTGGCCCCGGTGGCCGCGGCCGGGCTGCCCCCGGAGCTGCCGCCGCCGGTCGAGGTGGTGCTGGTGGTGGAGGGCCGCGCCCGCGACGTGCCGGGCACGTCCGGGGTCCGGGTGGTGGCCGCGGCGGGCTCCGGTGACGACGCCGTGGTCGCGCTCGTCGCCGCCGCGCCGGACCGCCGGCGGTTGGTGGTCACGGCCGACCGTGAGCTGCGGGAACGGGTCACCGACGAGGGTGCCGAGGTGTACGGCCCGCGCTGGCTGCGCGACCGCGCCGACCCGTCCGACGGGTCCCGTTGACCGGACTCCGGGCGCTTCCGGTCGACAACCGGTCACCGGGGCAGGAACACTGACAGGGCGGATGTTCCCGCACCCCGACCGTAGGCTCTAATGGAGGCCTCCCCGCCCCCAGGAGGTTTCGCCGTGGCGAGCGTCGCCGAGCTCAAGGCAGCCATCGATGTCGCGCTCCAACAGATCGGCGACGGCCAGAGCGCCGTGCAGGCGGCCGGCGAGAAGCTGGCCGAGGCGCAGCAGACGCTGGCCGGCGCGCTGGAGGGCAGCGGGCACGAGACGGTGGAGGCGGCCCAGTCCTCGCTGACCCAGGCCAGCCAGGAGCTGGAGGAGTGCCTCGCCGCGACACTCGTCGCGGTCGAGCAGGCGCAGCTCTACATCGCGACGCTCTGAGGCCGGGCCGTGTCCATCGTCGAGGACGTGGGCGCGCAGGTCCGCGCCGCCGCCGAGGAACTGCCGATCGCCCAGCTCGCCCAGGCGCTGGAAGCGTTCGGGCTGGCCGCGGAGCGGCTGCGCTGGGTGCGTCAGGAGTCGGCCGACCCGATGGGCGTGCCGGAGCTCTCGGCCGCCACCGAGCACGCCGAGACCGCCGGGTACGCGCTGCGCGTCGCGCAGGAGCAGCTCTCGGCGTACCTGGCCGCGATCGGGCTGGGGCCCGACGGCGGGCCCGCGCCCGGGCCGGAGCGGCAGCAGCGGCGGCCGGCGCACGACGCCCCGCGCGAGGCGGCACCGGTCGCGGCGGCGCCCGAGCCGGCCGGCGAGGTGAAGCTGCGCCGCTGGTGGTCGGTGCGGGTGGCCGAGCTGACCGGCGGCCGGGAGGGTCCGCCGGACGACCCGGACGAGCGGGTCGGCGACTCCCGCGAGCTGCTGCGCCGGGTCGTCGACGGGGTCCGCTCCGGCGACCGGGGCCGGCTGCACGCCGAGCTGCGCCGCGCGCACGCCGACGTCGGCCTCGGCCTGGCCGCGGTGGCCCCGCCGCTGCTGCGCGACCTGGCCCGGGAGCTTCTCGGGCACCCGCCGCGCGCCGACGATCTGGGGCGGCTGCACAGCGAGCTGGACGGCCGGGTCCGGGACCTGCTGCCCGGGCTGCCCGCGCCGGTGCTGGACACCCTGCTGACCCGGGTCTGCCGGATGCCGCCACCGCGCCGCGACGAGGCCGAGCGGCCGCACGCGGCCGATCCGGCGGTCACCGCGGGGGTGCTCACCGGCGTGCTGCTGGCCCGGCTCGGCCGCGACCTGCCGGCCGGCGACGAGCGGGACCGGCGGGCCGAGGCGGCCCGGGCGCGCCAGGCCGACGAGGAACGGGACCGGCGGGCCGACGCCGCGAGCCGCCGGGCGGCCGACGCCGAGTGGGAGCGGCGCGCCGCCGGCGCGCGGGAGCGGGCGGACGCCGCCCGGGAGCGGGTCGCCGCGGCCACCGACCGGGCGGCCTCGGCGCGCGAGCAGGCCGTCGCGGCGGCCGAGCGGGCGGCCGCCGCCCGGCGGAACGCCCCGGCGGGCGGCGGGCCGTCCGGCACCGGTGGGCCGGCGGGAGGTGGACGGCCGGCTTCCGACGGCCCGGCGGGCGGTGGACGGCCGAGCGCCGACGGCCCGACGGGCGGTGGACGGCCGAGCGCCGGCGGCCCGGCGGCGCCGCCCGCGGCGGGCGCCGGTCGCGGCGCGGCGGGCGCGGGCCGGCCCGGCGCCGGTGGCCGCGTCTGGTCGAGCCCGCCGGCGGGTCGCCCGACCACCGGCGGGGGCGGGGAGCCGCGGCCGCGGGGCGTCGATGGCTGACCGGCGGACGCAGCTGGTCGACCGGGTCCGGGGCATGCTCGGCGAGGCCCTCGGCGCGACCCGGACCCGGCTGTCGACGGCGCACGAGGAGCTGACCGCGGCCCGCGAGCGGCTGGCGAAGGTGCGGCGGGCCGCGGCAGCCGTGCCGGAACGGGTCGGCGCGCAGCGGGACCGCCGACTGGCCGAGATCGAGGACCGGCACGCGGCGCGCCTCGCCGAACTGGCCCGTCGCGCCGCGGACGCCGCGCTGCGGGAGGCCCCCGGCGCCGCGTCCGCCGACTGGGCGCGCTGGCGCCCCACCCCGGTACGGCGCGCGGAGCCGCCGGGCGCGCTGCGGATCGGCACGGTACGCATTCCGGGCGCGGAACCGGTGCCCGCGCTGGTGCCGCTGCTCGACGCCGGCCACGTCGAGCTGGCCGGGGACGACCGCGAGGGTTGCGAGGCGGTGGTCTCGGCGCTGCTGCTGCGCGCCGTCGGCCGCGCCGACCCGGGCACCGTCCGGCTGGTCGGCTACGACCCGGACCACCTGGGCGGCGGGCTGGCCGGCTTCGCCCCGCTCGGCACCGCCGGGCTGCTCACCTTCGTCGGTCCCGGCGGGCTGGCCCGGCTGCTCGACGACCTCGTGGAGCAGATCCGCCGGATCAACGAGACCGTGCTGGCCGGGGAGCACAGCTCGCTGCGCGAGCTGGCCGCCGCCACCGGCCGACGGCCCGAGCCGTGGCGGGTGGCGGTGCTGCTCGGCGGGGACGAGCTGTCCCGGCACGAGCGCGGCCAGCTCGACCGGGTGGTCCGCACCGGGGCCGCCTGCGGCGTGCACCTGGTGGTCCGGGGCGTCGCGCTGCCCGACGACCGGACGGTGACCCGGGTGACGGTCGACCGGGACGCCACCTGGATCGGCGCGCTGCCCGTCCGGCTCGACCCGCCGCCGCCCGCGACCCTGGTCACCGAGACCTGCCGCGAGGTGGCGGCGCGGGTGAACGCCGGCCCCGCACCCACCCCGTTCACCGACCTGCTGCCGCCGCCGGAGCGGATGTGGCGCGAGGACTCGGCCACCGGGCTGACCGCGCCGATCGGCGAGGGCCCGCACGGCCGGCCGGTGCAGCTCACCCTCGGCGACTACCCGCCGCACGCGCTGATCGGCGGACCGTCCGGCACCGGCAAGACGAACCTGATCTTCGCCTGGATCGGCGCGCTGGCCGCCCGCTACTCCCCCGCCGAGCTGGAGTTCTATCTGCTGGACTTCAAGGAGGGGGTGTCCTTCGCCCGGTTCGCCCAGGGTCGGCGCGACCCGAGCTGGCTGCCGCACATGCGGCTCGTCGGGATCAACGTCAACACCGACCGGGAGTTCGGCCTGGCGCTGCTGCGCTTCCTCGCCGAGGAGCTGCGCCGGCGGGCCGACGCGGCCAAGAAGCACGAGGTCACCAAGCTCGCCGAGCTGCGGGCGGTCGACCCGACCGGGCACTGGCCACGGATCGTGGCGGTGGTCGACGAGTTCCAGATGCTCCTGGCCGGGCGGGACGTGGTCGCCCGGGAGGCCGCCGACCTGCTGGAGGACCTGGCGCGGCGCGGCCGATCGCAGGGCATCCACCTGGTACTCGCCTCGCAGGACGTGCGCGGCATCGAGGCGCTGTGGGGGCGTCCCGCCCTGGTCGCCCAGTTCACGCTGCGCATCGCCCTGCCCAAGGCGCTGCGGATCCTCGCCGAACGCAACGACGCCGCCCAGTCGCTGCCCCGGCACCACGCGGTCGTCAACGCCGAGTCGGGCATGGCCGAGGGCAACCAGATCGCCCGGATCCCGTCGGCGAGCGACTGGGAGACGTGGAGCGAGTTGCAGCACCGGCTGTGGCGGATGCGCCCGCAGGACGCCGCCCCGGCCCGCCTCTTCGACGGCGACGCGATTCCCCGGCTCGCCGACGCGCCGGACTTCCGGGCGCTGGCCGCCCCGGAGACCGGTCACCCGCGTACGCCCGTCGCGCTGCTCGGCGAGATCATCGACGTGCAGGCGCGCTCGGCGGCGCTACGGCTGCCCCGGGCGCCCGGTCGCAACCTGGCGGTGCTCGGCACCCGGGTGGACGAGGCGTGCGCGGTGCTCGACGCGGCGGCCCGCTCGCTGGCCCGCCAGCACCGGCCCGGCACGGCCCGGTTCTCCATCGCCTGCCTCGACCCGGACGCCGACCCGGCGGCCCGCTCGCTCTACGAGGACCTCGCCGACGACGCCGCCTGGTACGACGAGGAGACCGTCGGCGAGCTGATGGCCGAGACCGCCGAAGGGCTCGAGGCGCCGGGCGTGCCGCACTACCTGCTGCTGTTCGCCGTCGACGCGGCGGCCGGGACGCTCGGGACGCGGGTGGGCCGGCGCACCGGGCTGGAGGAGCTGCGCCGGATCCTGCACGACGGGCCGGAGCGGCGCACCCACGTGCTGGCGTGGTGGCGGGGCGTCGCCCGGATGCGCGCCGACCTGGGTGGACCGGCGGCGCGGACGGACCAGATCGGCGCCTGGGTGGCGCTGGACGCCCACGGGGGCGAGCTGGGCTCGTCGCTCTATCCGGGCACCGGCGGCCCGGACTGGTATCCCCGCCCCTGGCGCGGGCTGTTCTTCGACCGGGCGGTGCACCGCACCGGTCAGGTGATCATCCCCTACGGACCGTCGCGATGAACGAACCGGTGACCAGTGAGACGTACGCCGACCAGCTTCGGCGGCTGGCCGAGCTGACCGCGCGGGTACGCGCCCAGCGGGCCGAGGCGCACACCTGGCACGAGCAGCAGTGCGCCGCCGCCGAACGGGCGGTGGCCGACGCCGAGGCCGCGCTCGCGCGCGCCGAGCGGGAACTCGTCGACGCGCGGGAGCTGCAGGAGCGGGTCGACGCCGAGGCCGCCCACCTGTGGCAGCAGTTGCGCGGCCGGCTGGGCGGCAGCGGCCGTCGGGCGGGCGGGCCGCCAGCCCCGGCTCCCGGCGCCACCGCCGACCCGGTGCCGCTGCTCGACGGGGTGCGGGAGCTGCTGAACCGGACCCGCCAGCCCGGTGACCTGCCGGGCTCGGTCAACCCGCTGCTGGCGCTCTGCGGGGTGGCCGGCGCCGTGCTCGCGTACGCCCTCGGGGGCGCGGCGCGGGCGGCGGGCGACCGATACGGCGGCGAACTCGCGGTCGGGCTGCCCGTGTTGGCCCTGGTGGTGACCCTGCTGGGCCCGCTGGTCGGCCTGGTGCCGGCGAAGGTCCTGGCGGATCGCCGGCACGCCGTGCTCGGCCCGCGGCCGATGGCCGTCGTGCTCGTCGCCGGGCTGGTGACCACCGTCGCGCTGCTGGTCGCCGGCCGCTGACCCGCCGGGGCGGGCGGCGTTCCCGGCGCGGCGGCGTTCCCGGCGCGGCATCTCCGACGCCGAGGGCATATCCGGCGCGGCCCGGGCAGCGCGTCGTCGATCCGACGGGCCGCCGTTCGTGTAGACGGGAGAGGCCGGGCGACGCCGGCCACCCGACGAGAGGAAGCTGCGATGCCGAACTTCGTGCTCAACGTGATCCAGCCCGACGGCGACGCCCCGCCGCCGCCGGAGTTCCTCGAGCCGATCATGCGGGACGTCGGGGCCGTCAACCAGGAGATGCGCCGCAGCGGCGTCTGGGTCTTCGGCGCCGGGCTGGCGCTGGCCCACACCGCCCGGGTGGTCCGGGTCCGCGACGACGAGACGTTGCTGACCGACGGCCCGTTCGCCGAGGGCAAGGAGCACGTCGGCGGCTTCACCGTGATCGCCGCGCCGGATCTGGACGCGGCGCTGGGCTGGGCGGCGAAGCTGTCCCGGGCGACCACCCTGCCGATCGAGGTCCGCCCGGTCACGGCCCTGGACACCGCCTGACCCGAGCCTGCCCACGGGCGGGCACGCGCCCGACCATGATCCGCGCAACTTCGGCGAAGGTGCCGGCTCCCACCGGCGGGAGGCGACAACTTCCCCGAAGTCGCGCGGTACAGGTCCCGGCACGGCGTCGGGGCGGGTGCGGCACGGCGTCGGGGCGGCGCTCAGGCGGGGACCAGCACGGCCTCGCGCAGGAGGCGACGGGCCAGAGTGATCCGGTCCGCGTCGTCGTCCAGGCCCGGCAGGTCGCCGACCCGGGCGGCCTCCCCGGTGAGCAGGGCGCGCACGGCCGGCTCGCACGTCGCGGGCAGGGTGATGGTGCGGTCGAACAGGCGCAGCGCCAGCCGGTCCCCCTGCGGGGCGAGCTGCCAGCGCAGGCCCGGGCGCGGGGCCAGCCGGGTGTCGGTGCCCAGCGCGGCCAGCGCGTTGGTCTGGGCCAGCGGGCGGATCGGCGCGGGTCGGGCGGCCGGCCAGGCCCGCTGGCGCAGCCGCGCGGCCACCGCGGCCGGTTCGGCCCGCAGCAGCCAGTCCCGCAGCGCCTCGACCGTCTCGGTCAGCTCCGGCTCGATCGCGTCCGGGTCGGCGACGTCGGTGCCGAACGGCAGCGTGGCCCGCAGCCGCTGGTCCTCGGCGGCGAGGGCGAGCAGCTCCTCGACCAGCGCGTACCGGGTCAACGCCCGGACGCCGACGGTCAGGTGCAGCGAGCTGGACTCCTGCGCCTGCGCGCTGTGCAGCCAACCGCGGGGCAGGTAGAGGGCGTCGCCGGGGGCGAGCACCACGTCGAGCGCGGGCGGGCCGTCGGCGGTGGCGGCGACCTCGTCCGCCCGCCCGCCCCAGGGCTGCTTCTCCAGCGGGTCCGGCAGCACCGGCGGGTGGATCCGCCAGTGCTTGCGGCCGTCGACCTGGAGGACGAAGACGTCGTGGGTGTCGTAGTGGGTGGCGAAGCCCTGGCTGCCGGCGGGGGTCAGGTAGGCGTTGACCTGCAACGGCTGCCCGACCGCCGCGCCGAGGTCGCGGGCGAAGTCGATCAGGGCGGGCCAGGTGCGGTGCAGGCCCTGCAACACCAGGGTGGCCCCGTCGGCGTAAAGCTCCAGGACCCGTTCGTCGAGGACCTGGTCGCCGATCTCGGCGCCGGCGCCGCCGCCGCCGGTGAAGCGGGCCGCCGGGACGAGCTGGCCGTCCTTGGCGACGCGCAGGAACGGGCTGCGCAGGCCGCGCCGGCTGAGCAGCTCGTCGGCGTCGGCGGGGCTGAGCAGGTCGGTGAACCCGGCGGCGTTGGGCAGCTCGTCGGCGCGGGACAGCAGCGGCGTGCGTCCCCAGTGGGCGGCGGCGAACTTCGCCGGCTCGACCGACACGCAGCGGGTCAGCGCCGCGTCGGCCGCGGACGGAACCGCCGGGCGGCCGTGGCCGCCCGGCGGGTCGATGTGCGTCATGGCGTGCCGCTCAGGCGCTGCCGTCGGCGCCGCCGTCGTGCTGCCCCGGCGTCGCGCCACCGTCGGCCGGGCCCTCCGCGCTGCCGTCGGCGCCGCCGTCCTGCTGCCCCGGCGTCGCGCCACCGTCGGCCGGGCCCTCCGCGCCCTGGTCGGCGCCCTTGTCGGTGCCGCGCTCGACACCGCGGTCGGCGCCACCGTCGGCGCCGCCGTCCTGCTGACCGGGGGTCGCGCCGCCGTCGGCCGGGCCCTCGAGGCCGCCGCCGCCGGTGGTCTGGATGTCGTCGTCGTTGAGTGCCATCGGTGCTCCCTCGGGATGTGCCGCCCCGCCGTGCGCCGGGGTCCGTCGTGCAGCGGGTGGTACCCCACGCGCGATCTTCTCTAACCCACCGTAGACGTCCGGCCGGGCCCGCACCGGCGGTTCCCCGGGCACGGCGGTACTGCTCAGGCGGTACGGCAGGGCGCGCCGTTGAGGGTGAACGCCGACGGCGACGGGTTGGTGCCGCCGTGGGTGCCCTGGAATCCGAAGCCGACGGTGCCGCCGGCGGAGATTGTGGCGTTCCAGCTCGCGTTGCGGGCCTCGACCTGGGCGCCGTTCTGGGTGACCGTGGCGTTCCAGGCGTTGGTCACCCGCTGGCCGGCGGGGAGACCGAAGGCGACGGTCCAGCCGACGACCGGCGTCGTGCCGTCGTTGCGGACCCGCACCTCGGCGGTGAAGCCGTTGTTCCACGAGTTGGGCACGTAGGCGACGGTGCAGCCGGTGCCGGGGGCGGGGGTGCTCGGGGCGGGCGTGGTCGGGGTCGGGGTGGCCCCGCCGCCGAGCGCCTCGGCCACCGCCTGGTACGCCGGCTTGGGCGCGTAGTTGTCGTCCCAGATCAGCGCGGCACCCTGCCCGGGGAAGACCGACGGGATCCAGGAGTATCTGTCGGTGATCCCCCAGGTGGTGACGCCGGCGCAGCGGGCGACCGCGAGGCAGGCGGCGACCACCCGCCGGTAGTCGGCGGCCTGGGTGGCCAGGTTGGCCGCGCTGGCCGGGGTGGGCATCCGGATGTCCAGTTCGGTGATGCGCACGTCGACGCCGAGGTCGGCGAAGCGCTGCAGGTTGGCCTGGAGGTCGCCGGGGACCTGCCCGACGATCAGGTGCGCCTGGAAGCCGACGCAGTCGATGGGCACGCCCCGGGCCTTGAAGTCGCGGACCAGGTTGAAGATCGCGGTGCTCTTCGCGTTCACCCCGTCGGTGCTGTAGTCGTTGATGCACAGCTTCGCGCCGGGGTCGGCGGCCCGGGCCGCGCGGAACGCCTCCTCGATCCAGCCGTCGCCGATGCGCTGCTGGAAGACGCTGTCGCGCCGGCCGCCGGAGCCGCCGTCGGCGAACGCCTCGTTGACCACGTCCCAGGCGACGACCTTGCCCCGGTAGTGGCCGGCCACCCCGGCGATGTGGGCGCGCATCGCCGCCAGCAGCTCGGGCCCGGGCAGCTCGGCGGCCCAGCCCGGCAGTTGGGAGTGCCAGACCAGGGTGTGTCCGTACAGCCGCTTGCCGCCGGACGCGGCGTAGTCGGCCACGGCGTCGCCCTGGCCGAAGTTGAACTGGCCGCGGGCGGGCTCGGTGGCGTCCCACTTCATCGCGTTCTCGGCCACCACCAGGTTGAACTCGTTGTCGGCGATCTGCTTGTACGGGGCCTCGGCGAGGCGGCCGGGGTCGATGGCCACGCCGATGTCGCGGCCCTTGGCGTCGGCCAGGCTCTTCAGCGTGGTGGCCGCCTCGGCGGCGTCGGGGCGGCTGATGCCGTGGCCGACGGCGAGGACGGCGCCGGCGGCCAGCACGGCGGCCAGCAGCGCCGGTCGGATCCGACCGGCTCGGTGAGGGTGGGTGGGCATGAGGTCCCTGTCCTTCGTCGGGCCGCCCGGTGCGGGCGGCGGGGGTCGACGTCGGTCGATGGGAGCGCTTCCAGCATGCTGGCATCCGTGTGGTCCACCGTCAACCGTCTCCACCGCCGCCCGCCCGGGAACCGCGCCCGGCACGCCCGCCGGGCGGCGCGGCGGTGCCGGTGGTGGCAGGATGGTCCGGTCGGACGTGGAGGTGGCGATGACCGAGGGCCCCGGGCCGCTGGAGCCGGTGACCGAGCAGTGGCAGCGCGCCCTGGCGATCGTGGCGCACCCCGACGACCTGGAGTTCGGCGCGGCCGCCGCCGTCGCCCGCTGGACGGGGCAGGGCAAGCAGGTCGTCTACTGCCTGGTCACCAGCGGCGAGGCCGGCATCGACGGCATGCCGCCGCCGCGGGCCCGTGAGGTGCGCGAGCGGGAACAGCGGGAGTCCGCCGCGCTGGTCGGCGTCGACACGGTGGAGTTCCTCGGCCTGCCCGACGGCGTCCTGGAGTACGGCGTGCCGCTACGCCGGGAACTCGCCGCGGTCGTACGCCGGCACCGCCCCGAGATCGTCGTCACCAACAACTTCCGCGACACCTGGGACGGGGCGTACGCGCTGAACCAGGCCGACCACATCGCCACCGGCCGGGCCGTGCTGGACGCGGTCCGCGACGCCGGCAACCGGTGGGTCTTCCCCGAGCAGCTCACCGACGGCGTCGAGCCGTGGAACGGGGTGCGCCAGGTCTGGGCCGCCTCCTCCCCGCTCGCCGGGCACGGGGTGGACGTGACCGACACCTTCGACCGGGGGCTGGCCTCGTTGCGGGCGCACGAGGCGTACCTGACCGGGCTGGGCGACGGCAGCTTCGACGCCGAGGAGTTCCTCGAAGGTCTGGGCCGGCCCGTGGGCGCCCGGCTCGGCGTCCGCTACGGCGCCGCGTTCGAGGTGTTCCACTTCGACCTCTGGTAGGGCCGCCCGATGATCCTGCTCGGCGCCTCGGGGTGGCAGTACCGCGACTGGCGGGGCCGCTTCTACCCGCAGGGGCTGCCGCAGTGAATGACCGTCGGTTGGGCCGAGGCGACGTGCGGCCCGCCCCACCGGCGGTGGGGCGGGCCGTCGCGCGTGCCGGCGCATCAGGGAATGATGTTCGCCATGTCCCTGGGCATGGTGGCCTTCACGTCGTCCCACTCGCCCTGGGTGACGTGCCGGCGCAGGGTGTCCAGCACCACCTGCACCACGCGCTCCGGGCCCCCCTCGACGTCGTACGGGAAGCCCTGCCGGACCTCCAGCAGGAAGTCGTCCCGGTTGAGCTTGATCGGCACGTCCTGCGGCTTCCAGCCGTCGAAGTAGATCCCGCGCACCAGCACCGGCAACTGCGCGGCGAACTCCACGCTCTCCTGCACCGGCATCCGGTCGCGCAGCAGGTGCAGCACCGTGCGCAGCGCGCAGTAGGACTGGTTGCGTTGCTCCTTCGGCCAACCGTAGGCCTGCTCGATGTCCTTGAGGATCAGGTTGGTCTTGTCCATCGAGGACTCGAACGCCGAATGCAGCTGCTCAGCCATCGTTCCACCCCCGTACGTCGGTCTCCCACCGTCGGTCGTCGTCACGTCGCGGCGGCCCCACCGGGCCACGCGGCTGTCGGGTCGGGCCGACCCGGCTGGCGCGCGGCGCCGACCGGGCGTCGCCGGAGGATCCGACGACGTGCAGCACGACGCCGCGCCGTCGATCCGGTACCACCCGAACCGTCATCTCCAGCCACCTCCGTGGTGTCGGTTCCGCGGTCGCGGTCGACCGCACGCACCCTCCATGCTGCGCGGCGGCGGGGTGAGCGGACCTCACCCGGACGGGATGAGAAGTCGCCGCGGCTCAGCCGGCGTCGAGCAGCCCGGCGAGGGTGGCGGCGTTGGTCTGGGCGTAGTCCCGGTAGCAGTTGTTCATCAGCACGTGGGTCTGCCGCGTGGAGTCGGCCAGCTCGCGCAGCTTCGGCGCCCAGTCGCGCAGCTCCCGGTCGGAGTAGCGGTAGCCGAACTTCTCGTGGATGTCCCTGCTGGTCCACTTGTCGCTGTGCCCGTGGAAGCGGACCACCGCCAGGTCCGCGGTCGCGGCCAGCACCGGGGGCACCGACGAGCGGTGCCCCTGCGGCATGTCCACGCAGACGTACGCCAGCTCGTGCTGGCGCAGGAAGGCCAGGGTCTCCTCGGCGTTGTCGCCGTCGAACCAGGACGCGTGCCGGAACTCGTAGACCGGGCGGAGCGGGGCGCAGCGCTTCGCCACCTCCAGCAGGTACTGCTTGTTGTCCCGCTTGATGGTGAACCAGGGCGGGAACTGGAACAGCAGTGCGCCGAGCTTGCCCGCCTCGACCAGCGGGTCCAGGGCGCTGAGGAACCTCGTCCAGACCTCCTCGTACGCCTGCGGCGGCAGGTCGTCGGGATAGAGGTTCTTCTTCTCCGTCTCCGGCCGCAGGTCCCTGTAGAGGGCGGAGATCCGGGTCGGATGCCCGGTGAGCAGGCTGAACGCCTTGACGTTGAAGGTGAAGCCGGGCGGGGTCCGCTCGGCCCACAGGCGCGCCGTCCGCTCGGCGGGCGGCGAGTAGTAGGTGGCGTCCACCTCGACCAGCGGGAACCGGCGCGCGTAGTACGCCAGCCGCTTCTCGGGCGTGTCTGCGGTCTGCGGGTACCAGCCTGAGTCCAGCAGCGTGCGGTCGGTCCAGGAGGCGGTGCCCACCTTGATCTCACCCATGGGTGGAGTCCACCGTGCCCCGGACCGACCGGCAACCGCTCGCGTCAGGCCGCCCGGCGCTCCCGGTTCTGCTTGCACTGCACGCAGGTGGTGGCGGACGGGAAGATCTCCAGCCGCTCGACCGGGATGGCCGCGGAGCAGCCCTCGCAGAAGCCGTAGGTGCCCTCCTCCAGCCGGGTGAGCGCGTGCTCGAACTGGGCACGGCGGTCGAGGATGGTCCGCAGCAGGGACTGCGCGGTGTCCCGCTCCGCCGTCTTGGTGCCGCTGTCGGCCTGGTCGTCGCCGGCGGTGTCGCCGACCTCCACCAGTCGCAGCACCTGGCTCTGCAGCACCGCCTGCTCGTACTCCGCGGACAGCTCGTCGTAACGAGCCTGCAGGGAGCGCCGGATCTGGTCGATCTCCGCCTGGGATCGGCCCGTACCGACCTTGTCGTGGACGAGCATCGCTGCCTGCCTTTCTGGGCCTCAAGGTCCGCCTGGGCGCCGGTGCGTGGGCCCGGGCCGTGGTCGTCTCGCGCGCGGGTGAGATCACCCGTGCTCTGTGAGCCGGCCGAATACCCCGACCCGCCGACGATCAAACCGGCGACTTTTCCGGACGTCGCGGCGGTCACGAGGACACCGCGGACTCCACCAGGGCCGGGTGGCGGGGGTCGTCGGCACGGACCACGACGTCGGCGAAGGAGGTGGGCACGACCTCGTCGGCGTACCGGGCGAAGGCGGGCAGCGTCCACCGCAGCGCCGGGTCGGTGCGCCGGGCCAGGGCCGCGGGAGACAGCGCCAGGTGGACCGTGACGTCGAAGGGCAGGCCGCCGCCGAGCAGCAGCGCCCCGCTGACCAGCACCACGCCGCCGGGCGGCAGATCGACGTACGCGGCGCGGCTGGCCCGGTCGGTGCGGGCGTCCCAGAGCGTGGGCAGCACCCGCCCGGATCCGCCCGGCCCCGCCGGGTCGAGCACCTCGCGGCGCAGCCCGGCCTCGTCGACCCAGCCCTCGTAGTACGCGTCGGGGTTGGTCCGGCCGTGTTCCAGGCGGACCGAGGCGGGGCGGAGGAAGTCGTCGGCGCGCACGTGCAGCACGGGCCGGCCGAGCGCGCGCAGCGGGTCGACCAGGGCGGCGGCCAGGGCGTCCGGGCCGGCGGCCGGGGCGCCGTCGACGGCCACGCGCAGCCGGCCGGCGACATCGGCGCCGGCGAGCCGCTCGGTCAGCTCGGTGACGAGCCGATCCGGGGAGATGGGGCGGATCCGCATCCGACCATCGTGCCCCGCCGGCCGGTCAGCCGCTGCGGTCGATGGTGACCCGGGCGTCGTCGGCGAGCCGGTAGCCGACGCCGTAGACGGTGGTGACCAGCGGGACGTCGACGCCGACCTTGCCGCGCAGCCGGCGCACGTGCACGTCGACGGTGCGCACCCCGGCGTGCTCGTAGCCCCAGACCGCGTTGAGCAGCTGCAGCCGGGTGAACACCCGGCGGGGGTGGGCCACCAGGTGCAGCAGCAGGTCGAACTCCAGCCGGGTCAGCGGCAACGGCTCGCCGTCGCGCAGCACCGAGCGGGACGAGGCGAGGATGTGCAGGGCCGGGATGGTGGGGGCGGCGGCCGGGCGGGACGGCGACCGGCCGGCCGGCACCGGGTCGGGGCGGCGCTCGACGGTGGCGGCGGTGATCGTGCCCTCGCCGCGTTCGAGCATCTCGCGGGCGGCCTCCAGCAGCCGACGGGCGGGTGGGGTCAGCGACTCCTCGCAGGCCAGGGGGATGTTGAGGGTCACCGTGAGCATCGGCGCGGCCGTGTTGGCGGGGCGGCGCTGGCCGCCGGGGGGCCGACCGGGAACAGCGGGCTGGGACGTATGCCATCCGGCGCGCGACGAGGCGGGGCTGACCGACATGGTCCTCCTTGGCTGGTCCGGGTATCTCCCCACGGCCCGGGACGCCGCTTCATCGATGCTTCCCGGCGCCGGTGCGAGGGTCAAGGGGCGGCTGCGTTGCATGAATGTGACAATTGACGAACGCACAGGAGCCGAACGCTCGCTCTGCGTACGAAGCCTGATGATTACAGCAGAGCCGCCGGGTTGCCCCGATACGGGGGGTCCCCGTCCGGTTCACATTCGTCGAGGTCGTCGCGCCACAGCTCAGCGGACGCGGTCCGGGTCGAACGCGGCCGAACGGCGGGCGCGCTCCCAGTGTGGGGACTCGACCGCGCGGCGCGTCCGGAACCCGGACGCGCCGCGAGAGGGCGGGACGGGGGCACGGGCCTTCAGGGCCCGCCCCGGCCCGTCAGCGACCCCGGTCGACCTCGATCCGGGCCTCGTCGGCCAGGCGGTAGCCGACACCGTGGACGGTGGTCACCAGCGGCGTGCCGGCGTCGAACTTGGCGCGCAGCCGCCGCCGTGCACGTCGACGGTGCGAGCCACCGCGTGCTCGTAGCCCCGGACGTTGGCGAGCAGTTGCAGGCGGGTGAAGACCTGAGCAGTTCCGCATGTCGGGACACGGACGTCCACGCACCCCGCGCGGGTCAGCGGCGCACGGGTGGCTCCACCCGGTAGCCGGGGACCGACGGCCAGCGGACGGTCAGCACCACCGACTCGCGCTCGGCGTACCAGGAGTGGTCGACGCCGCGCCCCCACACCACGTAGTCGCCGGGCTCGCGCAGCACCACCGTCCGGTCCGGCAGCTCGACCCGGAAGCACCCGCTGACCAGCACCAGCAGGGCGGTCCGCCGCTCGCCGGTCGCCCACCGGGAGCGCGCCTCCCCGGCCGGGTGCACCCCCCACTTGACCTCGACGTCGGTGCTGTGCCGGGCGTCGCCGGGCGGCATGAAGTGGCCGAGCAGCCAGCCCGCGTTCGTCGCCCCGTCGACACCCGCGTTGCCCACGTACACCGTGTCGTCCATCGCCCCTCCCCCAGCACGCCGGCCGAGCAACCTACCAGGCGCACGCCCGACTAGCCTGGACCGGTGAGCGAGGAACTCGACGCCGAGACCCTGGCGTTCGCGCACCGGATGTTCGACCTGGCACGCGACGGCGCGACCGACGAGCTGGCCGCGAACGTCGACGCGGGCCTGCCGGTCAACCTGACCAACGGCAAGGGCGACACCCTGCTGATCCTGGCGGCCTACCACGCCCACCCGGAGACCGTCGCCGCCCTGCTGGCGCGGGGCGCCGACCACAGCCGCGCCAACGACCGGGGGCAGACGGCGCTGGCCGCCGCGGCCTTCCGCAGCAGCGGCGACGCGGTCCGGGCACTGCTCGCCGCCGGGGCCGACCCGCACCACGGCACGCCGTCCGCGGTGGAGACGGCCCGCTTCTTCGACCTGCCCGAGATGCTGGCGCTGCTGACCGGGCCGCGGGCCGGCTGAGGAGGTCGTCCCGCGCGGTCGTCGCCGGACCGGTATACAGAGGCGGTGGAAGATCCGCTGCCCGAGCAGATGCGTACCGCCGGCACGGCGCTGCTGGCCGCGCTGGACGAGCCCGCCCGCGCCCGCGCCGCCCTCCGGTTCGACGACGAGCAGGCCCGGCGCTGGTTGGAGTACCGCCCCCGGCCCCGACCCGGGGTCTGCCTGGCCGACCTCGACCGCGCCGGGCGCAAGGCCGCGCACCGGCTGCTGGCCACCGCGCTGAGCCCGCCGGCGTACGCGCAGGCGATGGCGATCGTCGCGCTCGAGGAGGTGCTGGACCGGGCCGAGGGATGGCGGCGGGGCCGGCACAGCGGCGACTACTGGGTGGCCGTCTTCGGCGACCCGGCCCGCGACGACACCTGGGCGTGGCGGCTGGAGGGGCACCACCTCTCGGTGAGCATGACCGTGGCGGCCGACCAGGTCTCCCCCGCGCCGGTCTTCCTCGGCGCCAACCCGGCGACCGTCCGGTACGCCGGCCGCCCGGTCTCGCGCCCACTGGGTGTCGAGGAGGACCTGGCCCGCGCCCTGCTGGACGCCATTGGCCCCGCCGGCCGGGCCGCGGCGATCGTCGCCGACGAGGCGCCCGGGGACATCATCAGCGCGACCCGCCCCCGCGTCGACGCCCCGCTGGAGCCGCTCGGGGTGCCCGGCGACCGGCTCGGGGCCACGGGCCGGGCGCTGCTGGACCAGCTCGTGGCGCTCTATCTCGACCGGCTCCCGGCGGAGCTGGCGATCCGGGAGGCGCGGCGGCTGGCCCCGGGGCAGCTGCACTTCGCATGGGCCGGCCCGACCGGTCCCGGGCAGCGCCACTACTACCGGGTGCAGGGCGACGACCTGCTGATCGAGTACGACAACACGACCGACGACGGCAACCACGCGCACACCGTGCTGCGTCGCCCCGCCAGCGACTTCGGTGCGGACGTCCTGGCCGCCCATCACGCCGAGTCCCACCCCACCCCCTGACCGGTCGGCCGGCGCGCCCGGCCCCCGCGCCGACCTGGTCGACCTGCTGCGCGGGGCGCTGCCCGCGGAGGCCCTGCGCCCCGGCGTCGACGTGCGTCAGGTACGCCCGGACGGCACCGTCGTCCACGGCGGCGGCACGTCGACGGCGGACCTGGTGGTGGGTGCGGACGGCGTGCACAGCGTCACCCGCCGGTCCGTCTGGCCGCGCCTTCCCGGGCCCCGCTACGTCGGATACACCACCTGGCGGCTCCTCGCCCCACCCCGACCCGTCGAAGGCAGCGTGGAGACCTGGGGCAGGGGCGAGCGGTTCGGGCACGTGCCCATGCCCGACGGCCGCGTCTACTGCCACCTGATGGCCAACGCCCCGGCCGGCACCCGCGTCGGCCTGGCGGAGCTGCGCGAACGCTTCGCCCGCTGGCACGACCCCATCCCCGCGTTGCTGCGCTCCGCGCGCCCCGAGGAGGTGCTCCAGCACGACACCTACGAGCTGCCCGAGCTGGACACCTACGTCTGCGGACGGGTGGCGATCCTCGGTGACGCTGCACACGCCATGACGCCCAACCTCGGCCAGGGCGCCTGCCAGGCGCTCGAGGACGCGGTCACCCTCGCGGCCGCCGTCGACTCGCACGGCGTGCCCGCCGGGCTGGCCGCGTACGACCGCGCCCGCCGGCCGCGCACCCAGCTGGTCGTACGCCTGTCCCGCCAGGTCGGCGCCCCCGCGCACTGGAGATCCGCCCCGCTGACCGTCCTGCGCGACGCGGCCCTACCGCTCCTGCCCGCCGCGCTCCTCGGGCGCTCGCTGACCGCCACCTACACCTGGGCGCCCTGACCCCGCTCCGCCCGCAGCGGCTTCGCCCGGTCCCGGGCGCGGCCGCCGGGCCGCGTCAGGGACGGAAGCGGGCGAGGTCGACGGTGGAGCCGGAGACACCGCCGAGCGCGTCGAAGGTGGTCGCCTCGGCGCGGCGGCCGGCGTCGAAGCGGCGCACCAGCCGGGCGCCCAGCCGGACCCCGACCGCGCCGACGCCGAGGGCCACGATCTCGGTGAGCAGGAGCACGACGTTGGCGCCGCGCTGCGGCGCGTCCGCGCGGACGAGGCAGGCCACCAGGAAGAGCGCGGCCATCGCCACGTTCACCAGGTTGAAGGTGACCGCCGTGCGGCGGGTCCGGCCGCCCGGCACGTCCCACAGGTCGATCATGCCGGCCACGGCGGCCAGCGCGGCGGCGAACAGGGCCGCCACCGAGGTCCAGTACCCCACCTCGCCGAGGAAGGCCGGGCCCCCCA
This sequence comes from Micromonospora citrea, assembly GCF_900090315.1. Taxonomy (NCBI): domain Bacteria; kingdom Bacillati; phylum Actinomycetota; class Actinomycetes; order Micromonosporales; family Micromonosporaceae; genus Micromonospora; species Micromonospora citrea. The sequence goes on along the minus strand of NZ_FMHZ01000002.1, from coordinate 6,796,297 downwards.
GCACGTCGGTCAGGTCGAACACGGTCGCGCTCACGAAGAGCCCGAACGGGAACGTCACCAGCATCGGTTGGATCGGGTGCCCCTGCACCCGCAGCCGGCTCTGCATGGTTCCTCCCCCAGGTCGGCCAACCCACGAATCCAGAGTGCTACCCGTGCGCCACCGAGGCGAAACGACACGCGCCCGGCCGGCCCCTGCGGGCCGCTGTCCGGTGATCGCGGAGGCGGCGCGGGCCAGGCATGTTCGACCGACCCGGTTCCGGGCTGCTCAGGCTCGACCGGCCTGGTTCCCCGGTCAGCGCTGGAGGATCTCGACCTGGATCGCACCGCCGAGTGCGCCAGCGGGACAGATCGCCACCACGGCCGTCAGTACGGCGAAGACGACCCTGGCCCCGCGTTCCAGATCCGGGTTGAGACGGTAGACCGCCGTCGCCATGAGCAGCAGCCCGGGAAGCATCATCAGGAAGGAGCGTCCGCCCTCGGCGGCGCTGGTCGCCCCCACCATGAGCACGAACGCGATCGCGAGCAGCCACAGGTCGCCGCGGCGAGGCGGTGCGACCGTCAGGTCCGTGACCCTGATCCTGATCGCGGCGGCGAGCTCGCCGCGGGTTCGGGCGGCCCGGACGGCGACCGTCACCTCCGCCACCTCGTCGGGCGTCATCTCCCCCGCCGCGACTCGCCCGGCGATCGCCGCCAGGACGTGCTGCCTGTCCCGTTCGGTGATCAGCCTTCGAGCGATCTCAGCGGCGCGCCTGGCATCCTCGACGATCGCGGGCTCGCACGCGTCGGCGTCGAAGTAGGACATCTGCTGTGCCCTCACGAAGACGATGTCGTCCGCTCGCAGGGACAACGGCCTCGAGACGGTCCACGAGAGCCCTCGCCCAGCCCCGTTGAGGGGCTGAAGTGCGATCGACGACCGGCCGTCCTCGATGGCGATGCCCTTGACCGCGTACGCCTTCCACGCGCGGTCACGCATGTCGCTCGGACGCCGAGCGACACCGAGGTCACGGATGCTGGGTGCCTGACGACCACCCGCCGTCGTCGCGTGCAGCGCGGGGTTGTCGGTGCACGGATGCTTGGGCCACGGCGGTCCCAGCTCGTCGAAGAAGACGCGGCTGCCGTGCTCGTTGGCGTAGAAGTAGACCGCCGCACCGCAGACCGGGCAGCTGGCGTTCGGGCTGATCCACCCCACCGCGCCGCTGGGTGCCGGTGATGACGATCTCGGGTGGCTCCGCCCGGGCGACGTGGCGGGCCTGGCGGACGACCGGGTCACGTGGTGGGTGGTCACCCAGTGTCGGGTGCCGCTTGAACGTGTTCGCCAGTGCCCGCGACGTCGGTACGTCGTCACCAGATCATCCTCAGCCGCTGCGTCGACATCGCAGCAGGATAGCCACCGTCGTCGTCGGGACGGTTCGCAGGTGATCAACCGGTTCCCTCGTCGCGGGGCGCCGCGCCCGCCACGGGCACAGGGCAACCCCACCGACTGGTCCATCGCCCGAGCTCTGGCATGATCCGCTGGTGCCGGCCACGCAAGATCAGATCGCCTACCAGGAGACCGTGGGGATGGTCGTCATCCCGCCCGGGAGGACACGCTACTCGACGGGCATCGCGGTCTTCGACGACTCCGTCGCAGCGCTTCGCCGGTTCGTCACCGACAGCCTGGCGCGTGCCGAGGGGTTCGTCGAGGCACGCAACCGACACGACGAGATCGAGCTGCGGCTTCCGGTGGTGCTGGGTCTGATGCCCCGCCCGGACAACACCTACAACCCGAAGGCGATCTCAGCAGTCGCACCGCCGAGCAGCGGCGGCTCGGTCATCGACCGGCACATGGGCTTCCTGTACGACAGCACCCTGCACTGGGTGGGTGAGAGCCTGCAGCGACTCGCGGTCGCCGCCGCCCCACATCCCATCGGCTGCCATGGCTGGGTCCGACTCCACCCGATCGAGGACGACGAGCTGGACGACGACGGGGAATGGGAGCCCAGTCGTGACGACCCCTTCTCGCCGGCGGAGCAGCGCCGCTTCGGGTACCAGATCGGCCGCCTCTATCTGGATCTGCCGGACTCCGGTCCCCTGCACCTACTGGTCGACGGGTTCGCCGCGGCAGCGCCGCCGGCCGTGGACGCGTCCGTCGACGACGTCGTCCGCGCGGGTGTGATCGCGAAGTTCGGTCAGCTGCTCCGCGGCGCCCTCGCCGCCAGGCTGGCCACCGGAAGCTGGGGTGTCCCGACGGAGCGGAGCCGGACCCAGGACCGCTGGGACGCCGCGGCGTCGGCGGACCTGCGCGCCTGGGCGGACTACCGGCGGATCCCGCACCCGTACGAAGGCCTTCGCGCCATCAGCCGATCCACCTGGGGATTCGAGCGAATCATCGTCACCGACCACTGCGGCCTCGAGGTCGGTCGCCACGAGTTGCCCGACGGTCCTCTCACGCTGATCGACGAGCGCGCCCGTCCGGACGCCGTCGCGGCCCTGCGCGACCACGGCGTGGACGTGTCTCTTCCCGACGACTTCGAGGAGCTCGGCGACTTTCCGGACGCGATCGTCAGGACGGACCGGCTCCGCGACGATCCGACGGATCGGGAGCGGATCTGGTCCATCCGGCTGGTGCGGGACGGAGTCGACTTCGACGAACTACCGGAAGCCGGGATGTACGACCCGGACTCCGACGTACTCACGGTCTACGCTCGCCCCCACATCGCCCCGATGACCACCCTGCTCAGGAGGCACGACGTCCGTCCCGCAAGGGTGCGCTGGGCCTCGCCCTCGAGCACGACCGTCAACAACAACCGAAGGGCCGCAGCCTTCCTGGCTGCCGAGATCGGACCGTTCCGTCCCGTCGTACGCGACAGGTCGATCCACCAGCTGGGAGGCGGACTGATCGTCGACGATCTGGCGGTCGTCCCCGCGTCGTGCAGCCTGACCGCGCGAGCCGTCGACCTGGTGCCGGAGCCGCACCGGCCCTGGCTGAACGTACGGGCGAGGCACGAGCCGGCTCCCAACGTCGCCGCCTTCACCCTCGAGTTGCAGCGCAAGATCCTCGGCGACCTGTTCCGCACCGACGACATCGGCGACAGCACCCGCCCGTGCCGTCTTTGCGGCACGATGGCGCACGGCACCCGGTCCGGGCTCGCATACTGCTTCGACTGCTGCGTCCTCGCGGGTCACGGACTCCTGCGCGACAACGGCACCGACGGACCATGGACCGACGCGACGATCTGGGCCCTGCGCCGACTCGCAGAGATCGAGTTCTCCGGTCCACCGTCGAAGGAACAGCTCTCGAGCATCGCCCTCGTCGACCCCGTCCTCGCCGACGAGGCGATGCTGTGCCGGTTCCTCATCCCCCGCACCCACGCTCTCACCGCCCGTCCCGGCCGCAGGCAGCGCACCTGGACCGACTGGCTGATGGTCGCAGGGCTGCTCGCCGACGCCTCCCGACCGGCGCGCGGAATCCTCTCCGTCGCGGCGGACGGGCACCTGTGCCGGTCGATGTTCGAACGGCACATCGACGACTTCCTGCACCACCAGGGAATCGCGCACGAGGTGGAGCCGCACTATCCTCGGCACCACCTGCTCAACACGAGCGGCCTGCGTGCCGACTGGCTGCTGGCCGACGGAACGTACGTCGAGGCGCTCGGCATGCTGGAGCAGGACGGCTACGCTGCCAAGGCCCGGCGCAAGATGGAACTCGCCCGCATTTCGGGCATCAGGCTCGTCACGATCCGACCGCCGGACCTGAACCGCCTGCCCGAGATCTTCGCCGACTGGATCCCTGCGGCTCGCGGGCGTCGACCGTCCTGACAGCCACCGTCACCGCCCCCTCAGGCATCGCCACTTCTCGCCGCGGGCGGGCGCCTGGCAGTCACCATCGAAGCCTCGGGCGCCGAGGGCGACCGTGCCCGTTGGTCGGACGGGGGCGGGCTCAGGTGTCCCGGGGGCGCGACACGGTGCTGACCAGCCGGTCGGCCACCTCCCGCAGCGGGATGTCGAGCGACGACGCGGCGCTGCGCAGCACGTCGAGCGCCTCCTCGGCCGGGCAGCCGCGCTGCGTCATGATCACCCCGATCGCCTGCCCGACGACGCCGTCGCCCAGCATCGAGGAGTCCAGTTCCCCGGCCCGGGCCGCCTGGCGGGCCCGGTCGCGGACCGCCGCGAGGAGCAGTCCGGCGTGCTCGGCGAGCAGCATCGCGGTGAGCTGGTGCCCGGGGGTGAGCAGGTCGCTGGTCCCGGCGTAGAGGTTGATCGCCCCGATCACCTGCTCGTCGACGTCGACCGGCGCGGAGATCACGCCGCGCACGCCCAACTCCCGCGCCCGCGGCGTCCAGGCCGGCCAGCGCGGTTCGCGCCCCAGGTGGTCGGAGAGGATCATCTCCCGTCGCCGGATCGCGTCCATGGCCGGCGAGTCCGGGCCGTGGCGCAGGTCGTCGAGGCCGGCCAGCCGGGCGTCGGAGGCGGCCACGCCGGCCGGCTCCCCGGCCCGCAGCGCGGTGAAGCCGCACCAGCTCACGCCGTCCACCGCGTCGCGGGCGATGCGCACCAGCGCCGCCAGCGCCTCGTCGAAGTCGTCGACGGCGATCAGCCCGGCCGTCAGCTCCCGCAGGAGGGCGGCCGTCTCCAGGACGCCGAGCCGTTCCACCGCCGGGTCCCGCATCTCCAGGTTCACCGCCGCACAGCCTCCACCGAACCCGCGCGCGCTCCCGCTCGCCCGACCGGCGTCGTCACCTGTTCCATCTTCTGATCTCTCCCGACTCTTCGGACCCGCCCTACTACCCTCGCAAACCGGGGTCGAAACGGCGCAAAAGGGGGCCCCTTCCGGCGCCGGGTGGCGCGGAAGGGGCCCGGACGCGTCAGCGGGAGCCGGCGGCGAGCCGTCGACCCACGGAGGCGATCAACCGGTCCAGCTCCGAGCCGAACGGGTTGTCGTGCACCAGGTACGTCCAGGTGGCGCTCGGCCGGACCAGCTTCGACTCGTCCGGCTCCCAGTCCTCGCCGAACTCGGTCTCCTCGAAGGTCGCGATGGTCCGCTTCTCGATCTCCGGGATCAGGTCGTTGAACGCCGGCACCGCGGCCCGGTGGAACTCGTCGAGCGGGTCGAGCCGGCCGAGCGCGCGCAGGTGCACACCCTCGCGCACCTCGGACAGCTCGGCGAGGTGGTCGGCCCAGAGCCGGTCGAGGTGGTAGAGGGCGATCGACCGGGCGACCCGCGCGAGCAGGTCCTCGTCCATCTCCCCGGCCTTCTCCGGCACCTTGTCCAGCAGCATCAGCGCCGCCACGTCGGTGGTCAGCAGCCGCTCGCGGCGCTCGGCGAGGGCCTTGCGCTGCTGCTCGATGACCACGCTGTAGCGCCAGGTGTTGCGGTGGATCTCGTGGTTGACGCCCTCGGCGACCCGCTGGGCGTGCTCGACGGCGTAGTCCACCTGCTCGTCGGTGACCAGGCCGTCCGCGTTCATCCGGGGCGAGGGCGGGACGGCGTCGCCGGCGTGCCGCGCGACGAGGTCGTCCTCCAGGCTGACGAAGAAGACCGACCCGCCCGGGTCGCCCTGCCGGCCCGCGCGGCCGCGCAACTGGTCGTCGACGCGCCGGCTGTCGTGCCGGCCGCTGCCGATGACGTAGAGGCCGCCCAGCTCGGCGACCCGCTCCCGGTCGGCCTGGTCGCTGCCGCCGAGCCGGATGTCGACGCCCCGGCCGGCCATCTGCGTGGAGACGGTCACGGCACCGTACGCGCCGGCCTCGGCGATGATCGCCGCCTCCTCGTCGTCGTTCTTGGCGTTGAGCACCACGCAGGGCACCCCGGCGGCGTTCAGGCCGGCGGCCAGCCCCTCGGACTCCTTCACGTCCAGCGTGCCGACCAGCACCGGCCGCCCGGCGGAGTGGCAGCGGGTGATCTCGTCGATCAGCGCCTCCTCCTTCTCCGCCCGGGTGGCGTAGATCCGGTCCGGCTCGTCCTCGCGGACGCACGGGGTGTTCGGCGGGATCACCGCCACCTCGAGGCCGAAGAACTCCCGGAGCTGGTCGCCGACCAGCACGGCGGTCGCCGTCATGCCGCACACCGTCGGGTAGAGCCCGATGTACGCCTGCACGGCGATCGTGCCGAGCACCTCGCCCTCGGCCGTGGCGTCCAGGCCCTCCTTGGCCTCCACCGCCGCCTGGAGCCCGTCGGGCCAGCGGCGGCGCTGCGCCACCCGGCCGCGCATCTCGTCGATCAGCTCGACGGTGCCGTCCCGCACGATGTAGTCGACGTCGCGGTGCAGCAGGGCGTGGGCGTGCAGCGCCACGTTCACCGCCGAGAGCTGCGCGACGTGCTCCTCGTCGTAGAGGTCGATGCCGAGCTTGGCCTCGACGGCGGCGAGGCCGGCGGCGGTGAAGGCCACGCTGCGGCCGTCCTCGGCCACCGTGTAGTGCCTGCCCTTGCGCAGCCCGCGCACCAGGGCGGCGGCCGTGTGCACCGGATCCTGCTCGCTGGCCACCGCGCCGGCGAGGACCATCGGCACCCGGGCCTCGTCGATGAGGATCGAGTCGGCCTCGTCGACGATCGCCGTGCGCAGCGGCGGCTGCACCCGGTCGGCGATGTCGGTCACGAGCTGGTCGCGCAGGTAGTCGAAGCCGGCCTCGCTGACCGAGACGTAGGTGACGTCGCAGGCGTACGCGTCGCGCCGCTCCTGCGGGGTGGAGGCCTCGTTGACCCAGCCGACGGTCAGGCCGAGCAGGGTGTAGACGGGCTCCATCCACTGGGCGTCGCGGCGGGCCAGGTAGTCGTTGACGGTGAGCACGTGCACCGGCCCGTTGCCCAGCCGGACGTGCCCGTAGGCGGCGACGGTGGCGGTGAGCGTCTTGCCCTCGCCGGTGGCCATCTCGGCGACCTTGCCGGAGAGCAGGGCCATGGCACCGAGCAGCTGCACGTCGTACGGCCGCTGGTCGAGGCCGCGGCGGGCGGCCTCCCGGCCGATCGCGCAGATCTCCTCGTAGCCCGTGGCATTGCCGGCGGCCTCGGTCAGCTCGGCGTCGTCGAGCGCCGACAGCTTCTCCTCGCGCGCCTCGATGGCGGGCAGCAGCTTCTCCAGCGGCCCCAGGTCGACCGTCGTCCCCGGGCGCTGGAGGAACCGGCGGAACCTGCTCTTCAAGCGTTGCGACACACCCATGAGCGGCAACGGTACGCGACCGGGCCGGGTGACGGCGGCCCGCCCGGCGCGCCGCCACGCGGCGCGTCCCGGACGGGCCGCGCGGCGCGCTCAGACGGTCAGCACCACCTGCAGTTCCTGCCGGCGCCGCTCGGCGAGGTCGGTCAGCAGGGTCGGCGCCTCCTCGAACGGCACCACCGCCGACACCAGGTGCTTGCGGACCACGTCCCCGTACGCCCGCAGCAGGTCGATCGTCTCGGCGGAGAGGCGCTCGCGGTCCCAGGTGGGGGCGAGCCCGCGCGGCACCCGGCCGATCTGCGCGCAGCGCAGCGAAAGCCCGTTGTGGTGGAACTCCTCGCCGAACCGGACGGCGTCCGCGCCGGCCTGGTAGAAGGCCAGGTCGACGACGGTGCCCTGGGGGCGCAGCAGGCGCAGCGCGAGCTGCAGCGCCCACGCCTGCCCGCGGCACTGGAACACCACGTCGGCGCCCCGGTCGCCGGGGCCGTGCGCCCAGCGGGTCTTGAGCACCACCGCCGGGTCGTCGGCCTCCGGGTCGAGGGTCTCCAGGCCGAGCGCCTCGGCGACGGCGCGCCGCTGCGGGGTCGGGTCGAGCACCACCACCGAGGCGGCGCCGTGACGCTTGGCGAACAGGGCGGTGAGCAGGGCCACGACTCCGCTGCCGACCACCGCCACCCGGCGGCCCCGGACGCCGTCGCCGAGGGACCGCACGTCGGTGCCGCACAGGTCGGCGGCGGCGTGCAGCACCCCGTTGGCGCAGATCGGCCCCATGTGCGCGACGTAGACGCCGAGCAGCGGGTCGAGGTCGTCGGGCAGCGGCACGAACCGCTCGGCGACCGGGTCGGCGACCCAGCCGGTGCGGTGGCCGTAGGTCATGGCGCCGACGGCGCCCACGGCGACCGCCGGCGTGCGGCTCTCCACCACCCGGCCGACCTGCATGTAGCCGAGCCGGTCGACCGGGTACGGGGTGCTCGCCCGGCCCGGCTGGAACAGGCCGAGGTCCGCGTTCCAGGTGACGTGCAGGTAGGGGTTGGTGCCCTTGACGTAGCTCAGCTCGGTGCCGGCGGAGACGCCGCTGAACAGCGTCTCGACCCGGAAGGTGCCGTCGTTCAGCTCGGCGGCGTCCTGCTCGACCAGCTCCACCCGGCCCGGCCCGGTGACCACCACGACCTTGTCACGCATCGACGGTCACCCCCGTGGCGAGCGGCGCGGCGGCCGGGACGTCCAGGCGTACGGTCCGGCCGGTGCGGGCGGAGTCGGCGACCGCGAGAGCGAGCCGCTGGGTGCCGAGCGCCTCGGCGTACGGGACGCGCACGTCGTCGCCGACGCCCCGGACCGCGTCGACGAAGGCCCGGTCGACGGCCACCCGGGCGGCCTCGGGGTCGGCGTCGTAGCGGCGCTCGCCGTCGGCGTCGCGGACCACCAGGCCGTCCTCGGTCAGCGACAGGGCCAGCCCGTCGGCGAGGATCTCCAGCCCGGCGCGGTGCTTCCAGCCGAGCACGCACGCGGCGGTCAGCGTGCCGACCGCGCCGCCGGCGAACCGCAGCGCCGCGGTGGTCACCGAGTCGATGTCGGCGCCGTCGACGGGCGGCGGGGTGCCGTTGCCGTACGCGGTGACCTCCGTCGCCTCTCCGACCAGCGACCGGACGAGGTCCAGCACGTGGGCGGCCTGCTCCACCACCGGGCCGCCGGAACGGTCCTGCCTGGACCACCAGGCGACCGGGGGCACCTTGTCCCACCACGCGCCGCTGACCATCCGCACCGGGCGGTCGGCGAGCAGCTCCCGCGCCCGCTGCACCACCGGCAGGTACCGCCAGTGGTGCCCGACGCCGGTGAGCAGCCCCCGCCGGGCGACGAGGTCGGCGACGTGCTCGGCGGTGGCCAGGTCGACCGCGACCGGCTTCTCCACGAACATCGGCACCCCGGCCGCGATGACCGCCTCCTCGGCGGGCCCGTGCGCGAACGGGGGCACGCAGACGTACACCGCGTCCGGCCCGGCGGCCAGCAGCTCCTCGACGTCGCCGAACGTGCGGGCGCCGTGCGCGCCGGCCAGTTCCGCCGCCGCCTCCGGCACCACGTCGGTCACCCCGAGCAGCTCCACGTCGGCGAAGCCGCCCAACACCCGGGCGTGGCGCTGCGCCACCCCGCCGGCCCCTACCAGTCCCACCCGGCACGTGCGCATGTAAAAGCCCTTCCGCCACGGTTTCACGTTCCGCCGACTGCACTCCCCCCACGCGGACGCAATGAAACGTTCACCGGTGAGGAACCCGGCCGCGTCGTCTTCGTGATCAAGCTGTTAGGCATGGTGCGGTTAGCGCGAGCGCGGCAGTGGGAAAACCAGGGAAGGTTTTTCCGCCACGATCAGGGGGTGCCTGTGCGGAACTCGGAAGCGATGGTTTCACCGGTGGTGGAGGCGTGGGCCACCTACCGGACCACGTCCGCGGCCGACTGGCCGGCGCGGCGGCTCATGCGCGCCAAGGGTGACAGCCGGGTCAGCGTGGTGCTGCCGGCTCACAACGAGGAGGCGACGGTCGGCGCGATCGTGTCGACGATCCGGGAGCACCTGATGGACCGGGTGGCCCTCGTGGACGAGCTGATCGTGGTCGACTCCCGGTCCACCGACGGCACCGCGCGGGTGGCCCGGGCCGCCGGCGCGGAGGTCGTCAGCCAGGACGCGATGACCCGGGGCCTGCCCCGGCTGAGCGGCAAGGGCGACGCGCTGTGGGCCGGGCTGGCCGCGGCTGAGGGAGACGTGGTCGCGTTCGTCGACGCCGACCTGCGGGAGTTCCGGCCGCACTTCGTGACCGGGCTGCTCGGCCCGCTGTTGACCGACCCGTCGGTCGACTTCGTCAAGGGCTTCTACCACCGCCCGCTGGTGGGGACGGCAAGCGTGGAGGCCGACGGCGGCGGCCGGGTGACGGAGCTGATGGCCCGGCCGATGCTCAACCTGTTCTGGCCGGAACTGGCCGGCTTCGTGCAGCCGCTCGCCGGTGAGTACGCCGGCCGCCGGGAGGTGCTGGAGCGGGTGCCGTTCGTCTCCGGCTACGGCGTGGAGACGGCGATGCTGATCGACCTGCTCGACCTGGTCGGGCTGGACGCGCTGGCCCAGGTGGACCTGGGCGAGCGCAAGCACCGCCACCAGGACACCGCCGCGCTGGGCCGGATGTCGGCCCAGATCATGCTCACCGCGTGGTCGCGGTTGCAGCGGCGCGGCTGGGCCGCGCCGGGCGCGATGCCCGCCGCCCTGCTGACCCAGTTCCGGCGCGGCGGCTCCGACGCGCTGCCCAACCTGGAACGGGAGATCGTCGTCAGCGACGTCTCCGTCGAGGAGCGGCCGCCCCTGGCCGAGCTGCGGCACCGGATCCCCCGCCGACGGGTGGCCGCGGCGTGAACGCCCGGCCGCAGCCGAACGCAGTCGACCGGTCGCGGACGGCCCAGAGCCCCGCCGAGGGAAGGAATCCCGCACGATGAGCCTCACCGTCCTGATGAACGCCGGTCCGTGGCTGTCCGTGCCGCCCCCCGGCTACGGCGGGATCGAGAACGTGATCGCGACGCTGGTGCCGGAGCTGCGCCGCCTCGGCGTGCGGGTGGTGCTCGCGTCGGTCGACAGCAGCACCCTCCCGGTCGACGAGAAGATCTCCGTCTTCCCCGACGGGCAGTTCCACGCCCTGCAACGCCCGTACAACCAGGTCTGCGGCATCTCCCAGGCGCACCTGTTCGGGGTGGTGCGCGCGCTGCACTCCCGCGACGACATCGACCTGGTGCACGACCACGTGGAGGCGGTGGGCCTGGCGACGCTCGCCGCGATGGGCCCGGACGCCCCGCCTGCGCTGCACACCCTGCACTGGGACCTGGCCAAGCACCCGGCGCTCTACGGCAACCTCGACGGCGGCGACCGGGTACGGGTCAACGGGGTCTCCGCCTCGCAGCTGGCCCGGGCGCCCCAGGCGCTGCGGGAGCACTCCGTGGGCCACGTGCACCTGTCCACCCCGCTGGCCGTCGACGCCGACCGGCGGCCCCGGGCAGAGAAGGGTGACCACCTGGTCATCCTGGGCCGGATCAACCCCGGCAAGGGGCAGGACGTGGGCGCCCGGCTGGCCCGCCGGGTGGGGGTGCCGCTGGTGCTCGCCGGGCCGGTCGGGCCGTACCACCGGCCGGAGGACCTGGCCGCCGCCGGCGACGAGGCCCGGCAGAACCCGGACGTCCGGTTCTTCTACGACGAGGTCGCGCCGCACGTCGACGGCGACCTGGTCCGCTGGGTGGGCACCGTGGCCGGTCAGGAGCGTGACGACCTGCTGGCGGGCGCCCGTGCCTCGCTGTTCCCGCTGCGCTGGGAGGAGCCGGGCGGCACGGCGGTGGTCGAGTCGCTGGCCCTGGGCACGCCGGTGGTGGCGACGGCGCGGGGCTGCCTGCCGGAGCTGATCGAGCACGGCCGCACCGGCCTGCTCACCGACGACGAGGAGGAGCTGGCCGACCTGTTGCTGGCCGCGAGCCTCCTCGATCCGGACGAGTGCCGGCGCGAGGCCGCCGTCCGCTTCACCCCCGCCGTGATGGCACAGCGGTACGTGGACCTCTACGAGCGGGTCCGCCAGCTCGCCTCCGCCCCGCGCCTGCAACCGGTCTGATCCGCGCTCCGGGGCCGGTCCGCCTGGCAGGTCGGACCGGCCCCCGTTGCGCGGGTGCCGTCGCCGGCGTGGCGCGCTGCCGCGCAACGGGGACGCCCTCGGGCGCGCGGGTTTGGCGGGGCGGGAAGCGGGAAGGCGCGGACCGCTCAGCGTTCCCGCACAGTGAGGAGACGGCGGTGACCGGTCCCATGGCGCACTCCCGCGCCCGGCGCAATCCGGCTGACGGCAAGGCGCCCGTCCGGCGGGCCGCCACCGTCGTGGCGGTGGTCTTCCTCCTGATCGGCGTGCTCGGCTTCGTGCCGGGCATCACCAGCGACTACGGCGACCTGCGGTTCGCCGGGCACGAGTCCGACGCCAAGCTGCTCGGCCTCTTCCAGGTCTCGGTGCTGCACAACCTCGTCCACCTGCTCTTCGGGGTGGCCGGGCTGGCGCTGGCCAGGACGGTCTCCGGCGCCCGGACGTTCCTGGTCGGCGGCGGCGCCATCTACCTGGTGCTCTGGCTCTACGGCCTGGTGGTCGACCACGACAGCGGGGCCAACTTCGTCCCGGTGAACAACGCCGACAACTGGCTGCACCTGTTCCTCGGCGTCGGCATGATCGCGCTCGGCCTGCTGACCACGCGGGGGAGATCCGGCCGGTGACCCGGCCGGCGGGTCGGGCGGCCGGTGTGGTCGCCCGGCCGGTTTGGTCCCCGTCGCGCCCGGGTAGTTCGCAGGCTCCCCGACGATGCGAAGCGAGGGCACCATGTCGAGCCGGATCACCTGCGAGGTGCGCGACGCGTCGCCCGTGACCGTCGTACGGCTTCGCGGCGGCCTCGACCTCGGCACCATGCGCGCGGTGCACACCGTGCTGGAGGACTGCCTGGCGGCCCAGCCCGACGCGCTCGTGGTCGACCTGACCGACGTCACCGTGCGCGACCGGCTCGCGCTCTCGGTCTTCGCGGCCGCCGCCCGGCGCGCCGCCGACTGGCCGGCCGTACCCGTGGTGCTCTGCGCCCCGCCGCCGGAGGCGGCGGGGTGGCTGGCGGAGTCGACCGCGTGCCGGGTGGTCCCGGTGCGCCCCGACTGCGAGGAGGCGACCCGGGTGGCCAACGCCGCGGCGGTGCCGCGGCTGCGGGCCCGGCTCGAACCGGTGGCGGGGGCCTGTCGGCGGGCCCGTGAGCTGGTCGCCGACGCGTGCGCCCGGTGGAACCTGCCGCAGGCGGTCGGCCCGGCCTCGCTGGTGCTCAGCGAGCTGGTCGGCAACGTGGTCCGGCATGCCGGGACCCCGATGCAGGTGACCGTGACCCTGCGCCGGCCGTACCTGCACCTGACGGTGGTGGACGGGTGCCGGGGCTCGGCCCGGGCCGGCTCCCCCGACCTGCTGGCCGAGGGTGGCCGGGGGCTGATGCTCGTCCGTGAGCTGACCCAGCGCTGGGGCAGCGTGCCGGCCGGCGACGGCAAGGTCGTCTGGGCGACGCTGCCCGCCAATTGACCGAAATTACCGCTCTCGCCTGAATAGCCGCTCTCGCCTGGTTACATGGGCAGAGGGGGCGGGCAGGCACGCCCGTCCTTTCTGTCGTCACGACGGGGTGAGAGTCTCATGCCCAAGCGGGTAACCACGGAACCTCCACGCGACCGGGGACCGGCGATCCTGGCACCGGCACGCTTCGGCGGCTTTCCGGGGCCGCTGCGCAAGCCGCTCCCGGGCGGGACCCTGCTGCGGTTCCTGGCCACCACCGACCACAAGCAGATCGGCCTGCTCTACCTGATCACCTCGTTCGGTTTCTTCCTGGTCGCCGGCGTCGAGGCCATGCTGATCCGGGCCGAGTTGGCCCGCCCCGGCATGCAGATCCTCTCCCCCGAGCAGTACAACCAGCTGTTCACCTCACACGGCGCGGTGATGCTGCTGCTGTTCGCCACCCCGGCGGCGTTCGGGTTCGCCAACTACATCGTGCCGATCCAGATCGGCGCACCCGACGTGTCGTTCCCCCGGCTCAACGCCCTCGCCTACTGGCTCTACCTGTTCGGCGGCCTGATGGTGATCGGCGGCTTCCTCACCCCCCAGGGCTCCGCCGACTTCGGCTGGACCGCCTACACGCCGCTGAGCAGCCAGGAGCACTCCCCCGGCGTCGGCGCGAACATGTGGGTGATCGGCCTGGTCGTCTCCGGGCTCGGCACGATCCTGGGCGCGGTCAACCTGATCACCACGATCCTGACCCTGCGCGCGCCCGGCATGACGATGTTCCGGATGCCGATCTTCACCTGGAACATGCTGTTCACCAGCGTGCTGGTGCTCCTGGTCTTCCCGCTGCTCGCCGCGGCGCTGCTGGCGCTGGCGGCGGACCGGCTGCTCAACGCGCAGGTCTACACGCCGGACAACAACGGACCCATGCTCTACCAGCATCTGTTCTGGTTCTTCGGCCATCCCGAGGTCTACATCATCGCGATTCCGTTCTTCGGCATCATCACCGAGATCATCCCGGTCTTCTCCCGCAAGCCGATCTTCGGCTACACCGGCCTGGTGCTGGCCACCATCGCCATCACGGTGCTGTCGATGACCGTGTGGGCGCACCACATGTTCGCCACCGGGCAGGTGCTGCTGCCCTTCTTCAGCATCCTGAGCTATCTGATCGCGGTGCCCACCGGGGTGAAGTTCTTCAACTGGATCGGCACCATGTGGAAGGGGCAGATCACCTTCGAGACGCCGATGCTCTTCGCGATCGGCTTCCTGGTCACCTTCCTCTTCGGCGGCCTCACCGGGGTGCTGCTGGCCAGCCCGCCGGCGGACTGGCACACCCACGACACCTACTTCGTCGTCGGGCACTTCCACTACGTGCTCTTCGGCACGGTGGTCTTCGCGCTCTTCGGCGGCTTCTACTTCTGGTGGCCCAAGATGACCGGGCGGCTGCTCGACGAGCGCATCGGCAAGGCCCACTTCTGGACGATGTTCCTCGGCTTCCACGGCACCTTCCTGGTGCAGCACTGGCTGGGCAACGAGGGCATGCCCCGCCGGTACGCCGACTACCTGCCGTCCGACGGCTTCACCGCGCTGAACACGGTCTCCTCCATCTCCGCCTTCGTGCTCGGTGCCTCCACGCTCTTCTTCATCTGGAACGCGTGGAAGTCGTGGCGCTACGGCGCGGTGGTGTCGGTCGACGATCCCTGGGGCTTCGGCAACTCCCTGGAGTGGGCCACCACCTGCCCGCCGCCGCTGCGCAACTTCGACCGGATGCCGCGCATCCGCTCCGAGCGCCCGGCGTTCGACCTCAAGTACGGCCCGCTGGTCTCCGACCTCGGCCGGGACCTGCCCCAGCGCACCACCAAGCCGCCGCAGGAGTTCCGCGACGAGTTGCACCGCGAGAGGCACGTGCCCGAGTCGCCGTCCCTGGAAGGGGCGCACGGCGCGCCGGAGGCGGCCGCGTACCAGCCGGCGGCGCAGTCGGGCGCCCGGCCGGTGGACGTGCCGGAGCCGGAAGACGTGCGCCGGCCCGCCTTCGAGCAGACCGACGAGCCGGAGGAGACCCGGCTCGGCGCCCAGCGCGAGCAGCAGGAGAAGGACCGCTGGCGGCACCCGCGCGGGCCCGGCGACACCCCGGAGCACTGAGCGGCCGTACGCGCGGAGGGGCCGGCGCCCAAGCGGCGGGCGCCGGCCCCTCCCGACGCGCCCGGTCGGTCAGCTCCCGCGAGACCGGCTCTCGCCGAACCGGCCGTGGGCTCGGCTCTCGCGGGACCGCGCGATACCGGCTCTCGCCGAACCGGCCGTGGGCTCGGCTCTCGCGGGATTGCGTGAGACCGGCTCTCGCGGAACCGGCCATGGGCTCGGCCTTCGCGGGATTGCGTGAGACCGGCTCTCGCGGAACCGGCCGTGGTCAGCTCTCGCGGGCCTGCGCGAGACCGGCCGCGGTGAGCGAGCGGCGCACGGCCGGCTGGACCCGGGTCAGCCGCAGCGGCACGCCGGTGCGGGCGGCGGCCTCGCGGCCGGCCATCAGCGCGGCGATACCGCCGGCGTCGAAGCCGCCCGCGCCGACCAGGTCCACCACCACCTCGGCGGGCTGCCCGGTCACCGCCTCCAGCATGGCCCGGCGCAGCTGGTCCGCGCCGTCCCGGTCGACCTCGCCGCCGACCTCCACGACCACCCGGTCCCCGTTCTGCCTGACCGAGATCCGGGTCTTCGCGCCGTCCGACTCCGCCGCCCCGTTCTGCCACGGCGGCGGGGCGTCGGCGAGCATCGCCTGGCGCAGCCAGGTCAGCGCCCGCGACAGCAGCCGCGAGACGTGCATCTGGGAGATGCCGAACCGGGCCGCGATCTCCGCCTGGGTCTGGTTGCCGTAGAAGCGCATGGCCAGGATCCGCCGCTCCCGCCAGGGCAGCCGGTGCAGCAGCCCGCTGACGGTCACCCGGTCGTCGACGGATTCGAGCGCGTTGTCGGACTCGCCGACCAGGTCGCCGAATTCGGCCGAGCTCTCTCCGCCGACCGGCGCGTTGAGCGAGGCCGGGCTGTAGCCGGCCGCCGACTCGAGCGCGGCGAGGATCTCCTCCTCGGGCGTCTCCAGCCGCTCCGCCAGCTCCGCGACCGACGGCGCCCGGGACAGCTCGCTGGTCAGCGCCGCCGTCGCCTGCCCGACCTCCAGGATCAGGTCGCGCAGCCGGCGCGGCACGTGCACGCCCCAGGTGCGGTCCCGGAAGTGCCGCTTGATCTCGCCGACGATGGTGATCGCCGCGTACGCGGTGAACGAACCCCGCTCGGGGTCGTACCGGTCGACGGCGTTGACCAGGCCGAGGCGGGCGACCTGCTCCAGGTCCTCCAGCGGCTCCCCACGCCCCCGGTACCGGCGGGCGAGCCGGCCGGCGAACGGCAGGGCGAAGCGGACCAGGTCGTCGCGCGCCTCCTGGCGCCGTTCGGGCGGAAGGCCCTCGATCCGGGCCGCGTACGCCAGCGCGGCCGCGTCCAGGTCCTCCAGGCCCCGATCGGTCGGAGGTGGTGTGGTTGTGGTGCTCTGTCCGAACATCCGCGCCTCCCTCAGGAAGGTCCCCCGCCCGGATTCAGGAAACCGGTCGTGCGCGCGCGTGGTCGCACCACGCACCGGGCCGGAAGTGGGTCACATGACTGGGATGCCAGCGGGCGACGACGCCGCGCCGGACGGCGTGGATCAGGCCGTCGCAGCCAGCGGTGTTCCCGCTCCGTAGGTACTCAATCACGGGACCCCGGGTTCGCGAGGATGTTTCGACAGGGCTGGCTCAACAGACCAGTAACCCCTGGTGGGAGCCGCTGTCGCGCAGTGCAGCGAGCGCCTCGGCGACGGTCATCGGCGGCGGCGTCGGCAGGTCGTACGGCTGGGCCCGCAGCACCTCCGTGGCCCGGCGGGTGGGCACCGAGGTGACCGGGTAGCCCCGCGCCGAGGTGCGGTCCAGCGCCCGCCGGCGGCGTCCGAAGCCGGCGACGGCCAGCCACTGCGGCAGCCCGGCCAGCGCCGGCGACCGCAGGCCGGGCGGCTCGGGCAGCACGTCGACCGAGCTGAACGGCTCGCTGCCGGCGAGCCACCACTCCACCCCCTCCACGCTGCGCCGGGTGGCGTTCTCGCACCAGTACGGCACCATCCCGGCCCGTACCACCTGCCACGGGTCGAGCAGCCGGCCGCACTCCACCACCAGCCGGTTGCCGGTCTTGCCGGCCGCGCGCAGCCACCGCCGGTACAGGTCGGCGGTGGCGGCGCTGAGCGCGTCCGGGCGGGGCACGAGGAGCCGGTGCAGCGGATGTCCGTGCCGCCCCGCCCACTGCCCGACCCCGGCCTCGAAGTCGGACTCCACGCCGTGTTCCGCCGGGCCGGGCGGCGAGGTGACCTCCGGCGGCTGCCAGTGCGCGCCGTCCCCGCCGGCCGAGCGGAGCACCTGGCGCAGGGCGTGGCTGTCCGGGTGGAAGTCCACCGGGTCCAGCCCGCTGCCGGGGCAGCCGACCTGGAAGCTGTGGCCGGGCGCGGAGTCCAGCACCGGCCAGGTGCGGGCGTCGCGCAGCAGCAGCACGGCCGCACCCGGCTCCAGCAGGTCGGCCAGGAACCGGGCGTACGCGGCCGGCAGCGACCGCCACCGGACCGCGAGCGAGACCGTCGCGCCGGCCAGCGCGCCCCGGCTGGCGGGGCAGTGCACCTGGCGTACGTGCAGGCCGGGGTTGCCGGCGAGCAGGCGGGCCGTCAGCGCCGCCCCGTGGTCGAGGGCGGCCTGCGGCCGGTCGACGGCGCCCTGCGCCCAGTGCACGCTCATCTCGAATCCGGCGGGCAGCCAGGGCACGCCGAGCGCCGCGGCCAGGTGCGCGGCGGCCCCGTGCGGGGAGCCGACCAGCACCCCGGGGTAGCGGCGCCGGGGGTACTGGTCGGCGAACCAGCGGGCGACCCGCTCGGCGTCGACCTCGGCCGTCTGTCCGGGGGTGAGCGCGACCCGGCCGGCCGCCCGGACCACCGCCGCCCGCCGCACCGGCTCGGGCGCGCCGGTGAACCGCGACAGCGGTCCCGGGTGCCCCGGATGCCCCAGGTCGGCGCAGTCGGTCCCGCGCAGCGCCCGCGCGGTGGCGGCCACCAGGACCCGGGCCGCGCTGCCGGCGGCCACCACCCGGTCCCCGGCCAGCCCGGCACCGTCGGCCGTGAGCCCCTCGCGCACCTTGTGCACCGGCCCCACCTTGCCTCGTTCGCTCACCACGCGGCCCGGCTTCCCGTCCCGATGGGGTCTAAACGGGGCATCCCCCACCGGGCGGGAGTAATCAGAAGATCCGGGCGGTTGCCGCCGCCCCGGCCCCGGCCCCGCTTTCCCGGCCCTGAGCAGGGGTTTCGGTACCGGGAGGGCGGGCACTGAAGCGCCCATGCGCGCAGACGACGACACCGCCGCCGCGGCGGCCACCATCACCCCCTACCAGGACGGGCCGCTGCTCGTCCGGGGCGACTTCGCCCTGGTCACCCCGGACGGTGAGACCATCGACGCGCGGCGGGGCACCGTGGCGCTGTGCCGCTGCGGCAAGTCCGCGCTCAAGCCGTTCTGCGACGGCACGCACAAGGCGATCGGCTTCCGCGCCGGCACCGAACGCGAGTCCTGACCCGCCCGACCCCGCCCGCCGGGCCGGCCGGTGAGCGGGGCGACCTCGCGGCCGCACTCCGACGAGCTGGCCGGCCTCGACGCCGGCGCGGTCACCCGTGCGGAAAGTGAAGGTGCAGCGGCGTCAGGCCACGGCGGAGACCGACACGGCCACCGTGCCGCCGTGCGGGCGGTCCCGCAGCGTGACCCGGGGAGCCGCCGCCGGGCGGCGCAACGAACTGCGACCGGCGGCCCACGCGTCGAGCAGGTGCGCGGCGAAGAGCCGGTCCACCGCCAGCGCGGCGGCGGCGCCGAAGAGCACGTCCGGGGCGAGTCCCGGTTCCACCCGGACGAGCCCGCCGCACAGGTCGTGGGCGGCGATCTGCTCGTGCACCGCGTCGGCCTCCACGTGCTCGTCGTAGAAGCGGGTGGCCACCTCGTCCAGGCCGAGGCGGCGCAGCCCGTTGCCGTAGCGGCGGTTCGGCAGCGAGGAGGTCATCTCGTACGCGGCGAGGTGCCCCAGCAGCGCCCCGCGCCAGCGCCGGTGCAGCCCGAACAGCGACATCAGGTTGTTGGTGGCCAGGGTGACCGCCGGCGCCGCGTCCAGGTGGGCGGCGTAGCCGGTGTCCAGCCCGAGGCGGTCCATGGTGACGCGGAACAGCTCGGCGTGCATCCGGTCCAGCCGCCCGTTGCCGTACTCGTCCGTCTGGATCTCGACGAGGGCGGCCTTCGCCGGGCCGCCGAGGCGCGGCAGGGCCCAGCTGTGCGGGTCGGCCTCGCGCAGGTGGTAGATCGAACGGTGGGTGACGAACTCCCGGAACTGCCCCAGCGTCGCCCGCCGCTGCAGGTGCCCGGCGAGCGACGGCCCGTCGTCGGCGGCGACCACGTCGGCCAGGGCCGCCGGCACGCCCCCGGGCAGCGCCGCCGGCAGCGGCCCCACCAGCGCCCGCACGGCCGCCTCGAAGAGCCGTTCGACCCGCGCCCGCAGCGCCAGCAGGGACGGCTGCCACTCCCAGTCGTCGTCGACGCCCCGCCAGCCCCGGTAGTGCAGCTCGTAGCAGCAGAAGAGGGTGAGCTGGAGGTCCTCGTCGGTGAGCGGGTCGGCCGGGTCGAGCCCGGCGCCGAGCCCGGCCGGAAGGTCGTGCGGCGCCCGCCGCAGCGCGTCCAGCACCGCCGCCGACACAGGTCCGCGGGGCTCCGGCAGGCGCGCCGGACCGTACCGGCGATCGGTGGGCTCGGACAAGATGACCTCCAGCGTCTGACTGCCGGTGCTCAGTGCCCTCCCTGGGACCGGCTAAACGAGGTCGTCGACCTCGGCGGCGACCCCGGTGGCGAGCATCCGGTCACGGACCCGCCGCGCCGCGTCGCCCTCGGCGAAGACCCGGCGCAGGTCCGCGAACGCGGGCTGGGGAGGAGCGAGGCGTACGGTCGGGTCGACCACCGCCTCCAGCACGCAGGGCCGGTCGGCGGCGAGCGCCTCGTCCCAGGCCGCCCCCACCAGCTCCGGGCGGTCGACCCGCACCCCGTGCAGGCCGAGCAGGCGGGCCCAGCCGGCGTACGGCACGTCGGGGCGGCGGCGCACCGGGTCGCGGGACGGCGGGCGGCCCCCGCCCATGCCGGACTGGTCCCGGTTGTTGAGCACCAGCACCACGAGCCGGGGATCGTGCCACTCCTGCCAGTGGTGCGCCACGGTGACCAGCTCGGCCAACCCGTTGAGCTGCATGGCGCCGTCCCCGAGCAGGGCGACCACCGGCTCGTCGGGGGCGGCGAGCTTGGCCGACACCGCGTACGGCAGGGCGCAGCCCATCGAGCCGAGCGTGCCGCAGAGCTGCGCGTTGACGCCCGGGGGCAGTTCCAGGTGCCGGGCGTACCAGTACATGACCGAGCCGACGTCCACCGCCACGGCACCGCGGCGCGGCAGGCGACGGGCGAGTTCCTGGAGCACGAGCTGCGGGTTCACCGGCTCGGCGGGGGCGGCGGCCCGGTCGGCCCGCTCGGCCCGCCACCGGTCGACCGAGCCCTCCACGGTTTCCCGCCAGCGGGCGTTGGGCCGGTCCGGCACCAGGGTCAGCAGCGCCCGGAGCGTCTCCTGGGCGTCACCCACCAGCGGCACGTCCACCGGGTAGCGGGTGCCGATGCGGCGACCGTCGATGTCGATCTGCACCGTGCGGGCCTGCCCCGGTATCGGGAAGTAGTCCGTCCACGGGTCGTTCGTGCCGACCAGCAGCAGTGTGTCGCAGCCGCCCATCAGCTCGGCGGCGGCCGGGGTGCCGACCTCGCCGAGCACGCCGGTGTGGAAGGACAGCCGCTCGTCGAGCACCGGCTTGCCGAGCAGCGAGGTCGCCAGCCCGGCGCCGAGCCGGTCGGCGAGGGCGGCGATCTCTCCCGCCGCGCCCCGGCCGCCCTGGCCGACCAGGATCGCGGTGCGCTGGCCGTTGGCGAGCAGTTGGGCCGCGGCGTCCAGGTCGGCCTCGTGCGGCAGCACCCGGGCCAGCGGCTCCCCGGGCGTCGCCGCGAACACGCCGGCCGCGTGCGGTTGCAGGTCGGGCACGGCCATCTCCTGCAACTGCCGCGGCAGCACCACGCAGACCGGGCTGCGGGTCGCGGCGGCGGTGCGGAACGCCTGGTCGAGCAGGGCCGGCACCCCGGTGGGGGTGCGGCCGTAGCGGACGAACTGGTTGCACACGTCGCCGAAGAGCCGGCTCAGCCCGATCTCCTGGTGGGCGCCGCCGAGCGGGCCGGAGACGTCCTCCCCGACGATCGCCACCACCGGCTTGCTGTCCAGCTTGGCGTCGTAGAGCCCGTTGAGCAGCTGCACGGCGCTCGGCCCCTGGGTGGCCAGGCAGACCCCGATCCCGCCGGTGAACTTGGCGTGCCCGGTGGCCATGTAGGAGGCGGTCTCCTCGTGCCGGGCCGGGATGAACGCCGGGTCGCCGCCCGAGGCGTCCAGCGCCTCGACCACCGGGGCGATGGCCTCGCCGGGATAGCCGAACGCCCGCGGCACCCGCCAGGCCCGCAGCCGCTCGACCACCAGGTCGGCCACCGTCCGCTCAGGCATTCCCACGCCCCGGCGTGCCCGCGTCGACGTACCGCAGCACCGCCCCGACGCCGTCGGTCAGCTCCGGCGCCTCGTCGGGGCCGAGCACGGTCAGCTCGGCGTCGGTGCCGACCAGCGCGCGCACCAGCGCGGCGTCGGCACGGACCTTCTCCGGGTCGCGTACGGACATGGCCGCGAGCTGCCCGGGGTCGGTGGCGATCTCGGTGGGCTCGGGCCCGATCCACAGCTCCCCGGTCGCCGACGGGTCGTCGACGATGAGCATGGTGTCGACCTGGTTGCGTTGCAGGGCCGAGACGACGGCGTCGAGTCCGGCGCCGACGTCCTCCTGCATCCCGAACCGGTCCAGCGCGGCGGTCACCCGCTGGTCGGCCACCTCGGCGATGGTCTGCACGGTCAGGTCGTCGAGCAGGGTCTGGTCGGCGCCGCCGGCCCGGGAGCCGGCGTCCGTGCGCACCATGACGTCCTGCCAGCGCTCCGGCATCTGCGCGGCGATCACGCCGGTGGCCCGCACGTCGCCGGCGACCACCACCACGTCCGCGCCGACCTTCTCGGCCAGCTCCACCGTCGCCGCCGTGACGTCGCCCGCGTTGTGGTGCCAGGCCTCCATGGCGGCCCTCTGGTACCTGGACTGGGACCAGCCGCCGGGCTGCACCCGGCGCAACTGGAAGTCCTCGCGGCCGGTCACGTGGGCGCGGCGCGGCACGCCGCCCGCGCTGATCGCCATGGCGTCGGCGCCGGTCCGGTCCGCCAGCACCCGCACCCACGCCACCTGCTCGCCGCGCTGCGCCAGCAGCGGCATCACGTGCGGCAGCGAGGTGTACGCGGCCAGGTCCCGCAGCGGCGGGGCGGAGAGGTACTCCGACAGCACCACGCGCCCCCGGGCGCCGAAGACCGCCAGACCGTAGTCGCCCGGCATCGGGTCGTGCCCGCGGACGACCCGTTCGACCGCGTCGATCGTCGCCACGTCGGCGCGCTGTTCCTGGAGTTGGTTGCGCAGGGCCCGCCACCGCAGGTCGAGGGCCGGGTGGGCGTCCTCGGTGTCGGCGGAGGCGTCCAGGTACACCGAGACCCACGGCCCCGGCCGGTCGTAGAGCGGGCGCAGGAAGGACAGCTGCATGCTCGACCCCTTTCCAGCTCGGCCCCCCGCTTACCCGCGCCGGTCGGCTTGTCACCTGGCCCGTGAGCGCGTGACCCCGTTTCATTCACGTCGTTCAACCCGGACGACCGATACCATGAGTGAACTGAACGGGACTCTGGGTGGTGTTCATGGACAGCGACCTCCACATCCGGCGGATCGTCCATCCCGCGGAGCGGATCGTCACGGGGCGGATCGTCCGCCTGATGGACGGCTATCCGCGCGAGGTGCGGGTCGGCCAGCCGGTGCTGGTGGCGGTGCTCGCGGCGGCCGGCGTGGCGGGGCTGCTGGCGGCGCTGGTCCGCTCCCTGCTCTCCGCCGGCTCCGGCGGCACCCGGCGCCGGTTCAAGGACCTGAAGAAGGGCCCGGAATACCTGGTCACCCCGGTGCGGCTGCGCGACGCCGCCGGGCAGCTCTGCGAGGTCGAGCTGCACGGCCACCTGCCGCAGAGCGCCCTGCACCCCGCCGACCACGTGCAGCTCACGCTGCGCCGGCAGAACGACCCCGACCTGCCGCCGAAGATCGAACGGATCGTCAACCTGACGACCGGGCAGTTGCTCACGCCGCGCACCGCCACCCTGTGGTCGCACCTGGGCCCGCCGCTGCTGCTCCAGGCCACGCTGGGCGCGCTGCTGGTCGCCGCCCTGCTGGCCTGGACGGCCCTCACCTGACCTCCGCGCCCGACGCCCGGGCCACGTTTCGCGCCCCGGGCGTCGGGGCACGGCAGCCGCCATGTTCGCCGGATTCACGCTCGACGAGATCGACCTCGGCCCCGTACGCCTGCGGGTGCGCCACGGCGGGTCGGGACCGCCGGTGGTGCTGCTGCACGGTCATCCCCGCACCCACGCCACCTGGCACCGGGTCGCTCCCCTGCTCGCCGAGCGGCACACGGTCGTCTGCCCGGACCTGCGCGGCTACGGCGGCTCGTCGAAGCCGCCGAGCACCGCCGACCACGCCCCGTACTCGAAGCGGGCCATGGCGGCCGACGTGGTGGCGCTGCTGGACGCGCTCGGCCACGACCGCGCGGCGGTGGTGGGGCACGACCGGGGCTGCTACGTGGCGATGCGCGCCGCGCTGGACCACCCCGACCGGGTCAGCCGCCTCGGGGTGCTCGACGGGGTGCCGATCGGGGAGGCCCTGGCCCGCGCCGACGCCCGCTTCGCCGCCCGGTGGTGGCACTGGTTCTTCCTCGGCCAGCTCGCCAAGCCCGCCGAGCGGGTGATCAACGCCGACCCGGACGCCTGGTACGGCGGCTCGCCCGCCGAGATGGGCGAGGAGGCGTACGCCGACTACCGGCGGGCGATCCACGACC
Source organism: Micromonospora citrea (assembly GCF_900090315.1). NCBI lineage: Bacteria > Bacillati > Actinomycetota > Actinomycetes > Micromonosporales > Micromonosporaceae > Micromonospora > Micromonospora citrea. Next base: position 6,771,994 of record NZ_FMHZ01000002.1, on the reverse strand, counting down.
CGGCGACCGTGCACGCCATGTGCGAGGACTACCGGGCGGGCCTCGGCCCGGACCGGGCGGCCGACGACGCCGACCGCGCCGCCGGGCGCCGGATCACCTGCCCGGTGCTCTTCCTGTGGTCCACCCGCGACGACATGGTGGATCTCTACGGCGACCCCGCCGCGATCTGGCGCGACTGGGCCGACGACGTCCGTGCCGCGCCGATCGAGTCGGGTCACCACATGGCCGAGGAGGCGCCGGACCAACTCGCCGCCGAGCTGTCGGCCTTCCTCGCCGGCTGAGCGACCCCGGCATGGCCCGGGCGGGTGGTGCTGCTGGACGGCGGTCCGGCCGACGTCGCCGAGCACGCCGGCGGGTCAGCCGACCGGGGCGGCGGCCTCGCGAGCGCGCCGGCGGGTCAGCCGACCGGGGCGGCGGCCTCGCGAGCGCGCCGGCGGATCAGCCGACCGGGGCGGCCTCGCGGGCCGTCCGGCGGGCGGCGTCGAGCATGCCCCGCCGCCGCGCCCAACGCTCGAACACGAGCGTGGCGAAGGGCGGCACGGCGCAGGCCAGGGCCACCCCGGTGGCCACCAGGCTCCACCGGCGCAGCCGGGCCACCGCGAGCACCAGCACGCCGTACGCGACGAAGAGCCCGCCGTGGATCGGCCCGAAGATCTGCACGCCCAGCTCGTTGGCGGGCGGGCCGTACTTCACCGCCATGCCGGCCAGCAGGGCGGCCCAGGAGATCGCCTCGGCGATCGCCGCCACCACGAACAGCCGGGTCACCTTCTCGCGCATCAGCACACTCCCACCTTTCACCGCGGGCCATGCTAGCGGTGGCTCCCGAGTGCCGGGCCGGGACCGGCGCCGCCCGCGACGGGCGTCACCGCGAGCGCGGCCGGGTAGAGAAAGAAGGTCAGGTCTTCCCCGGCACCGATGCGGCGTGCAAGGTTAGGGGTACCAGCGGTGACAGGGTGGTGACCATGGGCGAGGAAGTCGGCGCGCGGACCTTCAGCCGCGAGGATCGGGCCCGCTACCGGGAGAAGGTACGCCGTTGCCTCGACGTCTTCGCCGAGATGCTGCGCGAGTCGCGGTTCGACGTCGACCGGCCGATGACGGGGCTGGAGATCGAGCTCAACCTGGTCGACGACGAGTCGATGCCCGCGATGCGCAACGCCGACGTGCTGGCCGCCATCGCTGACCCGCACTTCCAGACCGAGCTGGGCCAGTTCAACGTGGAGATCAACGTGGCGCCCCGGCGGCTCGCCGGCACCGGCACCGCCGAGTTCGAGCAGCACGTGCGGGCCAGCCTGAACGCCGCCGAGGAGAAGGCCCGCACCATCGGCGCGCACATGGTGATGATCGGCATCCTGCCGACGCTGCGCCCGGAGCACCTGACCGCGGCGACGCTCTCCGCCAACCCCCGCTACGAACTGCTCAACGAGCAGATCTTCGCGGCGCGGGGCGAGGACCTGCGGATCGCCATCAACGGGATCGAGCGGCTCGCCGTCACCGCCGACACCATCACCCCCGAGGCGGCCTGCACCAGCACGCAGTTCCACCTCCAGGTCAGCCCCGCCCAGTTCGCCGACTACTGGAACGCCGCCCAGGCCATCGCCGGCATCCAGGTGGCGCTCGGCGCCAACGCGCCGCTGTTCTTCGGCCGGGAACTGTGGCGGGAGACCCGCATCCCGCTGTTCCAACAGGCCACCGACACGCGCTCCGAGGAGATCAAGGCGCAGGGCGTACGCCCCCGCGTCTGGTTCGGGGAACGCTGGATCACCACCGTGTTCGACCTGTTCGAGGAGAACGTCCGCTACTTCCCGGCGCTGCTGCCGGTCTGCGACCCGGAGGACCCGGCTGAGGCGCTCGCCGCCGGCGGGGTGCCGAAGCTCGCCGAGCTGCGGCTGCACAACGGCACCGTCTACCGGTGGAACCGACCCGTCTACGACGTGCTCAAGGGGCGGCCGCACCTGCGGGTGGAGAACCGGGTGCTGCCGGCCGGGCCGACCGTGCTCGACACCGTCGCCAACGGCGCCTTCTACTTCGGCCTGGTCCGGGCCCTCGCCGAGGCCGACCGGCCGCTGTGGTCGCAGATGTCGTTCAGCGCCGCCGAGGAGAACTTCACCAGCTGCGCCCGGCACGGCATCGACGCCCAGGTCTTCTGGCCGGGCCTGGGCTACCTTCCGGTCACCGAGCTGGTGCTGCGCCGGCTGCTGCCGCTGGCCCACCACGGGCTGGACCGCTGGGGCCTGGAGCCGAGCGAGCGAGACCGCCTGCTCGGCATCATCGAGCAGCGCTGCCTGACCGGGCGCAACGGCGCGAGCTGGCAGGTGGAGACGCTGCACCGGTTGGAGTCCACCGACCACCTCGATCGGCCGGAGGCGCTGCGCGAGGTGGTGCGGCACTACGTGACGCTGATGCACAGCAACCGGCCGGTCCACGAGTGGCCCATCCCCTGACCGGGCACCCGCGTCAGGACGGCCCCGGTTCCTCCCGGAGGTACGCTCCCGACACCTCCGAGCGCACGGTCCACCCGAGCGCGCGGTAGAGGGCACGCCCGTCGTCGGTGGCGACGAGGACGCCCGTACGCATGCCGAGCCCCGCCGCGTGGTCGCACAGCGCCCGCATGACGACGCTGCCCAGCCCGCGCCGACGGTGGGCGGGCAGCGTCTCGACCTGGTCGACGACGGCGAACTCCCCGGCGCCGGCCAGCCGCCCGGAGGCCGCCCTGCGCCCGTGGGCGTCGAGGACGGTCGCGACGACGACCCCGCCCTCGGCGAGGACCCGGGTCGCGTACGGTGCCGGCGGCTCGACCGCGCCCGGGGTCAGCGGCGCGCTCATCAGGTATCCGGCGCTGTCCAGCGTCCACCGGTCGGGCAGGGCGGCGCGGAGGCCGGCGCGGCGCCCGCCGACCTTGATCCAGGTGCCCGGCGCCGTCAACTCCCGGCCGAGCCGCCCGAGCGAGTCGGCGTCGTAGGTGTGCAGCACGTGGCGTACCCGATGGCCCGGCAGGCCGACGTCGACGCGGAAGCCTCCGGGGATCGGGACCGGGGCGGGAGTGCCCCGGGAGACGGCCCAGCCGCGCCCCCAGGCCGTCATCAGCCCCGGCACGGTCTGCGGAGGGCCGGCCACGACGGTCCGGACGCGCGAATCCGACATGAGTTGTCCTTCCGCGGCGACATCATTCGTCACCCACCTTATTGCAAAGTTGTGGCAACAAGCGCGCCGCGCCGCCCACCCGACCGCCCGGCCGACGGCGCTCCGGACGCCCCATCGCCCCTACCGACGCCGTCGCCGGCCGCCACGGGCCCACCTCGTGCGCGAGCGCCTGTCGAGCTGATACGGCGTTCCGGACGCCCCATCGCCCCTACCGACGCCGTCGCCGGCCGCCACGGGCCCACCTCGTGCGCGAGCGCCTGTCGAGCTGATACGGCGTTCCGGACGCCCCATCGCCCCTACCGGCGCCGTCGCCGGCCGCCACGGGCCCACCTCGTGCGCGAGCGCCTGTCGAGCTGATGTCGTGAACGACTCACGCGAGGCGGCGGGCCGAGCTCGCCCGACCGGGCCCAGAACCGCGCTGGCGCGATCCCTCCCCCGCCGCCGGTCCGGACGACTTGCGACGTTCACCGACCGCCGCACCCCACGGCCTGACCCGACTCCCCGGCACTTCGACCGGCCTGGCCGACCTCGCACCCCAGACCCTGACCCGACTCCCCGGCACGTCGACCGCGCCGGGCCGATCTGGAGCACCGACCGAATCGCCTACGACATCAGCCCGACAGGGGCCGAGGACCTACCCACCACCGCCCGAGACACCGCAGAGAAAGGCGGACCGGGCGGCAACGGCGAGGCGGACCAGGCAAGGGGACCCGGACGAGGCGGACCGACGAGGCGGAAAGGGCGCGATGGAAGGGGCGGGACGGACCGGGCGGGACGGGCAGCCGGTCCGTCCGGGGTTGCCCGGCGCCAGCGGGAGAGATTGCGCACGTTGGAAGAACCGGGCCGGCGGTGACCGACCCATGATGGAACGCGGACACCGGCCCGCCACTCGGCGCCCGAATGCAAGCGGATGCATTCTTCTTCATCAATGTCGATCCGGCGCCCGTCGCAGGCGTCGACGCAGCGCCCGGGTTCTCCCAGCGGCCGATCCCCACCGGCCCCTCCCCACCCCCGAGGAGCGCACGTGACGCAGACCCAGAGGTCCCCCCAGCAGCCCGCCGCATCCGTACGGCTGCGGCCCGACACCCCGCGCACCGGAACGTCCGCGTTCGTCAACGGGCACTTTCCCCGACGGCGCGGGCTGATCATCCTGCTCAGCGTCCTCGGCGGCTTCCTGCTGACCGTGGTCTGGTCGGCGGAGTTCGTCGATCAGACCATCGGCGACAACGTCGCCAACACGCTGCTCGGCCACGATGCCAAGGAGACCCCCATCCAGGGCATCGCGGCCGGCGTCCTGTTCGCCTTCGTCTCCGGCATCGCGGGCACGTTCACCGCCTGCAACATCGCCGCCTTCGGCGCCCTCGCGCCCTTGACCGGCACCACCGGCAGCAGGTTCAGCAGGCTCGTCCAGCCGCTGAAGCCGCTGGGCTGGATGTCGGTGGGCATGATCGCGGTGTCGGCCACCTACGGCGCGATCGTGGGGCTAGTCGGCACCTCGATGCCGCAGTTCTCCACCGCCGCCAACACGCCCGGCAGCCTGTCGCCGCGCAGCATCCAGTCGATGGTGGTCTTCGGCGTGATCGGTCTGGTGATGATCTATCTCGGTCTGGCCGCGCTCGGCGTGGTGCCGGACCCGTTCGCCCGGATCGCCCGGCGGCACCCCCACGCGCCGATGGTCTTCATGGGCGCGCTGATCGCCGGGTTCCTCATCGGACGGCCCTTCGCGCTGTTCCGGCAGATGTTCCGCGACGCCGCCGAGAGCGGCAACCCCCTCTACGGCGCGGCGGCGTTCACCCTCCAGTCGATCGGCAACATCGTCATCATGGCGGTGCTGTTCCTGCTGCTGGCCTGGCTGGCCGGCTCCCGCCTGCAACGGTGGTTCAGCGCCCGGCCGGCCCGCCTGGCGACCCTGACCGCGGTCGCCTTCATCGTCGCCGGCGCCTTCACCTTCCTCTACTGGGACGTGCGGCTGCTCGCCCGCCGCGAGATCATCCCCTGGTATCCGACGGCTCCGTGGTCCTGATCGGCGAGCGCGGGACCGGGACAGTCCCCGCCCCGGTCCCGCGCTCGGCGCCTCAGACCTTCAACAGCACCTTGGTGCAGTCGTCCTGCTTCTTCTGGAAGATCTTGTAACCCTTGGCCGCGTCCTTGAGCGGCATCCGGTGGCTGATGATGAAGCTGGGGTCGATCTCCCCACGACGGATCCGCTCCAGCAGCGGGCGGGTGTACCGCTGGACGTGGCACTGCCCGGTACGCATGATCAGCGACCGGTTCATGAACGCGCCCATCGGGAACTTGTCGACGAAGCCCCCGTACGCGCCGACCACCGAGACCACCCCGCCGCTGCGGCAGGCCAGGATCGCCTCGCGCAGCGCGAAGGGCCGCTCGGTCTCGACCCGGGCCGCCTGCTTCGCCCGGTCGTACGCGTACACGGCGGTGTTGCCGTGGTGCCCCTCCAGGCCGACCGCGTCGATGCAGGCGTCCGGCCCCCGACCGGCGGTCATCTCGTTGAGCGCGTCGAGCACGTCGACGTCTTCGTAGTTGAGGGTCTCGGCGCCGGCGTGCTCCTGCGCCAGCCGCAGCCGGTACGGATACCGGTCGATGACGATCACCCGGTCGGCGCCGAGCAGCCGGGCGCTGGCGGCGGCGAGCAGCCCGACCGGGCCGGCGCCCCAGACGGCGACCACGTCGCCCGGCTTGATGTCACACATCTCGGCGCCCATGTAGCCGGTGGGGAAGACGTCGGCGAGCATCACCGCCTGCTCGTCCGGCACCTCGTCGGGCACCTTGATCGGCCCGACGTCGGCGAACGGCACCCGGGCGTACTCGGCCTGGCCGCCGGCGTACCCGCCGAGCAGGTGGGAGTAGCCGAAGATGCCGGCCGGCGAGTGGCCCATGATCTTCTCGGCGACGCCGGCGTTGGGGTTGGAGTTCTCGCAGACCGAGTAGAGGCCACGCTGGCACGAGGTGCAGTGCCCGCAGGCGATCGGGAAGGGCACCACCACCCGGTCCCCCACCCGCAGGTTGCGCACCTGCGGGCCGACCTCGACCACCTCGCCCATGAACTCGTGGCCGAGGATGTCGCCCTTGCGCATGGCGGGGATGTAGCCGTGGTAGAGGTGCAGGTCGGAGCCGCAGATGGCGGTGGAGGTGACCCGGACGATCGCGTCGCGGGCGTTCATGACGGTCGGGTCGGGCACGTTGACGACCTTGACGCTGTCCTTGCCCATCCACGCGGTGGCCTTCATCGTCTGTCCTTTCGTGGCGGGGTTCAGCGGCGGGCCGCGGGCAGCGGCTGGGCCGGGCGCTGCATGAGCTGTTGGCGGACGGAGATGCCGTCCGGGCTGCCCTCGGAGCGGACCACCTCGCCGGTCTCCAGCACCTGCTTGAACCGGCGCAGGTCGTCGCGGACCTGCTGCTCGGGCTCCTCGCCGAAGAGCTTCGCCACGGCCCGGCCGAGCGCGCCGGCCGGCGGGGCGTAGCGGAGCTGGACGCGCACCTCGGTGCCCCGGTCTCCGGGGGCGGGCAGGAACCGGACCCGGCCGGCGTTGGGCACCCGGGTGCCGGGCAGCGACCGCCAGGCGAGCGAGCGGTTCGGCCGGTCCTCGACGATCTCCGCGTCCCACTCGATGGCGCGGCCCGCCGGGCCCCGCGCCGTCCAGTGCGACCGGCGCAGGTCCTCCGCGCGCACCGACTCCAGGTGGGACATGAAGCGGGGCAGGTTCTCCACGTCCCGCCAGAAGCGGTACGCCTCCGCCGGGGACCGGTTGACGGTGACGCCGAGGTCCATCCGGATGACGCGCCGGCCGGCGCGTCGCGCGCGGGCGTGGCGTACGGCGGTGGCCAGGTCGACGGCGGCGATGCCGGCGATCACGGCGGCGGTGAGGCCGACCCGGCGGCGGCGCTCACCGCGCCGGTCCGCGAAGGCCCGGCCGAGCAGGGCGAGGTCCGCCGCGTCCCCCGCCACCCTGGTCCACGTCCAGCCGGCCGGTCGGCGACCGCTGAGCAGGCCGACGCCGTGGACCAGCTCGCGGGCCCCCACGGCCGGGATCGCCGTGCGGGCGGCGGGCGAGTCGTCCACACCGGCCAGTCGGGCCAGCGGGCCGGGCGCGGCGATCGCGCCCACACCGAGCGCGAGGCTGAGCCACCCCAGCGCCCGGGGAGACGACACGGTCGCCTCCGGCCCGTCCAGTTCCGGCAGCGACACCTCGTCGGCCCTGTGCACGGTCTGCCTCCTCGGCTCGGCGTCGGCAGGCCGCCGGCCAGGCGGCGGGCGGCTCGGGCGGTGGAAACCGCCACCGTGACGCTATGCCCCCGAATCGGCCGATGAACCCCGAATCGACGCAGAACCCGAGCAGGCGTCGCCGAGGGCCCGACGCTGCCGGGCGCGCGGTCGAGAACCCGATCAGCACCGGGCGGCGCGCGGGGCCGCCCGTCCGTGTCGGGGGCGTGGCACGCCGGCGCCGTCAGCGGCGGTACGACCGGTCGGGGACGGCGACGAGTTCGTCGGCGGCGCTCGCCACGGCAGCGGCGGTGGCCGCGCCCCGCACCAACCGCGCCGGTCGGCCACCTCCCGGTGCGGGGGCCGCCGCGTCCGACGACCCCCGCCCCACGTCGGGGATGTGCCCGGGACGACGCCCCTCCGCACCGGACGGTCTCCGCCGTCCCCGACGATGCGGCCCGCGGTTCCCGGCGGCCCGGCCCGCCGCCCCAGACTGCACGGTCCGCCGTCCCGGGCGGCGGCGGGAGCGCGCCGCTACGCCGCGTACGTCTCGAACTCGGCGACCCTCGGGGTGCCGGTCGAACCGGTGATGTCGAAGGTGATCTTGGCCAGCGAGGTCGCCGGGAAGGTGACGGCGCCCGCGCCGCTGCCCGAGGCCAGGACGGCGCCGGTGTCGTGGTTGACGACCCGCCAGGAGCCGATGACGCCCACGGCGCCGGACGCCTCGCGGATGACGACCCTGGACACCCTGGTGGCCGAGCCCCACTTGATCGAGATCTGGCCGGTCGAACCCACCGGCGACCAGTAGGTGCTCATGTTGCCGTCGCGCACGTTGCCGTAGCTCGTCCCGTCGGCCTTGCTGGAGCCGTCGGAGCCGGCGCCGATGCTGAGGTTGGGCCCGCCGGGCTGGGTCGGCGTCGGCGTCGGCTCCGTGGGCGTCGGCGTCGGGCTGGTCGGTCCCGGCGTCGGGCTGCTCGACGTCGGCGGCGGCGTCTGCGGCGAGCAGTTGCCGTCGGACTCCCGCAGGCCGGTGTGCGCGCCCGCCGTCTGGCGGACGACGTCCGGCACGCAGGCGGCCCCGTCGAGGGTGTACGGGTACGGGACGCTGACGGTGGTGTTCGACTGCGGGTTGGGGCCGGCGGGGTAGTTCTCGCTGCCGGGGCTGGACCAGGTCACGTTGTCGAAGACGTTGCCGGCCACCTGCCAGTAGCCGCGCTCGCTGGTGTAGAAGGTGCCCAGGACGTCCTTGGAGTTGCGGAAGTAGTTGTTCTCCACCTTCGCCTGCCCGCCGGCCCGCGAGTTGATGCCCGACTCGCGGATGCCGACGTAGTGGTTGTTGTAGATGTGGGCGACGCCGCCGCGCAGCAGGGGCGTGCGGGAGTCGATGTTCTCGTACAGGTTGTGGTGGAAGGTGACGAAGCCGTTGGAGCGGTCGCTCTCGCTGGACCCGATCAGGCCGCCACGGCCGGAGTTGCGCAGGACGCTGTAGGACAGGGTCACGTACTGGGTGTCGTCCTTCATGTCGAAGAGGCCGTCGTACCCCTCCGACTCCCCGCCCGACGCCTCCAGGGTGACGTGGTCGACCCAGACGTTGCGGACGCTGCTCTCCATGCCGATCGCGTCGCCACCGTTGGACGTGGGCGAGCCCGACTTCTTGACGTTCCGGACGGTCACGTTCCGGATGATGATGTTCCTGGCCTCGCGGATGTGGATGCCCACCTGGTCGAAGACGGCCCCGCTGCCGACCCCGATGATCGTGACGTTGCTGATCTGCTTGAGTTCGATCACGCCGTCGGCGGTGCTGCAACTGCCGCCCGACACCTTGCTGGTGTTGCCGTGGTTGATGGTGCCCGTCACCTCGATGACGATCGGGGTGCTGCTGCTGGCCCGGCTGCACAGGGCCGCGTGGATCGCGGTGCCCGTGGTCGCCCGTACCGTCTGCCCGCCCGCCCCGCCGGTGGTGCCACCGTTGCGGGTCGCGTAGCCGGTGGCGGCGCCGGCCGCCGCCGACGCCTGGTGCGTCGGCAACGCCACCACGATCGCGGCCCCGACGGCCGCCGTGGCCAACGCCGCCTGGAGCCGCAGTGCGACTGGTCGTCTCATCCTCGCCTACCTTCGTCCTCGAATGCTCGGGGTCGCCGGCCGATTCCGGGGGTCGTCGGCGTCCGCCGCTCGGGTCTGGAAAGCGCTTTCCACAGCGAGGATAGGAATACGTCGATTCTTCTGGCAAGGATGCGTCCGCATTGCAGGAGAATGTCCGGCCGAACGCCACGATCCGCCCGACACCCACCAACGCCCGCCGACGCCCGCCGACGACAAGCGCCCAACAGACGCGCGACGGGCACGCAGCCGGGCACGCCGGGCATGCAGCCGGGCCCGCCGGCCCGCACGGGAGGCCCCCTGTGCCTCCCAAGATCCGCACAACTTCCGGGAAAGAGTGGCCTCCCTGCCTCGGGAGGCCACTCATTCCGGGAAACTGCGCGGATCTTGCGTCCGGCATCACCCCGCCGAGCGGCGCGGTGGCTGCGTCCCGTATCGCCCCGCCGAGCGGCGCGGTGGCTGCGTCCCGTATCGCCCCGCCGAGCGGCGCGGTGGTTGCGTCCCGTATCGCCCCGCCGAGCGGCGCGGTGGCTGCGTCCGGCACCGCTCTGCGGGTGGTTGGTCCCGGGTTAGGGCCGCCGACCGCCGAACGTCCAGAGGTGCACCTCGATGTCGGCGTACCGGTCCGGGGTCAGCAGCGCCCGCGCCTCGGCCGGGCCCGCCGCCCTGGTCAGGGCCGCCGTGCCCAGCCAGGCGGCGCCGTCGTCGGACAGCAGCGGCCCGTACGCGATCAGGTCGTCCCGGTCCCCGTTCGGCTCGCGGTCGGCGGCCTCCCCCGCGCCGAGACCGAGCACCAGGTACCGGTCTCCACCGCTCCGGCCGCCGGGGAGGTCCCACATCGTGCGCCCCAGCGTGTTGTGCCAGCGGCGCAGCAGCACGTCGCGGTACGCGCCAGCCTGGTAGTTGGGCTCGTCGAGGGCGAACGCCCGGGCGGCGGCGGCATCGGGCAGGTCGACGATGTGCACGCTGCCGGTCGGCGTCTCCCCGTCGGGGGCGAAGGTCGGGCCGCGGGCGATCATCTCCGCCGCGTACCGGTCCATGTAGGACCAGTGCTCCTCGAGCAGCTCGGCGCGCAGCGCCAGGGAATCCCGCCGGTCGCGGTGGTAGCAGAAGAACTCCATGCCGGCATGATCGTGGTTCTCACCCGGGGCGGTACAAGTGAAAAAGCACGCGGGCAGAGCCCCGGCCCTCGGGCACGCGGGCAGAGCCCCGGCCCTCGGGGCCGGGGCTCTGCTGGTCAGGCGCCTCACGCCGGGGAGAGACCCTCCGCGAAGTCGTAGAGGCTCTTGATGTCGTTGTCGAAGTACGGGCCGTCGAACTGGCCGTTGCCCGGGTTGTCGCCGTGGCTGACCACGCTGTTGATGTACCCGAGGCCGTTCTGGTCGTTGTATTCCTGCAGCCACGGCCCGCCGCTGGAGCCGTAGGTCATGTTGCACCACATCCGGATCTGCTGGCCGCCGGCGTGCCACGTGCCGCTCTGGCAGTAGTACTGGCTCTCGCCGCCGCCGAGGTTCGACGGGTAGCCGAGGGCGGTCATCAGGGAGACGTTGTAGCCCCAGTTCCAGCGCATGCCGTGGCCGCCGACCGTCTCCACGACCTTCAGGCCCCAGTTGCCGCCGTTGTGCATGATGGCGATGCCCATGTCCTCGTCGAGGCTGCTGTTGTTGACCCACGCGGTGCGGGCCGTGAGCTGGTAGGCCACGAACGTGCCGAACGGCCGCGCGCCGTTGCGGTAGCGCGGCACGAACTGCCAGTTGCTGTACCACTGGCCGCCGCGACCCTGGTGCACGCAGTGGCCCGCGGTCATGACCAGCCGGCGCTTGCCGCTGGCGACGGCGCTCGCCGAGCAGGAGGCGGTGCCGCCGCCGGGGGTGGTGAAGTAGACCTTGCCGACGACCGCCGACTCGTTGAGCTGGATCGAGACGTCGTCGTTGGCGACGCGCGGCTTCACCGGCGCGACGGTGCCGGCCGGCCCGTTGGGCCTCGCCACCCGGTCGGACGACTCGGTGGCGTTGGCGCGCCTGGCGATGTCCAGGTCGACGGCGCCCGCCATCCGCTCCGGCGTCCAGAACGCGGCGACCTCCCTCGCGGTCGCCTCGTTGGTGATCGCCCGACCGTCACTGGTGCGGGCCACGGTGGTGGTGTTGCCATTCCTCTCGGCCGTGGTCGGTTTCGCCTGGGCGGCGGCCGAGCCGGTGAGGACCAGTGCCAGCGTCAGGCTGGCCGTCGCGGTCCAACGCAGAGTTGATTTCAAGTGCTCTCCCTTGTCGTGGGTCGATCGGGGCCACCGAAACGTATCGACCGCCCATCGCGAATTCAATGCGACGCCGTGCCAGGTAATTGACACTGACCCTTTCGCGACCGAAAAGGTGAGCGCCATTTCGCAGACAGAAGTGTCCAGCCGGAGCAAATGCCTCAGCATTGAAGGCGCAAATCCCAGCGCCTGCGAATCTGTTCCGCTGCTACCGCCGCCCGGCGATTTTTCCTCCGTCAGCCCTTCGGCGAGGCCGCCCGGCCAGTGGAAAGACGCCGCTCCGTCGGCTGATCGGCGAAGCCACGAACGGCCGAGCGCGCGCCGCCGCCACATCGGCGCGGACGCCCTCGATTCCGACGAAGCGGTCCACCCCGACGCTTCCCGGCCGGCTTCTCAATCCCCCAATTCCGTGGCGAGCCCGACAGGACGCGGAGGCGGCCTCACGGCCGTCGACAGGAATGCATCGCAGCCCATCCGCCGAATCGCCATATTGCCGCCCCCAGGGGTCGGATGTCCGACCGTTTCGATTCGGAGCGGCGTTTTTCTCTCGGGCATGCGGTGTGGAAGCAGAACCGGGGCACGAACGGCAATCGTCACGGGCGAGACGCGTCCGCTACGGGGTCGCGGACAGGCCGAGCCGGTGGACGGTTTCGGTCACCTCACGAGCCAGTCGGCGGGATGCAGCGGCCGTCGCGATGGACTCGGCTGTCGTCAGGGTCTGCCGGGCCAGCGTCGTGTCTCCACCCTTGGCCTGTGCCAGGGCGAGATGCACCAGGTTGCGGCCGGGCCAGTCCGCGCCGCCCGCCTGCTCGTGCACTCCCGCGGACCCCGGCCGTCGGAGAGCCGGATCATGGCGGGGAGGTCGCCTCGCAACTCCGCCTGGTGCCCTTGGAAGGACGACACGGTCGCGACGAGTTCGCTGTTGCCAGCCTCGGTCGCCAGTCCAGTGCCCTCGCGTGCCACGCCGTTGCCGCCCGCTCCTCGCCTCGCGCGATGCTCAGCCAGCCCGCGAACTGCGCCCACTGCGCGGCCACGTCGAGGACACTCGGCCGCACGTCGGGTCGGGCGTCCCGCAGCAGGCAGGTCACGGTGTCGAGGTGGACGCGTATCGGCCCCGTGATCGGTCCGGAACCGACGGCGTCCTTCAGCCGCCGGTAACCGGCGAGCAGGCCGGCCGGCGCTCGCGCCGCAGCGGCGTCGGCCCGGCGTTGGTGCGCCGTCGCGTATGCCAGGCGTCGCCGCCGTCGGGCGCGTCCGCGACCAGCCGGGCCAGGGCGCCCTGGGCCGCGAGCGCCTCGTCGAGCCGGGCCGCGACGCCCACGGTCGGCTTCGTCTGTCCTGTCTCCAACTGGTGTATGAGGCTCTTGCCGTGGTTGACGAGGGACGCGAGCTGCCGCAGCGACATGCCCCCCGCCTTTCGAAGCCGTCGCAGCTCAGCCGCGAACCGTGGGTCGACGACCGTTCTCGCCCGTGGGGGCACGGCAACACTCCTACGTCGCGTGGCCCGGCGGCCACTACGGACCGATACCCTGCGCGGTGATCGACCGCACTCCTCGCACCGAGCCGGAGCGCCCCCGGCAGCACCCGTGGTGACGGGCAGGAGCTCGTACCGGCCGCCGCGCGTCCGAGCCCAACCTGTCGCCCGTCGGTCGTAGGCTCGCCGGCATGACGACGACAGACACCCGCACTCTCGCCGTGCCCGGCGCCGACCTGGTCTACGACGTACGGCGTCCGCTGTCGGCGGCTGGCGGGCACCGCACCCTGCTCATGGTCGGTCAGCCGATGACGGCGGAGGGCTTCAACGCGCTCGCCGCCCACTTCACCGACCGGACGGTCGTCACCTACGACCCGCGCGGCCTGGGCCGCAGCGTCCGCACCGACGGCCGGTCGGACCACACCCCGCAGCAGCAGGCGGCCGACCTGCACCTGCTGATCGAGGCGCTCGGCGCCGGCCCGGTCGACGTGTTCGCCAGCAGCGGCGGCGCGGTGACCGCGCTCGAACTGGTCGCGTCCCACCCCGGCGACGTGGCCACGCTGGTGGCGCACGAGCCGCCGATCAACGCGGTGCTCCCCGACGCCGAGGCCGCCGAGCGCGCCCGGGCCGGCTTCCACGAGGCGTACCAGGCGGGGGGCACTGGCGCCGGCATGGCCGCCTTCATCGCGATGACGTCCTGGCAGGGCGAGTTCACCGAGGCCTACTTCGCCCAGCCCGCGCCCGACCCCGCCGCGTTCGGCATGCCGGCCGAGGACGACGGCTCCCGCGACGACCCGCTGCTGTCGAAGGCTTCCTGGGCGATCACGGACTACCGCCCCGACGCGGCGGCGCTCACCGCGGCGCCGACCCGGATCGTGATCGCGGTCGGCGAGGAGACCGGCACGACCTACACCGCGCGCACGGCCGTCGGCATGGCGGCGCTGCTCGGCCGGGAGGCCGTGGTGTTCCCGAGCCACCACGGCGGCTTCCTCGGCGGCGAGTACGGCTACGCGGGCAAGCCCGCCGAGTTCGCGGCGAAGCTGCGCGAGGTGCTGGCCGCCGGCTGACCGGCGGGGGCAACGACGGGACGGTGGCGGGCGCCGCTCAGAGCGCCACGATCGCCGCCGTCTCCGCCGGCAACTGGATCCGGTCGCGCATCACCGTGACGCCCTCGCCGGTGGCCAGCAGCACCCGCCGCACCACCCCCGGCAGCGAGACGCCCTGCGCCCGCCCGGCCAGGTTCGCCACCACCAGGCACTCGCCTCGGCGCATCACCAGGAACTGGTCGCCGTGGCGGACGTCGACGGCGTGCAGCCGGGGGTCGGACAGGTCGGGGCGGCTCTTGCGCAGGGCGATGAGCCGCTTGTGGAACTCGTACATCTCGCGGTGTTCGGGTTTGTCCAGCTCGGCCCAGTCGAGCCGGGAGCGGACGAAGGTCTGCGGGTCCTGCGGGTCCGGCACGTCGCCGGCCGGCCAGCCGTGGGCGGCGAACTCCCGCCTGCGGCCGGTGGCCACGGCGGTCGCCAGCTCCGGCTCGGGATGGCTGGTGAAGAACTGCCACGGCGTGCTGGCCGCCCACTCCTCCCCCATGAACAGCATCGGGGTGAACGGGGCGGTGAACAGCAGCGTCGCGCCGACGCGCAGCAGCCCCGGGGAGAGGGTGGCGGAGATCCGGTCGCCGGTCGCCCGGTTGCCGATCTGGTCGTGGTTCTGCAGGTACGCCACGAAGCGGTGGCCGGGGGTGCGCTGCCGGTCGACGGGCCGGCCGTGGTGGCGGTTGCGGAAGCTGGACCAGGTGCCGGCGTGGAAGTAGGCGCCGGTGAGCACGTCGGTGAGGCACTCCAGGGAGCCGAAGTCGCCGTAGTAGCCCTGCCGCTCGCCGGTGAGCAGGGTGTGCAGGGCGTGGTGGGCGTCGTCGTTCCACTGGGCGTGCAGGCCGTAGCCGCCGGCCTCGCGGGGGCTGATCAGCCGGGGGTCGTTGAGGTCGGACTCGGCGATCAGCGACAGCGGCCGGCCGAGGTGGGTGGAGAGCGCCTCGACCTCCGCCGCCACCTCCTCCAGCAAATGGGTGGCGCGGCTGTCGGGCATGGCGTGCACGGCGTCGAGCCGCAGCCCGTCGACGTGGTAGTCACGCAGCCACATCAGCACGCTGTCGCGGATGTAGCGGCGTACGCCGTCGGAGTGCGGGCCGTCGAGGTTGACCGTGCGGCCCCAGGGGTTGCTCTGCTCGGCGAGGTACGGCGCGAACATCGGCGCGTAGGCCCCGGAGGGCCCGAAATGGTTGTAGACGACGTCGAGGATCACCCCCAGACCCTTGGCGTGGGCGGCGTCGACCAGCCGTTTCAGGCCGTCCGGCCCGCCGTAGGGCTGGTGCGGGGCATACCAGCAGACGCCGTCGTAGCCCCAGTTGTGCTCGCCGTTGAAGGCGTTGACCGGCAGCAGCTCGATCAGGTCGACGCCGAGGTCGACGAGGTGGTCGAGGCGGCCGATGGCGGCGTCGAACGTGCCCTCCGGGGTGAAGGTGCCCACGTGCAGCTCGTAGAGGACGCTGCCGGGCAGTTGCCGGCCGGTCCAGGCGCGGTCGGTCCACTCGAACGCCGCGTGGTCGTAGAGCCGGCTCGGCCCGTGCACGCCCGCCGGCTGCCACGCCGAGCGGGGATCGGGCAGCGCCCGCTCGTCGTCGTCGAGGAGGAAGGAGTAGTCGGTGCCGGGGCCGGCAGCGGGCACCTCGACCCGCCACCAGCCTCCGGTGTCGGAGCGCATGTCGTGGTCGGCGACGCCCGGCAGGCGCAGCCGGACCCGGGCGGCCTCCGGCGCCCACACCGCGAACTCGGTCATTTCGCAGCCTCCACGGACTCGGTGGTGGGAGCCAGCAGCGCGACGGGAAAGGTGGCCAGCAGGTCGGCCAGCGGGACCTGTCCGCCACTGTAGACCCGGCCGGTGAACAGGTCGGTCAGCTCGTGAACGGGAAGTGACAGGACCGTGTCGCGCCAGCCGCCCGCGCGGGCCAGGCCGAGCGGCAGCCGGGTGGCGACCGCGACCGCGCCGCCCCGGTCGAAGGCGACCGCGTGCCGGCCGGCGGGCCCGTGGGCCGGCACCGGCCGGTAGCCGGTGAACAGCTCGGGACGGTCGCGGCGCAACCGCAGGGCCCGCGACACCACCAGCAGCTTCGCCGCCCCGCTCGCGTCGACCGGCGGGGGCGGGCCGGCGTCGAGGCGGGCCAGCAGGTTCCGGCGTACGGCGAAGTCGACCGGGCGGCGGTTGTCGGGGTCGACCAGGGAGTTGTCCCACAGCTCGGTGCCCTGGTAGGTGTCGGGCACGCCGGGCATGGCGAGCTGCACGAGCTTCTGCCCGAGCGAGTTGGACCAGCCGGCGGGGGTGATCTCGGCGGCGAAAGCGGTCAGCTCGGCGTGCAGCTGCGGGTCGTCGTACATGGCGTCGACGACGGCGTGCATGGCGCGTTCGAAGGCGGGGTCGGGGTCGGTCCAGCTCGTCGACGCCGACGCCTCGCGGGCGGCCTTCTCAGCGTACGCGTGCAGCCGCTCCCGCTCGATCGGCCAGGCGCCGACGGCGGTCTGCCAGAGCAGGTGCGCGAAGGCCGGGTCGGGCAGGGGCGCGCGGGACGCCCATCGGGTCACGAGGTCGGCCCAGCGTCCCGGCAGCTCGCTGAGCACGGCGAGGCGGGCCCGCACGTCCTCGGAGCGCTTGGTGTCGTGGGTGGAGAGGGTGGTCATGCTCGCCGGCCAGCGCACCTGCCGGGCGGCGGCGAAGCGGTGGAACTCGGCCGGCGGCACGCCGAAGTGCGCGGGGCTGCCGCCGACCTCGTTGAGCGCGACGAAGCGGCTCCACCGGTAGAAGGCGGTGTCCTCCACCCCCTTGGCCATGACCGCGCCGGTGAACTGCGGGAAGCGTTGCGCCAGCTCGTCGTCGGGGTCGCGCAGCCGGCGGGTGAGGGCGTCGAGCGTGCCGGTCAGGTCGGGGCGGCGGCGGCCGGCCTCGGCGCGGGCGGCGGCCAGGTGGCGTGCCCCGTGCGGCGGGTAGCCCCGGTAGACCGCGAAGGCGGCGGCCAGCTCGGCCAGCCCCGCCCGGGCCGCGTCGCGCTCGACGTCGCCGGCGAGCGCGGCGAGGCGGTTCAGCTCGGTCGCCAGCAGCCGGGTGGCCGCGGCGAGCCTGGTGTCGTGGGTGAGGTCCTGCCAGGTGGTGTGCCGGCCGACGAGGTGGGTGTCCAGGGCGGTGAAGTCGCCCTGGGCGTCGGGGTCGACGAAGAGCCCGCAGACGGCGGCGAGGGCGTCGTAGCCGGTGGTGCCGTCCACCGGCCAGTCCGGCAGTTCCTCGCCGTACTCCAGGATCTTCTCCACCACCAGCCACGCGTCGGGCGCGGCGGCGCGCAGCCGGGCCAGGTAGGCCGAGGGGTCGCGCAGCCCGTCGGGGTGGTCGACGCGGATGCCGTCGACCTCGCCGTCGGCCGCCCATCGCAGCACCAGCTCGTGGGTGGCGGCGAAGACCGACGGGTCCTCCACCCGCAGTCCCGCCAGGTCGGAGACGGCGAAGAACCGGCGGTACGTCAGCTCGGCGTCGCCGCGCCGCCAGGAGACCAGCTCGTAGTGCTGCCGGTCGTGCACCTGCCGGGGGTCGCCGTCGCCGGTGCCGTCGGCGATCGGGAAGCGGTGTTCGTGGTAGCGCAGCTCCCCGTCGGCGAGCTTGAGGTCGTCGAGGGCGTCCGGGGTGTCGGCGAGCACCGGCAGCAGCAGCCGGCCACGGTCCCAGTCGATGTCGAACCAGCTCGCGTACGCCGAGTCGCGGCCCCGGCGCAGCACGTCCCACCAGGCCGGGTTGGCGGCCGGCACGGCCACCCCCGCGTGGTTGGGCACGATGTCGACGACCAGGCCGAGGCCGGCGGCGCGCAGGGCGCGCAGCAGGCGTTGCCGGGCCGCCTCGCCGCCGAGCTCCGGGTTGACCGTCCGGTGGTCGACCACGTCGTAGCCGTGCGCCGAGCCGGGGGTGGCGGTCAGCAGGGGCGCGCTGTAGAGGTGGGTGACGCCGAGGTCGGCGAGGTAGCCGGCGAGGTCGGCGGTGGCGTCCAGGTCGAAGCCGGGGCGCACCTGCACCCGGTAGGTGGCGCCCACGCGGGGCGCGTCGGGCCGAGGGGTGCTCGACATGTCAGGCCGTCCTCTCCAGCACCACCACGCACCGGTCCGGTACGCCGAGGACGCCGCCGGCCTCGACCACGGTGGTCTTCTCCGGTTCCGGTTCCGCGGTGCTGATCACCAGTTCCCAGCGCTGGCCGAACTCGGGGCCGGGCACGGTGAAGTCCAGCGGCGCGTCGTGGGCGTTGAAGCAGAGCAGGAAGGAGGCGTCGACGTGGCGCTGGCCGTACTGGCCGCGCTCGCGGATGCCCTCGCCGTTGACGAAGAGCGCCACCGAGCGGCCGAAGTCGTTGCCCCAGTCCTCGCCGGTCATCTCCCGCCCGTCGGGGGTGTACCAGGCCAGGTCGGGCAGGGGCTCGTCGACCTCCCGGCCACGCACGGGCAGCCCGGTGAAGAAGCGCCGCCGGCGGAACACCTGGTGGCGGCGGCGGAAGTCGACCAGCCGGCGGGTGAACTCCAGCAGCTCGGTGTCGGCGTCGTCCCAGTCGATCCAGGCCAGCTCGCTGTCCTGGCAGTAGGCGTTGTTGTTGCCGCGCTGGGTGCGGCCCAGCTCGTCGCCGTGGCCGATCATCGGCACGCCCTGCGAGAGCATCAGGGTGGCCAGGAAGTTGCGCCGCTGCCGGGCGCGCAGGGTGCGTACCGCCTCGTCGTCGGTCTCCCCCTCGGCCCCGCAGTTCCAGGACCGGTTGTGGCTCTCGCCGTCGCGGTTGTCCTCGCCGTTGGCCTCGTTGTGCTTGTCGTTGTACGACACCAGGTCGCGCAACGTGAACCCGTCGTGGCAGGTGACGAAGTTGATGCTGTGGAAGGGGCGGCGCCCGTCGTCCTGGTAGAGGTCGGCGGAGCCGGAGATGCGGGAGGCGAACTCGGCCAGGGTGGCGGGCTCGCCGCGCCAGAAGTCGCGCACGGTGTCGCGGTACTTGCCGTTCCACTCGGTCCACACCGGCGGGAAGTTGCCGACCTGGTAGCCGCCGGGCCCGACGTCCCACGGCTCGGCGATCAGCTTGACCTGGCTGACCACCGGGTCCTGCTGCACCACCTCGAAGAAGGTGGAGAGGCGGTCGACCTCGTAGAACTCGCGGGCCAGGGTGGCGGCGAGGTCGAAGCGGAAGCCGTCGACGTGCATCTCGGTGACCCAGTAGCGCAGCGAATCCATGATCAGTTGCAGCGAGTGCGGGCTGCGCACGTTGAGGCTGTTGCCGGTGCCGGTGTAGTCGACGTAGTGGCGGCGGTCGTCCTCGCTGAGGCGGTAGTAGCTGGGGTTGTCGACGCCCTTGAAGCTCAGCGTCGGGCCGAGGTGGTTGCCCTCGGCGGTGTGGTTGTAGACCACGTCGAGGATGACCTCGATGCCGGCGCCGTGCAGCGCCTTGACCATGCCCCGGAACTCCTGCACCTGCTGGCCGAGGCGGCCCAGGGCGGAGTAGCCGTGGTGCGGGGCGAAGAAGCCGATGGTGTTGTAGCCCCAGTAGTTGCGCAGCCCCAGGTCGGCCAGCCGGTGGTCGTGCACGAACTGGTGCACCGGCATCAGCTCGACGGCGGTCACCCCGAGCCTCGTCAGATGTTCGATCATCGGCGGGGAGGCGAGGCCCGCGTACGTGCCGCGCAGCTCCTCGGGGATGTCGGGGTGGCGCATGGTCAGGCCGCGCACGTGCGCCTCGTAGATGACCGAGTGGTGGTAGGGGATGCGGGGCGGGGAGTCGTTGCCCCAGTCGAAGTACGGGTTCACCACCACCGACTTCGGCATGAACGGCGCCGAGTCGGTCGTGTTCATCCGCTCCGGGTCGCCGTGCTCGTAGTCGTAGACCGCCGGGTCCCACCGCACGTCGCCGTCGACGGCCTTGGCGTACGGGTCGAGCAGCAGCTTCGCCGGGTTGCAGCGCAGCCCGTTCGCGGGGTCGTACGGGCCGTGCACGCGGTAGCCGTAGCGCTGCCCCGGCTCGATGCCGGGGATGTACGCGTGCCAGACGTAGGCGTCGACCTCGCGCAGCTCGACCCGCCGCTCCGCCCCGGTGTCCCACTCGTCGAACAGGCACAGCTCGATCCGCTCGGCCACCTCGGAGAAGATCGCGAAGTTGGTGCCCATCCCGTCGTAGGTGGCCCCCAGGGGGTAACGCTCACCCGGCCAGACCTGCATGTCGCTCCTCTAGTGCAAGATCATGAGCGCGCGCCGCACCATGAGCGCACCACACGGCGGGGGCCGGCGGAGCGCGTGCGGGTATTGCCCCCCGCGTTCCCCCGCCAATCCACCCGTTCGGCCGACGACCGGTATCCGCCCGACTGACCTGCGATGCCCCTTCGGGTGTCCTCCGTCACCTTGGCCCTTTTCGAGATGCGGGATCCGGCGTGATGCCCTTTGCTTGTTCGCGGGGCGCGTACGCGCGTCTCCACTCGGCCCGTCGGGCACCCCCACCACTGTTCCGCCGTCACCGCTGCCGGCGCATACCCACATGCATGGACGGAGATTGATGTGACGACCCTGCGGGTCGGCGAGCAGCCCACCACGTCCCCTGGCCGGGTCCACCGGCCCACCCTCACCTCCCGGCCCCAGGTCCCGACGCAGCCCGGGCCGGGCACGCCCCCGCAGACCCGCCGGATCCTCATGCTCTCCTGGGAATATCCGCCGGTGCTGGTCGGCGGCCTCGGCCGGCACGTGCACGCCCTCTCCGTGGCCCTGGCCGCCGCCGGCCACGACGTCACCGTCGTCACCCGCCACGCCGACGGCGCACCCCTGGAGGAATACGCCGACGGCGTGCGCATCATCCGCGCCGCCGAGGACCCCGTCACCTTCCCCCTGGCCACCCCCTCCCTGCTCGCCTGGACCATGGCCTTCAACCACACCCTCACCCGCGCCGCCCTACGCGCCACCGAAGCCGACACCTACGACGTCATCCACGCCCACGACTGGCTCGTCGCCCACACCGCCATGACCCTGCGCGACCACCTCGACATCCCCCTCGTCACCACCATCCACGCCACCGAGGCCGGCCGACACCAGGGCTGGCTACCCGACGAGATGAACCGCACCATCCACGGCGTCGAACACTGGCTCGCCGGCGAATCCGGCCGCGTCATCGTCTGCTCCGGATACATGCGCGGCGAGGTGACCGGGCTGTTCGGCGTGCCGGCCGGGCGGGTCGACGTGGTGCCCAACGGCGTGGAGCCGCACCGCTGGCGGGCGCCGGTGGCCGCGGTCGCGGAGGCCCGCGCCCGGTTCGCCGGCGACGGCCCGCTGGTGACCTTCGCCGGTCGGCTGGTCTACGAGAAGGGCGTGCAGCACCTGATCGCCGGGCTCCCCCGGCTGCGCGAGCGGCACCCCGGGCTGCGCGCGGTGATCGTGGGCGACGGCCCGTACCGCGCCGAACTGGAGGCCGAGGTGCACCGCCTCGGTCTGGCCGGCACGGTCAGCATGCCGGGCTTCCTCGGCGGCACCGACCTGCCCGCCGTGATGGCCGCCTCCGACTGCTTCGCGGTGCCGAGCATCTACGAGCCGTTCGGCATGGTCGCCCTCGAGGGCGCCGCGGCGGGCGCGCCCCTGGCCGTCGCCGCGACCGGCGGGCTGGCCGAGATCGTGGAGCCGGGCGTCACCGGGATGACGTTCCGGCCGCACGACCCGGACGGGCTCACCGACGCCGTGCACGCCCTGCTGTCGGACCGCGAACGGGCGCGCGAGCTGGCCCGGCGGGCCCGCGCCATGGTCCATGAGCAGTACGGCTGGGCGGCCATCGCGCACCGGACGGCCGCCGCCTACGCCGCGGCGATCGCCGGCGCGCCCGCCTTCACCGCCGAGCGGGCGGCGCGGCGGATGGCCCGCGGCCACGCCCTCCCGTCGATCGCCGAGGGCAACCTCCTCGCCGCCGCCGGCCTCCGCTGACCGCCTCCCGGGGCTCCCGGGGTAGCACGCGACCGGCCGCCGACCCCCACGGGGTCGACGGCCGGTCGAGCGGCGCGGAACGCGGGCGCGGGACGGTCAGCGCTCGGTGACCGGCGTGTAGTCGCGCTCCGGGGAGCCGGTGTAGATCTGCCGCGGCCGGCCGATCTTGGTCTCCGGGTCGTTGATCATCTCGCGCCACTGGGCGATCCAGCCGGGGAGCCGGCCCAGTGCGAAGAGGACGGTGAACATCTTGGTCGGGAAGCCCATGGCCTTGTAGATCAGGCCGGTGTAGAAGTCCACGTTCGGGTAGAGCTTGCGGGAGACGAAGAACTCGTCGGCGAGCGCGATCTCCTCCAGCTGCATGGCGATGTCCAGCAGCGGGTCCGGCTTCGCCATCCGGCCGAGGACGTCCTGCGCCGCCTTCTTCACGATCGCCGCGCGCGGGTCGTAGTTCTTGTAGACCCGGTGGCCGAAGCCCATCAGCTTGACGCCGTCCTGCTTGTCCTTCACCTTGCGGACGAAGGACGCGACGTCGCCGCCGTCGGCCTGGATCTTCTCCAGCATCTCCAGCACGGCCTGGTTGGCGCCGCCGTGCAGCGGGCCGAAGAGCGCGTTCACGCCCGCCGAGACCGAGGCGAAGAGGTTGGCGTTGCTGGAGCCGACCAGCCGCACGGTCGAGGTGGAGCAGTTCTGCTCGTGGTCGGCGTGCAGGATGAACAGCATGTCCAGCACCTTGGCCATCACCGGGTCGACCTCGTACGGCTCCGCCGGCACGCCGAAGGTCATCCGCAGGAAGTTCTCCACGTAGCCCAGCGAGTTGTCCGGGTACAGCAGCGGCTGGCCGATGGACTTCTTGTAGGCGTAGGAGGCGATGGTGGGGACCTTGGCCATCAGGCGCACCGTGGACATCTCGACGTGCGAGGAGTCGAACGGGTCCAGGCTGTCCTGGTAGAAGGTCGAGATGGCGCTCACGGCCGAGGAGAGCACGGCCATCGGGTGCGCGTCGCGGGGGAAGCCGTCGAAGAACCGGCGCATCTCCTCGTGCAGCAGCGAGTGCCGCCGGATCCGCTCGCTGAACTCGGTCAGCTGCTGCGGGGTCGGCAGCTCACCGTAGATCAGCAGGTAGGAGACCTCCAGGAACGAGGACTTCTCCGCGAGCTGCTCGATCGGGTAGCCGCGGTAACGCAGGATCCCCGCGTCGCCGTCGATGTAGGTGATCGCGGACGAGCAGGCCGCGGTGTTGACGAAGCCGGGATCGTACGTCGTCATCCCGGTTTCCTTGAGCAGCTTGCCCACTCCGATACCGGCGGGGCCCTCGACCGCGGATTGCACCGGCATCGAAAGCTGCCCACCGGGGTGATCGAGCTTGACTTCCGTCATGTGGTCCCTCGCTTCGCCGGCAGATCTGCGTTGAATTGCCTTCGCTTTTACCGTAATCACGGCCGCGGGGATACCGCCCGCCGTGGTTCGGCGGTGAGGCATGCGTCACCCGATTCCCGACCAGCGGGCGGGGAAACCCCGTCGATTCCGGGCCACGCGGAGACGTCCCGGCGGCACGAAGGCATGGGAACGCTACCGGTGGGTCACTCACCCGTCGCGGGCGGCCCGTACCGGCTCAGGACAGGTCGAGGCGGCTCAGCGTGCCGTCGGCGGCGATCCGGTAGACGTCGAGGCGGTTCGCGCCGGCGTGGAAGAGCCGGTCGTCGGGGATCAGGGCGGCGAAGCGGCGACCGCCGGCGTCCCTGGGCACCACCGGGACGACGGCCCCGACCCGGCCGTTGACGGCAAACGCCAGCAGCGTCCCGTCGGGCACGTCGTCCGGCAGGTCGCCCCAGACCGCCGCCGGCAGCCGCCCGGTGTCCGGGTCGACGGCCCGGAACGCCGACAGGCCGGCGACGCGGGCGGTGCCGCCGCGCGGGCGGTCGCCGACGGTGGTGCCCACCAGCGGGTGCGGCGCGGGCGGCGGGGGCGGCGCCGGCACGCCCCCGGGGATCGGCGTGGGCTGGCCGGGGCGGTCGTAGAAGACCTTGCCCCGCTCGGCGCGGGGGGCCTGGCGGGCGGAGCGGCCGTCGACCCGCCAGGGCAGCCGGATGGCGGCCTCGTCGGCGACGGTGGGGAGCAGGTCGACGTGCTGCCAGTTCCGGTCGTCGACCCGGCCCGCGCGCTGCCCGGGGGTCTTGACGAACATCGGCACCCAGGCGACCTCGCCGGGGGCGGCCCGGATGGCGTCCATCCCCCGGCCCTGCGCGCCGTTGGTGAAGCTCACGCCGTGGTCGGCGGTCACCACCAGCAGGGCCTTGTCGTAGAGGCCGCGCGCCCGCAGGGTGCGCAGCGTCTCGCCGATCAGCCGGTCGGTGTAGCCGAGCTGCGCGAGGTGGCGCCGCCGGGCCAGCTCCGCCCAGCCGTCGCCGTCGTTCGGCAGGTCATCCGGCGCGTCGTAGCGCACCCCCGACGGCAGGTACGCCCACGGCGAGTGCGGCATCAGCAGGTGCAGGAAGTGCAGCGTGGGGCGGGACGCCGGCCGCAGCCCGGCCAGGAAGCTGGTGAACCGGGCCGGCTGGTTGGCGTTCAGGCTGTCCCACCGGAACTTCGGGTCCGCCGGCACCGGCTCCGCGTCGTCGATGCCGGCCTCGGCGCGGGTGCGCTCCCGGTAGGAGTCCTCCGGGTCGACGCGGCTGTCCACCGGGGCGGCCAGCCGGCGCAGCAGCCCGCCGGTCTCCCGCACCAGCACGCCCATCCCCTGCTCGGGGGTGACCGGTGACTCGCAGCGGCTCGGCGGGCAGAGCCGGGTGATGCTCTCCTCCGCGCGGATGTCGTAGAGGCCGCCGAAGGCGGTGAAGAGGTTGTCCGGGTACTGCGAGTAGTGCGGGGCCGCCTCGCGCTGCGGGTACCGGCCGGTCAGCATCGCCGGCAGCGCGTAGGGCGTCCAGCCGCCGACCCCGGTGGCGTTGCGGTACCAGGTGGAGCCGCCGGCCAGCTCGGCGAAGTGCGGGAAGCGGGCGGCGTCGATCCGACCGTCGGGGCCGAGCAGCGAGACCAGCGGCAGCTCGTCGAGGACCAGCAGCACCACCGGCGGATGGTTGCCGGGCCCGGCCGCCCCGGCCGCGCCACCCTCCCCCCGGGGCAGCACCACCGTCGAGGTCGGCGAGGCGAACAGGAACAGCCCCACGAACAGCAGCGGGCCGGCCGCGGCCAGCCGCAGCGCCCGCCCCGGTGCGCGCCACCGCCGGTGCGCGGCCGCCCCGGCCGCGCCGGCCACCGCCGCCGCCAGCAGCAGCGGTACGCCCCGCAGCGGCGTCCCGTGCCGGCCCACCTGCACGGCCAGGGCGGCGAGCAGCAGCCCGACCAGCAGCGTGTGCGTCACGGAACGGGCGGTCCGCCCGGCCAGCCGGGTCAGCGCGGCGAGCAGCGCCACGGCGGCCGTGGGCGCCAGGGCGACGAGCGCGACCAGCAGCAGGATCTCCCGCCGGTCCGCCCGGTGGAACAGGAAGAAGTCCGGGCTGCGGCCGAGGACGTCCAGCAGCGGCTGGGTCACCACGAGGCCGACCAGCCCGGCGACCTCCGCCAGCCGGCCGAGTTCCGCCCGCCGGCCACGCGACGGCTCGGCACCCCCGGACGGGACCGCACCGCCGGACGGGACCGCACCGCCGGACGGGACCGCACCGCCGGACGGGACCGCACCGCCGGACGGGACCGCACCGCCGGACGGGACCGCACCGCCGGACGGGACCGCACCGCCGGACGGGACGGTCGGTTCGGACGACGGGGTGGGCTGTCGGGCGGCCACGCCGGGCAGCCGGGACGGCTCGGTGGGGGCGGGCTCAGCCACCCGCGACCGCCGCGTAGAGGGTGCGGGTGCCCGAGGGCAGGTCGAGCCGGCGGGTGATCCCGCACCGGGCGCCCAGCAGGCGTTCGAACTCGGCGCGCCGATAGTCCGGGAAGAGACCCTCGGGCTTGTTGGCCAGCAGCCGCCGGGCCATCGGGTCCTCGGGGTGCACGAACTCCACCACGATCCGGGCGCCGGGCGCGGTGAGGCCGACGAGCCAGTCGAGCACCTCGGGCAGCGGCACGTTGCGCCCGATCGCCAGGTGGTGCACCACCGCGAGGGCGAGCACCGCGTCCGCCCGGGCGCGGTCGGCGAACGAGGCCCGCTCGACGCCCCGCCAGCCCCCGCCCGGGGACGGGTCGGCCAGGTCCATCACCAGCGGCAGGATCCGCCGCTGGCCCTCGGCACGCAGCGCCCGGTAGAGCCCGTCGACCACGGCGGGGTCCTGCTCCACCGCGACGACGTAGTCGGCGTGCCGGGCCGCGAGCCGGGCGTACCGGCCGTCGTTGGCGCCGAGGTCGAGCACGAGGCGGGGACGCGGCCCGTCGGCCAGCGCCCCGGCGACGAAGCGTTCCTTCGCGGCCCGGTCGTCGGCGGTGTAGGCGCAGGTGCGCTGGTAGTCGACCCAGTGGCTGGCGGCCGGCTGGTGCTCCAGCCGTCGCACGAGCTTCTCGATCCCCCGTACGGTGGCCAGCGCCAGCTCACGGGAGTAGCCGGCCGCCCGGAGCTGGGACCGGACGTCGGCCGTGCTGGCGCGGGCGTTGCGGCGCTGCATCGCCCCGTGCAGGTGCACGTGGGTGAGCACGCCGGGCAGCAGCCGACGGGCCCCGCCGAACAGCCGGCGCATCTGGTCGGGCTCGATGCCGTCGACCTGGGCCCGCAGCCAGGGCCGGAAGTCCAGCCCCAGGTGGGCGCCGAGCAGCAGCGGGTAGAGCAGGGTCTGGCAGTACTGCCGGTACCCGGCCCACGGCTCGCCGTCGCGGGCCGGCGTGAACGAGCCGACGTCGATGAAGACCGGTTCCGCCCCCCGCCACTGGACGTTGTAGGCCGAGCCGTCCTTGAGCGTGAACGCTGCCGGCAGTGCCGCCCGCAGGATCTCCAGGTGCAGCAGCGCCGCGTCGCGGAGCATGGCGAACGACCACTCGTACGGGTGGGAGACGAACGGGATGCGTTCGTGGCGCAGCACGGCGGCCCACCGGGCGCCCACGGTCGCCGGCGCCGGATCGACCGGCTCGGTGGCGCAGACCTTGCCGGCGGCGAGCAGCGGCGGGAAGAAGTCGGTGGCGGTCAGCGCGCGCCACTCCCGGGCGGCCCGCTCGTCGAGCCCGCGCAGCACGTCGTCGCCGAGGTGGAAGACCCGGTTGGCCGGGTCACGGAAGGATCCGGGCTCGGCGCGCGCGCCGGTGCGGGGGATCGTCATGCCGGGTCAGCGCTGGTCGGTGGGCTGGCGGCGGAACCGGTCGACGAGCCGTCGCCAGTAGAGCTTGGCCGCCACGGCGGCGCCGGCCACCCCGCCGACCACCGCCTGCACGATCAGGCTGCCGGACCCCGCGTCCAGGTAGGCCAGGTGTTCCACCGACCGCTCCTTCCCTCGCCGTCTCGACACCGGCGCGCCGGACCACATCCTCTGACGGATTTGACCGGAAAGCCGGACTTGTCTGACACCGTACGCCGATCGTCCCGGCCGTGAGGGCGACACCGGACGTTCCGTCCGGGCGTCCGTTTCGTTCAAGACGACGGGCGCGCGTCGCCCCTACCGTCGACGTCATGGCACCGACACTGGATCTCGTCGGCATGGTCGCCAGCGATCTGCCGCGCTCGCTCGCCTTCTACCGCCGGCTCGGCCTCGACATCCCGGCCGACGCCGACACCCAACCGCACGTGGAGATCACTTTGCCCGGGGGCCTCCGGCTCGCCTGGGACACCGCCGACACCATCCGCTCCTTCGACCCGGACTGGAAGCCCGGGGGCGGCGGCGGGGCCAGCCTCGCCTTCCGGTGCGCGGACCCGGCCGAGGTGGACCGCCTCTACGCGGAGCTGGTCGCCGAGGGCCACGAGGGCCACCTGCCCCCGTGGGACGCCTACTGGGGCCAGCGGTACGCGGTGGTGCTCGACCCCGACGGCAACGGCGTGGACCTGTTCGCCCCGCTCCCGCAGGGCTGAGCCGGCCCGCCCCAGGGTAGGGCGGGGCGCCCCGCCGTGCCGCTCAGCGGGACAGCAGGACCGTCGGCGGCACCCCGGCCAGGTCCCGCACGTCCCGGGTGAGGTGGGCCTGGTCGGCGTACCCGCAGCGGGCCGCCACCTCGGCCAGCGGCGTGCCCGCGCGGGCCAGCGCCAGGGCGCGTCGCATCCGCAGGATCCGGGCCAGGGTCTTCGGGCCGTACCCGAACAGGTGCCGGCTGCGGCGGTGCAGGGCGCGCGCGTCCAGGCCGACCTCGGCGGCGGCCGCGGCCACGGTGGCGCCGCCGGCCAGCGCGGCGACGACCCGGGCGGCGAGCGGCTCCGGACCGCCGACCGCCCGCAACCGCCCCACGGCGACCTCCGTCAGCACGGCGGCCGGGGCCTGTTCCGCCCGCTCGCCCAGCCGGTCGGC
This sequence comes from Micromonospora citrea, assembly GCF_900090315.1. NCBI lineage: Bacteria > Bacillati > Actinomycetota > Actinomycetes > Micromonosporales > Micromonosporaceae > Micromonospora > Micromonospora citrea. The sequence goes on along the minus strand of NZ_FMHZ01000002.1, from coordinate 6,743,369 downwards.
CTCCCGGTCGCCCCACACCTGTGCCAGGGGGACCCGCCGGTCGCGCAGCTCGGCGGCGGGCAGGCCGAGCACCGCCGGCCCCACACCGGGCGGCAGCCGCAGCCCGACCCACCGTTCGGCCGGGCCGCCGCCGCTGAGGTGCGCGGTGCGGTCCGGACCGGCCACCAGCAGGCCGGAGCGGCTCGTCCACAGCAGGTCGACGCAGCCGTCGGGAAGCACCCGCGTCGGCGCGGCACCCGCGCTGGTCGTGCTGGTCCAGAGCACGGCGTCGGCGAACCCGGCGGGACGTTCCCGGTACATGCCGCCCAGCCTGCCACGGCCGGGCTAGCCTCCGGATGTGCGATGGTCGGTGCTGGACGCCCCACTCGACTCCTCCGGCCGCGGCCGGGGCGAGCGGCGGGCGCCCGCGGCGCTGCGGGCGGCCGGGCTGCCGGGCCGGCTGGGCGCGGCGGACGCCGGCACCGTCGACGCCCTGGTCACCGATCCGGCCCGGGACCCGGAGACGGGTGTGATCGGCGTCGAGCAGGTGCGCCGCGCGAGCCGGGCGATCGCCGCCCGGATGACGGAGCTGCTCGACACGGGGCGGCGCCCGCTGGTCCTCGGCGGCGACTGCGCCATCCTGCCGGGCATCCTGCAAGGGCTGCCGTCCGGCTTCGACCTGTGGTTCCTCGACGCCCACCTGGACTTCGAGGACGGGCGCGCCTCGCCCACCGGCGAGGCGGCGGACATGGACCTGTCGATCGTCACCGACCACGGGCCGGCGGGCGTCCTGGACCGGGAGGGGCCGCTGGTGGACCCCGACCAGGTGCACGTGCTCGGCCACCGCGCCGCCGACCGGGACACCGGGGGCGGGCTGGAGGTCCTCCGGGTCGACCCGGCCGTGCACCGGGTCCCGGCCGACCGGCTGCGCGGGCCCGACGCGGCGGCGATGGGTCGGGCCCTGGCCGTCGGCACCACGCCGACCTGGCTGCACCTCGACCTCGACGTGCTCGACCCGGTCGTCCTGCCGGCGGTCAGCTACCCCGAGCCGGGCGGCCTGGACTGGGCCGACGTGACGGCGCTGGCCGGGCCGCTGGTGCGCTCGGGCCGGCTGCTCGGGGTGAGCGTCACCGACTTCAACGCCGACGAGGACCCCGACGGGCGCCACGCGGAGCGGATCGTGGAGGTCCTCGCCGAACTGCTGGCCGACTGAGCCGCGCCGGCCCCTACGGCTCGGTGGCGGCGTGCGGCAGCCGGACGGTGAACGCCGTCCGACCCGGCCGGCTGTCCAGTCCGACGGTGCCGTGGTGCGCCTCCACGACGGCGGCCACGATCGCCAGGCCGAGGCCCGTGCTGCCGTGCGCGCGGGACCGGGAGCTGTCGCCCCGGGAGAAGCGTTCGAACACCTCGCCGCGCAGCTCCGGCGGCACGCCGGGGCCGTCGTCGGCGACGCTGAGCACGGCGGCGTCACCGGCCATCCGCAGGGTGGTGGTGACGGTGGTACCGGGCGGGGTGTGCACCCGGGCGTTGGCCAGCAGGTTCGCCAGCACCTGGTGCAGCCGCGCCGGGTCGCCGGTCACCCGGATCAGGGTGTCGGGCAGGTCCAGCAGCCAGTGGTGCTCCGGCCCGGCGACGCGGGCGTCGCTGACCGCGTCCACCACCAGCGCGGAGAGGTCCACCGGCTCGGCCGCGAGCGGGCGACCCGAGTCCAGCCGGGCCAGCAGCAGCAGGTCGTCGACGAGGCTGGTCATCCGGGCGCTCTCGGACTCGACGCGGCGCAGCGCGTGGGCCACGTCGGGCGGCACCCCCTCCCGGCCGCGCCGGGCCAGCTCGGCGTACCCGCGGATGGCGGCCAGCGGGGTGCGCAGCTCGTGGCTGGCGTCGGCGACGAACTGGCGTACCCGCGTCTCGCTGGCCTGGCGGGCGGCGAGGGCGGCGGCGACGTGCCCGAGCATCCGGTTCAGCGCCGCGCCCACCTGCCCGACCTCCGTACGCGGGTCGGTGTCGGCGGCCGGGACCCGCACCGGCAGCGCCACCTCGCCCCGGTCCAGGGGCAGCTCGCTGACCCGGCCGGCGGTCGCGGCGACCCGGCGCAGCGGGCGCAGGGTGGCCCGCACGATCAGCGCGCCGGCCCCGCCGGCGACCAGCAGCCCGGCGGTGGCCACGCCGGCCTGCGCGGCGACCATCCACCAGACGGTCTCCCGCACCCCCGACAGCGGCAGGCCGAGGATCCGCACGGTGCCGTCCGGCCACTGTCGCGCCACCACCCGGTAGTCGCCGCGCTCCCCCACCGCACGGGTGCGGGGCCGCCCGTCGGCGGGCAGGTCGGCCAGGCCCGCGACCTCGTCGACGCCGACGGTTCGCTCCTGCCGGTCGGCCAGCGTCCACGCCCGCACGACCCGGCCGTCGACCACCTCGGCGGTGAGGGTGCCGGGGGGCAGGCCGCGCGGGATCCGCGAGTCGGGCGCCGCGCCCGGCGGCGGATCGACCGGGGACGGCACGACCCGGCCGGGACCGGGGCGCATCGGCACGAGCTGCTCGTCGACCCGGTCGATGAGGAACTCCCGCAGCGCGACCGTGGTGATCCCGCCGATGGCGACGCTGACCAGGGCCAGCAGGCCGACCAGGATGACCACCAGCCGGGTGCGCAGGGACAGGCCGGCCAGCCGGCGGCGCGCCCGGCCGCCGGCCCGCTCACTCCGCCGGTCTGAGGACATACCCCGCGCCGCGCAGCGTGTGGATCATCGGCCGCCGCCCGGCGTCGATCTTCTTCCGCAGGTACGAGATGTAGAGCTCGACCACGTTGGCCTGGCCGCCGAAGTCGTAGTTCCACACCCGGTCCAGGATCTGCGCCTTGCTCAGCACCCGGCGCGGGTTGCGCATGAGGTAGCGCAGCAGCTCGAACTCGGTGGCGGTGAGCGTGATCGACTCGCCGGCCCGGCGGACCTCGTGGCTGTCCTCGTCGAGGCTGAGGTCGCCGACGGTGAGCACGGCGTCCGGGCGGGCAGCGACGGCGAAGCCGGAGCGGCGCAGCAGCGCCCGCAGCCGGGCGATCACCTCCTCCAGGCTGAACGGCTTGGTGACGTAGTCGTCGCCGCCGACGGTCAGCCCGGCGATCCGTTCCTCCACCGCGTCCCGGGCGGTCAGGAAGAGCACCGGCACCGTCGGGGTCTGCTCGCGCAGCCGGCGCAGCACCTGGAAGCCGTCCAGGTCCGGCAGCATCACGTCGAGCACCACCGCGTCCGGCTGGAACTGCCGCGCGGCGCTCAGCGCCGACGTGCCGTCGCCCGCCGTGCGCACCTGCCAGCCCTCGTAGCGCAGCGCCATCGACAGCAGGTCGGCAAGGTTCGGCTCGTCGTCGACCACCAGCACCCGGACCGGCTCGCCGTCCGGCCGGCGCAGCTCGACGCGGCCCGCTGCGGCCCGCCCCTCGGTCATCATGGTCCCCATGGTGGGACGCCCGGCTGTGGCCGGCTTGTGGGCCACCTGTGCGTCGGCTGTGCGCGCCCGCGCCGCCACCGGCCAACCGGCGCGCGGGCGGTCCCCGACGATGCCGCCGCCGGTCATCTGGCCGGGGCGGGCGGTCCCCGACGATGCCACCACCGGTCACCGGGCCGGGGCCGGCGGTCCCCGACGATGCCACCACCGGTCACCGGGCCGGGGCCGGCGGTCTCATCCGGTCGCGCCGCTCACTCGGTCATGCCCACCGGATAGGTGTGTACGAAGCGCATCGTCCACGTGTCGCCGCCGACGGGGTGCTCCCGCTCGTAGAGGTGGTCCGGCCCGCCCGGACCGGCCGCCGCGGTCCCGTCGGGATGACGCAGGACCCAGTGCGCCGGCGGGGAACCGTCGGGCTCGGCGGGCAGCGCCCGGACGAGGTCGTGCGCCGGGCCGCCGACGAAGCGTACGGTCACCTCACCCATCCGCGCGTCCCCCTCCTGCGACGGCCCCGGCTCGCAAGCTACCGCAGCCGGCGCGGGCGCCGCCCGGATCCGGCCCCGGTTTGCCCTGATCGGAGGCCGGGTACGGGGGCAGCGCAGGCGACACGACGGACGCCGGGGGCGGGCGGTGACGGCAGACGAGGAGCGGTCGATGAGGACGCTGGACGGGCGGTACCGGCTCGAACAGCGCATCGGCATCGGCGGCATGTCGGAGGTCTGGCGGGCCCACGACGCGGTGCTGGACCGGCCGGTCGCGGTGAAGGTGATGTCCCCCGGGCAGGAGGGGCAGGACACCTCGGTCGAGCGGATCCGCGCCGAGGCGCGCTCCGCCGCCCGGCTTGTGCACCCGAACGTGGCGAGCGTGCACGACTTCGGCACCTGCTCGACGCTGCCCGGCGGCAACGTGCCCTACATCGTGATGGAGCTGGCCGAGGGCGAGACGCTCGCGGCGCACCTGCGGGCGGGGCCGCTGGACTGGCGGATCGCCGTACGGGTCTGTGCCGAGGTCAGCGCCGCCCTGGCCGCCGCACACGCGCACGGCATCGTGCACCGCGACGTGAAGCCGGCGAACGTCATCCTGACCCCGGCCGGCGTCAAGGTGCTGGACTTCGGCATCGCCACCCCCTCGGGCACGCCGGACCGCTCCCCGGAGGGCATCGTGGTGGGCACGCCGGCCTACCTCGCGCCGGAGCAGCTGGAGCGGGCCCCCGCCACCCCCGCCGCCGACATGTACGCCCTCGGCGTCCTGCTCTACTACTGCCTCAGCGGCCGGCTGCCGTACGAGGCGGGCACGACGACCCAGCTCTTCGGCGCCCGGCGGCGGGAGGCCCCGCGACCGTTGCCGGAGATCGACGGGTTGCCGCCCGAGGTGGCCGAGTTGTGCGCGCGCTGCCTGGCGGACGACCCGGCGGAGCGGCCGACCAGCCTCGTGGCCGCGCTGCTGCTGGCCGAGGCGGTGGACGCCCGGGTGTACGTGCCGATGGGGCAGCCGCTGGCGCCTCGGCAGCGGGTCGGCCCGGTGTCGCCGTGGACCCGGCGGGCGGCGACCGAGGCGACCGAGGCGGCCCCCCTGCCCGACTGGTCCACCCGCGCCGGCTGAGCCGGCCCGGGGGCTGCCTCCTCCCGCGCCGCCCACCGCCGTCACGCCCGCGGTTCCCGCCGACCACCTGCGGTTTCACCGACCGGGGGCCGGGTAGCCGGGCGGGTGAGTGAACGGGAGGAACGCGATGCCGGAATCGAGCTCCTGGCTGAACGAGACGGCCACCGCGACCGCCGAGGGCGGCCACGTACGCACCGACGACGGGGGGCTCTCCACGGCCCTGGCGTCCCCGCTGGCACCGCACTGCTCTGGCCTGACGCCGGAGCAGCTGCTCGCCGCCGCCTTCGCGTCCTGCCTGCACCACGCGGCGGTGGAGGCGGCCGGTGAGATCACCGACGAGGCGCACACCGTGCAGGTACGCGCCGAGGCGAAGCTCGGGCGCGACGACGACGGCCGGTACCGGGCCGACGTGCACGCCTCCATCTCGTCCGCCGGGCTCACCCGCCAGCAACTCGCCGAGCTGGTCGAGCACGCCGACCGGCTGTGGCCGTTCTCCAGCGGCGACGCCAGCCGCCACCGGCTGACCGTGACCCCTGCGGAGAACGGCCGGCACTGACGAGGGCGGCGCGCCGCCGACAAGGTCGGTGGGGTAGTTCCGGTCGCCCGACATCCGCCTGCACGGGGGCCGTGAAGAGCACTCTCGGCCCGCCTGCACGGGGGGCCGTGAGGAACGCGCTCGGCCCGCCTGCACGGGGGCCGTGAGGAACGCTCTCGGCCCGCCGTGCGGCGGGCCGGCGGGCAGCCCGGCCTCGCGGCACGCCCACTCGCGGCACGCCCACTCGCGGCGCTCGACTGCGGCACGCCGGCTCGCGGCGGCGGCTGGTCGGGCTCGGGCGAGCGGGCCGCCGGCGCGACCCGTCGTCGGTCCGGGGCGGCGACGTCGGTCGGGCCCGGGCAAGCGGTCGATCCTACGGTCGGCCGGTCGGGCTGCCCGGTCGGCCGGGTGACGCATCGGCCGTCAGGTGGAGGGCGAGCGACGGTGGGGATCGCTGCCCCAAGATCGACTCTTCGCCCTTTTCGTCCGGGCTTATCGGATATGAGGGAAACAGTCGACAGGAGAGCAACGCACGGTTAATGATCGACCGGGCGTAATGAGGGCGCGGATCGGCGCAAATTGTGGCGCATGCCACCAACCGCGCCGATGGCAAGCCGCGCTCCTCTATCTAGCCTCGGCGGGTGCACCCCGACGACCCCTTCGACCAGAAGCTGACCCAGGATCGGCCGGCCACCGGTGCGGCCGATCCCGCCTCGACCGAACGGACGATCGGCCGTCACCGCGCCCTCGGGCGGACGCGCCGCTCCGGCCGGGCGCTGCTCGCCTCGACCCCCGTGCGGGTCGCCCTCGCCACCGGGGTGACCTGCTGCCTCGGCGCGGCCGCGTTCGCCGGCACGCGGGGCGACACCGACGCCCCACGGGAGCCCGTGGCGGAGGCGGTGGCCGAGCGGGCCGGTACGGACGAGCGCGCCTCCCGCTCCCTGGACCGGGCCGCCTCCCCCGTGGCCAGCCCCAGCCCGACGCCGAAGCCGACCCCCTCGGCCACCCGCAAGGCGCCGCGCAAGCCGGCCAAGCCGGCCCGCCCCCGCCCGGTCGCCGGGCTCACCCAGGCGCAGATGGACAACGCGAAAGTCATCGTCGACGTGGGCGCCGACCTGAAGATGCCCCGCCGCGCGATGGTGGTCGCCGTGGCCACCGCCATGCAGGAGAGCAACCTCTACAACCTGGCCAGCGACGTGCTCCCGGAGTCCCGGCAGTACCCGCACCAGGGCAGCGGCTCCGACCACGACAGCGTGGGCCTGTTCCAGCAGCGCCCGAGCAGCGGCTGGGGCACCGTACGCGAGCTGATGCGCCCCGCGTACGCGGCCCGCGCCTTCTACGAGGCGCTGCGCGAGGTGCCGGGCTGGCAGGAGATGAGCGTGGCCGCCGCGGCCCAAGCCGTGCAGGTCTCGGCCTTCCCCGACGCGTACGCCCGGCACGAGGAGCGGGCCACGACGATCGTCGCCGCGCTGACCTGAGCCGGTCGCGGTCGGTGCCGGCGGGCGGATGCGCGGAAACGTGCGGTGCGCGGCCGGGTCAGCGGATCCCGGCCCGGCCGCCCGGCGGCTCGCTCGACGCGCCGCCTCCGGCGGCGATCCGGGTCGCCGGCACGCCGGCGGCGGCGGTCGGGGTGTCCGCCGGCACCGGCTCGGCGGTCAGGCCGCTGAGGATCCGGTCCGCCCTGGCCTCGCGCCGCCGCCGGGCGTACAGCGCCGCCTCGAAGTCCCGCCGGGCCTGCACCGCCTCGGCGTATGCCTGCTCGCGCACCTGCCGGGCCTCCTCGCGGGCCGCGTCGAGCTCGAAGCGCGCCTGCGCCAGGATGTCGGCGGCCTCGCGCTCGGCGTCCGGAGCCCGGCGCGGGCCCCCCGCACGGTCGCCGAGGTCGAGCCGCTGGAGCAGGCCGCACAGCGCCGCCGCCTCGTCGCGGATCTCGTCCCACTCCCGCCCGGCCCCGGCGGCGCCCTCCGCCCTGGCCGCGAGCCGGGTCAACCGGATGCCGAGCTGGTCCAGGCAGGAATCGACCTGCCGCTGGTCGTAGCCGGTCTCAACGACGGAGAACCTCATACTGTCGCCCCCCAGGCAGCTGGTGTTTCTTCCCCACCTCGATCCTCCGGCGCTCGCGGCGACCGCCGGGGAGGTTCCGGAAAAATGTTCAGCATGCGAGCGCCGGGCGGGCGCGGGGCGTCCACCCGGCGCCCCGGGGCAGCGGGCGCGGCGGCGCGTCAGGTGCGCTTCGGCAGCACGACCACCCGGCCGAAGAACTCGTCGATGCGGCGCACCACGTCGTTGAAGTCGTCCAGGTCGATCGGCTTGGTGACGTACGCGTTGGCCTGGAGCGTGTAGCTGCCCACGATGTCGGTGTCGGCGTTGGAGGTGGTCAGCACGACGATCGGGATCGTACGCAGGTCCTCGTCGCTCTTGACCGCGCCGAGCACCTGCCGCCCGTCCATGCGCGGCATGTTGAGGTCGAGCAGGATGACGTCGGGACGCCGGGCCTCGGTGTGCCGGCCCTCGCGACGCAGGAACTCCATCGCCTCCTGGCCGTCGCCGACCACGTCGATGACCTTGTCGACGTCGGAGTCCGCGAGGGCCTCCTCGATCATCAGCACGTCACCCGGGTCGTCGTCCACCACCAGGATGCGAACCGGACTCGGGCTCTCTGCGCGCATCACTACCTGCTTCGGGTCGCTGGAACGAAGGGCCGTGGGCCCTCGATGCTGGCGGGGAAATCTAGCCCATCATCCGGCGGCGCGCGCCGCCGGGTCGGCTATGTCGGGTTCATACCTCAGCACGTCGGCCAGCCCGGTGACCTGGAGCACCCGGTCGACCCGGCCGCTGGCGCCGGTCACCCGCAGCCAGCCACCGTCGGCGGCGACGCGGTTGTCGCCCCGGACGAAGGCGGCGATCCCGGTGGAGTCGCAGAAGACCAGCTCGGTCAGGTCGACCAGAAGCCGCCGCTCGCCCCCGTCGACCAGCCGGTCGATCACGGCGTTGAGCTCAGGTGCGCTGCTCAGGTCGAGCTCGCCCGCCAGCCGCAGGCGCGTCCCCCCGCCGTGGCGATCGGCGTACGTGACGGTGAACGTCACCGTGGTCCCCTTCGCTCCACCGCAGGCGGATGCTTGCAGTGGAGCAAGTATAAGCAGGGTCGTCGGCCGCTACCGCACCGGCGCTCACCGGGAAACGGCGCCGCCACGCGCGGCGACGGACGATCCGGCCGCCGCCAGGAACCGGGTGGCACGCGGAAAGTCACGCAGGACCCGCCCGTAGTGTTCCAGAGTCAGCCCCAGCGCGGCGGCCGGCACCCCGCGACTGGTGAGGATGTCCACCATCCAGTCCACGAACTCGGTGAACAGCGAGGCGTCGTCGACGTAGAGCGCGGCGCCCAGGAAGTCCACGATGTATCCGAGGTCGCTGACGGTGGAGTCGAGTTGCGCGGGCGTGTAGTCGCGCGTCGCCGGGGCCCGTTCCCGCAGGTCCGCCAGCGCCCCGTCGATCAGCTCGCCGCGCCGCTTCGCCAGGCTCGCGTACTCGTCGTCGGCCAGGTGGGACAGCTCCGCCGGCCGGGCCCGGCGCAGCGCGCGCTCGTCGGCGACCAGGTCGGCGGCGGACGGGGCGTCAGGCGCCCAGGCCACGCCGAGCCGCCGCGCCCAGCGCCCGTCCGCGCCGAAGCCGCGGCCACCGACCACCACGGGCACGTCCGAGCGCCGGCACGCCTCGATCATGCGGTGCGCGTGCGGCAGCCGCATCGGCAGCGCACAGGCCAGGGCGACCGCGTCCGCGTCGTGCCGGTGCAGGTACGACACCAGGTGCGCGGCGGGGACGCTCGCGCCGAGGAACGTGACGTGCCAGCCCCGCAGCCGCAGCACCTCGGCGACCAGCCGGGGCGGCAGGGCGTGCCACTCGCCGTCCATGCACGCCACCACGATCCGCCCCCGGTTCGGGCGCGGGTTCGCGTACGCGGCGACCGCCGCCACCACCCGCTCGCTGATGTGCGTCGCCGCGTGCTCCTGGGCCACGCTCCACTCGTTACGCGCCCACCGCTCCCCCACCTCGGCCTGCGCCGGGGCGACCAGGTCGAGCAGGACACGCTCGGCGGGCACGCCGGCGGCGAGCAGCCCGGTGGCGACCTCGATGGCGCAGTGTTCGTCCGCCTCCTGGAGGCAGTGCAGGTAACCGGCCCAGGCGTCGGCCGGGGTGGCCGCGGTGGTCGGGGCGGTCACGGAGCCTCCCTGGCGTCGGCGTTCTCGGTGGAGTCGGGCACCGCGTGCAGGTGCCGGGGCGTACGCCCGCCCGGGCCCGTCGCGCGCAGCGCGAGCACGGCGATGTCGTCGTGGTCGCCGTGGGCGAGCCAGTCGCAGGTGAGCTGCTCGACGCGCTCGGCGAGGGCGGGTGCGGGCATCCGCTGGCAGCCGGCGATCGCGTGGGCCAGCCGGTCGGGGCCGAACTGCTCGTCGCCGCGGCGGCCGCCGCGCGCCTCGGTGACCCCGTCGCTGTAGAGCAGGCACGTCTCGCCGGGCTCCAGCCGCACCGTCACCTCCCCGATCCGCGGGTCGGGGACCACGCCGACCAGCATGCCGGACAGCGGCACCGTCTCCACCTCGCCCGAGTCGCGCAGCACCAGCGGCGGCAGGTGGCCGCCACCGGCCAGGGTCAGGGTGAGGCCACCCTCCCGCTGGGGCCGCGCCACTCCCAGCACCATGGTCGCGAACCGCCCCTGGCCCTGCGCCTGCGTGGTCTCCAGCAGCGCGTCGTTGAGCAGCTTCAGCAGCCGGCCCGGCTGCGACTCGACGCGGTGCAGCGCCTGCAGGCACTGGCGGAGCTGGCCGGTGAAGACCGCCGCCTCGACCCCCTTGCCGGAGACGTCGCCGAGGAAGAAGACCGACCCGCCGTCGGCCAGCCGGTGCGAGCCGTAGAAGTCCCCGCCGATGCGCAGACCGGCCTGGGCCGGCCGGTAGGCGGTGCCCCACTGCACCCCGACGGCCTCGGCCGGCTCCACCGGCACCAGGCTCGCCTGGAGGGTGTCGGCCACCTCCGCCTGGTCGCGGTAGAGCAGCGCCGTGGTCAGCGCGGCGCCGGCCCGCGCCGCGAAGGCCCGCACGAGGTCGGTGTCGGCCTCGTCGTACCAGCGGGTGGCGCGCCGGGCGACCAGCAGCACCCCCGCCGGGGCGTCCCGGCCCGGCAGCGGCACCACCCGGGCGCACGCGTCGGCGGCGGACAGGCCGGGCAGCCACCCGGCCGCCACCGCCTGCTCGACCAGCCAGTCGAGGGTGTGCGGCTCCCCGCCGTCGAGACCCTGGGCGATCGCCGCGGGCAGGTCGACGGCGGGCAGCACGCCGCTGTCGACGGCGGGCCCGTCGTCGTCGGCCCGGGTGGCCCGCCACCAGCGCGCCCGCCCGGAGCGGGGCGCCAGCACCAGCACCGCCACCTCGGCCAGGGTCGGCACGGCGAGCCGGACGACCGCCGCGGCGGCCCGGTCGGGGTGCAGCGGGTTGCCGAGCTTCTCGCCGACCACGGCCAGGAACGCCGAGCGGGCCCGCTCGGCGAGCAGCGCGTCGGCGCGCGTCACGCTCTCGGTCACGTCCTCGACGTACCAGCAGCAGCGGGCCGCCGACAGCGAGACCTGCCGGGCGCGCAGGCGGCGGCCGTGGTGGGTGAAGTCGCCGGCGACCGTCAGGCCGGAAATGCCGGCCGCCGCCAGCAGCTCGCCGACGGTGACCTCGGGCAGCAGCCGCTCGGCGACCGGGCTGACGTGACGCACGACGCCCTGGGCGTCGCAGACGACGAGGCCCTCGCGGAAGTGCTCGACGACCTCGGACCAGTCCGGGGTCGCCTGCTCCCGGTCGGGAGAGAGCGCGGGCAGCGGCGGCGTCGACCGGGGTGCGTCGCCGGACCACGCCGGGGCCCGTGTGGCACTCGGCGTGGAGATCCGCCCGTCGCCGGGATCCCAGTCCCGCACGTCGGCAGCAGTCACCAGCTAAGCCCCACTCCTTGTCGACACCCGTGCCGCGCCGGAAGGCGCTCGTGGTCACGTCCTGCCACCCACCCTACGCCGGTGCGACCCCGGCGCCACCCCACGGCGTCCGGGCGGCGGGCGGGCGCGTACCCGGCGGGGCCGCGCGGCGGTTGTGCGGCGGGCGGGCGCGTACCCGGCGGGGCCGCGCGGCGGTTGTTACGATCCCCTCGACCCTGCCCTACCGGCAGAACTGCGGAAAGGCGTGATCGTGCTGTCCCATGGGAGTCACCCCGAGACGACTCCGCTGAGCATGACCGTCGACCGGTCAGACCCGGAGGCACCGCTCATCCGGGTCGGCGGCGACCTCGCCTACACGACCGCCGCGCCCCTGCGCGCCGAGATCGACCGGACGCTCGCGGCAGCCCCGCCCGCCCTCGTGCTGGACTTCGGCGACCTGCTCTTCATCGACAGCACCGGGCTCGGCGTGATCGTGCACGCCTGGCGCGAGGGCCAGCAGGCCGGCACCGCCCTCCGGCTGCGCGGGGTGCCCCGCTTCCTGGCGACGATCCTCGACATGACCGGCGTCACGGGCCTGCTCGACCGGCCGCTGGGCGACGGTCTGACCGCGCGCGCCGCTCCCACCGAGCGGCCCGCAGGCACGGCCTGACGCCATGCCGCCCGTCCCCCCCGGGTTTGCGTCCCGGCTCCCGGCTGGGAACATGGCGTAATGGCCGCCCAGCTGTTGACCATCGACGTGACCCGGCTCGACGCCGGTCGCGCCCGGCTCCGGCTGGCCGGTGAGCTCGACTTCGACACCGCGCCCGAGCTGCTCACCGTGACCGCCGAGCTGCGTCGCGACGGCTACGCGGAGCTCCTGTTCGACCTCAGCGGGGTCACCCTGTGCGACTCGTCCGGGCTGAGCGCCTTCGTGCTGCTGCGCCGCGACGCGCCGGGTGCCGTGCGGCTCTCGGGCGTCAGCCCTCATCTCCAGCAGTTGCTGGACCGCACGGGAATGACCGAGCTGCTGGCCCGGGAGCGCCCCGCCGACGGCGACGTGCGCACGGCAATGACCGAGCTGCCGGCCCGGGAGCGCCCCGCCGACGGCGACGTGCGGCAGGTCGGCTGAGCCGCCCACGACGGCCACCCCCGCCGGGGGGTGGCCCCCGACCCTGGGACCAGGGGTCGGGGGCCGGAGTGCGGCTCAGGGGGCGGTGACCGGCTGGAGCCGGGGCCCGGTCGCACGCTGTGGTCGGGTGGCCGGCGGCTCCGCGTCCTCCGGTGGCCCGGAATCGGGAGTCTGGAAGAGATAGCGGACGAACTCCCCACCCGCCTCGTTGTCGTCCGCGCCGGGCCACTGCCCGACGCAGTCCACCCCGACGACCTCGCGGCCCGAGCCGTCGGGCTCCTCCAGCAGCGCCCACAGGCTCACCGCGTAGCAGCGGGTGTCCTCGGGCGAGAGGCGCCAGCGGGCGTACCAGCCGGGTCGGGCGGGGACGATCTCGACGATCCGCTTCATGACGACCTGTCCTTCCGCGTCCGGTCGGAAGTTCTCCGGTCCGCCCCGATCGTCGGCCCTCACCGGGTGACCGTCCCTCACCCCGGGCGGATGAAGCCTCGGCGCCGCTTCCGGGCGGCGCCGGCCCGGCCGTCGGGCGCCGTTTCGTCGCCGCGGACGACGGGAAGGCGACCGGCGGAAGCGAGGGAACACCAGCGGAAGCGAGGTGTCACCATGCGCAAGCAGACGGAGGGCGACAACCAGCGCCGCCGCGCGCTGGCCCGCCAGGCCCGCGAGCGCGGCATGCGGGCCAGCGAGACGGGCGCCAGCCTGAGCGCCGCCAAGCAGCTCACCCACCTGGACCGGGGCAAGCGCGCCGGGCCGCCGCCGGCCGGCAGCCGGCACAAGCCCGACAGCACCCGCGGCGGACCGGCGCCGCCACCGGCCGGTGTTCCCGAGTCTCCCCGCCCCCTCCCGGAGCCGGGCCGGGGCACGCCCGGCGTGACCCCGATCGGCTACCACGCGCTGGTCGACGACGTGGTCCGCCGGACCGGGACCGACTTCCGCACCGCCAAGGTGGGGGTCGAGTCGACCGTCCTGGTCCTGGCCTGGGCGCTGGGCGAGGCGGAGCGCCGGCGGCTGCTGGCGGCGGTGCCGACGAAGCTGCACGACGTCGTCCCGGTGGACGGCATCGAGCGGCACCGGGACCTGCCGGGCTTCCTCGCCGAGGTGGGCCGGATCAGCGGGCGCACCCCGGAACAGGCCCGCTACCAGGCGGAGGCGACAGTGGCGGCGCTCGCCGAGCACGACGGCGACCTGGTCGAGTCGCTGCGCGTACCGGACGGCCTGCGCGAGCTGCTGGATCCGGCCCCGATCGGGGGCGGGGTGGTCGGCGCGGCCACCGCGACGCCGCCGCTCGGCGACGCGGAGCTGCGGGAGGCGCTGCGCGGCCTGCCGTACTGGTCCGGCGACGGCGACTCGCTGTCCCGGACCGTGGAGCTGCCCGCCGACGGCCTGGACCGGGTGCTCGACCGGATCGACCGACTGCGGCAGGAGACCGGGCGCGGACCGCGGATCGGCCGCCCGGACGCGACGACCGCCGTGCTGACCGTACGGTCCCGGCAGGCCGGCGCCGTGACCGCCATGGACGTGGACCTCGCCCACGCCGTCGACGACGCGATCGACGAGGCGGGCGCCGGGATGGCCACGGGCTGACCCGGGGGCGGGGCCGGTGGGCGACCGCCCGCCGGCCCCGCCCCCGGGCTCGGCTAGCGTGCCCGGCATGGACGTCGACGCGCACCGGCTGGAGCTGGTCGTGGACCCGGCCCGGCCGACCGGGCGCACGCTGCTCGCCGCCGGCGTCGAGCAGTCCTACGTGGACGTCGCCGACCCCCGTCACCTGCGCTTCGAGTACGTGCGGCGGATGGCCGCCGCAGCGGACCTGGCGGCGCCGCCCGGCCGGCCGCTGACCGTGCTGCACCTCGGCGGCGGCGCGCTGACCCTGCCCCGGTACCTGGCCGCGACCCGGCCCGGCTCCGCGCAACTGGTCGTCGAGCGGGACGCGGCCGTGGTCGAGCTGGTGGCGCGCGAGCTGCCGGCCCTGCCCGCCGGGATCGACGTGCGGGTGGCCGACGCCCGCGACGCGCTGGCCGACGCCCCGCCCGGCCGGTACGACCTGGTGCTCGCCGACATCTACCGGGCGGCCCGGATGCCGGGGCACGTGGCGACCGTGGAGTTCGCCGCCGAGGTGGCCCGGGCCCTGCGCCCGGACGGCGTCTACGTGGTCAACGTGACCGACCTGCCGCCGCTGGTGTTCGCCCGGGTGCAGGCGGCCACCCTGCGGGCCGTCTTCGCCGACGTGTGCCTGGTCGCCGACCGGCGGATGCTGCGCGGCCGGCGGTACGGCAACGTGGTCCTCGCCGCCGCGCCGCGCGCCGGACGGCTGCCGGTGGCCTGGCTGGCGGCGAGGGCGGCGAGGGACGCGGTGCCCGGCGGGGTGCTGCACGCGGCTGCCCTGGACCGGTTCGTCGCGGGGGCTCGCCCCGCCGCCGACGCCGCCCTCACCGCGACCGACCCGCCGCCCGCTTCCAGCGCCGGAGAGAGCGCCATGGCACCTTGACGTGATCCTCGCCGACCCTGTCAGCGAAGATCACGTCTGGGTCGCCGTCAGGGGATGTACCGTACGTCCGGGAAATCCGGGTCCGGGCCTTCGAGCAGGCGCCGGCGCCGGTGGCGTAGGTGCAGGTCGAAGAAGGCAAGCGGGTACGCCTGCTGGATCCGCACCGCCCGGACCGGGTCGAGGGTGCCGACCCAGCCGGCGAGGTCCTCGTCGCTCATCCCGATGACTGCCGCCAGTTGCGGGATCAGCCACTGGTGGTCGCAGTATCCACCGTGGAGCGCGCCGTCGGCCTGGACGCCGAGCCGCCATCCGCGCAGGTGCGACCAGAACCGCTCGACGCTCGGCGCGGCGGCCCGGGTGAACTCGGCGGTCATCAGCATGGACGGCCGGTCCAGGTCGGTGACCGGTGGCCGCGACTCCATGGGGCCGTCGAGGCCGAGCCCGGCCCGCACGCGCCGGTCCTCGCCCATGACGAGGGCGGTCGCGGTCGCGCCCTTCGACCAGCCGAACATGCCGACGCGACGCGGGTCGAGCGCGGCGCACAGGCCGGCCGGCAGCCGACGCCGCTCGGCGTCGGGGTTACGGCCGGCGGCGAGGTCCTCGATACGGTCGAGAACGAATCGGATGTCGTGGGCGTAGTCCCACGGTGTCAACGACGGATCCTCGACCGGTACGGTGAGCCGCCCGTCGGGGAACTCGCTGAACGCGTCGTACGTGTGAGCCACCGTGACCACGACGTAGCCGTGGCTGGCGAGTTCCTGGACCACGATGGTGGTCTCGGAACGGTGACCCCCCGCGCCGTGGGAGAACACGATCACGGGCAGCCGACCGGGTGCCCGGAGCGCCGGAGCGCCCACGTGGCCGAACGTGCGGGGGGCCGCCGCGACATCGGCGTCGAACCCGGCGGATGCGAGCAGTGCGCGCATCGGCGCGACGGGCATCCACGGCGCCACCGGATGAACCCGAGCGTCGCGGGTGGCGGGGTACCAGAGGCTCACCATGAGGTCGCGGTGCCGTCCCGGGCCGGCGACCGGATCCGGGCGGGAACTGTCGACGAGGTGCAGCGACACGGTGCCGACCCGGTGCGGGCCGGTGGGTGGGGGCAGCGTGAGCCGGGCCGGGTGGGGCGCGGCCGAGGCGGCCCGGCTGCAGCCGGTGGCGCCGAGCGGCACGGCGACCCCGGTGGCGAGCGCGGCAGTGAGCAGGTGTCGGCGGGTGAGTGCAGTGGTCATGGTCCTCCTTGGCCGGTTCGCCAACTTCGATCCATGCCCACGTTGCCGCTGGACGCACCCACCTCGCATCGCCCTGCAGGTGACAATCCCGGCGGCGACTGTCGACCCCCGGTCGTACATCCACGGGCTGACCGGCAGACCGACGTGCCGTCCGGGGAGTTCCACGCTGACCAACGCCTGACGGCGGCTTCCGAGGCTCGGCGGCGGCGGGGCCGCCACCGGCGCGGCGGCAGCCGTCAGCGGGCCCGGACGGCCACCTCGGGCGACGAGCTCTCCAGGGGCACCGCGTTCGCCGGGACCAGGCCGAGCTGCACCGCCGGGCGCGGCAGCGCGGCGTCCAACGCCCAGTCGGCGCTCACCCGCGCCCGGTTGCCCGGCATCGCCAGCAGGTGGTAGCCCCGGGTGACCGCCTTGGCGGGCAGCCCCGACAGCGACACCTTCAGCGGGTTCGCCGCCGCGTCCTTGCCGCCCAGGTCGACCACCCAGCCCAGGTCGTGGTGCCGGTACGGCCTGCGGCGGCCCTGCCCGTAGGAGGCGGCGATGTTGTGGGCGGCCAGCTTGCCCTGCCGCTGGGCGTGCTGCGCCGTCATCGTGCAGATCTGCCCCGGCCGGGTCAGGTCGGGCACGGCGGCGGCGTCGCCGCAGGCGTACACCTCCGGGAATCCGGGCACGGTGAGGTACTCGTCGACGACGAGGCGGCCCTTCTCGGTGCGCAGCCCCAGCTCGGCGACGAACGGGTCTGGGCGCACGCCGACGCACCAGACCAGGGTGCAGGTGGGGACGTAGTCGCCGTCGGTGAGCGTGACGCCGTCGGCGGTCGCCACGGCCACCGAGGTGCCCATCCGCACGTCAACGCCGCGCTTGCGCAGCACCCGGTCGGCGGTGTCGGACATCCGCTTGTCCAGCTCGGGCAGGACCCGGGGCGCGACGTCGAGCAGCATCCACCTGGGGCGGATCTTGAGTCGGGGGCGCTGGGCGAGCAGCTCGTCGGTGAAGAGCTGCCCGTGCGCGGCCACCTCGGTGCCGGTGTAGCCGGCACCGACGACCACGAAGGTGGCACGCGCCTGCTGCTCGGCGGGGTCGTCGGCCTGCTCGGCCAGCTCGATCTGCCGGATCACGTGGTCGTGCAGGTAGAGCGCCTCGGGCAGGCCGCGGAAGCCGTGCGCGTACTGGGTGACGCCGGGGATCGGCAGCAGCTTGTTGACGCTGCCGACGGCGAGGACCAGCCGGTCGTACGCGATCCGGTTGCGGTCCCCCTCCGGCTGGGTGAAGCCGACCCAGCGGTTCTGCAGGTCGACATGGTCGGCCTCGCCGATCAGCACCCGCACCCCGGGCAGCGTTCCCGTCAGCGGCACGGAGATCCGGGTGGGCTCGACGACGCCGGCGGCCACCTCGGGCAGCAGCGGCAGGTAGAGGAAGTAGTCGGTGGAGTTCAGCACCACGATCTCGGCCCGGCCCCGGGCCAGCCGGCTCAACGTCTTCGCCGCGTGGTAACCGGCGAACCCGGCCCCCACGATCACCACACGAGGTTTCGTCATTGCCGCCCCGTTCCCACGACACGCGATGACAAACGTGGCGGATCGGTCAGTTCAGCACTCGGCCAGCCGGGCGTACCCGGTCCGGCCGACCGCCTCCACCTCCCAGCAGCGCCCGAACGCACGCACCCGCTCGACGCTGATTCGCCCGATCTCAGGGGGTATGTCGGGGTCGAGCGCCAGCCGGCCGTCAGCCGGTTCGGCGCCGAGCATCGCCCGCACCAGCGCCAGCGGCGTGCCGGCCGCCCAGGCCTGCGGGCTGCACGCGGTCGGGTAGGGCACCGCGAAGAGCCACTGTTCGCGGGGGAAGCCGCTCATCGCCTCCGGCAGGCGGTGACCGAACTGCTCGGCGGCCTCCAGCAGGGCCAGGCTGATCCGGTTCGCCTCGGCCCGGTAGCCGTAGCGGGCCATGCCGAGCACGGCGAGGGAGTTGTCGTGCGGCCAGACCGTGCCGCGGTGGTAGCCGAGGGCGTTGTACAGCCGCTCCTCCCGGGACAGGGTGCGGATGCCCCAGCCGGAGAACATGTGGTCGGCCATCAGCTGCCGCACCACCGCGTCGGCCCGCTCCGGCGGCACGATGCCGCTCCACAGCAGGTGCCCCATGTTGGAGGTCTTCGAGTCGATCGGGTTCTTGTCACCGTCCAGCCCGACCGCGTAGAAGCCGCCTCTCCCCTCGATCCAGAAGTCCCGGTTGAACCGGTCGTACAGCTCCGCCGCCTCGGCGCGCAACCGACGGGCCAGGTCGGGGTCGGCCAGCGGCCCGTCGGCCAGCTCGGCCAGCCGCAACTTGGCGTCGTAGACGTAGCCCTGCAGGTCGGAGCTGGCGATCGGCAGCACCGGGATCCGGCCGTCGGAGAAGGAGATTCCGTCCGGCGAGTCCCGCCAGCACTGGTTGCCCAGCCCTTCCGGCGAGCGGGTGGCGTACTCCACGTAGCCGTCCCCGTCGCGGTCGCCGTACCTGTCGATCCAGTGCAGCGCGGCGAGCGCATTGTCGCGCAGGAACCGCACCGTCTGGTCGTCGCGGGTCCACCGCCAGTACTCCGACAGCAGGATCAGCCAGAGCTGGGTGGCGTCGGCGGAGCCGTAGTAGGGCCCGTACGGCTTGACCCCGGTGCGGGTGAGCTCGCCGCTGCGGACCTCGTGCAGGATCTTGCCGGGCTCCTCGTCGGTGAAGTCGTCGCACTCGTTGCCCTGCAACCGGGCGAGCGCGAGCAGCGCGCCCTTGGCCAGCATCGGCCCGGCCGACAGCGTCTGGTAGGCGGCGATGAGGGTGTCGCGGCCGAAGACGGCGAGGAACCAGGGCAGGCCGGCGCCGGGGAGCATGATCCGCTCCCCCTTGACCTCCAGGTCGAGCCGGAGCGCCGCGAGGTCGTCCCGGGACTGCCGGACCGTCTCCTGCAAGGCACGGTTGTCGCTGCGCAGCAGGGCCCGGGCGGTGGACCAGCGGCGCACCGGGTCGTCGGCGCGCCGGTGGATCACGTCCGCGATGTCGCCCCGGGTCGGCTCCACGACCCCCATGCCCGGCGGCAGCGGGACGTCCAGGTCGAGCTGCCACACCTCGCGGGGCGCGAGGGTGATCTCCCACACCAGGTCGTCGCCCTCGACGCGGCTGGCCGGTCGCGAGCAGCAGACCCGCGTCTCGGCGGAGAAGCCGTTCCGCGCGTAGCGGAAGCAGAGTTCCGAGCCGTCGGGCGCGTGGCCGCGGGTGATCTCCGCGGAGCGGTCCCGGACACCGGACTTGACCTCGAACAGGTCGGCGAAGTCGACGCCGACCGCCAGCCGCAGCTCGATCCGGACCGGCTCGGTCCGGAAGGACACCATCTCGACGCGCTCGTGGAAGCCGTCGCCGACGTACCGCAGCCGCCGGATCCCGAGGCTGTCCGGCGGCAGGCCGGGCACGTCCGGGTTGGTCAGCACGTACTGGGCCGAGTAGTGGTCGACGGTCTCGGAGCGCAACACCAACAGCGGCCGGTTGCCGTTGATCGAGAGCATCCAGCCGCTGATCAGCCGGGTGTCCAGGTGCACGAGGCCGCCGATGCTGCCCGGCGGCACGTCCCCGGTCAGATCCGAGTACATGAAGGTGGGGCCGCTCAGCACGGCCATCGCGTTCGGGCCCAGCTCGGGCGGCATGGCGCGCTGGTCGCCGGCCTCCGGCTCGGAGAGCAGGCCCGGCGTGGGATCGGCGGGTGTCGGACGCACGGCAGCCATACCGCCACGGTAGGAGGGGCGGCGGGGTCCGACATCACCCGCTTCGGGTGACATGACCATGGCCCGCGCCATGGACAACGATGGTCGTCCATGGCGAGGATGCGGGGATGGGCTCCCACGACACCGCCGACGGCCGATCCGCGAGGTCGACCCGGCGCACCTTCCTGTCCGCCTCCGCCTCCGCCGCCGCCACCGCCGTCGCCGTACCCCTGATCGCCGAGCCGGCCGCCGCGGGCGCCGCCGCGCCGCCGCCCGGCCCCGGGCACCGGATCCGACCCCAGGCGCCCGACCGCGAGCTGCGCGAACTGCTGCGGCGGGTCGACCCGGAGCGGATCGAGGCCACCGTGCGCCGGCTGGCCGCGTTCGGCACCCGGCACACCCTCTCCAGCCAGGACGACCCGGTCCGCGGCATCGGCGCCGCCCGCGACTGGATCCACGAGCGGATGACCGCGTACGCCGCCGCCTCCGGCGGCCGGATGACCGTCGAACTCCAGTCCTACGTGCAGGATCCCGCGCCGCGCATCCCCACCGCCACGCGGATCACCAACGTCGTGGCCACCCTGCGCGGGGACACCGCGCCGAACCGGACGTACGTGGTCACCGGCCACTACGACTCCCGCGCCTCGGACGTGGCGGACGCCGTCGCCGACGCACCCGGCGCCGACGACGACGCCTCCGGCGTGGCGGTGGTGCTGGAGCTGGCCCGGTTGATGGCCACCCGCCGGACGGCCGCCACGATCGTCTTCGCCGCGGTGGCCGGCGAGGAGCAGGGACTGTACGGCTCGACCCACCTGGCCCGGCAGCTCAAGGCGGCCGGGGCCGACGTGCAGGGCATGTTCAGCAACGACATCGTCGGCAGCAGCACCGCCGACGACGGCACCCGTGACCCGCGCACCCTCCGG
This sequence comes from Micromonospora citrea, assembly GCF_900090315.1. NCBI lineage: Bacteria > Bacillati > Actinomycetota > Actinomycetes > Micromonosporales > Micromonosporaceae > Micromonospora > Micromonospora citrea. The sequence continues at coordinate 6,722,371 of NZ_FMHZ01000002.1, read as the reverse complement.
CTGTTCGCCGAGGGGGTGCCCACGGCGGAGACACCGGCCGAGGCGACAGTGCGGCAGTCGGTCGGCGGCGAGAACGACTCCCCGTCCCGGCAGCTCGCCCGGTTCGTCACCGACGTCGCCGACAACGACGCCACCGGGATGCGGGTGCGGGTGGTCTACCGCCGCGACCGGTACCTGCGCGGCAGCGACCACATCCCGTTCCTGCGCGAGGGCTGGCCGGCCGGCCGGTTCACCGAGCCCCACGAGGACTTCGCCCACCAGCACCAGGACGTCCGGGTCGTCGACGGCAGGCAGTACGGCGACCTGCCGGAGTTCTGCGACTTCGCGTACATCGCCCGGGTGGCCCGGGTCAACGGCGCGGCGCTGTGGTCCCTGGCCCGCGCGCCCGGCACGCCCAGGGGGGCGGTGATCGTCACGACGAACCTCACCAACGACACCACCCTGCGCTGGCAGCGGGATGACGATCCGGACGTGGCCGGCTACGAGGTGGTGTGGCGGGAGACGACGGCGGCCGACTGGCAGCGCGTCGTCGACGTCGGCGACGTCACGGAGGCGACCGTCGACCTGTCCAAGGACAACGTCTTCTTCGGCGTCCGGGCGGTCGGCCGCGACGGGCTCCGGTCCCCCGTCGCCTTCCCGAAGCCCGGGAGCTGACAGCGGCCCGACAGCTCACCGCGTGTCGGCGCACCGTTCGCGGCCCGTCGCAGCGGGGGCCGGTAACCCGGATCGGGTGGGGTCCGCTCACCCGACCCGTGGGCACGCTGGTGCCGCACCGCCACCGCGGCCAAGGGAGGGCAGCGTCATGAGCATGCCGATGTCCAACGACCAGCGACAGCCGATCTACCTGCGGCAGAGCGGCCGCAGACACCTCACGCCCCGGCAGCGCCGGCGCGTCGAGCACAAGCAGGGACGGATCGAACGTCTCGGCGGCCAGCGCCCCGAGGCGCGCCGGCCCGGGCGCTGACCCGGGCGCGGTGGCGGCCGGCCCCGGCCGCCACCGTCACGCCGCCGCGGTCCCGACCGGCGCGGTGATCGCCCACCGCTCGTGGTCGCGCCACGCCCCGTCGATGAACAGGTAGTCGGGCGAGTACCCCTCCAGCCGGAAGCCGAGCTTCCGCGCGACCCGGCGGGACGGCTCGTTGCCCGGCTGGATGTTCGCCTCCAGCCGGTGCAGGCCGAGCGCCTCGAAGGCGTGGGCGACCACCAGGCCGACGCCGGCCGAGGCGTGCCCGGTGCCGCTGTACGGCAGGAAGGCCGCGTAGCCCAGGTAACCGCCGCGCAGCGCGCCCATGAGGATCCCGCTGATGTTGACGTACCCGGCGATGGCGTCGGAGCCGCGGTCGCAGATCAGGTAGCCGGCGTGGTCCCGTCGGCGGATCCTGGCCAGGTAGGCGGCGTACCGCGCCGGGTCGTCGGGGGCCGACAGCCAGGGGTGGTGCAGGTCTCGGCTGCGGCGGGCCGCCGCGATGAACTCGGCCTCGTCCGTGGGTCGGGGCCGGCGGATGCCGACCGGCCCGGCGGTGCGCAGGTATCTCACGGCGGACAACTGTCACCGTGCGGGGCGGCGAAGTCCAGTCGATTGTCCGCGCGGGGCGGCCGTCAGCCGCCGCCGACGCGTTCGACGGTGTAGTGGATGGTCTGGGCGACGATCCAGCCCTGCTCGATCAGGAACGAGTCCGCCCCGTCGAGGACCCGCGCGCCCTCGGCGTCCGCCGTCCACTCCAGGAACGCCATCCGGCCCTCCACCAGCTTGTTGGTGTAGGTGTAGCCGCCGCCGGGCAGCTCCTCCTCCAGCCAGCGGGCCAGCTCCCGGACCCCGTCGTGGCCACGGAACACGCCCCGGCGCTCCAGCACCACGCAGGACGGCGACACGTTGCGCGCCAGGTCCTCCGCGAAGCGGTGCTCGGCCGCCAGCCGCAGGTGGTCCTCGAACACCTCCCGCGCCGACCGCGCCCGCAGGTCCTCGTCCACGGTTCCGCCTCCATCCGTTCCGGCCGCCGGTGTCGCCCCGCCCCCGCGCGGACCCGCGTTCACAGCGGGCCAGGGTGCGGTTGGTCCGGCGGCATCGGCACCGCCAGGAAGGTGGCTCCGCGCAGGTCCAGCCAGGCCCGGTCGGGCGAGCGGACCAACCGCAGCATCACCTCCGCGCAGCTCGGGCAGCGGGCCACCAGGCCCGGGGCGTGCGGGTAGACCCGCAGGCCGGCCAGCGGGCCGAGCGTGCCGCAGTGCGCGCACCGCCCGGTGGCGGCGCTCAGGTCGACGGCGAACAGCTCCCGCAGCGGGCCGTCGAGCATGTTGCCGTCCAGGTACGACAGCTCGGTCATCGCACACTCCTCCTCTACGGCGCGCCGGTCGGGCCGAACCGTTCGGTCCGCACCCGCCGGGTCTGGTGGCCGAGCCCGACCAGCAGGTCCGCCACGGTCTCCACGAACCCCGTCGGGCCGCAGACGTAGCAGAGCGGCTCCAGCTCGGGCGGCCAGCCGTGGGTGTTCACGTCGGCCGGTCCGATCCGGTGCGGCTCGCCCCGCCAGCCCTCCGGCGCCTCGCGGGTGTACACGTACGCCACGTCCAGGCCGTGGTCGTCGCGGACGCGGGCGCGCAGCTCGTCGGCGTAGAACACGTCCGCGGGGGTGCGCACCGAGTAGAGCAGCCGGAACGGCACGCGGCTGCCGGCGGCGCGGCGCGCCCGGACCATCGCCATCAGCGGCACGACGCCCGAGCCGCCGGCCACCAGGAGCACCGGGGCGGTCTCCTCGGGCCGCCAGACGAACCAGCCGCCCACCGGGCCGCGCACCTCCACCGGGTCGCCCTCGGCGTAGACGTCGGTCAGGTACGGCGACACCTCGCCGTCGGGGACGCGCTGCACGGTCAGCGCGATCCGGTCCCCCTCGGCAGGGGCGGCCAGCGAGTACGACCGGGCCGCCTGGTAGCCGTCGGGGGCGGTCAGCCGCACGTCGAGGTGCTGCCCGGGCAGGTGCCCCGGCCAGCCGGGGGCCTCCAGCACGAGGGTCTGCGCGGTCGGCGTCTCCACCCGGCGCTCGGCGAGCCGGGCCACCCGCCACCGCAGCGGCCCGGTCAATCGCCCTGGTACCGCTGCTCACGCCACGGGTCACCGTAGTCGTGGTAGCCGGCGGTCTCCCAGAATCCGGGCTGGTCCCGCGTGGTGAGCCGGATGCCGCGCACCCACTTGGCGGACTTCCAGAAATAGAGGTGCGGCACGAGCAGCCGGGCCGGGCCGCCGTGCTCGGCCGGCAGCGGGTCGCCGGCGTACCGGTGCGCCACCCAGGCCCGCCCGCCGCGCAGGTCGGCCAGCGGCAGGTTGGTGGTGTAGCCGCCGTACGAGTGGGCCTGCGCGTGGTGCGCGCCCGTGTCGACGCCCTCCAGCAGCGTGTCCAGGGAGACGCCCTGCCAGTCGGTGTCGCGCTTGGACCAGCGGGTGACGCAGTGGATGTCCACCGTCGGCGTCTCCTGGGGCAGGGCCATCAGCTCGTCCCAGCTCCACCGGAACTCCGCGCCGGACTCGGTGGTGATGACGAACTCCCAGGTCTCCACCGGCACCCTCGGTGTCGGGCCGGCGGAGAGCACCGGGAAGTCCTCCGTCAGGTACTGCCCCGGCGGCAGGGCCGGCTCCGCGGAGCGGGGCCGGCCCTGGAAGCCCGGTGACACGATTCCCACCCGTCAGTCGTACCACCCGGGGTGGGCCGGGCAGGCGCGGTCGGCCGGACCGCACCGCGCCGGGTGACGCCTCAGCGCCGCTCGGCCACGACCTGCTTCTCGCCGGTCACTTTCCCGCGGGTGGCCCGCAGGCTGGTGAGCGTGACGATCACCAGGACGCCGATGATGACGCCCAGCGAGGCCAGGGTGGGGATCTCCGGCACGCCCGACCAGATGCCGTGCGCCCAGTGCAGGCCCAGCTTGACGCCGATGAACGCCAGGATGACCGCCAGACCGTAGCTGAGGTGGACCAGCCGGCTCAGCGCGGCGTGCAGCACGAAGTAGAGCGCGCGCAGCCCCAGCAGGGCGAACGCGTTGGTGGCGAAGACCAGGTACGGGTCCTCGGTGATGCCGTAGACGGCGGGCACCGAGTCGACGGCGAAGACCACGTCGGTGGCGAGGATGGCGACCACCACGAGGGCGAACGGGGTGAGCGTCCGCCGGCCGGCGAGGCGCACGGTCATCCGGGTGCCGTGGTAGTCGTCGGTGACCGGCATGAACCTGCGCAGCAGCTTCACCGAGCGCATCTTGTTGATGTCGACTTCCTGCTCGTGCCCGGAGAGGGCGTCGCGCAGCAGCTTCACCGCGGTGAGGATCAGGATGATCGCGAAGAGCAGGAAGGCGAAGTCCAGGGTCTGCAGGGCCGCCGCGCCGAGGGCGATGAAGACCGCCCGCAGCACCAGGGCGCCGACGATGCCGTAGAGCAGGACCCGCTGGGCGAGCGCCGTCGGCACCGCGAACGCGGCGAGCAACAGCATGAAGACGAACAGGTTGTCGACGGAGAGGGACTTCTCCACCAGGTAACCGGTGAGGTATTCCACGCCCTGGCGGGAGCCGTAGCGGGACCAGACCCAGGCGCCGAACGCCAGCGGCAGGGCGATGTAGAAGGCGGACCAGCCCAGCGCCTCCCGGATCGAGACCTCGTGCGGCCGGCGGGTGACCAGGAAGTCCAGCACCAGCAGGGCGAGGACGCCGGCGATCGTGACGCCCCACAGCGTGGGCGTGCCGACCGACTGGATCTCGGTCGCGGCAAGGTATGGCAAATCGGACATGGAGCCTCCTCGAACACCGTGTCATGTTCGAGGTCTCCTTCACCCACCTTTCGTGGGCAACCACCCGAGGCACGCTCCGGGCGCGCCGTACTGACCGGGATGGTTCGTGGGAAGTACTCCCCTCGTCCGACCAAGGTTAGGGCAGGCTCAACGGGCGCGGCAAACGGGGCACGCGATCCCGCGTGCCCCGTTTGCGCTGGTGGCCGCCGCGCGGGCCCTCCACCGGCCGTCGGCCTTGCTCAGCCGGCCGGCAGCCGGCGCAGGGCCGCCTTCTGGACGGCCTCCAGCGGGCCCTGCCCGTACCGGCGCAGGCACCAACGCGCCCCACCGACCAGGGTCAGCCCGACGGCCGCCCAGAGCCCCAGCACCCACCACGGCGACGCCTCCTGCCAGGCCCGGGCCAGGCCCAGCCCCCACCCGTAGCAGACCAGCACGCAGAGCACGTTCTGCGCCACGTAGCAGGACAGGGCGGCACGCCCCACCGCGGTCAGCCCGGCGGTGACGGGCCCCGGCCGGCGCACCCGGTCCAACAGCACCCCGACCAGACCCAGGTAGCCCAGGGCCAGCACCGGCGCGCACACGTAGCGGTCGACCAGGAAGAAATCCGGCCCGGCGAGGGTGGTGGCCGCGTTGAGCGGCAGCCCGACGCCGACACCCACCGCGAGCAGCCGGCGCCGCAGGGCGCGACCCCGGACGCCCGGGTCGAAGGCGCCCGCCCGGAACAGCCGGACGCCGAGCAGGAACAGGAAGACCAGCAGGCCGAAGCTGACGATCGGCTCGGCCCTCAGCGCGAGCCAGTTGTCCAGGCGGAACGCCACCTGGTCGGCCCAACTGCCGGCCGTGAACACCCGGGCGTCGGCGGTGACGGCGGCCGGGTCGGCGGGGTCGGCCGGCGGGGCGGTCGCCAGGGCCAGGGTGAGCAGCGCCATGAACGCCACGTGCAGTGCGCCGGCCGCGTACAGCACCGCCCGCTGGACCCGCTCCGCACGGGCGAGCAGCCACGCCACCAGCAGCGCGACGACCGCGTACCCCATCAGGACGTCGAAGGCGAAGACGAGGACGAAGTGCAGGGTCCCCTCGACGAACAGCAGCAGGGCCCGCCACCCGTACCGGCCGGGCCAGGGCCGCCCGCGGTCGACGGCGGAGCGGTGCTGGATGGCCAGGCCGACGCCGAACAGGATGGTCAGCAGCGCGAGGAACTTGCCGTTGGCGAGGAAGCGGAACGTGCCCTCGACGACGGCGGCGACCGGATCCGTGCCGGCGACGGCCGCCGCCGAGATCGCGGTGGCATCGGTGAGGAACCGGGCCTCGGCGCCCGGGGTGGCGAAGAGCCACACGTTGGTGGCGAGCGTGCCGAGGATCGCCACCCCGCGCAGCACGTCCGGCAGGGGCAGGCGGCGGGGTGGGGCGGCGGGGTCGGTGGTGGGCGTTCTCGGCGCGGCGTTCGTCGTCACACCCTCACCGTGTCAGCGCCGCCGGCGCCCGGCGTCGTGCCGGACGCCGAGATCCGCGTCCCGCTTTCGACGGACGCCGGGGGCGTCCTTCGACGGACCCGCCCCGCCACGGCGACGTGACCGGTAGACCGCCGTCGCGCCGGACGACACCAGCCGGCGGCGGTCAGCGGGCGGTGACGGCGGCGAGGACCGTGTCGACGTCGAGGGCGGCCAGGCACGCCGGTTCGGCCGCGTCGAGCGGGCAACGCGCCTCCCACCAGCAGGGCTGCTCGGTGATGGCGGTGGGGCGCCGGTGCGGGCACCCGGGGAGCCCCTGCAGGTCGGTGCCGCCCGTTCCGTACCGCCGCGCGTCGGTCGGGCCGAACAGCGCCACCGTCGGGGCGCCGGCCGCGGCGGCGAGCCGCACCGGCCCGGTGTCCGGCCCGACCACCACCCCGCCGCGCCGGCCCACCGCCGCGAACTGCCCCGCCAGGGTGGGCAGGCCGGCGCGGGGCAGCGGCACGCCGAGCGGCGCGGCGGGGTCGACCGGGCCCACGCTGAGCACCGGGTGGCCGCGCCGGGCGAGCGCCCCGGCCAGGGCCCGCCAGTGTCGCCCGGGCCACCGCTTCACCGCCATCCCGGCGTCGGTGACCAGCACCACCGGCGGTGCGAGCGGCTCGCCGACGAGACGGGCCACCGCCCGCTCCCCGGCCCGCCGCGCCGCGCCGGTCAGGTGCACCCGGGGACGGGCCGACCGGTCGGCGGCGTCCAGCAGCCCTTCGGCGTGCAGGATCTCCAGGTAGCGCTCCCCGACCGGCTGGTGCGGCGGCGGGTCGCGCCACAGGTTGGTCACCGCCCGCCCGGCGCCGGCCGCCAACAGCTCGGGGATCCCGTCGTACCGGGTGGTGCTGACGGCCAGGTCGGGGCGGCGTGCCGCCAGCGCCGCCGCCACCGCCTCCCGCTCGGCGCCGGGACGGCCGTGCCGGGGCGTGACCACCTGGGCCACCGCCGGGTCGCCGCGCACCAGGTCGGCCCCCGGGTCGTGGGTGAGCACCCGCAGCCTCGCCCCGGGATTGCGGCGGGCCAGGCCGTGCACCGCCGGCAGCAGCATCAGCAGGTCGCCGATCCCGCCGAGCAGGTCCACCACCAGGATCTCCGCGTACGTCTCAGGCACCGGCCCGCCCCAGCGTCCGCGCGTAGAGGTCGCGGTGCGCGGCGGCGATCCTCGGCCAGGAGTACGCGGCGGCGAACGCCCGCCCGCGCTCGGCGAGCCGGCGGCGCAGCACCGGGTCGGCGAGCAGCTTGCCGACGGTACGCACGATCGCGGCGCTGTCCCGGCGCCCGGCGATGACCGCCACCGCCCCACCGCGGCGCACCTCGTCGTCGCCGGAGTCGGGGAGCGTGACCGCCGTCGGCACGCCGTGCGCCAGCGCGGCGAGCAGCGCCCCGCTCTTCGTGCTCACCCCGGCGGTGAACGGCAGCACCGCCACGTCGGCGGCGTGCAGCGCGGCGGAGACCCGCTCGGCCGGCAGGTGCCCGGTGAAGGTCACCGCGTCGACCACCCCGCACCGGGCGGCCAGCCCGGTCAGCTCGGCGCGGAACGCCCGCGCCTCGTCCTCGGGCAGCGCCTGGGAGGTGAACCCGCCGACCACCAGCAGCCGCAGGTCCGGGTGGGCCCGCCGCAGCTCGGGCAGCGCCTCGATCAGGTACCGCAGCCCCTTCACCGGGTGCACGAAGCCGAAGAAGGCCAGCAGCGGGGCGCCCTCCGGCAGGCCCAGCTCGGCCCGCAGCCGCTGCCCGGCGGAGGCCGCGCCGACGTGGTCGGCGACGTTCGGGGCGATCGGAATGTGCGTCGCGGCGCGGCCGGTGCGTGCCCGGAGCACGTCGCCGTGGCCGGGATTCGTGACGATCACCGCCGCGCTGGCCGGCACCAGCCGGCCGGACTCCCGGTCCCAGCAGCGGGCCCGCTCCGCCACCGACCAGACCCGGCCGGGCAGCCAGCCGGGGCAGGCCCACCAGCCGTACTCGTGCAGGGTGGTGACCAGCGGCACCCGCCGGGGCAGCCGCCACGGCAGCAAACCGGGCTGCCCGGAGAACCGGTACGCCGACGGCGCGAACTGCACGTGCACCACGTCGGGCGCCAGCTCGCGGACCCGGCGCGCGGCCCGGGCGGCGGCGGCGCGCCAGCGACCCCGCTCCCCGTCGGGGCGCACCGGCACCGGGGTCACCTCGACGCCCACCCCGCCGAGCGCCTCGATCAGGTGCGTCACGTAGTCGCTGACGCCGTCGGTGTCGGGCCGGCCGGGACCGTGCAGCATGGCCACCCTGATCCGGTCGTCGACCACGCCACCTCCCCGCGTCTCGGCCGGCGGGTTCCCGGCCCCTTACGACGCAAACGCGCGGCGCCTATGGTGTGCCAATGGTCGATGAGGTGGCGGCGGGCCCGCTGGCCGGCGTACGGGTGGTCGAGCTGGCCGGCATCGGGCCCGGCCCGTTCGCGGCGATGATGCTGGCCGACCTGGGCGCGGACGTGGTCCGCGTGGACCGGGCCACCGACGTGGACCCGGGCGCGTTCGGCACCCCGCACCCCGACCTGCTCAACCGGGGGCGCCGCTCGATCGGGGTGGACCTGAAGTCCCCCGGCGGCCGGGAGGTGGTGCTGGCGCTGGTCGCCGGCGCCGACGCGCTGGTCGAGGGCTTCCGGCCGGGGGTGACCGAGCGCCTCGGCGTCGGCCCGGCGGACTGCCTGGCGGTGAACCCGCGGCTGGTCTACGGGCGGATGACCGGGTGGGGGCAGGACGGCCCGGCGGCCGCGTACGCGGGGCACGACATCGGCTACGTGGCGCTGACGGGGGCGCTGCACGGCATCGGGCGGGCCGGGGAGCGCCCGGTGCCGCCGATGAACCTGCTCGGCGACTTCGGAGGCGGCGGGATGATGCTCGCCCTGGGCCTGGTCTCCGCCCTGTACGCGGTGCGCGGCGGCGCGCGCGGGCAGGTGGTCGACGCGGCCGTCGTGGACGGCGTGGCGGTGCTCAGCACCCAGATCCACGCACTGCGGCGGTTGGGCATGTGGCAGGACCCGCGCGGGGTGAACCTGCTCGACGGTGGCGCCCCGTTCTACGACACGTACGAGTGCGCCGACGGCCGGTACCTGGCCGTGGGCGCGCTGGAGCCGCAGTTCTACGACGAGTTGGTCCGGCGCAGCGGCTTTCCGCTGCACCCGGACGCTGCGCTGGACCGCACCGACCCGGCGAACTGGCCGGCGTTGCGCCGCGCGTGGGCGCGCCTGTTCCGCACCCGTACCCGCGACGAGTGGACGGCGCTGCTGGGCTCCTCGGACGCCTGCGTGGCGCCGGTGCTGGACTGGCGGGAGGCCCCCGAGCACCCGCACCTGGCCGCGCGGGGCACCTTCGTGGAGCGGGACGGGGTCACCCAGCCCGCTCCCGCGCCCCGCTTCTCGGGCACGCCGACCGCGCTGCGGCGCCCGCCGCCGCAGCCCGGCGAGCACACCGACGAGGTGCTGGCCGAGGCCGGCTTCGACCCCGGTCGGGTCGCCGACCTGCGGGCCGCCCGCGCGGTCGCCTGACCGCCGCGGGCCGCCCCGGCACGAGGGCGTCCCGCCGGGCGCGGCGGCGACGGCAGGCCGGGCGGTCAGGAGCGGCGCAGGGTGGCGCCGGGGGCCATCGCGGGCTCCACCAGCTTCCGGTAGTCGCGCGGCAACTGGGTGGCCACGTCGTCGAACTCGCCCCCGGTGATCGCCTCGCGGAGCGTGGTGAAGACCGCCCGCGCCGCGTCCCGGGCCGCCGACTCGTCGACGCCGGCGCGCAGGGCGATCCGCGCGACGAACTCGGCCGCGCCGAACCGCTCCGCCTGCTCGGTGCGCGGGCTCGGCTTCATCACCACCTGCAACGGCCTGGGCAACTGGGCCGCCAGGTCCAGCACCTCCCCGCCGGTCAGCCGCTCGGCGAGGGTCTCCAGCGTCGCCCGGGTCAGTTCCACCGCCTGCTCGGAGGAGGTGCGGGTGCGCTGGGCGACCTGGTCGACGAAGGTGTCGTAGTTCATCCGTTGCTCCTTCGGGCTGCGTGGGGCCTGCGCGTACCCGGTGCCCGGGCCGGGAAACGACAGCGGAATTCCTCGCCGACGGGCGCGTGGGAGGCCGCCGGGCGGGTAACCGCCGCCGGTCGTGACCGGATCGATGCCCGGAGGAGCCGACACCATGGCGAGCTACGCCGACGTGCTGCAGTACCTGTCGAGCCTGGACTACCCCGCCGGGAAGGACGACGTGGTACGCGAGGCCGAACGCGAGGGCGCCCCGCCGGACGTGCTGCGGGCCCTGCGGGCTCTGCCGCCGGTCGACTACGCGAACGGCAACGAGGTGGCCCGCTCGGCGGGCATCGACGCCGCGCCCGAGGTCGGCCCGTCCCAGCGGGCGGCGCAGGCGCGGGACCGGCACCAGCGGGTGTCGCAGCACCTGCGCGGCATCTGAGCCTTGCCCACGCCTCGGCCGATCGGCGCCGCCCCCGCGTGGCGGGACCGCTCGGGTGACGGGTGACCGAGCGCCGGCCGTCCGGGCACCCCCCGGTCGTGGTCCAGCTCACCGTGATGGGCGCGGTCGGGCTGCTGGCCGGCGCGGTCACCGCGGTGGCGGCCACGCCGGCGCTCGCGCCGCTGGTCGGCTGGGACGCCGCCGCGCTGAGCTGGCTGGTGCTGGTCTGGCACAAGCTGTGGCCGATGGACGCCCGCTCGACGGCCCGACTGGCGGTGTACGAGGACCCCAACCGGGCGGCCCGTGACGTCCTGCTCCTCGGCGCCTGCCTGGCCAGTCTGCTCGCGGTCGGCATCGTGGTGACCCGCGCGCACGAGGGCACGGCCGGCCGCAACGTCTACGGCGGGCTGGGCGTGCTCAGCGTGCTGCTGTCGTGGTTGGTGGTGCACACCGTGTTCGCCGCCCGGTACGCGCGGATCTACTACACCGGGCCGGACGGCGGGGTGGACTTCAACCAGCCGGAGCCGCCGCGCTACTCCGACTTCGCCTACCTGGCGTTCACCGTCGGGGCGACGTTCCAGGTCTCCGACACCGCGCTGACCAGCAACGAGATGCGCCGGACGGTGCTGCGGCACTCGATGCTGTCGTACCTGTTCGGGGCGTTCATCATCGCGGTGACGGTGAACCTGCTGGCCGGTCTGGCGCGGTGAGGCGGATGCCGCCGGGCAGGCGGGCGCCCCAGCCGCGAACCGCGAACCGGGGCGCCACGCAGAACCTGACCTGCGGTCGTCGGGCCCGAACCGGGCCGCGACCGCCAGGCGGTTGATGTACGCCCGAACCGGGCGGGCATCCCTGCCGCGACCAGCATACGACCCGCCATCCCCCGTTCGGAGGATATCCCGCGAAGTGTGGGCCAGCGCACCCCGCGCGTCAGCCGGTCAGCTCCGCGTACCGCTGCTCGAGGTCGACCCGGGCCAGCGCGCCGACCAGCCACGCGAGGCGCTCCGACTCGCCGCTGCCGGCCAGCCCGGCGAGGTCGTCGGCGGAGCGTCCCAGCCCCAGCCGGCGGGCCGCGGCCAGCGCCCTGCGGTCGGCGACCGGCGCGACCTCCCGCCACAGCGCCTGCGCCTCGCGCAGGAACAGGTCGGCCACCGCGCCGTCCACGCCGGGCAGCTCGGTGAGCAGCTCCCGCTCCCGGGCCGGGTCGTGGTGGGCCGTCGCCCGCAGCCGGCGCAGGTCGCCCCGGTAGCGCTCGACGACGACACGGGCCAGGTCGCCCAGGCCGTCTGCGAGCGCGTCGACGTCGCCGCGCTGGCCGCTGTCGCGCAGCACGCGAACACGGTCGGCGTGCAGCGAGCGGGCCAGTCGGGCCGCGCTGTCCCAGCCCGCGTCGGGCAGGGCGTGCGCGCTGTCCAGAGCGCGCCGGAAGTCGCCGCGGCGGGCCAGCAGCACGGCGAGACAGAGCAGCTGGAACAGGCTCGACGGGTTGTTGGTGACCCGGAAGCCGTACTGCTCCGCGAAGCCCCGCCCGCTGCCGGCGAGCCGGCGTACCAGGCGCTTCTTGTCCTCGATGGTGGAGACGGCACTGGTCGGCATGCCGGCGACTACCCGCGCTACGGCCGGCCACGCCTGCCCGCGTCAGCCGAGGATGCCGCCGCTGCGGTCGCGTGCCTTGAGCCGGGTGGTGGGCAGCGCGGGGGCGGGCAGCGGCGGGGCGGGATCGTCGGCGACGACGCCGAAGCGCCGCCCGGCCAGCCAGTCCTCCCGGGCGGCGGCGACCTCCTCGTGCGAGCGGCCGACGAAGTTCCACCACATCACCAGCGGCTCCTCGAAGGGCGCCCCGCCGAGCAGCAGCAGCCGGCTGCCGGGCTCACCGACGAGGGTCAGCCGGTCCCGGCCGGCGCCGAGGTAGAGCAGCGCCCCGGGCGCGACCGACACGCCGTCGACCTCGGCGGCGCCGGACATGGCCAGCAGTCCGTACTCGAAGTCGCGGCGCAGCGGCAGCGTGCTTGCCGCGGACCCGCGCAGCTCGAACTGCGCGCCGAGCAGCGGGGTGTGCGTCACCGCCGGGGACCGCTCGCCCGCCAGCTCGCCGACCAGCAGGGTGACGTCCAGCTCGCCGTCGCGCCAGCGCGGCAGGTCGGCGTGGTGGGCGAAGTCGGCCGCCCCGGCGCGGGCCGGGTCCGGCAGCGCCACCCAGAGCTGTACGCCGTGCATCAGCGGCGGGTGCCGCTCCGGTGAGCGTTCGGAGTGCGCGATGCCGTGCCCGGAGGTCATCACGTTGAGCTGGCCGGGCCGGATCGGCTGGACGTTGCCGAGGCTGTCGCGGTGCAGGATCTCCCCGTCCAGCAGCCAGGTCACCGTCTGCAGCCCGGTGTGCGGGTGCGGCGGCACCTCCATGCCGGGCCGCTCGGCGACGTCGTCCGGCCCGAAGTGGTCCACGAAGCACCAGGCGCCGACCATCCGCCGCTGGCGCTGCGGCAGCAACCGCCGCACCGTGGTGTAGCGCCCCAACGGCACGTCGTGGCCGGGCAACAGGACACTGCCGGGATCGACGGCTGCCACGCCGGGGGGCCGGGTCTCCGCGGGCATCTTCTCGGTGCGTTCCACCGCCCGACTGTACGCCCGCGCACGGCGGGCGGCCGCCGGTCGTGCCCGCCCGTTCGGCTCACCTGCCGTACGCGGAGACGCCGCTGGCCGGTACCCCGTGCGGGGTACCGGCCAGCGGCGGTAGTTCACGTGTGTCAGCTGTTCCAGTGCTCGGCGACGAGGTCGGCGGCCTGCTGCTCCCACTGCGCGTAGTGGTCGGGGTAGGCCGACACCTGCACCGTCTGCGCCGCCTTCGTCAGCGGCATGTCCTGCCACCCGTCGACCTGCTTGAGACCCTTCAGGAACGCCATGGTCGAGTACTCCGGGTCGGTGATCTGCTCCACCGTGCCCCAACCCGAGGACGGGCGCTGCTGGAACAGGCCCTGCGAGTCATGGTCGTTGCGCTCACCCAGATGACCCAGGTTCTCCAGCTTCGACTCCTGCAACGCCGTCGCGATCGCCACCACAGCGGCACGCTCGTCCATCCCGGCCTTCTTCGTCGCCGCGACGATCGCCTTCACGTTACCGACCTGCTCGTCCGACACATCGATCCGCGACTGCGCACCCTGCACACCGTGCGGAACCAGCTTGCCCTTGTCCACGCCCGGCTTGTCAGCCTGCACCGCCACCGCGGTGACCGGAGCGGCCTCGACCGGGGCGGCGTGAGCGGTGGCCGGACCGGCGAACACACCACCGGCAACAGCCAGACCAGCAATACCCAGAACGCTCTTACGCATGATCGTGTTCACGATGGGCTCCATTCGGGGGAAGGCACCCGCACGACTACCGAGGGGGATCGGAAACGCGGGTGCAAGCACCGTCCGGCGCTCAAAAGGGAACTGGGGGGATCCGGCACGGGTGCCGGGAAGAATCAGACCGGCCTTGCGCGGGCCGGATCGTGGCCCGTTGTCGCAGGGGCGGGGGGACGCCCTCGCGTCGGCCGGACCATGTCCAACGACCGCCGGCCCGCCGTCATTCCGGGCCCGGCACCCCCGCCCGCAGGCGGCGACGTGCCCTCACTCGGCCGTACGCAGGGTGTAACGACCCCGACCCCGCCACGATTCCGCACCCACGATGCCCCCGATCACACCCCGAAACCGGACACCCGACCCGACACCCGACACGCCGAACGCCCGTGGGCCGGCAGATGGTGGGTGTGGTCGGGCGCTGTCGAGCCGCCCCGCCCGTGGGGCCGCACCGGCCGCGTCACGCGCTCGCGTCCCGGCCCGGTCGCCCCGACCGCGACCAGACGCACCGCCAAGCTGGGCCCGCACCCCGACACGACCGCCAATACGGACAGGAAGGCACGGACGACGCGCAACCACCGACGGGGTGTGGCCCGCCGTGCCCGGCGCAGGGATCAAGCCTGACCGCCCGGAGCCGGGCACGGCGGGCCACACCCCCACCACGACGCACCGCAACCCGACCACCCGAACCCGGCCACGGCGGACCACACCCCCACCACGACGCACCGCAACCCGACCACCCGAACCCGGCCACGGCGGACCACACCCCCACCACGACGCACCGCAAGCCACCGGCAACGACACAGCCCAAGCCAAGAGAAGCCCGAGAAGGAGCGATCAGACCCCCAGGTACCGGAGCACCGCGAGCACCCGCCGGCTGTAGCCCGCCGCCTGAGACAGGTCGAGCTTGTCGAAGATCGTGTTGATGTGCTTCTCCACCGCGCTCTGCGACACCTGCAGCCGCTCGGCGATCGTGGCGTTGGTGTGGCCCTGCGCCATGTGGTGCAGCACGTCCCGTTCGCGGGGCGTGAGCCGCGCCAGCGGGTCCGCCCGGTCGGTGCCGGCCAAAACCTGCCGCACCACCTCCGGGTCCAGCGCCGTCGCGCCCTCGGCCACCCGGTCCAGGGCGTCGAGGAAGTCGTCCACCTGGGCGACCCGGTCCTTGAGCACGTAGCCGACACCCTCGGGACGGTCGGCGAGCAGCCGGGTGGCGTACCGCTTCTCGACGTACTGGGAGAGCACCAGGACACCGGTGCCGGGCCAGCGCCGCCGGATCTCCAGCGCCGCCCGCAGCCCGTCGTCGGTGTGGGTGGGAGGCATCCGCACGTCGGTGACGACGATGTCGGGCCGGTGCCGGGCGGCGGCGTCCACCAGGTCGTCCGCGGATGCGACGGCGGCGGCGACCTCGTGGCCCTCCTCGGCCAGCAGCCGGGCCAGTCCCTCGCGCAGCAGCGTGGAGTCCTCGGCGAGCACTATCCGCACGGCAGTTCCACCGAAACCCTGGTCGGCCCGCCGGCCGGGCTGTCGACCCGCAGCCGCCCGTCGAGCGCGGCGACCCGGCGGGCCAGGCCGGACAGGCCCGTCCCGGCCGGGTCGGCGCCGCCGACGCCGTCGTCGTGTACCGCCATCCGGATGTGCCCCTCCCCCGTGCCGATCTCGACGGTGATCAGGGTAGCGGCGGCGTGTTTCGCCGCGTTGGTCAGCGCCTCACAGGCGACGAAGTACAACACCGTCTCGACCTGCCGCTGCGGGCGTACCGGCAGGTCACAGCGGACGCGGACCGGAACGTCGGAGCGTTGCGCGACCATTTCCAGCACCTGTCCGAGGTCGGCGCCGTCGAGCGCCGACGGGTACACCCGCCAGGCCACCTCGCGCAGTTCCGCGACGGCCTGTTGGGCGTCGGCGTGCGCCTGGGCGAGCAGCGCGGCGGTGCGCTCCGCGTCCCGGCTGCGGCGGGCCCGGCCGAGCAGCATGCCGAGGGCGACGAGTCGCTGTTGGAGACCGTCGTGCAGATCCCGCTCGATGCGCTGCCGCTCGGCGTCGACGGCGGCGATGACGCCGGCGCGGCTGGCGGCCAGCTCCCGGACCCGCTCCTCCAGCAGGGTTCGCTCGTTCGGGCCGAGCAGGCGCCGGGCGAGCCGGGCGTCCAGCGTGGCCACGCTCGCCACGGCCTGCACGTTGACCAGGAGCAGGGCCGTCCCGATGACGACCTGGAGCAGCGCGTCGGCCACGCCGAGGTCGCCGCGCAGCACGGCCCGCACCACGATGGCCGCCAGCACGACGCCGAAGGCCAGCACCCCGTACGCCAGCAGGCCCAGCGCGCCGGGCAGCAGTCGGGCGGCGAGGTACGCCACCTCGCGGCGGGGCGGCGCGCCGGGCGGGACCTCGACGCCGTGGAATTGGGCCAGCCGGTCCCGTTCCCAGCGGGCGAGCGTCGAGGCGTACCGCCGGATCGTGGCGCGGACCCGCCAGCGGGCCGGCGCGGCGGGCGCGGCGCCGGCCACGGCGACGGCCGAGACGACGAGGAACAACGCCTCCACGACGGCCGAGACGATCCCGAGGGCGACGCCGGCGGGGATCCGGGTCGCCCTCGGCGGGTGCGTTCGTGCGGTCTCCACCGGCTCAGCGCGCCCCGTCGCGGTGCCACGGGTCGGGCTGCCCGTCGGAGTGGACGCTGCGGTAGATGGTGCCCCGCCCGGCCGGGTCGGGCGCGTGGTTCAGCGGGGCGGGTCCGGGGGCCGGCTCCGGCTCGTCGGCGGTCGCCACGCCCCGTCGGGCCCGCATCACGCGGGTCACGACGAACCAGCCGAAGGCCGCCACGCAGGCCACGATGACCACCTTCTGCAGCGCGCCGGCGTATCCCTCCACCAGGTGCCAGTTGTCGCCGAGGAGGTAGCCGGCCATCACGAAGGTGGTGTTCCAGATCAGGCTGCCGAGGGTCGTGTAGACCATGAAGGTCAACACGGGCATCCGCTCCACGCCGGCCGGGATCGAGATCAGGCTGCGGAAGATCGGAATCATCCGGCCGAAGAAGACGGCCTTGACGCCGTGCCGCAGGAACCACTCCTCGGTGCGGTCCACGTCGCTGAGCTTGACCAGCGGCAGCTTCTGCGCGATGGCCCGGATCCGGTCCCGGCCGAGCGCCGCGCCGATGTAGTAGAGAGCCAGGGCGCCGAGCAGGGAACCGAGGGTGGTCCAGAAGATGGCGCCGACCACGCTCATCCGTCCCTGGCCCGCGACGAAGCCGGCGAGCGGCAGGATCACCTCGCTGGGGATCGGCGGGAAGAGGTTCTCCAGGGCCACGGCCAGGCCCGCGCCCGGACCGCCGAGCCGTTCGACCAGGTCGATGACGAAACCTACCAGGCCGTCCTCGGGTGGTGCGGCCTCCCCGGTGGTGGTTCCGGCGGCGAGCAGGGAGTGCGCGGTACGAATCATGGTACCCACGCTACGAACCCATCCTGAGAGCCGGCCATGGGGCCGGCCACCCGGTCGCGCCGGACGACCGCAGCGGGCGGGTGCGGAAAACCGCAGGGGCGGGCCGGCCGGCGGATCTCCTCGTCAGCCGGCGGCCCGCGCCGCGACCGCGCGGGCGGTGCGCCGGTGCGCGGCGGCCTCGTCGGGGCGGCCCAGCGCGGCGGCGAGGTCGCCGAGGTGGTCGGCGACCGGGCCGAGGGTGAGGATCCCGCTGCCGGCCCCGGCCAGCTCCCCGGCGGCGGGGGCGAGTTCGGCGTACGCCCACCGCATCGTGGCCTCGTCGGCGAGGGCGACGGCGGCGCGGGCGGCGAGGCAGACGCGGGCCTCGCGCAGCAGGTCGTTCGGCGAGTCCGGGAGGGCGCGCAGCGCGGCGGCGGCCTCGCCCCGGTGACCGGTGGAGAGCAGCAGCAGGGGGCGTGCCCAGGGCTCGTACGGTCCGAGGTCCCCGTCGGGGTCGAGGTTCCCCGGCCAGCCTTCTTCCCGCTCCCCCGCCGGCGGCAGGCGCAGGGACAGCAGCACGAGGGCGAGCAGGCCGTGTTCCATCCCGGGCATCCCGCTGCCGGCGAGGCTGGCGTGCGCGGCGCGGTACGCGTCCGCCGCCCCGGCCCGGTCGCCGCGGACAGCCAGCCGCAGCGCGGCGTACCACCGGGTGAAGACGCCCACCAGCGGCAGGTCGTACCGTCCGGCGAGGCGGTCGGCGGCGCGGGCGTGCGCGTCGGCGACGGCGAGGTCCGCGAGCGCACCGTGCGCCTGCACCAGGATCAGGTGGCCGAGGACCTCGAAGCTGACCAGCTCGTGCCGGGCCGCCAGGTCGACCAGTTCGGCGCCGATGCGGGCCCGCTCGGCGGCGAGGCCGGTCCGCCGGAAGGCGTGCAGGAAGCGGGCGTTGAGCGCGTGGGCGAGCAGCGCCGGGTCCGCCAGTCGCCGGGCGATCGCCTCCGCCTCGCGGGCCGCCCGGTGGCCGCGGTCGGTGGTGGTGCCCCGCAGCTCCAACGCGAGGGTGCTCAGCAGCCGGGCGCGCCGCCGCGGCTCCTCGTCGCCGAGCGCGGCCAGGGTCCACTCGGCGGCCCGGACCACCTGTCGGGAGAGGCGCTCGTCGTCGTTGCGGGTCCACAGCGCCGGGACGTCGAACGCGGTCAGCACGTTCGTTGCCAGGGCGGGGTCGTCGAGCCCGACGGCCGTGGCGATCGACGCCGACCGCAGCCGCCGCGCCTCGTCGAGATTCCCGGTGACGGCGAGGGCGCGGCCCAGCCCCATGGCCGCCGTCAGCCGCCCGCGTACGTCGTCGGCGGCGGCGCGGTCGTGGGCGGTGACCGCCTGCCGCCACAGGCGGGCCGCCTCGTGCGGGTGGAAGCGCCGCTCGGCCTGCTCGGCGGCCGCGCGGGCGTAGCGGGCCGCGCGGGGTGCGGTGGGCCGGCTCGCCGCGTGCGCGAAGTGGTGGGCGAGGGCGGCGGCGTCGTGTGGGTACAGCCGCTCGATCGCGTCGCCTGCGGCGGCGTGCCAGCGGGCCCGGCGCGGCGCGGAGAGGTCGCCGTAGAGCGTGTCGCGGGTCAGGACGTGGGTGAACCGCAGCCGGCCGTCGGCGTCCCGCTCGCTGAGGAAGCCGGCCGCGAGGGCGCGGTCCAGCGCGTCGAGGACCGCCGTCGCGTCGCCCGCCAGCGCGGTCAGCACGTCCGGGTCGACGTCGCGGCCGAGCACCGCCGCCTGCCGCAGGACGGTCTGCGCCGGGTCGGGCAGCCGGGCGAGGCGGTGCCGGATCACGTCGCGCACCCCCGCCGGGACCTGGTGCAGCGCGGCCGGACCCTCCGCCGCGAGCAGCCGCGCCAACTCCCGGACGAAGAACGGGTTCCCGCCGCTGCGACGGTGGATCAGGCGGACCACGGCGGCGTCGAGGTCCCGCCCGGTCACCGTCCGCGCCACGTCGCCGGTCGCCTGTTCGGACAGGCCGCCGAGGTAGACCCGGACCGGCTCGGCGCGGGCCAGCCGGGCCAGCGCGGCGGTCAGCTCCGGGGTGATCTCGGCGGCGCGGTACGTCCCCACGACGAGCACCGGCCCGGCGACCGGCTCCGGCTCGCCGACCAGGGCGGTGAGCAGGTCCAGGGTGTCGGCGTCGGCGCGGTGCAGGTCGTCGACGACCAGCAGCACCGGCCCCCGCCCGGCCGCCGCCGAGACGAGCGCGACGACGGCGCGGTGCAGCCGGAACCGGGCCGCCGCCGGATCCTGCGCCCGGTCGGAGGCGTCCGCCGCGGCGCCGTTCCCGCCGACCGCGCCGGCCGGAGCCGGCCCGGCACCGTCCGAGGGGGCGAGCGCGTCGGTGATCCGGGTCCACGGCCAGGCGGCCGGTGCGCCCTCGTACTCGGGGACGTGGCCCCACGCGGACGCCCAGCCGGCGGCGGCCAGTTCCCGGGCGAGCGCGTCGGCGAGCGCGGTCTTGCCCGCGCCGGCCTCCCCGGAGACGAGGGCCAGGGCGGGGTTGCCGTGCCGGGCGGCCCGCCCGGCCGCCTGCCGCAGCCGGGCCAGCTCCTCGTCGCGGCCGACGAACGGGCGGCGGTCGTCGCGCGCCACCGCCCCGCCGGGCCGCGCCGTCCCGGGCGTGTCCGGGCCGACGCGCGCACCGGCGGGCACGGTGCTACGGGCGGCCACGGAGGTGCCGGACCCGGTCGGGCCGGCAGGCGGCGTGGGAGGGCCCGTGGGCGGCGCGGTCGGGCCGGCAGGCGGCGCGATCGGGCCAGGGGATGGCGCGGTCGGGCCCGCAGGCGGCGCGATCGGGCCCGGGGATGGCGCGGTCGGGCCCGCAGGCGGCGCGATCGGGCCCGGGGATGGCGCGGGAGGGAGGAGCCCGGGCGCCTGGGCGAGGATGTCGGCCTCCAGTCGCCGCAGTCGCGGACCCGGGTCGACGCCGAGTTCGGCCACCAGGGTGTCGCGGGCCTGCCGCAGCGCGGCCAGCGCCTCCCCCTGGCGGCCCGACCGGTACAGGGCGGTGGCCAGCAACTGCCAGGCGTCCTCGCGCAGCGGGTGGTCGGCGGCGTGGGCCCGCAGCCCCGTGACCGCCTCGGGGGCCCGTTCCAGGGCCAGCAGCGCCGAGGCCCGCCGTTCGACGGCCAGCAGCCGCAGCTCGTCGAGCCGGTCGGCCTCCGCGCGGGCCCAGGGCTCGCCGGCGACCTCGGCGTACGCCGGGCCCCGCCAGAGCGCCAGCGCGTCGTCCAGGCGGGCCAGCGCCGGCCCGCCACGGCCGGCGGTCAGCAGCTCGCCCGCTTCGGCGACCGCCGCCTCGAACCGCCAGGCGTCCACCGCGTCGGGCTCGGCGCGCAGCGCGTACCCGGGTGGGGCGGTCACCAGCAACCGGGCCGGCTGCCGGGGCGGCCGGTCCGGCTCCAGCGCGCGGCGCAGGTCGGCGACGAACGTCCGGATCGCTCCCACCGCGCCGTCCGATGGCGCCTCCCACAGGTCGCCGACGAGCCGGTCGACCGGCACCACCCGGCCCCGGGCGACGAGCAGGCGGGCCAGCACCGCCCGCTGGCAGGGACCTTTCAGCGTGACGGGGCCGGTGGCGTTCGCCGCCTCCACCGGCCCCAGCACGCCGAAGGTCACCGTGGGTGCCGCCGCCTGCCCGGTCATGGCACCAATCTAGGCGCGCCCGCCGGCCGTTCCGCACGGTCGGGGGTTCCCGGGGCGTCCCGCTCATCCGTTGCTGACCGGCCGCTGATCGCCCCCGGGCAGGCTCGGTGCCGCACGGGGCGGAACCACCGCCTCCCACCGACCGGCACGACGGGAAGGGACCCACCATGAACCCGACGATCAGGGGATTCGACCACCGGCGCGTCAGCGTCGCCGACGGCGTGACGCTCAACGTGGCGGTCGCCGGCTCCGGCAGCCCGGTGGTGCTGCTGCACGGCTTCCCGCAGACCCACCTCATGTGGCGGCACGTCGCCGCCGACCTCGCCGCCGACCACACCGTGATCTGCCCGGACCTGCGCGGCTACGGCGACAGCGACAAGCCCGCCGACCCCGACGGGACGGCGTACGCGAAGCGCACCATGGCCGCCGACGTCGTCGCGCTCGCCCGCGCGCTCGGGTACGACCGCTTCGCCCTGGCCGGGCACGACCGCGGCGCGCTGGTCGCCGTCCGCGCCGGCCTCGACCATCCCCGGGCGGTCACCCACCTGGCCGCGCTCGACGTGCTGCCCACCCTCGACATGTGGGAGGTCATGCGCGGCACCATGGCGGCCGTCGGTTTCCACCTCTACCTGATGGCCCAGCCGCCCGGCCTGCCCGAGCAGCTCATCGGCGCCGCTCCCGACGCCTTCTTCGGCCACTTCCTCGACGCCTGGACCCGGGACCCGGACGCCCTGCCCGCCGACGTGCGGGCCGCGTACCTGCGGGCGTCCCGGGAGGCGGTCCCGTCGATCGTCGCCGACTACCGCGCGTCGGCCGGCATCGACGTGGCGCACGACCGGGCCGACCGCGCGGCGGGCAACACGCTGCGCATGCCGGTGACCGTGCTCCAGCAGGACTGGGGGGCCGCCCTGGGCTACGACGCCGCCGCGTTGTGGCGGGCGTGGGCGCCGGACCTGGAGCACCGCACCGTCACCTGCGGCCACTTCATGGCCGAGGAGTCTCCCGCCGAGGTGGTCAAGGCCCTGCGCGCCCTGCTGGCCAGGTAGCCGGCCGGGGCGGGCCGGGCGGGGCGGCCGGGGGCGGCGTACGGGACTAGGGTGGCCGCGTGACACAGCGCATTCCGGGCGTCGGCGGCCGGCCCGCCGCCGCGCCGTCGACACTCTTCGCGGCGGCCCACGTGGCGAGGGCGGCGCGGTGACCGGGCGGCTGGCCGAGCTCTGGCGGTACCCGGTCAAGTCCCTGCTGGGCGAACGGCTGCCCGCCGCCGAGGTGGACGCGGCGGGCGTGGCGGGCGACCGGCGGCTGGCCCTGCGGCACCGGGACACCGGGCGGGTGGCCAGCGCGAAGCACCCCCGGCTCTGGCGGGACCTGCTCACCCTCCGCGCGACCGGCGCCGCGCCCGACCCGGTACGCGTCACCCTGCCCGACGGGCGCGAGGTGTCCAGCGTGGACGCCGACGTCGACGGCGTGCTGTCCCGGGTGCTCGGCGTCCCGGTGACGCTGATCGACCGGCCGCCCGCCGAGGCGACGCTGGACCGGGCGGACCCGGAGGCGGTGCTCGCCGGCGGGTTCGCCGCCGACGTGCCGGTGCACGCCAGCCCTCTCGGGGCCGCGGCGCCGGGCACGTTCTTCGACTTCGCCCCCGTGCACCTGGTCACCACGGCGACCCTGGCCCGGCTGGCCGCCGAGATGCCCGGCGGCACGCTCGACGCGGCCCGCTACCGGCCCAACCTCGTCGTCGAGGCCGACGTGGACGCCTTCGCGGAGAACGACTGGGTCGGCCGGGAGCTGCGGATCGGCCCGGCGCTCGTGCTGCGGGTGCTCGCGCCGACGCCGCGCTGCGCCGTGCCGACCCTCACACACGGGTCGCTGCCCCGGCAGCCCGACGCCCTGCGCGTCCCCGCCCGCCTCAACCGGGTCGCGCCGCTGCCGCAGCTCGGCCCGCAGCCGTGCGTCGGGGCGTACGCGCAGGTCGTGCGCGGCGGCCGGGCGGAGCAGGGGGCGGTGGTCGAGGTCGGCTGAGCGCGGCCCGTCGACCTCCGGCGGGGATCAGTCGTCGTCGTCGTCCTCGCCGCGGAGCCCGACGTCCACCCGGTCCAGCAGGGCGTCGAGGCGGGCCGCCGTGTCGGGCGTGATCCGCTCCTCCTCGGCCGCCTCGGCCACCCGCTTCCGCAGGTCCTCGATCCGCTTGGCCCGGTCCTTGGGCTTGCCGCGGTTGAGATCGGCGAGCTTGTCCCGGAACTGCTCCAGCGTCTTGCCGTCGATCTCGCCGCGGACCTGCGCCTGCACGAGCACCGCGGCGAACTCGGCGGCGAGCTGACGCAGGCCGAGCGGATCGGGCCGGGCGGACGTCGGCGGCGGGGCGGCGCTGCTGGCCGGCGGGGCGGCGCTGGTCGGTTCCTCGGCCGGCGTGACGGTCACCGGGGCGGCCGCGGGTGGCGGGCTCCCGTCGTCGCCGAGGGCGAGCACCCCGACGAGCCCGACGACCAGCGCGACACCGACGGCGACCAGCACCGTGATCGGCCGGTTCCCCCGTGCCCCCGGCCCGGTGCCCGGGGCGGGACGCGGGCCGACGGCGGTCGATCCGCCGAGCGGCACCGCCCGACCGCTGCTCGAGGGCGGCGTCGCCCGGCCGACGGGGGCCACCGTGGTGGGCGACGGCGGGCGGTCGATCAGCGTCGGCGGGTGGGCCGGGCTCGGGGCGGTCACGGTCGGCAGGACCGCCGTGTGCGGGCCGGCGGCCGCGACGCCGGCGAACCGCCCGGCCAGTTGGGCGGCGGTCGGCCGACGGGCGGGATCCACGGCGAGGCAGGCGAGGGTCAACTCGGCGACGTCGGCGGGCAGCCCGGGAACCTGCGGCGGCGGCACGGGCGGGTGCCCGGCGTGCACCTCCAGCGCGTCCTCCCAGGTCCGCACGGGCAGCGGGGCGCGGCCGGTGAGAGCGCGGTAGAGCAGCGCGCCGAGGGCGTAGACGTCGCTGGCCGGGTTCGGCGGCCCGGGCCGCATCCGCTCCGGGGCGAAGTAGGCGGGCGTACCCATCAGCAGCTCGCCGGTCTGCCCGACGAGCGGGTGGTCCGGGCCGGCGAGCGCGGCGATGCCGAAGTCGAGCACCTTGGCGCCGGTCTCGGTGAGCATGACGTTGCCCGGCTTGATGTCGCGGTGCACCACCCCGATGCGGTGGGCGGCGGCCAGCGCGGCGGCGACCTGCCCGGCCATCCGGACGGCGTCCGGCCAGGCGAGCGGCCCGTCGGCGAGCCGGTCGGCGAGGTTGCGCCCCTCCACCAGTTCCATCACCAGGTACGGCACGACCGCCCCGCCGAGGGCCGCCTCGCCGTAGTCGTACACCTGGGTGACGTGCGGGTGGGTCAGCCGCGCGGCGGCGCGGGCCTCGCGCCCGATGGTGGCCCGCAGGTGCGGGTCGGTGCCGAACTCCCCGGCGAGGGCCTTGACGGCGACGGGTCGGTGCAGCACCTCGTCGTCGGCGCGCCACACCTCGGACATTCCGCCGAGGCCGATGCGCTCGCGCAGGACGTACCGGTCGTGCAACCGCAGGGTGGGCGAGAACGGCGACATAGCCGTTCAGTCTGCCTGGCCGGCGTGGGCGGGCACCAACCGCGGTGCCCGGTTGTGTGCCGGTCGTCCCGCCGTGGGACCGGACGACCGGCCGCGCGGGTGACGGTGGCCACCCGCGCGACCGCCGGTGGGGGTCAGGAACAGCGCGGTGGCGCGGGCAGCGGCGGCGGCTGGATCCGGTCGGCGAGCCGGCGCAGGGCGCCGGCGGCGGCCAGCCGGGTGGGGGCGAGCCGCGCCGCGCGCGGGCGCTCCGCGACCACCGGCGCGTCCGGCCGGGCGGAGTTGACGTGGCGGGTCACCGCGTCGATGGCGACGATCAGGCCGGTGGGCTGGTCCATGGTCAGCTCCTAGGGACGGGTCCGGTGGAGGTCCGGACGACGAGTGCGGTGGGCAGCAGGACGTGGCCGGCCGCCGGGTCGGCGGGCGGGTCGAGCAGGAGTTGGGCGGAGATGCGCCCCTTCTCCTCGGCGGGTTGCCGCACGGTGGTGAGGCCCGCCGCGGCGGCCTCGGCGATGTCGTCGAAGCCGGTGACGGAGACCGGTGGCCCGCCGGCCTCGGCGAGCGCGTCGAGGACGCCCAGGGCGAGCACGTCGGAGCAGGCGAGCACGGCCGTGGGCGGCTCGGGGGCGGCGAGCGCGGCGGCGACGGCGGCGGCGCCGGCCGCCCGGCTGTTGGCCGTGGCGGCGAGCAGGGTCAGCTCGGACCAGGCGACGCCCACCTCGGCGAAGGCGTCGGCGAAGCCGGCGAGCCGGGCCCGGGTGGTGGGGTGGGCGACGGCGGCCACGTCGGGCAGGCGCAGCTCGCCCGGGGCGACGCCGGGTCGGACGGCGTCGCCGAGCAGGGCGACCCGGCGGTGCCCGAGCCCGGCCACGTGCGCGGCGACCGCGCGGGCGGCGGCGCGCTCGTCGATGCCGACGTAGCGGTCGTCGGGGCCGGCGTCCTCGCGGGGCGCGGTGGTGACCACGGGCAGGCCCCGCTCCCGCAGCACGTCGACGACCCAGCCCTCGTCGCCCACGCAGTAGACGCAGAAGCCGTCGACTGCCGCGTCCTCCACCGCACGCCGCGCGCCCGCCTGGTCCGCCGGCAGCGGCACGAGCAGCAGGCTGGTGCCGTGCCGCTCGGCCGCCTCGGCGACGCCGGCCAGGAACCGGACCGCGAAGGGGTCGGTGAAGGCGTACGACAGCCGCGACTCGAACAGCACCCCGATGGCGCCGACCCAGCCGCGCCGCAGCGACCGGGCGGTGGGGTTGGGGCCGGGGTAGCCGAGCTGCCGGGCGGTGTCGAGGATGCGCTGGCGCAGCGCGGCGGAGAGCTGGTCGGGACGGCTGTAGGCGTTGGAGACGGTGCTGCGGGAGACCCCGACGGCCTCCGCGACGGCCTGCAGGGTGGGCTTCACCGCGCGCTCCTCTGGATCGATTCAGTCTGGATCGATACAGAGATTAGCGGCGGGAGTCGGCACCGTCAATACGCCCGCGACGGGCGGCGGCGAGGGTGGGGCGGCGTCGGGGTCCCCGTCCGGGTGGTCGCCGGCATTGCTCGCGACGCGGGCCGCGACGAGGTGAGCGGCGGCGGCGACGAGGAGCGCGACGGTCGGGCCGGCGTGCGCGAGGGGGGCCGCGGCCAGCGCGCCGACGCCCGAGGCGGTGATCTTGAGACTTGCCCCGGTCGTGAAGACCTGGGCGCACAGGCGGGCGGGCGCCTCCTGGTGCCGGATCCGGATCAACCCGGCGAGTTGGGGCCCGTCGCCCGCGCCGATGACGACGGCCGCGAGGATCGCGGCGACCGGATGCCCGCCCGCCGCGATCGCGATGCCGAGTCCGACCAGGACGGTGGCCCAGGTCAGGACCCGCCCCGGGCGCCGCAGCGCCGCACGGCGCTCGAGGAGGGCGTTCGACGCCAGGGCCGCTGCGGCGAGGACCGCCAGCAGGATCGACCCGGCGGCGGGGCTGCCGAACCGTTCCTGGCCGATCGCCGGGACGAGGACGGCGAACAGTCCGAAGCCGAAGGAGGCCACGCAGGACGACGCGGTCGCGGCCCGAAGCCTCGGCCGGCGCGCGATGACGGCGACGCCCCGGCGCAGGTCGGCCAACGGACGAGACGCCCCACCCGGATCCTCGGGACGCAGGACGCGCGCGAAGGGCGCGCACGCGCTGCCCACCCCGAGCAGGAGAAGAGTGAGGACCAGCGGCGCGCTCGACCCGGCGATCGCGTACGCGACACCGGCGAGAACCGGGCCGGCCAACCCGGCGATGCTGTGGGAACTCGCGTCGAAGACCGCCAACCGCCGCGCCCGGACGGCGTCGAGGTCGGTGAGCGACGCCGACCAGCCGCCCGCGACGGCGGGCGCGAAGAGGCCGGCCAGGACCGCGACCACCATCGCCAGCCCCTCGTGCCGCTGGTGCAGCGCGAACCCGACCGCCGCCAGCCCGACCGTGAACGACGCCAGGGACAGGGCCAGCGGGCCGCTGGACCGGGCCCGGTCCAGCCAGACCCCGAGCAGCGGACCGCCCACCGCCGCGGCGACGGTGAGGAGCCCGAACACGGCGGCCCCGTCACCGGCCGAGGACGCGCCGTAGGCGAAGAGCAGGATCGCGGTGCCGGCCATCTCGTCCCCGGCGCGTGACATGAGCGCGCCGAGCGGGGCCGTGTAACGGTTTGTCACGGCCATTACGTTACATAGGATGGTGCCATGGCGATGTTCAAGGCGGGGGCGGAAGCCGCGACACGGCGCTGCGCCGACGTGATCAACGCGGCCGACGGGGACGACGCGGGCCTGTGCGCCGCCCTCGCGGCACACGGGGAGACGGTCCCGTCGTTGCGGCCCGACGAGGCTCGTCAGCTACGTGACGCCGCCGCCAGGATCCGCCCGGTCGCCCGGGCCGGCTCGCTCGAGGAGGCCTGCGCCCGGCTGAACGAGGTGCTCGCCGCCTGCGGGCCGCCGCGGCTGACGGCGCACGAGGACACGCCGTGGCACCTGCACGTCGACAGCGGCGACGACGCCGGCTGGGGCGAGTGGTTCACCGCCTCCTCGGCGATGGCCCTGGCCATCCTCGTCGCCGAGCACCAACAGCCGCCCCTGGGCGTCTGCCAGGCGCCGGGGTGCGACCGCGTCTTCCCCACGCACAGCCCGGGACGCCCCCGCCGCTACTGCTCCGCCACCTGTTCCTCGCGGGCCCGCGTCGCCAGCCACCGCTCCCGCGTCTAGCGGCCGTCCCGCCGCGCCCACCGACATCGCCGGGTCAGCGTGACCGACGGTACGGGCATCGGCCGGGCACAGACGCGTGCCCCCCGCCGGGCGGGCCGGGCACAGACGCGCCCGCCCCGCGGGGCGGGGCGGGCGGACGAGGAGCGGGTCAGGACTTGCGGGCCACCGCCCCGTACATGCTGACCTCGGCCACCGACGGCCGGGGCTGCGGGGCGTCGTCGGCGCGCCACTCGGCCACCGAGGTCACACCGGGCTCCACCAGCTCGAGGCCGTCGAAGAACCGGACGAACTCCTCCCGGCTGCGCAGGTTGATCAGGCCGTGCGGGCCGTCGCCCCGGCTGGCGGCCTTCGCCTCCCGGGCGATCTCCGGGGGCAGGTAGTCGTGGGTGGCGTGGGAGGCAGCCAGGTAACTGCCCGGCGGCAGGGCGTCGAGCAGCCGGGCGACCACGGCGTACGGGTCGTCGCCGTCGGGAACGAAGTGCAGGATCGCCACCAGCATCAACCCGACCGGCCGGGACAGGTCGATGGTGCGCAGCAGGTCGGGATGGGCCAGGATCCGCTCCGGGTCGCGCAGGTCGGCGTCGATGTAGGCGGTGGCGCCCTGCGGGGAACTGGTGAGCAGCGCCCGGGCGTGCGCGAGCACGATCGGGTCGTTGTCGACGTAGACCACCCGCGACTCGGGGGCGACCGCCTGGGCGACCTCGTGGGTGTTGTCGGCGGTCGGGATGCCGGTGCCGATGTCGAGGAACTGGCGGATGCCCGCCTCCCGGGCCAGGTGGCGCACGGCCCGCTGGAGGAAGCGGCGGTTCTCCAGGGCGGCGGTGCGGATCGTCGGGAAGGCCGCCGCCATGGCGTCGCCGGAGTCCCGGTCGGCCTGGAAGTTGTCCTTGCCGCCCAGCCAGTAGTTGTAGCGGCGCGCGGGGTGGGCCACCGAGGTGTCGATGCGGTCGCTCGGGTGGGTGGGGCCGGTGGTCACGCCCGGGGCGTCGGTGGTCAAGGCTGCCTCCACGACTCTGCGCCAACCGCCACCGGTGGCGTCCGTCCACTGTCGCCGGTCGGCGACCATGCTAACCGAGGGACCGCCCGGCGCAGGGCCCCCGGAGGGGTCACGCCGGGTAGACCTCGTCCAGCAGCCGGCCGAGGATCTCGGGCGTACGCTCCGGCGGCTCGGCCTCGACGCAGAGCCGCTCCATCGCCACCGCGTAGTAGTCGAGGTCGTCGCGCTTGTCGAGGTAGAGCGCGCTGGTGAGCTGCTCGATGTAGACGATGTCGGGCAGGTCCTGGTCGCCGAAGCGCAGGATCGTGAAGGCGCCGCCCGCCGCCGCGTGCCCGCCGGCGGCGAAGGGGATGACCTGGAGCCGGATGTGGGGCGACCTGGTCGCCTCGATCAGCGCCGCCACCTGGCCGCGCATCACCTCGGGCCCGCCGATGGGCCGGCGCAGGGCGGCCTCGTCCACCACCGCCCAGAGCAGCGGCGGGTTCTCCCGGCGCAGCAGCCGCTGGCGCTGCATGCGCAGGGCGACCCGGCGCTCGATCTCCGCCGGCGCGGCCCGCCCGTGGCCGAGCAGCACCACGGCCCGGGCGTACTCCCGGGTCTGGAGCAGGCCGGGGACGAACTGGACCTCATAGGAACGGATCAGGGCCGCGGCGGCCTCCAGGCCGAGGTACGACTGGAACCAGCTCGGCAGGACGTCGCCGTAGCGGTGCCACCAGCCGGGGCTGTTGGCGTCCCGGGCGAGTTTGAGCAGCGCCTCGCGCTCGTCCGGCTCGGTGACGCCGTAGAGGGTGAGCAGGTCGGCGACGTCGCGTTCCTTGAAGCCGACCCGGCCCAGCTCCATCCGGCTGATCTTCGACTCGGAGGCCCGGATCTCCCAGCCGGCGCCCTCGCGGGTCACCCCGCTGGACTCGCGCAGCCGGCGCAACTGGGCGCCGAGCAGCATCCGCAGCACGGTGGGCCCGGTGGCCGAACCTCCCTCGGCGGGAACCATCGTCACTGCCGCCCCTCCGCATGCCCGACGGTGCCGACCGGGGACCCCGGCCCGGCCGACGTGTAAGCATGCCATGAACCGTGAGTGAGGAGAACTCCCCGGCGACGGCGGATCTCCGCGGCCGGCCGGGCGGCGGTCAGTCGATCAGGTGATCGAAGTCACCGTCGCGGGCGCCGAGCACGAACGCGGCGATCTCGTCCACCGTGTAGATCAGTGCCGGGCCGTCCGGGTGGCGGGAGTTGCGCAGGGCGATGCCGGCGCCGCCGGGCAGTTCCGCCAGCTCGACGCAGTTGCCGCTGGGGTTGCTCCGGCGGCTCTTCTGCCAGTTGAGCGGGGGCAACTGGGTGGTGGGAACGCCGTTGGGTGGCTGCTGCATTGGGCGTCTTTCTCTGCGCGAGGGGCGCCGCTGCCGCGCGGCGGGGCTGCGGAGAGTCGCACGGCATCGACGAGGGCTTGCTGCACGTGCATCTGCTCTTGCATCTGCATCGGACGGCGAGCATGATAACGCACGTGACCGGTACCGATCCGTTCACTCTGTGTTACCGACAGCTGGGCTGTCACCAGCGACGACAGGGTCCCGCGAGAGGCGCGGCACGCCACGCCTCGCGGGCCGCGGCCATCGTGACGACGGGAGGTCCCGTGCCGGATCCGCTCACCATCGCGTCCGGCATCTGTGCCGCGGGGGCCCTCGTGACCACCTGGCAACTGCGCAGCCGGGCGCTGCGGGCCGAGGCCGAGATCCGGCACCTCCAGGCCGAGCTCGCCGCCGAACGGCACGCCGCCAGCCACGACCCACTCACCGGCCTGCCCAACCGTCGCGCGTTCTACCGGATAGCGGCCGCGCTGCTCACCGACGCGGCCGGGCAACCGCTGGTCGCCGTGGTGCTCGACCTCGACGACTTCAAGCAGATCAACGACCGCTACGGCCACGCCGCCGGCGACCAGGTGCTGGTCAGCGTCGCCCAGCGGCTCGCGGCCTTCGCCGGGGACAACCTCGTCGCCCGGCTCGGCGGCGACGAGTTCGCCGGGCTGCTGGCCAGCCCGACGGTCGACCGCCGGTGGATCGAGCACGCCACCCGGCGGCTCTGCGAGAGCCTCGCCGCGCCGATCCCGCTCGGCGGCCTCAGCGTCCGGGTGACCGCCTCCGTCGGGCTGGCGCCGGTCACCGGCCCGGCGCAGCTCACCGAGGCGCTGAACCGGGCCGACGCGGCGATGTACCGGGCCAAGAGCCTCGGGTCGGCGCGCACGCCCCGGCAACTCGTCGACACCGCACGCCTCGCGGAGTGCTGAGCAGCACGGCAGCCGTCCACCGACCGTCGGCCGTCCCGACACCCTGCCGTCGGGACGCCGAGCGGCACACCTGGACCTCCCGGCGGCGCGCCGCGTCCCGACGTGTCTCGCGCCGCCTGCCGGGTATGCCGAAGGACATCAGCGCGGCGCGGCCGAGAGGAACGATCGTGGCGACCATCCGGGCCCTGGTCCTGAACTGCACCCTGAAGCGGTCACCCGCCCCGTCGAGTTCGGAGGTGCTCGGGCGGGAGGTCCTCGACGAACTCGCCACCCAGGGAGTCGAGGGCGAACTCGTCCGGGTCGTCGACCACGACGTGCGGTTCGGGGTCTCGACCGACGAGGGCGGCGGCGACGGGTGGCCGGCCATCCGGTCCAGGCTGCTGGCCGCGCAGATCCTCGTCGTCGCCACGCCGATCTGGCTCGGCCAGCCGTCGGCCGTGTGCAAGATGGTCCTCGAACGGCTCGACGCCGAACTGTCCGAGACCGACGCCGAGGGCCGGCTGCTCACCTACGGCAAGGTGGGCGGCGTCGCGGTCGTCGGCAACGAGGACGGCGCGCACCACACGATCGGCCAGGTGCAGCAGGCGCTCAACGAGGTCGGCTTCACCTGCCCGGCGGCCGGCGCCACGTACTGGGTCGGCGAGGCGCTGCACAAGGTCGACTACATCGACGCCCGGCCGAAGCCGGACACCACGGGCCGCACCACGAAGGCGCTGGCGCTCAACAGCGCGCACCTGGCCCGCCTGCTGGCCGAGCAGCCGTACCCGCCGCCGGACGCCCGGGACGCCGGGGTGTCCCCCAGCCGGGAACCGGCCTGACCTCTGAGCGCCCCGGAGGCCTCGTCAGCGCCAGCCGTAGCCGGCGCGCAGGGCCTGCCCGACCCGGTCGAAACGGGCCCGGTCCAGCACCGCGCCCTCCCGGCGGATGCTGTCCTCCCGCATGGTCAGCACGCGGTCCAGGCGCACCCAGCTCGGCCGGTTGTCCCGGTCCCACTCGCCCGGTCCCAACGCCAGCCAGTGCCGCTGGCCGTCGCGTTCGCTCTGGCTGGAGAGCATCAGCCCGAACAGGGTGCGGCTGTGCCGGCCCACCACCAGCACCGGGCGGTCCTTGCCCTGGCGCGGATCGTCCTCGTAGGGCACCCAGGTCCAGACGATCTCGCCCGGGTCCGCGTGCCCGTCGAGCTCCGGGGCGTACGTCAGCTCACGGCGTTGCAGCGCCGCGACCTGGCGCCGCCGGGCCACCTGCGCGGGCGCGGGCCCCGGTCGACGGGGCGACGGGATGACGCCGCCGATGCGCGCCGCCACGCTCCTGAGAAGTCCAGCCACGCCGGCAGCCTATCCCCCGCCCCGCCGCCGCCCGGAGGCGGCGACAATCCGCTGGACCGGCGACCGGCGGTCGATCAGTATCGGCGGCATGACGGTCCCCGCCCACCAGGTCCGCGCCGACTTCACCGCCGACACCGTGACCGTGTACCAGGCGTACCCGCCGGAGATCGCCGGGGCGGCGCTGGCCGCCGGCCGCTTCGTCCCGCCGTTCAAGCGGGAACGGATGACCTGGGTCAAGCCCTCGTTCCGCTGGATGATGTACCGCTGCGGCTGGGGCACGAAGCCCGGGCAGGAACGGGTGCTCGCCGTCGAGATCACCCGCTCCGGCTTCGAGTGGGCGCTGGCCCACTCGTGCCCGAGCAGCTTCGACCGCGACCGGTACCCGGACCGGGAGACCTGGTCGCGGCGGCTGCGCGACAGCCCGGTGCGGGTGCAGTGGGACCCCGAGCGGTCGCTGCGGCTCGCCCCGCTACCGCACCGGTCGCTCCAGGTCGGGCTCTCCGGCGAGGCGGTGCGGCGGTACGTCGACGAGTGGCTGGTCGCCCTGACCGACGTGACCGCGACCGCCCACGCGGTGCGCGCGGCGCTCGACGCCGGCGACGACGCCGCCGCCGAGGCCCTGCTGCCGCCGGAGCGCCCGTACCCGCTGCCGCCCGACGTGGCCGCCGTCGTCGACGCGACGATCCCGTGAGGGGTCTGCCCGCGCGGGCGGGGCGTGACGTCGCCGGTGCCGTGCCACCGGCACCGGCTGGTGGGTCGGCTGGGTCGAACGCGGCGACCGGCTGTACTGCTTCGCCCTGAACGTGGACATCCGCACCGACACCGACGCGGACGAGCGGCTGCCGCTCGGCCGGCGACTGCCGCACCGCCTCGGCGCCCCGCCCACCGACTGACCGCCCCCCCCTGAGCGGAGGCACGTCCGGAGCTGGTCGAGCGGCCGGGGAGGTCCCACCCTGATCCGCCGTGACGGCATTGCCCGACGGCGGTCAGGTGCCCGGTCCGTGCCGCATGCGCGCCGGCCAGATCAGGCGGAAGTGTCGATCCGGTGCCGCGCGCCCGCCGTGGCGCGCGCGCAGGACGAGGCGGCCCGCACGCCACGTGCCGCTCAGCTCGACGTCGCCTTCGCCGAAGTGGCCGGGCGTGGTGAACGAGATCCGGCCGGCGGACACGGCGTACCGGACGGCGTGGACGCCGCTCAGGGGCGACTCGCGGCGCAACCACCGGGCGATGGCCGGCCCGTGGGTCGCGTCGGGGGCCGGCTTCACGAGGACGTCGAGCGCGAGACCGTCGGGATAGAAGCGGAACACCTGGATGTCCGCGGCGTAGATGCCCGACAGTCGGGCGCGGCGCGGCTTCGTCACCGTCCGAGGATGCCCGATCCCGCTCGCCGGCGTGCCGGCTCCCCTGCCGGCGACCGCGACCCGCCGGCGGGCGGCCGGGCGGGGGGTGCGCTTCGGGCCCGTGCCGCCGAGGACGCCAGCCCGGTCCGCGACGTCGACGGGGCGGCCGGCCGTCGGCCGGGCACGGCCACGGACCGCGTCGCGGGCATGATGGACCGGTGATCGAACTACCGCGGGATCTGCCGGTCTTCGAGCGCAGCGCGGTGCGGGTGGTGGTGCTGGACGCCGCCGACCGGGTGCTGCTGTTCCACACCCGAGACCCGGACCACCCCCGGCTGGGCACCTGGTGGGAGCTGCCCGGCGGCGGCGCGGACCCCGGCGAGACCTACCTGGACACGGCGCTGCGGGAGCTGCGGGAGGAGACCGGCATCGTCGCCACCGCCGGGCAGGTCGGCCCGCCGACGTGGCGGCGGCGGGCCAGCTTCGTCCACCGGCAGCGGCGGCACCTCCAGGACGAGGTGATCGTGCCCGTGCGGCTCGCCGGAGCGGGGCCGGACGTGGACGAGGCGCACCGGCTCGACTACGAGGTGG
Organism: Micromonospora citrea; assembly: GCF_900090315.1. Taxonomy (NCBI): domain Bacteria; kingdom Bacillati; phylum Actinomycetota; class Actinomycetes; order Micromonosporales; family Micromonosporaceae; genus Micromonospora; species Micromonospora citrea. The sequence goes on along the minus strand of NZ_FMHZ01000002.1, from coordinate 6,687,947 downwards.
AGGACTACTTCGGCTTCCGCTGGTGGTCGGTGCCGGAGGTGGTGGCGAGCCGGGAGCGGTTCTACCCGGGCCGGCTGCCGGAGCTGCTGACCCCGTTCCTCGCCGGCGAGGAGATCGACGAGCCGTTCGAGCTGTGGTCCTGACGGCGGTGGTGACGGCGGGGGCGGCGGCGGGCACAGTGGAGCGGTGACGACGGACATCCGCGCTCCCCTGGCCCGCTACGCCGAACGCCTGCACGCCGTGACCGGCGACGGGCACCACGTCGCCTCCCCGCTCGGCGCCTGGCTGCTGCTGGCGCTCGCCGCGCCGGCGACCACCGGTGCGACCCGCGCGGAGCTGGAGGAGGTGCTCGGCACCGACGTGCGGACCGCCGCCGAGGCCGCCCGCGCCCTGCTGGAGGCGCCGCACCCGCTGGTGCCCTCGGCCACCGCGTTCTGGCACCGGCCGGGGTGCGGGACGAGCGCCGGGCTCGACGCGTGGCGGTCGGCCCTGCCCGCGCCGACCGTCACCGGGCCGGTGCCCGACCAGAGCGGGCTCGACGCGTGGGCCCGCGAGCACACCCTCGGCCTCATCGGGACGTTCCCGTTGACGGTCACGCCGGACGTGCTGCTGGTCCTGGCGAGCGCCCTCGCCACCCGGGTGTCCTGGGCCGAGCCGTTCGAGGTGGCGCCCGCCGCGGCGCTCGGGCCGGGCAGCGCCTGGGCCGGCCGGCTGAGCCGGGCGCTGCGCACGCCGGAGCACGGCCACCGGTGCTGGATCGCGGACACCGCGCGGGCCGGCACCGTCGCGGCGCACGCCGCGCACGCCCAGCCGGCCGGCACCGCCGACGGCGAGGCCGGGCTGCTGGTGGTCTCCGTCGCGGCCGCGCCCCGGGTGGCGGCCGGGGACGTCCTCGCCGCCGCCCACGGCGTCGCGGCGGAGGCCGCCGCCGCGGGCGACCGGCTGCCGGCCGGCCGGCGCTCCCTGTTCGACCTTCCGCTCGGCGAGACGCCGCTGTGGACGCTGCGGGAGGAGCCGGTCCGGACCTCGGCCCCGGACGGTCGGGAGGAACGCGTGACGGCGGCCCTGCCCTGCTGGTCGGCGGAGAGCCGGCACGAGCTGGCCGCGCCCGAGCTGGGCCTCCCCGCCGTCGCCCGGGTGTTCGGCGAGTTGCTGGACGCCCCGGGGCTGGAGTTCGAGGCGGCGCAGGCCGCGATGGCCCGCTACGGTCGGCACGGCTTCGAGGCCGCCGCGGTCACCGGGATGATGGCGTGGATGAGTCTGCCGCCCGAGGGGGTCGCGCGGGTCGCGGAGCTGCGCTTCGGCCACCCGTACGCCGTGGTGGCGGTGGCCACCGACACCCGGCCCGGCGGCGCGACCGGGCCGTGGCACGGCGTGCCGGTCTTCTCGGCGTGGGTCGCCGAACCCGAGGAACTGCCCGAGGCCGACCTCGACGACCGGCCGGCGTACTGACGAGGGCGGGGCCTCCGGCGCGCGCCGGAGGCCCCGCGTCTCACGCCGCGACCGGCACCTTCTCCCCCTCGCGCTCGGCGGCGCGGGCGGCGAGGCGCTTCTCCCGCTCCTGGGCGCCGATCAGGTCGTCGGGCAGCGAGTCCGGCACCTCGACGTCGAACCGGCGCAGCAGCCGGATCGCGAAGCCGCCGAGGGTGATCAGCACCAGCGCCGCGCCGAAGCAGACGTACGCGAAGCCGATGCCGCGGCCCGGCCCGGTGCCGATCACCGCGCCCACCGACCCGGCTAGCGACCCGCCCGGGGCGAGCATGGGCTCGAACAGGGCGGTCGCGCCCGGGGCGATCAGCGCGAACCCGATCGGCAGGGTCGACCAGGAGATGGTCTGGTTGAGGCTGAACACCCGGCCGTGGAAGCGCTGCGGCACCTTCACCTGCACGATGGTGGCGTAGATCGACTGCGCCGTGGTCATCGCCATCGCCAGCCAGAACGCGCCGACGCAGATCATCGCCACCGAGGCGTCCAGGCCGATCAGCACGCAGCCCACCGCCGTGCCGAGGTTGCCGATCAGCACGCCGATCATCCGGCGGTGCCGGGGACCGCCCCACAGCGACATGAGCACGCCGCCGGCGACCGCGCCGAGCGCCTCGGCCAGGGCCACCTGGGCCACCTGCGTCGCGGTGCCGAAGGAGAGCACCAGCGGCGTGGTGAGCACCAGGGCGGGCGCCAGGAAGATGTTGCCCAGCGCGAAGTAGCCGAGCATCAGCCGGAAGCCCCGGTGCTGCCAGGAGTAGCGCATGCCGTTGGCGATGGCCACCAGCAGCCGCTCCCTGGGCCGCCACCCGAGCAGGTCGGGGAAGCGGACCACGGCGAGGGTCAGCACCGCCACCACGTAGCTCGCCACGTCGATGAGCAGGATGCCCTTGAGTTCGATGGCGGCGAGCAGGCCGGCGGCGAAGACCGGCATCAGCAGCATGGCGAAGCCGTTGGTGAGCTGGGTGATGCCCATCGCGTGGCCGAGGTAGCGCTTCGGCACGAGCTGCGGCACCGCCGACTGGAACGCGATGCGCTGGAACGAGCCGGCGACCTGGCTCAACGCCACCAGCACGTAGATGTTCCACAGCTGGAGGTTGTCGGTCCAGAGCAGGGCGGCCAGCACCAGCTGGATCGAGCCGGCGCTGCTGCTGGCGATCATCATGATCTTCCGGCGGCTGACCCGGTCGGTGATCGCCCCGGCGATCGGCAGCATCAGCACGCCGCAGATCAGGGCGAGCGCCCAGAGCAGCCCCAGGTTCGCCACCGAGCCGGTCTGCGTGAACAGCCAGATCGGCAGGGCGAACGCGGTGAGCGCCGACCCGGTGGTGGAGACGAGCTGCCCGGTCGTGACCGCCACGAACCGCGCCATCGACGGCTTGACCACCGCCTTCTCCGGCCGGTCGTCGACGCCGACGCGCTGGTGGTCGGCGACCCACCAGCCGGCGTCCTCGCCCCGGGCCGCCGGGGTGAGGGCCGAGACGTCCCCGGCCGCGACCGCCGGGTGCACCCGGGTGACGATCTCGGCCAGCTCCTCGGCGCGGTACTTGAGGAAGAAGTGCCCGGCCTGGTCGAGCACCACCAGGCCGAGGGTGTCGCTGAGGAACTGCCACTCGGCGTACCGCTCGGTGTGGTAGTCGGTGACCGGGTCCTCCGAGCCGACCACCGAGATGATCGGCGCGCGCAGCTTGGGCGCCCGCCGGTCCAGCAGGCCGGTGAAGTACTCCTCGGAGGCCCGCGAGTCGGCCCGCATGTTGCTGATGATGCGGTCCGCCTGCTCCGGGTCCAGCTCGTCGGTGTCGACGCCCATCGACTTGAGCCAGCTCGCGTAGTGCCGGTTGCTGCGCAGCTGCTCCAGGCGGTTGCGCATGGCGGCGAACGCGCCCTTCGGGCGGGCGAACGGGAACATCGCCCCGATGTAGAGCGCCTCCAGGTCCCGCCCGGCCGCCTCGACCTTGCGGGCCACCTCGGCGACGATCGCGCTGCCGACGCCACAGTGGCCGTACAGGGCGATCGGCCCCTCGACGCGTTCCAGGATCTCCTCGGCGACCCGGCTGGTCAGCTCGTCGAAGGGCAGGGCGTCCTCGCTGAGGCCGACGTCGTGCCCGGGGATCGCGAGCGACCAGAGCGCGTGCCCGGCCGGCAGCGCGTCGGCCAGCGGCTGATAGACGATCGCGCTGCCGCCGCCGTACGGGACGCAGACGTACGAGAGCACCCGCCTGCCCGCCGGGATCGGCTTGGTCAGCTCGTAGAGCAGCCGGCGTGGGCCCTCGGCCTCGCCGGTGCCGGACATGAACGCGGCCAGCTCGCGGATGGTGCGCTGCTGGAACAGGTCCATCACGCCGACCGGCCGGCCGCCGTGCTCCGCCTTGCGGATCTTCGCCACGACCTGGGTGGCGAGCATCGAGTGCCCGCCGAGGTCGAAGAAGTCGTCGTCGATGCCGAGCGTGTCGACGCCGAGCACCTCCGACCAGATGCCGGCCAGCAGCCGCTCGGTGTCGTCGCGCGGCTCCACCAGCGCCACGGACGCCTCGCGGGTGACCACCGGCGCGGGCAGCGCACGGCGGTCGAGCTTGCCGTTCGGCGACAGCGGCAGCGCGTCGAGGGTGACGAACGCGCTCGGCACCATGTACTCGGGCAGCGTCTCCTTCAGCGCCGACTTCAGCGCGGCGTGCTCCGCCCCGCCGACCACGTACGCGGTCAGCCGCTTGTCGCCGGGGCTGTCCTCGCGGACGACGACCGCCGCCTCGGCCACCTCCGGCTGCTCGCGCAGCGCGCTCTCGATCTCGCCCAGCTCGATGCGCAGGCCGCGCAGCTTGACCTGGTGGTCGATGCGGCCGAGGAACTCGATCACCCCGCCGTCGCCGCCCGGCGCGGGCCGCCAGCGGGCCAGGTCGCCGGTGCGGTAGAGTCGCGCGCCCGGCTGCCCGGAGAACGGGTCCGGCACGAACCGCTCGGCGGTCAACGCCGGCCGGCGGTGGTAGCCGCGGGCCAGCCCGACGCCGCCGATGTGCAGCTCGCCGGCCACCCCGACCGGGCACTCGGCGCCGCGCTCGTCGAGCACGTGCAGCCGCAGGTTGGCGATCGGCCCGCCGATCGGCACGCTGGTCAGCCCGGCCAGCAGGGCCGGGTCGCAGTGCCAGGAGCTGACGTCGATGGCCGCCTCGGTCGGGCCGTACAGGTTGTGCAGCCCGCACCACGGCAGCCGGGCGGTGAAGTCGACCGCCGAGGCCAGCGGCAGCTCCTCGCCTGAGCAGATCACCCGGCGCAGCGCCGTCGCCGCCTCGACGCCCTCCTCGGCGAGGAAGACGGTGAGCATCGACGGGACGAAGTGGGCGGTGGTCACCCGCTCGGCGACCAGCAGGTCGCGCAGGTAGCCGGCGTCCTTGTGCCCGCCGGGCTTCGCGAGCACCAGCCGGGCGCCCTCGCGCAGCGGCCAGAAGAACTCCCACACCGACACGTCGAAGCTGGCCGGGGTCTTCTGCAGCACCGCGTCGTCGGCGCCGAGGCCGTAGGTCTTCTGCATCCAGTCGAGCCGGTTGACGATGCCCCGGTGGGTGTTCGGCACCCCCTTCGGCCGGCCGGTGGAGCCCGAGGTGTAGATGACGTACGCCAGGTGCCCCGGGCCGGCCGTCGGAGCCGGGTCGCCCGTCGGCTGGTCGGCCCAGACGCGCTCGTCGTCGAGGGCGAGGACGGTGGCGCCGGTGTCCGGCAGCACGTCGCGCAGGTGCTCCTGGACCAGCACCACGGGAGCGGCCGCGTCGGTGACCATGAAGGCCAGCCGGTCGGCCGGGTACTCCGGGTCCAGCGGGAGGTACGCCCCGCCGGCCTTGAGCACGCCGAGCAGCCCCGCGACCAGTTCCACCGAGCGCTCCGCGCAGACCCCGACCAGGGTCTCCGGGCCCACGCCGGCGGCGCGCAGCCGGTGCGCGATCCGGTTGGCGGCGGCGTTCAGCTCGGCGTAGGTGACGGCGCGGCCCTCGAAGGAGACGGCCACGGCGTCGGGGGTGCGGGCGGCCCGCTCCTCGATCGGCCCGTGCAGCGTCTGCGCCTCGGGGAAGTCGGCGGCGGTGTCGTTCCAGCCCGCCAGCAGGGCCCGCTCGTCGACCGGAAGCAGATCCAGCGCCGAGATCGGGGTGTCGGGGGCCGCCACCGCCGCGCGCAGCAGCGTGGTGAACCGCCGCGCCGTCCGCTCCACCGTGTCCCGGGTGAACAGGTCGGTGTTGAACACGAGCTTGCCGTAGAGCCCGTCGACGGTCTCCACGGCGTGGAACTCGAAGTCGAACCGGGTGGCGCGCAGCTCCATCGGCTTCCAGTCGAAGGTGACGTCGCTGGCGTCGGAGACCTCGTTGAACCGGCCGATCTCGTAGTTCTGCAGCACGAACATCGCCTGGAACACCGGGGAGCGGCTCACGTCGCGGGGCAGGCCCAGCTCGTGCACCACCCGGGCGAACGGCACCTCGCCGTGCTCCAGCCCGTCCAGCACGCTGCGCCGGGTGCGCTCCAGCAGCTCGGCGAAGGTGGGATCGCCGGCCAGCTCGGCCCGCAGCGGCAGCATGTTGATGAACATGCCGACCACGTTCTCCAGCTCCGGCGCGGAGCGGCCGGCCACCGACGCCCCGACGGCGAAGTCGTCCTGCCCGGCGTGCCGGGCCAGCAGCACCTGGTACGCCGCGAGCAGCGTCATGAACAGGGTGCCGCCGTAGGAACGGGTGAGCGCCGCGAGCCCGTCGGCGGCGGCCCGGTCCAGCCGGAACTCGACGAAGTCGCCGGCGTAGGTCTGGGTGGCCGGCCGGGGCAGGTCCAGCGGCAGCTCCAGCGGGGTGATCCCGGCCAGCCGCCGCTTCCACCACTCCAGGTGCCCCTGCGCGGCCGGCCCGTCCAGCTCCCGGGCCTCCCAGTGGGCGAAGTCGCCGTACTGGACGGGCAGGGCGGGCAGGTCGGCGCCACGGTAGAGGGTGATCAGGTCGCGCAGCAGCACGTCGACCGACCAGCCGTCGCCGACGATGTGGTGCTTGCCGAGGAACAGCACGTGCTCCTCGGCGGACAGCCGGATCAGCAGGGCGCGCAGCAGCGGGCCCCGCGCCAGGTCGAACGGTTCGGCGGCGGCGGCGTCCACCAGCGCCTGCGCGGCGGCCTCGTCGGGGGCGTCCACGATGGTCAGCGGCACCTCGACGGAGTCCGCGACCACCACGGTCGGCCGGCCGTCGGCGTCCGCCGGGAACCGGGTGCGCAGCGACTCGTGCCGGCGGGTCAGCCCGGCCAGCGCGGTGCGCAGCGCCGCGACGTCGAGCGGCCCGCGCACCCGCAGCGGCACCGCGATGTGGTACGCCGCCTCGCCCGGAGCGAGCTGGTCCATGAACCAGACCCGCTCCTGGGCGTACGACAACGGCACCTCGGCGTCCGGCGGACGCGGGGTGATCCTGGCGGTGGGCGCGGCGGCCTGCCGCTTGCGCAGGCGCTGCGCGATGAGCGCCTGCCGGGCCGCCTCCCGGGCCGGATCCTTCAGGTCGGTCATCAGGGGGTGTCCTTCTCCGCCGCGAGCAGCGCGGCGACCTCGGTGTCGGAGAGCTCGTCGAGCTCGGCGGCGATCCGCTGCTCGATCTGGGCGGCCAGGTCGGCCACCACCGGGGTGGTGAACAGCGCCCGCATCGGCAGGTCGACGTCCACCTCGGCCCGGATCCGGGCCATCGCCCGCATGCCTCGCAGCGAGTTGCCGCCCAGGGCGAAGAAGTCGTCGAGCGCGCCGACCTTGTCCACCTGGAGGATCTCGGCGTACACCTCGGCGACCAGCACCTCGGCGTCGCTGCGCGGGGCGACGAACGCGTCGGCGGCCGGTGCGGCCTCCGGTGCGGGCAGCGCCGCGGCGTCCAGCTTGCCGTTCGGCGTCAACGGCAGCGCGTCGAGGCGGACGAACGCCGCCGGCACCAGGTGCGCCGGCAACTCCCTGGCCAGGTCGGCCGCGAGCGCCGCCTCGTCGGCCGTGCCGACGACGTAGCCGACCAGGGTCGGCTCCCCGGAGTCGGCGCGCACCACGACGGCCGCCTCGCGGACGTCCGGCCGGGCCCGCAGGACCGACTCGATCTCGCCCAGCTCGATCCGCATGCCACGGATCTTGACCTGGCTGTCGCGGCGGCCGAGGTAGTCCAGCGTGCCGTCGGCCTGCCAGCGGGCCAGGTCGCCGGTGCGGTACATCCGCTGCCCCGGCGGCCCGTACGGGCACGGCAGGAAGCGCTCGGCGGTGAGGCCGGGCCGGCGCAGGTAGCCCCGGGCGAGCTGGTCACCGGCGACGTACAGCTCACCGGCCACGCCCGGCGGGACCGGGTTCAGCGCGGCGTCGAGCAGGTAGACCCGGGTGTTCCAGGTGGGCCGGCCGATCGACACCGCGCCGGCCGGCAGCTCCGCGCCGGGCGCGACGCGGGCGGCCACGCAGCCGACGGTCGCCTCGGTCGGGCCGTACTCGTTGATCACGGCGACGCCGGGGTGGGCGGCGCGCCAGTCGGCGAGCTGCTCCGCGGTCAGCGCCTCGCCGCCGATGACCAGGTCGGTCGTCGGCGACAGCTCGGCGTCCAGCAGCGGCAGGTGGCTGGGGGTGGCCTTCAGGAACGTCGGGCGGTCGCCGACGCGGGCCGCGGCCTCGTCGACGGCGGCGAGCCGGACGGTGCCGCCGGCGGTGAGCGGGCCGAGCAGGCCGGTGACGGTCAGGTCGAACGACACCGGCGAGTGCAGCAGCGCCGTGCCGGCCAGCCCCGGGTAGGTGTCCCGGGCCCAGGCCAGGTAGGCCGTGACCGCCCCGTGCTCCACCACCACGCCCTTCGGCCGGCCGGTGGAGCCGGAGGTGTAGAGCACGTACGCGGGGTGCCCGGGGCGCAGCGGGGCGATGCGGTCGGCGTCGGTCAGGTCGGTGTCGTCCCCGTCGAGCGGGCCGTCGAGCACCAGCGCGCCGTCGGGCACCAGCCCGGCGGTCTCCGGCGCGGCGAGCACCAGCGCCGGCTCGGAGTCCGCCAGCAGGTAGGCGATCCGCCCGGCCGGGTAGCCGGTGTCCACCGGCACGTACGCGGCGCCGGACTTGAGCACCGCCAGGATCGCCACCACCAGCTCCACGGAGCGAGGCAGGGCCAGCGCGACCCGGGCCTCCGGTCCGGCGCCCCGGGCCACGAGCGTCCGGGCCAGCCGGTTCGCGGCGGCGTTCAGCTCGGCGTACGTCAGCGCGGCCCCGTCCCGCACGAGCGCGGTGGCGGCGGGGGTGGCCGCCGCCTGCCGCTCGAACTCGGCGACCAGGGTGGCCGCCGGCACGTCGCGGGCGGTGTCGTTCCAGGTCGACAGGACCAGCTCCCGCTCGGCGTCGTCGAGCAGCGGCAGGGCGGAGAGCCGCTGCGCCGGGTCGGCCACGGCGGCGGCGAGCAGCCGGACGTAGCGGGCGACCACCGCCTCGGCGGTGGACCGGTCGAACAGCTCCGTGCGGTAGACCAGCCGGCTGGTCCCCGTGGTGATGTCGAAGGCCAGGTCGTCCTTGGTGGTGCCCAGCTCCACCAGGTCGAGCCCGGAGCCCGGAATGTAGTTCAGCGCGGTCTGGAAGATCGGCTGCACCGACGGGTCACGCTGCGGCGCGACCGCCTCGACGATCTTCTGGAACGGGGTCGAGCCGTGCTCCATGGCGTCGACCAACCCGCCGCGCACCCGGCCGAGCAACTCGGCGAAGGTGGGGTCGCCGGTCAGGTCGCAGCGCAGCGCGACCGGGTTGACGAACATGCCGATCAGCGGGGCCACCTCGGCGGTGTCCCGGCCCGCGGTGGAGACGCCCACGACCACGTCGTCGTCGCCGGAGATCCGGGACAGCAGCGCGGTGAACGCGGCGAGCAGCACCATGTACGGGGTGGCGGCGGCGCCGGTGGCGACCTGGGCGACCCGGTCGAGCAGGCCGTCGGGCAGGTCGAAGCGCACCTCGTCGCCGGCGAAGCCGAGCTGCGCCGGGCGGGGCCGGTCCAGCGGCAGGGCGGTCGCCGGCGGCGCCCCGACCAGGTGGCTCCGCCAGAAGGCGAGCTGCCGGTCCAGCTCCGCGCCGGTGAGCTGCTCGCGCTGCCAGACCGCGAAGTCGGCGTACTGGATGGGCAGCTCGGGCACGTCGGCGGGCGCGCCGGTCAGCGCGGCCCGGCCGAACGCGGCAAGCTCGTCGATGAACAGCACCGCCGAGTGGCTGTCGAAGACGGCGTGGTGCACCACGAACAGCAGCACGACCTGGTCGTCGGCGAGCCGGACCAGCCGGGCCCGCCACAGCGGCGGGGCGTCCAGCGGGATCGGCGTGCGGCCCAGCTCGCTCAGCAGCTCCGTCGCCCGCTCGTCGCGCTCCGGGCCGGCGAGGCCGCGCAGGTCGTCGACCGGCAGCGCGACCGGCTCGGCGGCGCGCACCACCTGGGTGAGGGTGCCGTCGTCGGAGCGCAGGTGGGTGCGCAGCGACTCGTGGCGGGCGACGATCCGACCGAACACGTCGTTGGCCTGCTCCGGGGTGAGCCCCGCCGGGAACCGCCACGGGCTGGAGATGTTGTAGACGGGCGAGCCGGTGTCGAGCTGGTTGGCCATCCACACCCGCTCCTGGGCGTAGGAGGCCGGGAAGGTCCATTCCTTGGCGGTGCTCATGCGGTGGCCTCCCGCACCGAACGCGGGCGCATGTCCGTCCAGACGGTGTCGATGTGCGCGAGGCACTCCTCGCGGGTGCCGGCGAAGCCGGCCTCGTGCCAGCCCGCCGGGAGGTCGCGGTCGGCCGACCAGATCGAGTACTGCTCCTCGTCGTTGCGGACGACCAGGAATCGGGTTTCGGCCATCACTTCTCTCCAGCGCTCTCGGGGGTGTGCGGTTCGGCCATCGCGACGGCGATCTTGCGGGGGCCGGTGAAGGGCTCCCGGCCGTGCGCGGCGGTCATGTTGTCCACGACCAGCACGTCGTCGCGCTGGTAGTCGAAGCGGACGCTGGCCGCCCGGTACGCGGCCCGCAGGTGGTCCATGACGTCGGCGGGGATCTCGCCGCCGTCGCCGTAGTAGGTGTTCGACGGCAGCCCCTCGGGGCCGAACATGGCCAGCAGCCCCTCCTGGTAGTCCTTCGGCAGGGTGCTGATGTGGAAGAACGTGGCGTGGTTGAACCAGCGGGGGATGTCCGAGCCGGGCCGGTGGTGCACGACGTCCCGCACCGCCCGGGTGCGCAGCCCGTCGGAGCCACGCCACTCCAGCTCGATCCGGTTCGCCGCCGCGTACGCCTCGACCTCGGCGCGGTCCTCGGTGTTGAACACCTGCTGCCACGGGGTGCCGAAGTCACCGTGGAAGTTGCGCACCAGCATCCAGCGGCGCCGGACGAACTCCTCGCGGACCGCCGGGTCGATCAGTTCGTACACCCGGCGCACGTCGGCGAGCGGGGTCGCGCCCCGCGTCTGCGGCGGGGTGATGCAGTAGAAGAACAGCGTCAGCGGCCAGCGGGCCTGGTACGAGTTCTCGTTGTGCAGGAAGATCTCCTCGTCCGGCGGGTAGTCCGTCGAGGTGTAGACCCGCCCGGCGATGGCGTGCCGGGGCGACGAGCGCTCCGTGTAGACCAGCGGCTCGCCGGACAGCGCCCGCACCACCCGGTCGAAGCCCTCGACGCCGCCGACGTCGAAGCCGCGGAACAGCAGCCCGCCGTGCGCCGCCAGGCTCGCGCGCAGTTCCGCGCGGCGGGCGGCGATCAGCTCGGTGAGCTCCCGGCCGTCGTTCTCGACGACCACCGGCAGCGTGGCGATCGTGTCGCTCATTGCTTCCTCACTCCTGTTGTCGCTCGCCGTCACGCGCGGGGCAGCCGCGGGATGGCGGAGATGGTGGCCGGCGCGGCCGGCTCCTCGGTGGGTGCGGCGGTCGCCCGCAGTTCCTCGATCCGGGCGGCGAGCCCGGCGACGGTCGGCGTCTCGAAGAGGCTGCGCATCGGCAGTCGCACGCCGGTGGCCTTGCGCATCGCGGCGATCAGCTGCACCGCGACCAGCGAGTTGCCGCCGAGGGCGAAGAAGTCGTCGTCGACGCCGACGTCGGCGACACCCAGCCCGTCCCTCCAGACCCGCGCGATGGTGATCTCCAACTCGGTGCTCGGCGCGGCCGACCCGCCGCCGGCGCCGGCCGGCGCGGTGGTGGTCGGCTCCGCCTCGCCCTCCAGGCTCTCGGTGGTCACCCGGCCGGCGCGGTCGCGGATGTCCGCCACCGTCCGGGTCGTGATCACGACCTGGGCGCCCAGCCCGGCGGTGAGGCTGCGCCGGAACGCCTCCGCCCCGTCCACCGGCCGGATGTCCTCGGTCGGTCCCGCGGGCGTCGCCGGCTGCGCCTCCGGCGCGGCCGCCAGCCCGCCGGTCACGGCGCCCTGGTCGACCCGCCGCAGCACGAAGTCGCTGACGGCCACGAGTTCCCGGCCGTCGGCGTCGCGCAGCGACAGGTCGGCGGCGACCACCTCGTCCGTGGCGCTGTCGCGGTGCCGCAGGTGGCTGGTGAACCGCGCCGGCAGCGACCCGCGCACCACCATCCGCCCGTACGACAGCGGCAGGTAGGTGCCGGAGCCCTGGCCGCGGCCGAACGCCGTCGCCACGTCCAGCAGCGCGGGGTGCAGGCCCCACGACGGCAGGTCCCCGACCGCCTCGGCGGGGGCCTCGACGCGGGCCAGTTCCTCGCCGTCGCCGAGGTGGTGCTCGCGCAGCGCCGTCCAGCGCGGCCCGAAGGTGAGCATGCTGGTGCGGCCCCGACCGAACGACGAGTCGTCGTCGACCCGGCGGCCCGCCACGGCCGGCTGCCGCGCCGGCGGGGCCGGCTCGAGCGTCCAGCCCGCCGAGCCGCGCACGTGGGTGGCGCTCTGGCCGGCGGCGAGGCTGCACACGGCGAAGTCGACGCCGTCGTCGGTGGGGGTCAGCTCCACCCGGTACTGGGCGACGGTGCCGTCCGGCACCGAGAACGGCTCCAGGAAGACGACGTCGCGCAGCTCCACGGCGGCGTCCCCCGCGGGGGCGGGCAGCGCGGCCGTGACCGCCGCCCGGACGCACTCCAGGTGGGCGGTTCCCGGCACGACGGGCACCCCGCCGATGCGGTGCTCGTCGAGCAGCCAGTGGCTGGCGGCGGAGACCAGGCCGTGCAGGACGGTCCCGTCGGCGCCGGCGACCTTCGTGGTGAGCACCGGGTGGTCGACCGTGGTGGTGACGGTGTCCCGCCCGGCGGCCCGGAAGCCGGCCGGGGAGCTGGTCTCCACGGCCATGCCCACCTCGGCCCAGCCACCCCAGTTCTGCGACACCACCGGCGCGGCGAAGCCCGCCCCCGCCCGGGCGTACGCGTCGAGGAAGTTGTTCGCCGCGCAGTAGTCGACCTGGCCGAAACCGCCGATCACCGCGGTGATCGAGGAGCAGAGCACCACGAAGTCCAGCGGCAGGTCGCCGAAGACCCGGGCCAGCGCGAGGGTGCCGGCGAGCTTCGGGGCGAGCACCCGCTCCGCCTCGGCCCGGTCCTTGATCTCGGCCATGCCGCCGCCGGGCAGCCCGGCCGCGTGCACGACGCCGTCGATCCCGCCGTACGCCCGCTCGGCCTCGGCGCGCACCCGCGCGAGGTCGGCCGGGTCGGTGACGTCGGCGGCGAGCACCAGCACCTCGGCGCCGGCGGCCTCCATCCGGCGGATCGCGGCGATGGCCCGGCCGGCCCGGTCGCCGCCGTGCACGGCCAGGTGGTCGTCCCACTCCTCGCGGGCGGGCAGCCCCGAGCGGGCCAGCAGCACCAGCTTCGCCCGCGCCCGGGTCGCGAAGTCCTCGGCGAGGGTGATGCCGATGCCGCCGAGGCCGCCGGTGATGACGTACCGGCCGCCCTCGCGCAGCGCCCCCGGCTCTCCCTCGCCGTCGACGGTGACCTGCTCGTAGCCGGTCACCCAGCGGCGTCCGCCGCGCAGCGTCACCTCGGGCCGCTCCGGGTCGACCGGGCGACGCAGCTCGGCCACGAGGGCCCGCTCCCCCGCGTCGGCGGGGCCGGCGTCGACCAGCCGGACGGTCAGGCCGGGCACCTCGGCGGGCAGCACCCGGGCCAGGCCGGCGAGGGTGGCGTGCTCGGGCCGGGTCAGGTCGGTGCCGGTCACGTCGCCGATGCCGGCGGTGACGAGGTCGAGGGTGAACGTCCCCTCCTCGGCGGTCAGGCCGGCGCCCGCCAGGGCCTGCACCAGGTGCAGCGCGCTGAAGAAGCCCCGGTCCTGGGCGGCCCAGGTGGCCGCGATGTCGACGCCGGTCGGCTCGCCGTCGAGAGCGAACGCGTGCACCAGCCGGGCCGGCACGCCGTCGGCGGCGAGGGCGGCAACCAGCGCGTCGTAGTCGTCCCGGACGCCGGGGCGCAGCCGCCAGCCGTCGCCGTCGGCGGCGAAGCCGTCGCCGGGGCGTACCGTCAGCGGCTGCTCACCGGCGGCCCGCAGCGCCGCGACCAGCGCGTCGCCGCGCGGGCCGGCGGCGAGGACCAGGCAGCGGCCCAGCGGCGCGGTGCGCGGCTCCGGGGCCGCCTGCCGCCACACCGGCACCGCGAACCACTCCGGCAGCGGCCGGGGGCCGGTCTCGACCGGCGCCGCGGCGCCCTGCTGGACCGGGTCCGGGTCGACCCAGTAGCGGCGCCGCTCGAAGGGGTACGTCGGCAGCGGCACCCGCCGCGCGTCCGGGTCGGAGCCCAGCCGCACCGGGGTGCCGGCGCACCAGAGCGCCGCCGCGGTGCCGAGCAGGGTGGCGAGGTCGCCGGTGGGCTCGCCCGGGCCGGGCAGGCTGCCCAGCGGGACGAGCTTGCGCTGCGCCTCGGACCCCTTGGCCACCTGCATCCGGGCCAGGTTCGCCAGCTGCCGACCCGGGCCGCACTCCACCAGCGACCAGGTGCCCTCGGCGAGCAGGGTCGCCACGCAGGCGCCGAAGCGGACCGGCTGGCGCAGGTGCGCCGCCCAGTACGCCGGGTCGGTGGCCTGCTCGTCGGTGATCCAGGTGCCGGTCACGTTGGACAGGAACGGCAGGGCCGGCGGGCGCAGCGGCACCGTGCCCATCAGGGCGGTGAACTCGGCGAGGACCGGCTCCATCATGGGCGAGTGGAAGGCGTGCGAGGTGCGCAGCGCCTTGGTCTTGACGTCCAGCGACTCCGCGAACGCGGCGACCGCGTCACCCGGACCCGCCACCACGCAGGTGCCCGGCCCGTTGACGGTGGCGATCGCCACCCCCTCCGGCAGCCGCTCGGCGACCACCGACTCGTCCAGCGGCACGGCGAGCATCGACCCCGGCGCGACGGACTGCATCAGCCGGCCCCGGGCGGCGACCACCCGCAGGGCGTCCGGCAGGCTCAGCACCCCGGCCACCGTCGCGGCGACGTACTCGCCGATCGAGTGGCCGATCATCGCGGCCGGCCGCACGCCGGCGGACTGCCACAGCACGGCCAGGGCGTACTCGACGACGAAGAGGGCGGGCTGGGTGTAGCGGGTCTCGGTCAGCCTCTCCCCCGCCTCGGGGTCGCGGCCGAGGATCAGGTCGCGGATGTCCAGGCCCAGCTCGGGGCGGAGCAGCTCGGCGCACTCGTCGACCACCGCCGCGAAGCCCGGCTCCTCGGCGTACAGCTGCGCGCCCATGCCCGCGTACTGGGAGCCCTGGCCGGAGAAGAGGAAGGCCGGCCGGGGCGCCGGGCCCTCGACCACGCCGGCCTGCCGGCGGCGCTTCGTGCGCAGCGCGGTGACCGCGTCGGGCAGGTCGGTGGCGACCACGGCGACCCGGTGCGGGTATTCCTGCCGGCCGACGCGCAGGGTGTGCGCGACGTCCGCGAGGTGCTCCGGCCCCCGGTCCGTGGCGGACTCCAGGTGCTCGGCGAGGCGCGTCACCGCCGTCTCCAACGCGCTGGCGGTCCTGGCCGAGACGTGCAGCAGCTGGGCGGGGCGGACCCGCCGCTCCCGGTACGCGGCCGGCGCCTCCTGAAGCACCACGTGCGCGTTGGTGCCGCCGATGCCGAAGGAGCTGACCCCGGCGCGGCGGGGCGTGCCGTCGGTGTCCCACTTGCTCAGCGTGTTCGCCACGTAGAACGGGGTGTCGGAGAACTCGATCGCCGGGTTCGGCGTCTCGTAGTTGATGGTGGGCGGGATCAGCCCGTGCTCCATCGCGAGCACCGTCTTGATCACGCTGACGATGCCGGAGGGCTGGCTGAGGTGGCCGATGTTGGACTTCACCGAGCCGATGCCGCACCAGCCCCGCTCGTCGGTGTCCTTGGTGTAGACGGCGGAGAGCGCGGCGATCTCGATCGGGTCGCCCATCGCGGTGCCGGTGCCGTGGGCCTCGACGTAGCTGATGGTGCGCGGGTCGACGTCGGCCATCGCGACGGCCTGGGCGATCGCCTCCATCTGCCCGTCGACGCTGGGGGCGGTGAAGCCGACCTTGCCGGCACCGTCGTTGTTGATCGCGTTGCCCAGCACCACGGCGCGGATCGTGTCGCCGTCGGCGATCGCGTCGGAGAGGCGCTTGAGCAGGGTGACGCCCGCGCCGCTGCCCCAGACGGTGCCGTTCGCGGCCGCGTCGAACGGGCGGCACCGGCCGTCGGGCGAGGTGAAGCCGTCCATGCCGAGGTAGCCGACGTGCGGCAGCTCGATGTTGACGCCGCCGGCCAGGGCCATGTCGCACTCGCCGTTGCGCAGCGCCTCGCAGGCCAGGTGGAACGCGACAAGCGAGGTGGAGCAGGCGGTGTGCACGGTCAGGCTCGGCCCGCGCAGGTCCAGCCGGTACGACACGTTGGTGGCCACGTAGTTCGGGGAGTTGCCGGTGGCCAGCGAGACGGCCCCGTGCGGGCTGCCGCCGACCCGCTCGTTGCGGTACACGTAGCGGTGCAGGTAGAAGTTGCCGCCGGTGCCGGCGTACACGCCGACCGCGCCGTCGTAGCGGCCCGGGTCGTAGCCGGCGTCCTGCAACGCGGTGTAGCAGGACTCCAGGAACAGCCGGTGCTGCGGGTCGGTGATCTCCGCCTCCCGGGCGGTCATCCCGAACAGCCCGGCGTCGAACTCGTCGTACCCGTCGATCAGCGGGGCGCGGTTGACCCAGCCCGGGTCGTCTACCTCCGCCTCGCTGGCCCCCCGGGCGATCTGCTCCTCCCGGGTGAGCTCGGTGCTCGACTCGACCCCGTCGACGAGGTTGCGCCAGAACTCGTTCACGTCGGCCGCGCCGGGCAGGCGGGCGGCCATCCCGACGATGGCGATGGGCTCGATGCCGTCGTCGGGCAGGTCGGTTGTGGTCGGGTTGCTCATCAGGCTGTCCTTCGTCACGCGGTGCCGCCGGGGCGGCGGGGCGGGTTGCGGCGGGTACGGCTGCGTCGGGCGGCGGCGCGCAGCGCCGCGCGGGCCAGCTCCGGTCGGTCGGCGGCGCCGTCGAGGCTGGCGGCGAGCGCCCGGATGGTGGGGTGGCGGAAGAGGTCGAGCATCTTGATCGACCGGCCGGTGGCGGCGGTGAGCCGGGCGTGCACGGCGGCCAGCGCCAGGGAGTGCCCGCCGATGTCGAAGAAGTTGTCGGTGACGCCGACCCGGTCGCGTTCCAGCACCTCGCGCCAGATGCCGGCGATCAGCTCCTCGGTGTCGGTCAGCCCGTCGGGGCCGGTCGGCAGGACGGCGCGCGGGGCCTCGCCGGCGGCGACGGTCATGGCGCCGAGCTGGGGTGTGGCCACGGTCGGCCGGGGCAGCTCGGCGGCGATCCGGTCGGTCGGGACGTCCGGTGCGGCGACCAGCGCGCCGACGAGCGCGACCAGGTCGGCCAGCAGGTCGTCGATCCGCCCGGCGTCGAACAGGTCCGGGTTGTAGACGACCTCGACGCCGCACCGGCCGGCCCGCTCCACCACGTAGACGGTGACGTCGAACGGCGATCCGGGCTTGGGCACCGCGACCGGCTCGCCGTCCAGGCCGGTCAGCGCCAGCCGGGGCGGCGCGAAGTTGAGCACGTTGAACAGCACCTGCACCAGCGGGGCGCGGGAGGTGTCCCGGCCCACGCCGAGCCCCTCGACGATCCGCTCCAGCGGGGCGCCCGGGTGGGCGGTCGCGTCGTGCAGCTCGCCCGCGCACCGGTCGACCAGTTCGGCGAAGCTGGCCCCGCCGCCGCGCACCCGCACGGGCACGGTGTCGATGAAGAAGCCCACCACGTCGTCGAAGGCGGCCAGCCGGCGGTCGGCGACGATCGCGCCGACCACGTGGTCGTCGCGGCCGGTGAGG
Organism: Micromonospora citrea; assembly: GCF_900090315.1. Taxonomy (NCBI): domain Bacteria; kingdom Bacillati; phylum Actinomycetota; class Actinomycetes; order Micromonosporales; family Micromonosporaceae; genus Micromonospora; species Micromonospora citrea. The sequence continues at coordinate 6,670,247 of NZ_FMHZ01000002.1, read as the reverse complement.
CGGCGCAGCAGCTCGCCGAAGCCGGCCAGCAGCACCGCCGCCACGGTGGTGCCGCGCCGCTCGGCCAGCTCCCGCACCCCCCGGTCGCACGCCTCGGGCAGCCGCACCGCCGCCTCGGCGCCGGCGTAGGTGGCCACCGCCGGCCGGGGCCGGTCGCGGGGCAGCTCCAGCACCGTCGGCACGTCGCGCAGGTGCGCCAGCCACCAGTCCAGGTCGGCGGCGCCGCGGCGCCGGTCGCGCTCCGCCCGCCAGACCGCGTAGTCGGCGTACGTGGCGGGCAGCGCGGGCAGCGTCGGGTCGCCGCCCAGCACCGCCCGGTCGTACGCCGCCGCGAGGTCGTCGTAAAGCAGCTTCTCGGACCAGCCGTCGAAGACCGCGTGGTGCAGGGTGATCGCCAGGACGTGCTCGTCCGGCCCGAGCCGGTAGACGGTCACCTGCCAGGGCGGCCCGGTGGCCAGGTCGAAGGAGTGCGCCGCACCGGCGGCGAGCATCCCGGCCAGCTCCGCCTCGGCGTCGGCGCTGCCGGTCAGGTCGACCACCGGCACCGCCACGTCGGTCGGTTCCTCGCAGACCGCGTACGGCACGCCGGCGGTCTGCGGGATCCGCCAGCGCAGCACGTCGTGCCGCTCGGCGACCGCCCGCAGCGCCGCACCGAGGGCGGTCGTGTCGAGCGGGCCGCGCAGCCGGTGCGCCACCGCGATGTTGTAGGGCGCGCTGGAGGGGGCGAGCTGGTCGACGAACCAGAGCCGGCGCTGCGGCGGGGAGAGGGTCGGCGGGTTGCCGGTGGTCAACCCGTCGGCGTCGGCCGGGGCGGCGGCGGTGATCCGCTCGACCAGGCCGGCCAGGGTGCGGCCGGTGAACACGTCGCGGGTGTCGACGTGCCGGCCCAGCTCGGCCCGGAGGGCGGCGACCAGGCGCATCGCCGCGATGGAGTTGCCGCCGGCGGCGAGGAAGTCGGTCTCCGGGGTGGGGGTCGCGCCGAGCAGCCGGCCCCAGATCCGGGCCACCGCCGCCGCGAGCGGCTCGTCGGCGTCGACCGGGCCGGCGGGAGCGGAGGCGGGGGTCGTGGCGGCCAGCGCCCGCAGCGCCGGACGGTCCAGCTTCCCGGTGGTCGGGCTGACCGGCAGGTCGTCGCGGCGCAGCACCCGGGCCGGCAGCATCGCGGCGGTCAGCCGCGGCAAGGCGTACGCCCGCAGCCGCTCGTCGTCGGGGGCGTCGGCCGGGGTGAGGAAGGCGACCAGCTCGGTGCCGGCCGGGCCGGGGACGGCCTCCACGGCGACCTGCCGCACGCCGGGCACGCCGGCCAGCACGGCCTCGACCTCGCCCAGCTCGATGCGCTGGCCCCGGATCTTCACCTGCCGGTCGAGCCGGCCCAGGTAGACGATCCGGCCGTCCGGGTCCTGCCGGACCAGGTCGCCGGTGCGGTAGAGCCGCTCCCCCGGGCCGCCGAACGGGTCGGGGACGAACCGCTCGGCGGTCAGGCCGGGCCGGTTGAGGTAGCCGTCGGCCAGGCCCGGGCCGCCGATCAGCAGCTCGCCGGCCGCGCCCGGGGGCACCGGACGCAGCTCGGCGTCGACGACGTACGCGCGGTGGTTGGGCAGCGGACGGCCGATCGGCACCGGGTCGGTCTCGGCGGCGGTCAGCTCGCCGCTGACCGCGAGCACGGTCGTCTCGGTCGGGCCGTACCCGTTGAGGAAGAGCCGCCCGGGGGCCCAGCGCGCGGCCAGCTCGGCCGGCACCGCCTCGCCGCCGCAGAGCACGACCCGCCAGGCCGGCAGCTCGGCCGGGTCGAGCACGGACAGCACGGTCGGGGTGATGAAGCCCCAGTTCACCTCGTGCGCGGCGATGAACCGGGCCAGCCGGACGGGGTCGGCCCGGTCGTCGGCGCCGAGGAGCTGGACGGCGCCGCCGAGCAGCAGCGGGACGAAGAGGTCCATGGTGGCCGCGTCGAAGCCGAGCGAGGCGATGCCGAGGCTGCGCACGCCCGCGTCCGCGCCGGTCATCGCGGCGCAGCCGGTGACGAACTCGACCACGTTGCGGTGGGTGGTGAGCACCCCCTTGGGCCGGCCGGTGGAGCCCGAGGTGAACAGGACGTACGCGGGGTCGCCGGGGCGGGCGGGGCAGGCGGCCAGCGGCGCCGGCCCGGGCAGGCCGAGCGCCTCGACGCCCGGCACGTCGCCGAACTCTGCCACGGCGGCGTCGCCGACCACCACGGACACCCCCGCGTCGGCGGCGATCTCCCGCAGCCGCCGGCGGGGGCCGCCCGGCTCGAGCGGCACGTAGCAGCCGCCGGCGAGCAGCACGCCGAGCACGGTCGCCACGAGGTCGGGGTTGCGGGCCCCGCAGACGCCGACCCGGCTCTGCCGGCCGACGCCGCGGTCGCGCAGCGCCGCGGCCACCCCGGCCGCCCGCCCCAGCAGCTCCGCGTAGGTCAGGCGCGTGTCCCACTGGCGCACGGCGACCGCGTCCGGGGTCCGGGCGGCCTGGGCGGCGATCAGCTCGGCCAGGGTCGCGTCCGGCCACGGCAGGGTCTCCCCGTGGACGGCGCTGATGGACAGGATGTCGGTCACCCGTTCTCTCCCCGGTAGCTCACTGGATCGGTGATCTGCATCCGCAGCTCGCTGACGTAGCCGCGCCCCCGCTCGTCGGTCACCCAGGCGTCCGCCGGGTCCGGCAGCAGCTCGCTCACCGTCACGGTGACGTCGGCGCCGCTCTTCGCGGCGGCGTCGACCATGGCGCAGAGGGACTGGGCGTGCAGCGGGGCGGTGAGATCGGCGTAGCAGGGCTTGATCTCGGTGCCCACCTTGACGAACACCCGCTCGGGCAGCCCGAGACGCGCCCGCCACCGGCGCACGGCGAGGAACCGCTCGGCCTCGCCGGTGACGCCGGCCAGGCCGGTCTCCGCCACCGTCGTCCGCCACGTCCGCCGGGCCACGACCAGCCGGTCGATGGAGATCCGGGGCGTGTGCGCCGCCGGCGCGAGGAGCTTGAAGCTGTCCAGCAGCAACGCGCCGAGCAGGTTCGCGAAGATCTCCATCAGCGGCCAGCGGGTGCCGTCGGGCAGCACCGCCAGCCACTGGTCGCCGTCGTGCTCCACCCGCGCCTCGGTGGCGCGGACCAGCCGGTCGACGTCGGCACCCCGTGCCGTGTCGATGCCGAACTGGCGGTCCCGGGGCCCGTTGAGGGCGTACGTCATGCGGGTGGTCGTGCGCGGGAAGCTCTCCGGGTAGAGCACCCGGGTCCGGGCCGGGCCGAGCTCCGCGTCCAGCGCCGCCCGCAGCGCCGCCTGGTCGGGGTGGAACGGGGTAAGCACCGCGCTGTCGAACGGCACGTACGCCGGGTGCAGCTCGCCGAGGACGAGCAGGAAGTCGCCCCGGTTGAGCGCGTCCAGCCCGGCGGCGGCGATCTGCACGTCGGGGCTGTGGATGCGGGCCGACGGCCAGCCGGGGCGGTCGGCGGCGAACAGGACGCGGGCCCGCTCGGCCAGGTCGGCACCGCGCAGCCGCAGCTCGGTCTGCCCGGGGGCCACCGAGTCCAGGCCGATCAGCTCCGCCCAGCGGGTCGTGAGCCCGGCGCCGGCCCGGGCGATCGGGCCGTCCGGGGCGAGCAGCAGCCCCTGGGCCAGGGCCCACACGTCGGCCAGCCGCACCGGCCCGTCGCCGCGCAGCTCGGCGTGCAGTTCCGCGAAGAGCCGTTCGCCGGCGGCGCCGACCTCGGCGGTCAGCCACCGCGCGGCCGTCAGCACGATCGCCAGCGGCTCGGCCAGCGCGTCCAGCACCCGGGAGCCGACCGTGCAGTCCAGGTCGCGGGCGGTCTCCTCGTAGAGCACCGTGCGGCCGGCGTACATCTGCCCGGCCTGGCGGGTGGCGGGCCGGCCGGTGACGGCGGTGAACTCGGCGTTCAGCGCGGCGAGGGCGGCGCCGAGCCGGTCCGGGTCGCCGGCCGCCGCGGCCACCGCGTCGCGCGCCGCGCGCAGCCGGTCGAAGGCGGCCGCCGCCTCGGCGCGGACCGGCGCGTCGCCGATGGCGTCGATGCGCTCGGCGAGCACCCGCTCGGCCTCGGGGCTGACGGGCAGGCCGGCGTCCCAGGTCAGCAGGTTCCGGTCGACCAGCCGGTCGAGCAGCAGGTAGGCGTCGTCGGCGCTGCGCAGCCCGGTCTCCCCGCCGGCCAGCAGCCGCTCCACCAGCGTCACCGCGGGGGTGCGTCCGTCGCAGGCGGCCAGCAGCCGGGCCTCCACGGCGGTCAGCTCGGTCGGTGGCAGCAGCGGCCGGGTGACCAGCCGGTCGGACAGGCTCAGGTGCGGCGGCAGCGCCGGCGCCCACCAGCGCCGCACCGCCAGGTCGTCGGCGAGCCGGTCGGCGTACGCGATCAGCGCCCACGCCTCGAAGTGGACCTCGCGCCGGGACACCAGCGCCGGCCCGGGGCGCAGCCGGGTGGCGGGCTCGTCGGGGTCGAGCCGGCCCCAGCAGACCGGGCCGAAGAAGCCGATCGTCTCGGCCTTGCCGCAGTAGCGCTGCCAGTAGCGCAGCAGGCTCAGCTCACGCTTGCGTCGCCGGACGTTGCGCACCGTCGGGTCGGTGCGCAGCAGGCCGTCCAGCGCGATCAGCATCTCCGGGTTCTGCCAGGTGACCGCCTCGCGCAGCAGCGGATCGGCGGCGATCTCGTTGGCCTGGGCGGAGCCGTCGGCCAGTGCCACCGCGAAGGTCTTGTCGAACAGCTCGGCGGCGTCCTCACCGGCGAGCACGGCGTCGGCGGCCGCCGCCGCGTCGGGCGCGGCGAAGGCGGCCAGCCCGGCCGCCGGGAAGCCGGCGGTACGCAGGACGACGTCGCGCCACACCGACCAGCCGGTGTCGCCGAGCGGGATCCGGTGGTGCACTCGCTGACGCTCGCTCATCGGGAGTCCTCCCGTTCGTCGGCGTCCACGATGTGCAGCCGCAGCTCGCTGAAGTAGCGTCGGCCGGCCGCGTCGGGCACCCAGGCGTCCTCCACGGTGGGCAGCATCTCGCTGACCACGAGCGAGGCGTCGTCGCCACCGTCGGTGCGGGCGGCCCGCACCATCGCGCAGAACATGCTGCCGAACGCCGGGCTGCTCAGGTCCACGAAGCAGGGCTTGGTCTCGGTGCCGAGCTTGACGTACACCTGCTCGGGCAGGCCGAGGCGGCGGCGCCAGTCCCGGACCGCGAGGAAGCGGTCGCGTTCGCTGGTGACATCGGCGAGCCCGCTCGCGCCGACCGTGGTGCGCCAGGTCTGCCGCGCCACGACCAGCTCGCCGACCGTGACGCGGGGCGTGTACGGCGCGGCGGCGACCAGCTTGAATCCGTCGACGGCGTGGGCGCTGAGCAGCGGGGAGAAGATCTCGGTGAGCGTCCAGCGCTGCCCGTCCGGGCCGGTGGCGACAAGCCGGCCGTCGGAGTCGGTGACGGTCAGGTCGACCGTGGGCAGCACCCGGTCCGGGTCGGCGCCGGGCGCCGGCGCGAAGGCGAGCTGCCGGTCGGTGGGCCCGACCAGCGACTCGGCGACCCGGCTGGTGCGCCGGGGCCAGTCGGTCGGGAAGAGCAGCCGGATCCGCCGCTCGCCCAGGTCCTCGGTGAGCGCGTCGCGCAGCCGGCCCACGTCGGGGTGCGACGGGGTGAAGACCTGACAGTCGAAGGACGCCCAGGCGGCGTGCAGCTCGCCGAGGACCACGGTGTAGTCGCCGCGCGCCAGCGCCTCCGCGTCGGCGGCGCAGATCTGCAGGTCGGGGCTGTGCAGCCGGGCGTTGGGCCAGGCCGGCCGCGCGGCCGGGAAGACCTCGGCGACGCGGGCGGCCAGGTCGGCCACGGGCAGCCGGACCTCGGTCGTCCCGGGTGACAGCGTGGCGAGGCCGAACAGCCCGGCCCAGCGGTCGGCGAACTCGGCGGCGACCACGTCGACCGGCCGGGTCCCGTCGCCCCAGAACAGGCCCTGGGCCAGGAACCACAGGTCGGACAGGGCCACCGGGGCGCCGCCCGCCTCGGCGCGCAGCTCGTCGTGCAGCTCCCGGAAGGCCGCGTCGTACGCCCGCTCCAGCGCGTCGACCAGCCAGCGGGCCGCCTGGAGCAGCACCGCGAGCGGGGCGGCGATCCGGTCCAGCATGGGCCGGCCGAAGACCACGTCGAGGTCGCGGGCGGTGTCCTCGTAGCAGAGGGTGCGGCCGGCGTACATCTGCCCGGCGCGGCGGCGCGGCGGTTGTCCGGTCAGCTCGGTGAAGGTCGCGTCGAGCGCGTCGAGGGCGGTGCGCAGCCGCTCCGGGTCGCCGGCCGCTTCGGCCACCGCGTCGCGGGCGGCGCGGAGCCGGTCGAAGCCGGCCCGGGCGGCCCGCCGGGCGGGCTCGTCGCCGATCGCCTCGATCCGCCGCAGCAGCACCTCCTCCGCGTCCGGGCTGACCGGCAGCCCCGCGTCCCAGGTGACCAGCTCGCGCTCGACCAGGCGGTCCAGCAGCGCGTAGCCGTCCTCGGGGCGGCGCAGCCCGATCGCCGGGTCGGCGACGAGGTCGCGGGCCGGGCGCCGGCCGTCGGCGGCGGCGAGCAGCGCCGCCTCGACGGGGGTGAGCGACACCGGCGGGCGGCCCGGCCGGCGGACCGTGCGGTCGGCGAGGCTGAGCTGCGGGCAGAGCATCGGCGCCCACCAGCCGCGCACCGCCGGGTCCCGGCCGACGCGGTCGGCGTAGGCGCTGAGGGCCCAGGACTCGAACCACACCCACCGGCGTCGGGTCAGGCCCGGGCCGGGACGCACGTCGGCGGTCTCCGGGCGCGCCGGGTCGAGGGTGACCCAGCAGCTCGGCCCGAAGAAGCCGACCGTCTCGTTCTTGCCGCAGTAGCGCTGCCAGTACTTCAGCAGGGCGCGCTCCCGGTCGCGGCGCCGCACGTTGCGGGCCGGGTCGGGGCCGCCGCGCGCCAGGCCGTCGAGCGCGACCAGGGCGCCCCGGTTCTGCCAGGTGACCGCCTCCCGCAGCAGCGGGTCGGCGGCCAGCTCGGTGAGCCGCCGCCCGGCCGCCGTCAGGGCCTCGGCGACCTCCTTGTCGTAGCGTTCCGCGCCGTCGCCGGTGGCGAGCAGCTCGTCGGCGGCGGCCGCGGCCTGCGGGGCGGAGAGCATGGTCAGCCCGTCGGCGGGGAAGCCGGTGGTGCGCAGGATGGCGTCCCGCCACACCGACCAGCCGGTGTCGCCGAGCGGCACCCGGTGCCCGCCCGCCGGCCCGTCGGCGGCGACCGTCGCCCGGTCGTCGGCGTCGACCGGGCCGGCGGCCCCGTCGAAGCCGGCGGTCGCGGTCCCGTCAAGGCCGGCGGCCCCGTCGAGGCCGGCGGTCACGTCGAGGCCGGCGGTCACGTCGAGGCCGGCGGTCACGTCAAGGCCGGCGGTCACGGCGTCGTCGAGGTCGGTGCGGATCGCGGCGAGCAGCTCGGGCAGCCGGTCGTTGAGGAAGAAGTGCCCGCCGTCGATCTCGCACAGGGTGAAGCCGGCGGCGGTGTGTTCGCGCCAGGCGTCGCTGTGCTCGCGGGTGACGGCGCGGTCGTGCCGGCCGCTGAACGCCACGATCGGCACCGGCAGCGGCTCGTCGGGGGCGTAGCGGTAGCTGTCGACCCGCCCGAAGTCGGCACGCAGCAACGGCAGCAGCAGCTCGACCAGCTCGGGGTGTGCCAGCAGCTCGGCGGGCAGGCCGCCGCCGGCGCCGAGACGGCGCAGCAGCTCGTCGTCGTCCACCCGGGACAGCCCGTCGAAGAGGCTGGGCGCGGTCACGTGCGGGGCCCGGGCACCGCCGACGTAGAGCCGCAGCGGCAGCGGGCGGCCGGCGCGGCGCAGCTCGCGGACCACCTCGAAGCCGACCCGGCCGCCCATCGAGTGGCCGTAGATCGCGTACGGGCCGCGGGCCCGGTCGGCGATGGCGGAGGCGACGTCGACCACCCGGAACTCCGGGTCCTCGCTGATCCGGTTCTCCCGCCCCGGCAGCTGCACCGGCAGCACCTCGACATCCGCGCCGAGCCCGTCCTGCCAGCGCCGGAAGACGCTCGCGCCGCCGCCGGCGTAGGGCAGGCAGAACAGTTGCACCGGTGCCGGGTCACGGCGGCCGGCGGAGAGGAACCAGTTCACCTCGCGCCTTTCTGAGGGGGGTCGATCCAGTACCGCTGACGCTGGAACGGGTAGGTGGGCAGCCCGGTGCGTCGGACCGCGCCCTCGGGGTGCAGCGCCGTCCAGTCCACGTCCCCGCCGGCGATCCAGGCCGCCGCCAGCTCGCGCAGCTCGCCGGGGTCGCCGGCCAGCCGGGCGTCGGTGGCGAGCAGCTCGTCCAGCGCGGCGACGGCGCCCGCCGCATCGGCCGCCACCACGGCGGCCCGGCAGCCGAAGGCGCGCCGCCCCAGCGCGAGGGTGGCGGCCACCTCGGCCAGCGCCGTGGCGGCCCCGGCGAGGTGCTGCCGCAGCCGGGTCAGCGCCGCCCGCAGCGCCATCGGGGTCCGCGCCGACACGGGCAGCAGGTACGCGGGCGCGTCCCCGCCGTCGACCGGCTCCGCCGGTGGCGGCTGCTCGACCACCACGTGCGCGTTCGTGCCGCCCAGCCCGAACGAGCTGACCCCGGCCACCCGGCGCGCCGCCTCGGGCCAGTCCCGCACCTTGGTCGGCACGTAGAACGGGCCGGCGGCCAGGTCGACCTCCGGGTGCGGGCGGGTGAAGTGCAGGTTCGGCGGGATGACGCCGTGCTGCACGGCGAGCACCGCCTTGATCAGCCCGGCGATGCCGGCGGCCGCGTCGAGGTGACCGATGTTGGTCTTCACCGAGCCGAGCGCGCAGCTCTCGGCGGGGCCGGCGCCCGCGTACACCTCGTGCAGCGCGGCGACCTCGATGGCGTCGCCGAGCGGCGTACCGCTGCCGTGGGCCTCGATGAAACGGACCTCGCCGGGGGCGACCTCGGCCGCGGCGAGCGCGCCGGCGACGGCGGCGGCCTGCCCGGCCGGCCCGGGCACGGCGTAGCCGGCGCGGTCGGCGCCGTCGTTGGTGACGGCCCAGCCGGGCAGCACCGCGTAGATCCGGTCGCCGTCGGCCTGGGCGTCGGCGAGGCGGCGCAGCGCGACCACGCCGACCCCGGAGCCGAAGCCGGCGCCGGCGGCCGCCTCGTCGAAGGCGCGGCAGCGGCCGTCCGGGGAGGCCAGGCCGCCGGGGGTGTGCCGGTAGCGCGGCCAGGTGACGTTGACGCCGCCGGCCAGGGCGATGTCGCACTGGTAGTCGGCGAGGCTCTGCGCGGCGAGGCAGACCGCGACCAGCGAGCTGGAGCAGGCGCTCTGCACGGCGACCGCCGGGCCGGTCAGGCCCAGCCGGTAGGCGACCTGCCCGGGCAGGTGGTCGGTGAACTGCCGGCCGAGGAGCCGGGCCTCCCAGTCGTCGGGGTCGACGTCGCCGACCACTGCCGGGTTGTCCATCAGGTGGAAGTGGAAGTACCGGTTGGCGGAGGTGGCGGCGTAGACGCCGACCAGGCCGGGGAAGCGGGCCGGGTCGTGCCCGGCGTCCTCCAGCGCCTCCCAGGCGGTCTCGAGGAAGATGCGGTGCTGCGGGTCGGTGCGGGCGGCCTCGTCGGCGCCGAAGGAGAAGAACTCGGCGTCGAAGTCGGCCACGCCGTCGAGGCGGCCGGCCGCCTTGACGTGCCGGGGGTCGGCGCGCAGGCCGGGGCCGACGCCGAGGGCGGCCAGCTCCTCGTCGGTGTGGTCGTGGACGGAGTCGACCCCGGCGCAGAGGTTCCACCAGAAGGTGGCGAGGTCGGGCGCGCCCGGGAACCGGCCGGCGAGGCCGACCACGGCGATCTCGTCGCCGGTGTACTCCCGGGCGGCGGTCGCCGGCGCGACGGGGGCGGGCACGACCGGCGCGCGGGCCGGCCCGGCCGGGGCGTCGAGCAGCCGGGCCTGGGCGGCCACGGTCGGGTGCTCGAAGAGGCGGAGCATGGGCAGCCGCACCCCGAACCGCTCGGCGAGCCGCTGCTGCACGCGACCGAGCAGCAGGGACTGGCCGCCGACGTCGAAGAAGCTGTCGGTGCGGCCGACGGCGTCGCGCCCGAGCACGTCGCACCAGATGTCGTGCACGATCCGCTCGGTGGGGGTGGTCGGCGCCGCCCCGGCGGGCACGGCCCGGGCCGGGTCGGGCAACGCCCGCTCGTCGATCTTGCCGGTGACGGTCAGCGGGAACTCGTCGACCACGACGACCGCGCGCGGCAGCGCGTAGTCCGGCAGCCGCCGGGCGAGGGCGTCGCGCAGGGCCGCCGGGTCCAGCTCGCCGCCGGCCCGTCGGGCGTACGCGAGCAGCTCGCCGTCGCGGGCGATGGCGCGGACCCCGGCGACGCCGGGCTGGTCGGCGAGCGCCGTCTCGATCTCGGTCAGCTCGACCCGGAACCCGCGCACCTTGACCTGCCGGTCCAGCCGGCCGAGGCAGACCAGCTCACCGCCGGGCAGCCGCGCGCCGAGGTCCCCCGTCCGGTAGATGGGCACCCCGTCGGGGTCCACGGAGAACCGGTCGCTGTCCTGGCCGAGGTAGCCGGGGGCGAGGTGCCGGCTGCGCACCACGATCTCCCCGGTCCCGTCGGCCCCCGTGCCGTCGGCGGCGAGGCGCAGCTCGTACCCGGGCAGGGCCGTGCCGACGGGCAGCGGCCCGGTGGCGGCGGGGTCGGCGTCGGCGAGCGGCAGCGCGTACCGGGCGGCGAAGGTCATCTCGGTGGCGCCGTAGCCGTTGACCAGCACGCAGTCGGGGGCGAACCGGTCCCGCCCGCGTACCGCGTCGGCGTGGGTGGCCTGCTCGCCGCCGAGCAGCACGACCCGCACCCGGTCGAGGCGGGGGCCGGGGGTGTCGAGCAGGAAGCGGTAGACGGTCGGGGTGGAGTGGTAGACGGTGACCCGGTGCCGGGCGAGCTGCTCGACGGCGTGGGCGAGGCCGTGCCGGCGCAGCTCCACCGGGACGACGGCGGCCCCGGCGAGCAGCGCCGGGTAGAGGTCGGGGATCGCCGCGTCGAAGCTGAACGACGCGAGCAGGCTTAGCCGGTCGTCCGCTCCGATCTGGAGGGTGGCGATCTGGTTGTCCACCACGTGCAGCAGGTTGCGGTGGGTCTGCCCGACCGCCTTCGGCACGCCGGTGGAGCCGGAGGTGAACAGCACGTACGCCAGCGCGTCGGGGTCGACGGGCACGGGCCGCAGCGGCGCGGCCGGGACGTCGTCGACGGTCAGCACCCGCACTGCCGGCCGGTCGGCGGTGAGCCGGCGGGCCAGCTCGACGTGCTCGGCTCCACAGAGGACGACGCCGACCTCGGCGGCGGCGAGCATGTGCCCCAGCCGCCGCTCCGGGAATCCCGGGTCCAGCGGCACGTACGCACACCCGGCCGCGAGGGTGCCGAGGATGGCGGCGATGGTGGCGGACCCGTGCCCGGTGAGCAGGGCGACCCGGTCGCCGGGCCGGCAGCCGGCCGAGGCGAGCGCGGCGGCGTGTCCGCCGGCGGCGCCGGCGAGGGCGGCGTAGCTGAGCGGGGCGCCCTCGCCGAGAACTGCCGACTGGCCGGGTCGATGGGCGGCGACCGCGCCGAATCGGTTGATTACCGTCGATGTTGTCATGTCAGCGCGCGACGGCTGACCTGCTCATGGGCAGCGTGCAGCACTCGGCAAACGCGATCATGATCCCCCCCAGGACGTCACATTGGAAGCAGCATAGGCCTCGATGCGTGGGGCGAAAGATCATCGTTTAGAGTCCAGCCGAAGAGGCGAGTAACCGACGGAGAATGGCCGGGGAAGTCCGTCCGATCATCCCTCTAGCGCGTAGAGGAGTTACCGCGTAGCCGCTTACCGTCCGGTAATTTTCCGGCGAAACGGCCTTCTCACCTTGAGTCTTCCTGCGATCCGCGTCGATGTCCACAGGCGACTTGCAAACGTCCCGTGACGGGTGTGGACGTCAACCGTCATACGGCGGCCGAGGTATCGGCTGCGTCATCCCGTCGAAGTCCCGGGGCAGCCGGGCCACCATCTCGTGGAACTCCTCGACGGTGACCGCCTCCCGCAGGGTGGCGAAGACCGCGCCGGCGCCGGCCCGGGCGGTTGCCTCGTCCACCCCGGCCCGCTCCCCCACCTGACGCAGGAACTGCGCCGGCCCGGGGACGGCCGGGCGGCCGTCGTCGGGACCGGGCCCGGCCAGGTACCCGTCCAGTTCGTCGGGGAGGTGCCCGGCCGGGTCACCGGAGCTGTCGCCGGTCATCCGCTCCACCATGGTCTGGAGCACGGCGCGCGCGATCGTGGCGGACTGCGCGGTCGACAGTCCCGACCGGCGGGACACCGCGTCGACGAATAGGGGAAACCGCACGGCGCCTCCTGTCGTCACCGGCCCCGCGCTTACCCCGGCGCGGCCTGGGCAAACGACGCCTCGGGCGGGGGCGCAGCCGACCGCACCAGCATCCCGACGGCGGCGAGGGCGCAGCAGCCGGCGACGGCGGCGAGCAGCGGCCCGTACCCGACGGCGTGCAGCAGGGCCGCCGCCGCGAGGGGGGCGGTGGCCCTGGCGGCGGTGACAGGCGCGGCGAGCAGGCCGGCGACGCCGGCGTACGCGGCGGTGCCGTACCGGTCGGCCAGCAACGCCGGGGTGGCCAGGCTGGCGACGCCGAACCCGAGGCCGAAGCCGACGACCCCGAGGACCGCCCCGACGCGGTTGCCGGCCACGGCGGGCAGGGCGAGCACGGCGACGGCCTGCAGGGCGAAGATCGTGGCGACGATCCCGGTCACCGGCAGCCGACGGCGCGCGCCGGCGAGCACGAGTCGGCCGGTGACCGAGAGGACGCCGAGCAGGCCGGCGGCGGTCGCGGCGAAGGTGGCGGGATGTCCCCGGTCGACCAGGTAGCCGACCAGGTGCACCGTCATCGTGCTGGTGGCCGCGCCGTGGGCGACGAGGGCGCCGGCGATGATCCAGAGCCGTGGGTCCCGGATCGCGCGCGTCCGGGCGCTCCGCGACCGGCCGGGCGGAACCCGGGCGCCGTCGGCGGGTGGCCGGCACGCCGGCACGCGCAGCGCGGCGGCGTGCAGCGGGACGGTGGTCGCCCCGTGCACCACGGCGAGGACGACCAGGGCGGTCCGCCAGTCGAGGCGGTCGACGAGCAGGCCGGTGAGCGGCAGGAAGACCGTGCTGGCGAAACCGGCCACCACGGTGACGGCGAGCAGGGCGTCGTCGCGGCGGGGCGGGGCGAAGCGGGAGACGATGACGGCGAACGCGGGCTCGTAGAGGACCATCGCGCCGGCGACGCCGACGCCGATCATCACCGCGTACAACTGCCAGAGAGCGTGCACCTGTGACCAGGCCAGGACGAGGCCGGTCGCGGCGAGGGAGCCGACGGTCATCAGGCCGCGCCCGCCGTGCCGGTCGAGCCACCGGCCGACGGGCACGGCGGCGAGCGCGCTGGCGAGCACGGACGCGGTGAGCGCGCCGGTCACGGCGGTGGTGGACGCCCCGAGCGACCCCGACATCGGGGCCAGCAGGACCGCGAAGGCGTAGTAGAGGGTGCCGTAGCCGACGGTCTGGGTGACCGCGAGGGCGGCGACCATCCGCCGCCCGCCGGTGGAGGCACGGCGCCCGCCGACCCGGAGGCCGGCGGGCGCCGCCGCGTCGAGGCGCATCAGCCGGCGCAGCAGCCGCCGGTCTGGCCACCGCCGGCGGCACCGCCGAGGGGGAGCAACTCGACCGGCGCGGCGAGCAGCCCGCCGGCGACGCCGGTGGCGAGCCCCCGTCCGGCCGACCGCGGGGCCGGGGCGGTGCCGCAGCAGTCGTCCCCGCTCGCCGAGTCGGCGGGGTTGCTGTTGCACACTCCGGTCTCCGGCAGCTCCAACCGCACGTCGCGGGCGGCGTCCCAGTCCCCCGCCAGCGCCGCCACCACCGACCGGACCTGCTCGTAGCCGGTGGCCATGAGGAAGGTCGGGGCCCGGCCGTAGCTCTTCATCCCCACCGCGTAGTAGCCGGTCTCGGGGTGGGCGAGCTGGTCCACGCCGTGCGGGGGCACGGTGCCGCACGAGTGCTCGTTGGGGTCGATCAGCGGGGCGAGCGCCCGGGTGGCGCCCAGCACCGGGTCGAGGTCCAGCCGCAGCTCGGCGGCGATGGAGTGGTCGGGGCGGAAGCCGGTGGCGGCCACGATGCGGTCGACCACGACCGAATCCTCGACGCCGCCGGCGGCCCGGACGACCACGGCGACCCGGCCGTCGACCGGGCTGAGGGCGTGCACGTTGAACCCCGTCAGCAGCCGGATCCGGCCGGCGTCGACGTGCGCGCGCAGCCGGCTGCCCAGGGCGCCACGGGCCGGCAGCGCGTCGGCGTCGCCGCCCCCGTACGTGCGCGCCGGGCTCGTCGAGCGGATCGCCCAGGTGACGGCCGTGCCCGGCGCCTCGGCGGCGAGTTCGGCCAGCGACAGCAGGGTGTTGGCGGCGGAGTGGCCGGCACCCACGACGAGGGTGTGCCGGCCGGCGAAGCGTTCCCGGTCGGCGCCGAGGACGTCGGGCAGCGCGTGCTCCAGGTGGGCGGCGGCCTCGGCCTCACCCCGCGCCGGCAGGCCCGAGGCGCCCAGCACGTTCGGGGTGCCCCAGGTGCCGGAGGCGTCGATGACGGCCCGGGCGAGCAGTTCCTCGCCGTCGGCGAGCCGGAGCAGGAACGGGGCGCGGTCCCGGCCGGCGGTACGCAGCCGGTCCAGCCCGAGCCGGCTGATGGCGACCACCCGGGCGCCGTAGCGCACGTGCGGCTTGAGCTGTGGCGACTCGGCGAGCGGCTGGAGGTAGTCGGCGACCAGCTCCGCCCCGGTGGGCAGGGCGTCGGGGTCGGGGGCGACCCAGCCGGCCCGGTCGAGCAGGGCGCGGGCGGCCGAGTCGAGGTTGTAGCGCCACGGAGAGAAGACCCGCACGTGGCCCCACTGGCGGACGGCCGCGCCGGCGTCGGCGCCGGCCTCCAGGACGGTGAACGCGAGGCCGCGCTCGTGCAGGTGCGCGGCGGCGGCGAGGCCGACCGGCCCGGCGCCGACGACCACCACGGGAAGACTGTCCATCACCATCTCCTGTCTTGATGAATTTCGAAACAAACGTGCCGACGGAGACCCGGCGACGACGACCCGGCGGGGCGGATCAGTCGACGACGGCGCTGCGCCGTTCCAGCAGGACGACGTCCCGCCAGCGGCCGTGGTGCCGGCCGACCCGTTCCCGCACCCCGACCACCCGGAACCCGGCCCGCTCGTGCAGCGCGAGGCTGGCCGTGTTCTCCGGGAACACACCGGACTGGACGGTCCAGATCCCGGCGGCCTCGGTCGAGGCGATCAGCGTGTCGAGCAGCAGCCGGGCAACCCCGCGCCCCCGGGCCGCCGGGTCGACGTAGACCGAGTGCTCGACCACGCCGGCGTAGACCGCCCGGGCCGAGACCGGCGAGACGGCGACCCAGCCGAGCACCGCGTCGGCACCGTCGGCCGCCACGAACCGGTGCCCGGGCAGCCGGCCGGCGTCGAAGGCCGCCCAGGCGGGGGCGGCGGTCTCGAAGCTGGCGTCGCCGCCGTCCAGGCCCGCCTGGTAGATGCGCAGGACCTGGGCGGCGTCGTCGGGGCGCATCGGTCGGACACCGACCTCGGTCATCAGCACGCTCCGTTCGGGCTCGGGGCCGGGCGGCCCATGACCACGTCGGCGGCCGACGGGAAGCAGCCGACGCACGCGTCGTTGACGCGGTAGTGGCGGGCGGTGCCGACCGACTCCACCAGCACGAACCGCACCTCGGCAAGGATCTTGAGGTGCTGGGAGACGGTGGACTGGGCCAGGCCGACCGCCGCCACCAACTCCCCGACGCTCATCGGGCGGCCCTGCCGGGCCAGGTACTCCACGATCTGCACCCGGGTCGGGTCGGCCAGCGCCCGGAACCAGGAGGCGTACGTCAGCGCCGTCGCCCGATCCAGTAGACCGCTCACCCCGCACCCCCATCATCGCTCATCGCCGATAGACGATTGACCCTACCAGGCGACCGGCGCCGACCCTGTCTCGACGACCGTCTAATCAGAGAGTTGCAGGTTGATTAGACGGATGTCAACCTAGGGGCATGTCGAAGCAAGCGACCACCCCGGGTCCGGTCGACCTCTCCGCCGACACCCCCTGCTGCCCGCCGCTGGCCCGCCGGCCGGTCCCGGCACAGACCGCGGTCGTACTGGCCCCGGCGTTCAAGGCCCTCGGCGACCCGATCCGGCTGCGCCTGATGTCGATGATCGCGTCGGCCGACGGCGGAGAGGCGTGCGTCTGCGACCTCACGCCCGCCTTCGACGTCAGCGGTCCGACCATCTCGCACCACCTGCGGACGCTGCGCGAGGTGGGCCTGGTGGACGCCGAGCGCCGGGGCACCTGGGTCTACTACCGGGCCCGTCCCGCCGTCCTGCGCCAGCTCGCCGCCCTGCTGACCGTGGACCCGGCCCCCGACCGGTGACCCTCGGTCGACCCACGCCCACCGCGGACCCGGCCCCCGACCGGTGACCGCCGGCCGACCCACGCCCCACCTCGGGTGGCGGCGGGCGGCCCCGTCAGACGCCGCGCACCCGCGCCCGGCGCGCCGCGCCGCCCGCGCCTGACCGACGGCCCGCGCCGGACAACCGCCCGGCCAGCGCCGCGACCACGTGGGCGGCGTCGCGGCCCACCCCGCGCAGCGTGTTGGACGCGAACGAACGCTGGAACTCCAGCCCGAGGTACACCAGGCCGGGATGGGACGTGGACACGCCGCCCCGCGCCCGCGGCACGCCCAGCGGGGCGAGATAGCCCAGGGCCGGCCGGTACCCGGTGGCGAAGATCACCGCGTCGACCGGCTCGACGACGCCGTCGGCCCAGACGACGCCCTCCGGGGTGAAGGCGGTGAACATGTCCCGACGGTCGAGCAGACCGGCGGCGATGGCCGCGCGGTACGTGCCGTCGTCCAGCACGCCCGGACGCCGGACGAGGGGTGCGATCAGCCGCCGGGGCAGCCGGTCCGCGCCGGTGACGTCGAGCCAGTGGTGCAGGTCCCGACCCCGGACCCGCTGCGGCAGGTAACGGACCGGCCCTCGGGTGGCGAGGGTGACGGTGGACCGGGCAGCCAACTCGTGGGCGACCTGCACGGCGGAGTTGCCCGCGCCGACGACCACCACCCGCCGGCCCGCGTACGGCTCGGGGCGCCGGTAGGAGGCGACGTGCCGCAGCTCGCCGGCGTAGTCGCGCCGACCGGGCAGGGTGGGCACGTACGGGTTGCCGAAGGAGCCACTGGCGGCCACCAGGCCCGCCGCGGCGATCTCGTCCCCGGCGTCGGTGCGTACGAGGTAGCCGCCGCCGGGGCGCGCGTGCACCGCCGTGACGCGCACGCCGGAGCGGATCTCGGCGTCGGTGCCGTCGGCGTACCGGCGGAGGTAGTCGACGACCTCGTCCCGGGTCGGGTAGCGGTCGGGATCCGCCCCGCCGAAGGCGAGGCCCGGCAGGGCGCTGTGCCGGGCGGGCGAGAACAGGGTGAGGCTGTCGTAGTAGTCGGGCCAGGAGCCGACGGGCTCGGCCCCGGCGTGCAGAACGACGGGGCGGAGCCGGGCGGCCAGGGCCGCGCGGGCGGCGGCGAGCCCCGACTGGCCGCCGCCCACGATGATCACGGGTTCGGAAGGGATGGTCACCCGAGCATCATATTGGCTTTTCGTTGAATGACAATATGATGATGGTACGGAAGGCTTGGGGCATGGACCAGGCGACGCCCACCCCGGCGACCGATCCGTCCGCCGGCCCCGAGAGCGGGCTGGGGCCGGCCACCCAGGAGTTCCTCAGGGCCCTGGGCAGCCCGACCCGGCAGCGGATCATGATGCTCTTCGCGCAGGGCGCCGAGCTGTCCGTCGGCGAGGTGGCCGAGCGGGCGGGAATCAGCCAGGCCACGGCGTCGCAACAGCTCACCCTGCTGCGTCGCGGCCGGGTGGTGACCTCGCGGCGCGCCGGCAAGACGGTGTACTACCGGGCGGACCGCGACGGGGTGCTCGCCGCCCTGGCGGACCTGCGCGCCTACCTGCTGACCTGCTGCTGACCCGGGCCTTCCCCGGGCGCTCCGCCGGCCCGCGCGGGACGCGCCGGCCCCACCAGCCCTCTGCTGCACGGGCCGGGGCGGCCCGGCGGGAGTGCGACGCGACACCGCCGCTTGACATCCGTCAGATAGCTCAGCAATTGTTGAGTCAATGGACATTGAAGCTTCCCTGGCGGCGCGCGCCCGGATCCATGCCGCCCTCGGCGAACCGGCGCGCCTCGCGATCGTCGACGCGCTGCTGCTGGGCGACGCCTCCCCCGGCGAGATCGCGCAGGCGCTGCGCCTGACCACCAACCTCGTCGCCCACCACGTCAGGGTGCTCACCGACGCCGGCCTGGTCGCCCGCTCGCGGTCCGAGGGCGACCGGCGCCGCAGCTACCTGCGGCTGCGCCCGGACGCGCTGGCGACGCTGACCCCGCCGCCGCTGGACGAGGCGCGCCGGGTGGTCTTCGTCTGCACCCACAACTCCGCCCGCTCCCAGCTCGCCGCCGCCCTGTGGACGCGGCGCACGCACGTCCCGACCGCCTCGGCGGGCACCACCCCGGCGCCCCGGGTGCACCCGCGCGCCGTCGCGGTGGCCCGCCGCCACGGCCTGCGCCTCGCCGCGGCCGGCACCGCCCACGTCGACGACGTCGTCCGCCCCGAGGACCTGGTCGTCGCCGTCTGCGACAACGCCCACGAGGACCTCACCGGCCCGCTCCGACCGCGGCTGCACTGGTCGGTGCCGGACCCCGCCCGCGTCGACACCGACGAGGCCTTCGAGGCGGCGTACGCCGAGCTGGAGGCCCGGGTCGACCGGCTCGTCCCCGCCGTCACCCCCGCGACGTCGCCGTGACCCGCCACCGACACGCCGACACCCACGACCCGAACGGGAGCCCCGTGAGCACCACCACCCTCGACGATCCGGCCGCCGCCACCGTGGTGGGACGCCTGTCCCGCCTCGACCGCTTCCTGCCGGTCTGGATCGGCCTCGCGATGGCCGCCGGCCTCCTGCTCGGCCGGCTGGTGCCGGGCCTGGACACCGCGCTCGACGCGGTGCAGGTCGGCGGCATCTCGCTGCCGATCGCCCTCGGCCTGCTGGTCATGATGTACCCGGTGCTGGCCAAGGTCCGCTACGACCGCCTCGACACGGTCACCGGCGACCGGCGGCTGCTGGTCTCCTCGCTGCTGCTGAACTGGCTCGTCGGGCCCGCGCTGATGTTCGCCCTGGCCTGGGTCTTCCTGGCCGACCAGCCGGAGTACCGCACCGGGCTGATCATCGTCGGGCTGGCCCGCTGCATCGCCATGGTGATCATCTGGAACGACCTGGCCTGCGGCGACCGGGAGGCCGCCGCGGTGCTCGTCGCGCTGAACTCCGTGTTCCAGGTGCTCGCGTTCGGCCTGCTCGGCTGGTTCTATCTCGCCGTCCTGCCGGACTGGCTGGGGCTGGAGGGCGCCGCGCTGGCCGTCTCCGGCTGGGACATCGCGGCCAACGTGCTGATCTTCCTCGGCATCCCGCTGCTGGCCGGCTACCTCAGCCGTCGCCTCGGCGAGCGGGCCCGGGGCCGCGACTGGTACGAGCGCCGGTTCCTGCCGAGAATCGGCCCGACGGCGCTCCACGGGCTGCTGTTCACCATCGTCGTCCTGTTCGCCCTGCAGGGCGAGGCGATCACCGACCGCCCGCTGGACGTGGTACGCATCGCCCTGCCGCTGCTGGTCTACTTCGCCGTGATGTGGGCCGGCTCCTACCTCCTCGGCCGGGCGGTCGGCCTCGGCTACGCACGCACCACGACGCTCGCCTTCACCGCCGCCGGCAACAACTTCGAGCTCGCCATCGCCGTCGCGATCGGCACCTTCGGGGTCACCTCCGGGCAGGCCCTGGCGGGCGTGGTCGGGCCGCTGATCGAGGTGCCGGTCCTGGTCGCCCTCGTCTACGTCTCGCTGTGGGCGCGCCGCCGCTTCTTCCCGTCGCCGGCACCGGGCCGGCCGACCGAACCCGCCCCGCGTTGAGAGGGAACACCGCCGTGAGCGACAAGCCCAGTGTCCTGTTCGTCTGCGTGCACAACGCCGGCCGCTCGCAGATGGCCGCCGGCTGGCTGCGCCACCTCGCGGGCGACGCCGTCGAGGTGCGTTCCGCCGGTTCGGCGCCGGCCGGGACCGTCAACCCGGCCGCCGTCGAGGCGATGCGGGAGGTCGGTGTCGACATCAGCGACCAGTCCCCGAAGCTGCTGGAGTACGCCACCGCCGAGTCCTCCGACGTCATCGTCACCATGGGCTGCGGCGACGCCTGCCCGGTCTTTCCCGGCAAGCGCTACGAGGACTGGAAGCTGGCCGACCCGGCCGGCCAGGACGTCGAGGCCGTCCGCCCGATCCGCGACGAGATCCGGGCCCGGGTGGAACGGCTGCTGCGGGAGCTGATCCCGGCGGGCTGACCGGCGGCACGGCAGGGCTCAGCCGGCCGAATCGTCGGCGAGGACGTCGAGCAGCAGCGCGGCCGTCCAGCCGAAGGCCGGCGAGCCCAGCCCGGCCCCGGTGTCGGGGTGGAAGTACTCGTGGCAGCCGGCGCGCGCCACCAGCTCGATCATCGAGTCGCGCAGGCCGGCGGCCAGGTCGGGGCGGCCGTGGGTGAGCAGCCCCCGGCGCACCAGCCAGTTGACGTTCATCCAGCTCGGGCCGCGCCAGTAGCGCAGCGGCTCGAAGTCCGGGGCCGTGCGGTCGTGGCTGGGCAGCGGTCGCTCCATCCGGGCGGCCAGCCCGAACCGCGGCGAGCACGCCTCGGCGACCAGCGCCGACACCTGCGGCGCGGGCAGGTCGGGCAGGATCAGCGGGGCCAGGCCGAGCACCGTCCGGGCCGGCACGAGGCGGTCGGCGCGCAGGTCCCGGGGCCGGAAGGTGCCGGTCGCGGGGTCGTAGAGCCGGCGCACCAGCGCCTCGGTGATCCGGGCGGCGCGCTCCCGGTGCGGGCCCGGGTCCGCACCGACCAGCGGCGCGATCCGGGCGAGGGCGTGCTCGGCCGCCCCCAGGGCCGCGTTGACCAGCGGGCACTCCACCAGGAACGGGTGCCGGGCGGCGAGGTCGTCGTCACGGTAGCGTCGCGCGCGGTAGGCCGCCACGATCGCGACGTAGCGCGCGTAGTCGAGGTCCGTGGGGCGGTGCGCGGCGTCGGCGTGCGCGGTGTCGTGCCGGCGGTACGCACGCATGACGGCGGCGTCGGCCGGCACCGCCGCCATCGACGCGTCCCAGGCCGGGCTGTTGTCCAGCCCGGACTCCCACGGGTGCACGACGCAGGCCAGCCCGCCCCCGCCCACGTCCCGCCGGGTGGCGAGGTAGCGCTGTTGCGCGACCAGTCGGGGATAGAGCCGGCGCAGCGCGGCCCGCGCCCGCTCGGAGGGGCACCGGCGGTACGCCAGCAACGCGGCCGGCGCGTGCACCGGAGGCTGGATCAGCCCGGACGTGGCGGCCGTCGGGGCGCCGTCGGCGCTGGCCGAGTCCCAGAACTCCGGCCCCGGGAAGTAGGAGCCGACCCGCAGCGCCGGGTTGAACACGATGTGCGGCACCCGGCCGTCGACCCACTGCGCCCGGAACAGGCTGGCCAGCTCCCGCCAGGAGCGGTCGGGACGGACGTGGGCCCAGCCGATCGCGCTGAACGCGGAGTCCCAGCTCCACTGGTGCGGGTAGAGGGTGCGCGAGGGCACGGTGTGGTCGTGCTCCCAGTTGCCGTCGAGGGTGGCCACGGCGAGCCGGCGCAGCGCCCCCGCGTCCCGGAGGCCGGCCGCGGGCTCCGCGCCCGACGCGCCGCCCCGTCCGCCGCCCGGACCGCCTGCGGCGGTGCCGGCCCGCCCGGCGTCGGCGGTTCCGGTGCTCATGCCGCCGCCTGTCGGGGCTGCGCGTGCCGCAGCACGGCGGCGGCCTGGTGCAGGGCGCGGACGGGGTCGCCGCGCAGCCGGCACTCCAGCGCCAACCAGCCCCGGTAGTCGATCTCCAGCAGGGTACGCACCAGCGCCGGCCAGTCGAGGTGGCCCGCGCCGGGCTGGAACCGGTTGGAGTCGCTGACCTGCACGTGCCCGAGGTACGGCGCGGCGGCGCGCAGCGCCCGGTGCACGTCGTCCTCCTCGATGTTCATGTGGAAGGTGTCGGCCACCACCCGCACCGAGGGCAGCCCGACGGCCGCGCAGAGGGCGACGGCGTCGTCGAGCCGGTTGACCATGTGGTCCTCGTACCGGTTGAGCGGTTCCAGGAAGAGGGCGACCCCCTCGGCGCGGGCGTGCTCGCCCAGCTCGCCCAGGGCGTCGACGAGCACCTGCCGGTCGCCGGCGGGCGAGCGGGGCGGCTCGAACGGCGGCAGCCGCCGGGAGAACATCCCCCACGCGGCCGGGGTCATCGCCCCGACACCGCCCAGCTCGGCGATGACCGAGAGCTGGGAGCGCAGGTTGCGTACCGCGTCGCGGGACCGCTCGGGATCGAAGTCGCCGATGAAGTGGTCCATCTCGACGCAGACGGTGGGCATCACCACCCCGGCGGCGCGGGCCCGGCGCAGCTCGGGCAGCCGGCGGGCGAGGCCGAGGTCGCCGGAGCCGCGCAGCTCGATCGCGTCGTAGCCGAGCGTTGTGGCCAGCGCGTACTTCTGGATCAGGTCGGTGCCCGGCAGGAGCTGCTCCTGACAGGCCAGCGGGATCGTCATCTAGAACCTCAGCACCACTTGGAGGGCGTCACCGTCACCGCGGTCGAGCAGCGCCAGCGCGTCGGCCACCGCGCTGGCGTCCACGACGTGGCTCACCAGCGGCAGCGGGTCGACGCTGCCCTCGGCCACCAGGTCCATGAAGGTGTGTGCGACGCGGGCCCCGGTCCACCGGCCGGCCATGCCGGGCGCCGGGGTCGGCCCGGAGACCTGGGCCGCCACCAGCTGGATCCGGTTGTGGTGGAACTCCTCACCCAGGCCCAGCCCGTCGGCCTGCCCCTGGTAGAAGCCGGCGGCCACGACGCGGCCGGCGTGGGTGGTGGCGCGGATCGCCTCGTGCAGTGCCGGGTACGCCCCGGACAGTTCCAGACAGACGTCCGCGCCCCGGCCGCCGGTGGCCCGGCGCAGCACGGCCGCCGCCGACTCGGTGCCCGCGTCCACGGCGACGCGGGCGCCGAGTCGGGTGGCGTGCGCCAGCCGGGCGGGCACCCGGTCGACGGCGACCACCCGGGCGCCGGAGAGGGCGGCGAGCCGGG
This sequence comes from Micromonospora citrea, assembly GCF_900090315.1. NCBI lineage: Bacteria > Bacillati > Actinomycetota > Actinomycetes > Micromonosporales > Micromonosporaceae > Micromonospora > Micromonospora citrea. The sequence continues at coordinate 6,647,012 of NZ_FMHZ01000002.1, read as the reverse complement.
TGGCGAGCAACCCGATGACGCCCTGCCCGAAGACCCCGACCCAGTCGCCGAGGTGCAGGTCGCCGGCGAGCACCGCGGTGAGGGCGATCGCCCCGGGGCGGGCGAAGACGGCCGCGAGCGGATCGAGCCCGGCGGGCAGCGGGTGCACCGTGTCGGCGGCCACGACCGCCTCGGCGCGGTGCCCCCAGATGCCCCAGACGACCTGCCCGGCCCGCCGGTCGGTCACGTCGGGCGCGACCTCGACGACCTCGCCGACCTCCTCGTAGCCGAAGCCCACCAGCGGGTACGGGACGGCACTCTGCCGGGGCACGAACATCCGGCTGACGTCGTCCCAGTCCTTGCTCAGCCGGGGATTGCTGCCCCGGTAGAGGGTGAGCTCGGTGCCCGCCGAGATGCCGGAGTAGCAGGTGCGGACGCGGACCTGACCGGGGCCGAGCGGATCCGGGGGGCAGGGCTCGAGGCTGATCCGTCGGGGCCCGGCGAGTGAGACAACCCAGTTGACCATGAGTCACATCCCGGTAGCACTGGGTTCCATCGTAGGCAAAAAATCGGCATATGTCTTGTAATTGATCAATCGAAGGCGTTGAATCCCTTGTATACCCTTCGAGAGGAGTGCCATCGATGTCAGCACCTCCGATGCGGATACTCGCCGCCACCCTGATCATGGCAGTCACCGGGGCCGGCCTGCTGGCCTGCGGCGACGAAGATTCCGACAGCGACAGCAGGAAGATCACCGTGTGGAGCCTGGAGGACGTGGCGGACCGGGTCACCGCCACCAAGGCGATCGTCGCGGACTTCACCGCGAAGACCGGCGTCACGGTCGACCTCGTCACCGTCAACGAGGACCAGTTCCCCTCGCTGATCGCCTCCAGCGCCGCCGCGGGCGAGCTGCCCGACGTGGTGGGCTCGGTGTCGCTGGCCGGAGTGCGCACCCTCGCCGGCAACGAACTGCTGCACCCCTCGGCGAACGGGGAGGTCGTCGAGGCGCTGGGCCGGCAGACCTTCTCGCCGCGCGCCCTGGAGCTGACGGCGGAGGACGGCAGGCAGCTCGCCGTACCCAGCGACGGCTGGGGCCAGCTCCTCGTCTACCGCAAGGACCTCTTCGACGCGGCCGGGCTGCCCGCCCCCGACACGTACGAGAGGATCGCCGCCGCCGCGGCGAGGCTCAACACCGGCGGCGTCGCCGGCATCACCGCCGCCACGGCCCCCGGCGACGTGTTCACCCAGCAGACCTTCGAACACCTGGCGCTGGCCAACAACTGCCAACTCACCGACGACTCCGGGGCCGTGCGGCTGGACTCCCCCGAGTGCGTCGAGGCGTTCCGGTTCTACGGCGACCTGATGCGCACCAGCTCGGTGAAGGGCGCGCAGGACGTGGACACCACGCGGGCCACCTACTTCGCCGGCAAGGCGGCCATGCTGATCTGGTCGCCGTTCATCCTCGACGAGCTGGCCGGGCTGCGCAACGACGCCAGGCCGACCTGCCCGCAGTGCCAGTCCGACCCGGCGTTCCTCGCCAGGAACAGCGGCTTCGTCACCGCGATCAAGGGCCCGAACGGTGCCGCCCCGGCCCAGTACGGCGAGATCAGCTCGTGGGCGGTGCTCGACGGCGCCGCCGCCGACCCGGCGAGGTCCTTCGTGGAGCACATGCTCGACGAGGCGTACCCGCGCTGGTTCGGCATGTCGCCCGAGGGGCGCTTCCCCGTCCGCAAGGGCACCACGGCCGAGCCGGAGAAGTTCCTCACCGCCTGGAACGCCAGCCAGGCCGGGGTTGACGCCAAGAAGCCGCTCGCCGAGGTCTACGGCGAGGAGGTGCTCGCCGGCCTGCGGCGCAGCCCCGACACGTTCCAGCGGTGGGGCCTCACCCAGGGCCAGGGCAAGCTGGTCGGCGCGATCCTCGGCGAGCTGCCCGTGCCGAAGGCACTGAACGACGTGGTGGCCGGCAGGACCGACGCCGCGGCGGCCGCCGGCCGGGCGAAGAAGGACGTGGCGGCGATCAAGGCGGGCGTCAATTGACCACCGCCCCACCGGGCACCGGCCGCTCCCCCGCCCGGGAGCGGCCGGCCCCGGCCCCCCGTCGCCGCCCGCTGACCCTGCGCCGCCGCGAGGCCCGCGCCGGGCTCGCGCTGGTCGCGCCGACCCTGCTCGTCGTGGTCGCGGTCATCGGCATCCCCATCGTCTGGACCGTCGTGCTGGCCTTCCAGCGCGTACGTCTGGCCACGCTGCGGCGCACCGGGCTGTTCGGCGAGTTCACGATGGACAACGTCGAGCGGGTGCTGAACACCCCCGGCTTCGCCGACACGCTGTGGACCACGCTCGTCTACGCCGTGGCCAGCACCGCCGGGTCGATCGTGCTCGGCCTGGTGGCGGCGCTGGTCGTACGCCGGCCGTTCCGGGGTCGCACCCTGGTGCGCGCGTCGATGCTGCTGCCGTACGTGGCGCCGGTGGTCGCGGTCACCTTCGTCTGGCAGGTGATGCTCGACCCGCAGTTCGGCATCGTCAACGACTGGGGCCGGCGCCTCCTCGGCTGGGACACCCCGGTGCCGTTCCTCTCGCAGGAGTCGACCGCCCTGGCCACGGTCGTCGCGTTCGAGGCGTGGCGCTACTTCCCGTTCGCGTTCCTGTTCCTGCTCGCCCGGCTCCAGGCGGTGCCGGGCGAGTTGGAGGAGGCGGCCCGGGTCGACGGGGCCACGCCCACCCAGCGGTTCCGGCACATCCTGCTGCCGCAGCTGCTGCCGGTGATCGGCCTGCTGGGGGTGCTGCGCTTCATCATGACGTTCAACAAGTTCGACGACGTCTATCTGCTCACCGGCGGGGCCGCCGGCACCGAGGTGGTCAGCGTCCGGGTCTACGAGTTCCTCACCGCGCGGACCGACATCGGCGCGGCGGCGGCGCAGGCCGTCGTGCTCGCCGTGGTGCTGATCGTGTTCGTGCTGGTGTACCTGCGCTTCTTCGGTGGACGGAGGGTCGACTGATGGACCGGGACCGGATCGAGACGGTGGGCCTGCGCTGGCTGCGCCGGCTGGTGATCGCCGCGTTCCTGCTGGTCACCGTCTTCCCCTTCTACTACATGCTGGTGCTCTCGGTGCGGCCCATCGAGCGGCTGCTGCTCGACCCCGGCTCGCTGGTGGTGGGCCTGGGCGAGCTGACCTTCGACACGTACGCCGAGGTGGTCAAGGCCGTCGACGACGGCGGCCAGGGTTTCCTGACCTTCATGCGCAACAGCGGCCTGGTCGCCGTCGCGGCGACCCTGTTGACGCTGCTCGTGGCGATCCCCGGCGCGTACGCGGTCGCCCGGCTGCGGTTCTTCGGCCGGCGGCAGGTCGACTTCCTCTTCCTGGCGGTCTACCTCTTCCCGTCGATCGTCATCGCCATCCCGCTCTTCGTGGTCTTCACCCGGGCGGGGCTGCGCGGCTCCCTGTTCGGCCTGGTGCTGGTCTACATCTCGCAGACCCTGCCGGTCTCGGTCTACATGCTGCGCAACTACTTCGAGACCATTCCCGTCAGCCTGGAGGAGTCGGCGGCCATCGACGGCGCCGGGCGGCTCGGCATCATCCGCCGGGTCAGCCTCCCCCTCGCCGCGCCGTCGGTCATGGCGGTCGCCCTGTACGACTTCATGATCGCCTGGAACGAGTTCCTCTTCGCCCTGCTCTTCCTGGTCGACAAGCCGAACCGGTGGACGGTGTCGCTCGGGCTGGCGCAGCTGGCGGACGGTGTCGAGGTGCCGAAGACGGTGCTGATGGCGGGCTCGGTGATCCTGACCCTGCCTATCGTGATCCTCTTCTTCGCCAGCGAGCGGCTGCTCACGGAGGGGCTCACCAGCGGCGCCGAGAAGGGGTGAGGCGGGGCGGGACTGCCGCCCGGCGCCCGCCGGCCAAGGATGTCCCGGTGGAAGCCTCCCCCGCCACCGGAATCCGCCCCGGCGACGCGCCCACGGCCGCCCCGCTCACCGCCGCCGTCTTCCTCGCGCTGACCTGACCCTCGTCGCGCAGCCGGGCGGACGCGCCCGACCCGTCCGGCGCCGCCTCGCCCGATCGCCTGGGTCCTCGCGCCGGGACCGCGCGTCGTCCCCGTCCCGGGCACCCGTCGCCCCGCCGGGCGCGGCGTGGGCGCGCCCTCCGCCGGAGGGCCGGCGGTGATCCGGCTACGGTGACGGCATGGGAAAGCCGACCCGTTGGGTGACCGAGACCGGTCCGGAGCACTCGCAGTGGTACATCGACCGGTTCCGCCGGCTGGCCGCCGAGGGGGCGGACCTGGCCGGCGAGGCCCGTCTGCTGGACGCCCTGGTCCCGCCGGGCTCCCGGATCCTCGACGCGGGCAGCGGCACCGGCCGGGTGGGCGCGGCGCTGGCCGCGCGCGGGCACACGGTCGTCGGCGTGGACGCCGACCCGGCGCTGGTCGACGCCGCCCGCGCCGACCACCCGGGCCCGCGGTGGCTGGTGGCCGACCTGGCGGAGCTGGACCTGGCGGCGGCCGGCGAACCGGAGCCCTTCGACGCCGCCGTGATCGCCGGCAACGTGCTGGCCTTCGTCGCGCCCGGCACCGAACGGGAGGTGCTCCGCCGGGTCGCCACCCACCTGCGCCCCGACGGCGTGGTGGCGGTGGGCTTCGGCACCGACCGCGGCTACCCGCTCACGGAGTTCGACGCCGACGCCGTCGCCGCCGGGCTGCGGCTGGAACACCGCTTCGCCACCTGGGACCTGCGCCGCTGGCACGACGACGCCGACTTCGCCGTCACCGTGCTGCGCCGCCCCGCCGGCTGAGCCGCGCCCGCCGCCTCCGCCGCACCGCCGGGACCGACGGTGACCGGCCGCGCCGACCTGGACGGCCGCGCCGCGCCCGGCGGGGTCAGGCGGGGGTGGCGACGACGCGCGCGGCGGCGGGGTCGAGGGTCGCGCCGGCGGGCACCAGGCTGACCAGGCTGGCCGGCAGCCGCACCGGCCGCACGTCGCGGTAGCCCAGCATGCCGAGCACCTCGCCGCTGGCGAGCACGTACCGCCGGCCCAGGTCGGTGACCACGGAGATCGCGCCGCCGGAAGCGTCGGGCGCCGCGACCGACTCGACCACGGCGCCCCGGCCCGGCTCCACCACGACGTGGTCGGCCCGCACCCCGTCGCCGGTCGACGAGGGCGCGGTGCGCGGCGCGGCGGCGAGGTCGGGCAGGCGTACGCCGAGCGTGACCTCGCTCGCCCCGTCGTCGCCGACCCGCACGCAGAGCGCGGCCCCCTCGGGCGCGGCCAGTCGGGGCGGCGCGGTCGGCGGGGCGGTCGGCCCGGTCGGCGCGAGGTCGGGCAGCTTGGGCAGCGCGGCGAAGCGCCCGAGGGTGATCGGCTCCGGCTCGCCCTGGCCGGTGCGGGCGAGCAGCAGGCCGGCCTGCAACTCGGTGATGCCGGCCAGGCCGTCGCGCAGCGCGACGGCGTACTGCCGGCCGCCGCCGGAGTTGCGCACCAGGTAGACGTCGCCGATCCGCGCCCGGTCCACCCGGGCCGACGGCTCCCCCTCGCCGGGCAGGGCCAGCGGGGCCAGGTCGGCGCCGGCCGGCAGGCTGTTGAGCAGTGCGGGCGCCACCGGAACCGCCCGGGCCCGGGTGGCCGCCAGGGCGGCGAGCACCCGGTTGGGATCGCGCAGGAGGTGCCGCCGCTGGTGCCAGACCAGGTGCAGCCCGCCGTCGGGATCGCGCAGCAGCAGGGCGTCCTCGCCGAGGGCCCGGCCGCCGGTGCCGGCCGCGCCGATGAGCAGCGCCGACCGCGGCGCCGACCGGTCCTCGCCGGGGGAGGCCACCGAACAGACCGTCCACGGCGCCGTGGAGAGCCGGCCCCGGGCGGGTAGCGAGTCGGGGGCGTCGGCGATGCCCAGCGGCAGCCCACGCGGCACGCCGTCGATGGCCCGGCGGGAGACGAGCACGGTCTTCGGCCGGTCCGCGCCGATGATCAGCAGAGCGGAGGCGTAGTTGAGCACGGGGTGCAGCTTCTGCTCCCGGTAGACGAACCGCGCGCCGGACTCCTTCTCCACGATCACCGCGCCCGGGTCGCGCCACGTCTTGCCGCCGCCGGCGAAGAGGCCGTAGAGCGCGAAGCCGCCCAGGCCGATGGCCGCGACCAGGACGCTGGCCAGGGCCGCGCCGGCCAACCGCCGGAACGGCGACTGCGCCGGGTCGGTCTCCCGCATCACCAGGGCGGCGACCGCCCGCTGGACGGTGAACTGGTACGAGTGCAGCTGGTCCTGCCGCGACGGCATGCGATCCCTTCCGGTGGTGCGGTCGGGGCACAGGATAAGCGTTGCGTCGATGTGCCGAGGACCCTGCGTCGCGACGGGCGGGCCGCGTGGGTGGCGGCGGCGGTGGACCACGACGGCGCCGCCCCGCGGAGGTACGGCCTCGGCGGTCGCCCGGCGCGCCGCCCTCCGCGCGGCGATCTCGGCGGCCTGCCGGGTCGGGTCGCCCGCCCCGGCAGGCCCGCGCCGCGACGGGGGGTCAGGTCGGCCGGGTCGCCTTGCCGTCGAGCCAGAGGGTGTCGGTGGCGTCCCGGTGCGAACCGGCGGAACCGACGTGCTTGGCACTGATCTTCGGCCCGTTCCTGATGACGTGGACCAGGGCCATCGCGTGGCCGCGGCCGAGGCCGTAGTCGTTCTTGAGCCAGTCGACGATGACGCCGGCCTTGACGTCGGCGGCGTGGTGGCCGCGCTGTACGGCCTCGTCGACCAGGGCGCGCGGGGTCTTGCCGGTCTTGTCCTCGATCGCGTCGAGGTACGCCTGGAAGGACATGGGGTCAGCCTCCGATCCGGTAGTGCAGGTGGACCACGCCGGTGCGGAACGTCGTGGCGCCTTCGAGCGTCATGTCGATCCGCTTGCCCTGCTCGGGGAACAGCCGCATCCCCTCGCCGAGCGCGACGGGGAACACCATCAGGTGCAGGTCGTCGATCAGCCCGGCCTCGAGCAGGGTGCGGACGACCCGGATGCTGCCGGAGATGTTGATGTTGCGGCCCGGCTGCTGCCTGAGTTCGGTCAGCCGCCGCACCAGGTCGCCGTCGAGGACCTCGCTGTTGGCCCAGTCGGGCGCGGTCAGGGTGGTGGACGCCACGATCTTGCGGATCCCGTTCATGGCGTCGGCCATCGGACCGGTCTGGCTGGCCCAGTAGCCGGCGAACTCCTCGTAGGTGCGCCGGCCCAACAGCATCGTGTCGGCGTCGGCGATCAGCCCGCCGATGGCCGTCGCCGCCTGGTCGTCCATGTGCTGGAAGGTCCACTGCTCGGGGGCGCCGACCACGCCGTCGGCGGAGATGAACAGCCCGGCCACGATCTTGCGGTGCGTCACGTCGATGTCCTTTGCGCTTTGTGCGGGGGTGACGCCAACTACTCTCCGCGAGCGCCAGGAGACGATCAAGACGGGTGTGCGCCACGATCGTTGCGTCAGATTCAACGGTCGGCGGGAGGCCGTTCGGTCGACACCACCCTTCGACGGCATCGCCGACCGGTCGCGCCAACCACCGGTCGGACCCGGCCCGACGGCGACCACGGGACCGTCCCGGTGCCACCGGGCGCGGGCGCATCGATCCAGTTCGCCGTCCGTTTCCCGCCAGCGGCGGCGGGCCTTTCGTTGGCACAGTCGCCATCATGCATCACGTCGCCGAACCGCGAGTGCTCTACTTCGGCACCCCGGTCGTACTGATCAGCTCCTCCAACGAGGACGGTTCCGCAAACCTCGCGCCGATGTCGTCGGCGTTCTGGGTGGGGTCCTCGGGCATGCTCGGCCTGGACGAGACCTCCCAGACCACGCTCAACCTGGCCCGCACCGGCGAATGCGTGCTCAACCTGGCGGACGCGGGGCTCGTGGGCGCCGTCGACCGGCTCGCGCTGCTGACCGGCACGCCGACCGTCCCCGACCACAAGCTCCGCAAGGGGTACCGGCACGAGGCCGACAAGTTCGGCGCGGCGGGCCTGACACCCGTGCCGTCGGACAAGGTCGCGCCGCCCAGGGTCGCGGAGTGCCCGGTCCACCTCGAGGCGGTGGTGAACCGGATCCACCCGTTCGGCGAGGAGGGCTCCGGCGTCGTCGCGATCGACGTGCAGGTCGTGCGGGTGCACGTCGAGCAGGACCTGCTCATGGCAGGCTCGACCCGGTACATCGACCCGGACCGGTGGGATCCGCTGATCATGAAGTTCCTCGAGTTCTACGGCGGCGGACGCAATCTGCATCCGTCGCGGCTGGCGGAGGGTTGGGGCGCACCCCGTCGCACACCGGCCGCCGCCTCGTGATCGAGCCGCCGGACCAGCCCCTGCGGGCCCGCCGGCCCGGCGGCGGCCGGCCTCAGGGGCGTGCACGGTGCGGGCTTGCCACGACGGAGAAGCGTGGTAGTTTACTTGCATGCACATGCACTTGAGTGCGGCAGCCGTCGGGGCTCCATCGACGCCGCCCCGAAGCCGACACATGTATGCACAGCCAACCTCGGTTCCGCAGCGGAGCGGGGAAGAGTGAGCACCACCACTGTGGAGCTGTTCGTGGACTACGTGTGCCCCTACTGCTTCCTCGTCGAGGACGCGGTGGCGGAACTGGAGCGCGAACGCGACGTCGAGGTCGTCGTCCGGCCGTACGAGCTGCGACCCGATCCGGTGCCGACGCTGAGGCCGGAGGACGACTACCTGCCACGGGTCTGGCGCGCCTCCGTCCACCCGCTGGCGCGGCGGCTCGGCGTGGACGTCGTCCTGCCCTCGGTTTCTCCGCAGCCACGCACCGCCAAGGCGTTCATGGCCCTGCAACTGGCGACGGAACGCGGCGTCGCGCGGGAGTACTCGTCGGCGATGTTCCGCGCGTTCTTCCAGCACGACCGCGACATCGGCGATGACGAGGTGATCGTCGACGTCGGCGCCGCGGTCGGTCTCGACCGGTCCGAGGTGCAACGCTCGCTGGCGAGCGAGGCACGACGCTCCCGCCAACTCGCCGACCAACGGTACGCGGCCGATTCGGTGGGCGTACGCGCCGTGCCCAGCTTCCGCATCGGTGGCCGCCTCCATTCCGGGGTGCTCGACGCGAACCGCCTGAAGAGGGCCGTGGACGAGGCGGCCGGTCGGGAGTCACCGCGATGAGCTGGACCGACGCGGCGCTGGCGTCGCTCATGGCCGACGCGGTGCAGTTCGGCGTCCGCCACGTCGAGGGCGGCGGCCTGCCGTTCGTGGGCGTGCTCGTCGGCGAGGACGGCTACGTCTCGACGCCCGGGGTCAACCTCGTACGGGAATCGGGAGACCCGACCGCGCACGCCGAGATCGTCGCGATGCGGGCCGCGCTGCGCGACCGCGACGGCGGCGACCTGGCGGGCACCCGGCTGCTGGCGACGGGCGAGCCGTGCGGCCTGTGCTACCGCTTCGCCCTCGACCACGGGGTCGGGCGAGTCCACGTCGCCGTGGACGCCGACACCGTCGCGGCGTACGGATTCGACTATCGCGGAAGCTACCCCGCGTTCCGGATCGACCGTTCCGCCCTGCCCGTCCCCGTGCACCGCCTGCCTGTCGCACGGGCACTGGAGCCGTTCGAGCGCTTCCGCCTCCTCGCCACCGGACGGCGCGCGCACCCCTTCTCCCCGCTAACGAAAGGAACAGCATGAACTGGATCCACCTGGGCATCGCCGTCGTCTTCGAGATCACGGTGGCCTTCGCGGCGAGCAAGGCGAGAGGCTTCACCCACCTGTGGTGGACCGTCGCGACCCTCGTCAGCGGCGCGATCGCGACCTTCTTCCTCAGCCTGGCGCTGCTGACCTTCGACGTCGGCGTCGGCTACGCGCTCTGGACCTCCGTGGCGGGGGTCGGGATCGTCGTCGTCGGCGCGCTGTTCATCGGGCAGCGCCTGAGCGTGCGGAAACTCCTCGGCATCCTCGTCGTCATCGGCGGCGTCGTCGGACTGCAGCTCAGTGGAGCGGCGTGACCGACCGGCCGGCGCTCACGCCGGCCCCGTCCACACCCTCGACCCGATCGAAAGGACCACTTCCATGACCGCGGCAGTTGCCCGACACCACACGAAGGCCGGCGCCTGGCTCGTGCTGCTCCTGGCCGGAGCGTTCGAAGTCGGCTACGCGCTCAGCGTCGGCGGCAGCGAAGGATTCACCCGCATCGGCTGGTCCGTCTCCGCCGTCGTCTTCTTCCTCCTGACGCTCTTCTGCCTCAGCCTCGCCCTGCGGAACATCGATGTCGGCATCGGCTACGCCGTCTGGGCGGGCATCGGCGCCGTCGGCGCGGCCGTCCTCGGCCCGGTGTTCTTCGACGAGTCCCTCACTCCCACCCGGGCGTTCTGGCTGGCTGTGATCATCGCGGGGGTCGTCTGGCTGAAGCTCGCGGACGGCGCGAGGCCCGCCGCGGAGCAGCCCGCGGCGCTCTGACGCCACGCCACGCCACGCCGCTGCCGGGCGGCGCAGCCACCGGCTGCGGACCGACCGGCAGCGGCGGGATGCGCCGCCGGCGATCCACACGGGAACCGTCAACGTTCGGCCACCAGCGGTGTGCGCCGTTCATGCCTCGTCCTCGTGGATCGCCGGCGGCACGGCCCACAGCGGCGTCGGCGCCGTGGCCGACGGCCCGGCGGTCGCCCCCGTTCGGTGGTCCGGCGCCGGGTCAAGCCCATCGCTGCCCGGCCCGCCGTGCCCACGGTCGGACCGGGCGCCGCACCCCCGACGTCCGCAGTGTCAGGCGACGTGCGGCTGCCGCACCGTCCGGGAGAAGGCCCGCCGGTATTCGCGCGGCGACACCCCGACCTGCTTCAGGAAGTGGTGACGGAGGTTGTTGGCGGTGCCGAGCCCGCTCAGCTCGCCGATCTTCTCCATCGACAGGCCGGTCGTCTCCAGCAGATCCTGCGCCCGGGCCAGGCGCTGCTGGAGCAGCCACTGCACCGGTGTCGTGCCGGTGGCCGCGTGTAGCCGCCGATAGAACGTGCGCGGGCTCATCGACGCCCGACGCGCCAGGTCCTCCACCGTCAACGGGCGGTCCAGGCGGGCGCGGGCCCATTCCAGCACGGGCGCCAGACCCGCGTCGTCCCGGACCGGCACTGACAGGTCGATGAACTGCGCCTGACCGCCCGGCCGGTGGGCGGGCACCACCATCCGCCGGGCGAGCTGGTTGGCGACGTGCGCACCTAGGTCCCGACGCACCAGGTGCAGACACAGGTCGAGCCCGGCCGTCAACCCCGCGCTGGTCAGCACGTCACCGTCGTCGACGTAGAGCACCGAGTCGTCGACCAGCACCTTCGGGTAGCGCGCCGCGAGCTGCGCGGTGTGCATCCAGTGCGCGGTGGCGCGGCGGCCGTCGAGCAGCCCGGCCTCGGCCAGCGCGAAGGCCCCGGTGCACAGCGACACCATCCGGGCGCCCGAGTCGTACGCCCGGCGCAGCGCCGTGACCAGCTCCGCCGGCAGCGGCGCGCCGTCCTCGACGCAGGCGTCAGGCACCGACGGCACGATCACCGTGTCGGCGCCGACCAGGTCGTCGAGCCCGTACCGGCAGCGCATCGCGATGCCGGACTCCGCCGGGCGGTCGGCCGGCCCCGGATCCATCCCGCAGAGCCGCAGCTCGTACCACGGGTCGACGAGGTCGGGCTGCGGCTTGCCGAAGACCGTGCACGGTATGGCGAGCTCGTAGAGGTCCCACGAGGGGAGCCCGATCTGCTCGGTCACCACCACGGCGACGGTTCCCACGCTCACGCCGCCGATCCTATGGCAGGAATTTGGTGACAGCCGGCACCAGTGCCACTGTCCGGGCGCGTCCGACGCTGCGAGGGTTGCGGCGTACCTGATCGACCGCAGCACCACGGACAAGGAGATGTACATGGATACCGGACGCGCACCGGTGACCGTCGTCGGGCTGGGCCAGATGGGATCGGCGCTGGCCACCACCCTCGTGGAAACCGGCCACCCGGTCACGGCCTGGAACCGGTCCGCCGGCAGGGCCCGGGCCGTGGCCGACCGGGGCGTCCGCGTCGCGGAGACGCCCCGGGAGGCGATCACGGCGAGCCGTCTCGTCGTCGTCTGCCTGCGGGACTACGCCGCGGTGCACGCCGTCCTCGACCCGGTCGTCGACGCGCTCGCCGGCCGGACCCTGGTCAACCTCACCTCCGGCTCGCCCGAGCAGGCCCGGGAGACGGCCACCTGGGCCGCGACGCACGGGGTCGACTACCTCGACGGAGCGATCATGACGACACCACCGGGAGTCGGCAGTCCGGAGGTGATGTTCCTCTTCGCTGGCGCGGAGGCGGCCTTCACCACTCACCGGCCGACCCTGGCGGCGCTGGGCGACCCGCTGCACCTGGGCACCGACCCGGGGCTGGCCTCGCTCTACGACGTGGCGCTGCTCGGCCTGATGTGGTCGACCATGACCGGCTGGCTGCACGGCACCGCCCTGGTCGGCGCGGAGCGGACGCCAGCCACGGCGTTCACGCCGGTGGCGCTGCGCTGGTTGGCGACGGTCGGCACCTTCCTGACCCGGTACGCCGGTCAGGTGGACGCCGGACGGTACCCGGGCGACGACGCGACCGTCGACATCCAGATCGCGGCCATCGAGCACCTCATCCACGCCGCCGCCGACCGGGGCGTCGACAACGCGCTGCCCGAGTTGCTGCGGGACATGATGCGCAAGGCGGAGGCCGGCGGCCACGGCGCGGACAGCTACGCGAGCCTGATCACGGTCCTGCGCCCGTCGGCCGGGGCGAGGTGACCATGACCGCGTCACCGACGACGGCGCTCCCCGGCGACACCCGGGCCTGGGCCGACCTGGTCTCCGCCACGTCGGACGAGTGCCGGGCGGTCCTCGCCGGCGGCGCCGACCGGGACTGGTCGGTCCCCGCCGCCGGTCTCGACTGGACCTGCCGCCAGACCCTCGACCATCTGGCTCTGGGCCTGGTCGGATACGCGGGCCTGCTCATCGCTCGCCCCACCGACAGGTACATCACCCTGTTCGCCGCGCTCGACCCGCAGGCGGAGATCACGGCCTGCCTGGAGGGCATCGGGATCGCCGCGACGCTGCTGGCCGGCACGGTCCGGCACAGCGTCGGGCAGGTGCGGGCCTGGCACCCGTGGGGCCACTCCGACCCGGCCGGGTTCGCCGCGATGGGGATCGTCGAGCTGACCGCGCACACGTACGACATCGCCCGCGCCCTCGGCGTCACCTGGGCGCCGCCGGAGCAGGCCAGCGTCGCCGCCGTGGCTCGGCTGTTCCCCGACGCGCCGACCGGGCACCGTCCCTCGGACACCCTGCTCTGGTGCACCGGTCGGACCGCGCTGCCCGGGCTGCCCCGGCGGACGACCTGGCAGTGGGACGGGACCGTGCGCTGATCCACCCACCGTCCCCGCCCGCCCGGCGCCGTCTGACTCGAATGCGACTCGACGGAGACACCGGTCGATGACGCACCTACGCTGGCTCGGGGTGAACGTTCGACAGGACTCGTCGGCCAGGAGGCGCGCCACCTTGCCGGGCAGGCCGTGCCACCTGGGGTGAGCCTGTTTCGACCGAAGGACGGGACGCCGTCATGAATCCGTGGCGACCGGGGCCGGCACCGCCCGGGCCCGCAGGTGCCACCGAACGCGAGTCGCACCGGTTGGGCCGACGGTACGCCGTGGTCATGCGCGCCACGGCGCTGTGCTGCGTGAGCGGCGCCGCGCTGTTCCAGGCCGGCCCGGACCGGCGTGCCCTGGTCGTCGGCACGGTCGTCGGGCTCGTCGCCTGGACCGTCGCGTACGCCCGCTTCAGCTCCCGGCGCTGGCTGTTGCCCGCGGACACGCTGGTGATCATGCTGCTGTGCCTGACCCAACGGTGGACCGTGCCCCCGGACGCGGTGGCGGACAGCACGAACTGGGTTCTCGCCCTCGTGTCGGTCACGGCCGTCGCCCACCAGTGGCTCACCACCGCGGCCGGCGGCGTGCTGCTGACCGCCGCGGTCGTGGTGGCGCACCTGGCCGGGAACGCCCTCGCCCTGCCCGACACCTGGTGGGGCACCGTTCCGCTCGGCCTGTGGACCTTCGCCGAGGCCGGCCTGTCCAGGGTGCTGTTCCTGCTCGTCCGGGCCGGGGCCCGACAGGCCGACCTCGCCCTCGCGGCCAGCGCACGGGCCCGGCGCGAAGCGGCGGTCGCGGCTGCCCGGCGTGCGGACGAGCGGGAGCACCTGGCGGTGCTGCACGACACCGCGGCAGCCACCCTGCTCGCGGTAGGCGCACGCATGGTCGACGGCACCGAGCCGTGGCTGGCCGAGCAGGCCGCCCGCGACCTGGAGGTCCTGGCCGGGCAGCCCGGCCTTCCCGGCGGCGACACGGACCTCGTACGGCTGCTGGCCCAGGTGGCGCGGCACGCCCCGGTCGCGGTGGACGTGCGCGCGCCGGCGGCCCTGCCGATGCCGGCGGTCCGGGCCACGGCGGTCAGCGCGGCGGTCCGGGAGGCGCTGACGAACGTGGCCCGCCATTCCGGCGTCGACACCGCGGAACTGGTGGTCAGGCCGGCGGGTGGCCGGATCCTGGTGGAGGTCTCCGACCGGGGCGGGGGCTTCGCGCCGGAGGGGGTGCCGCCGCACCGGCGCGGGGTGTCGCAGTCCATAGCGCAGCGCGTGGCGCGGGTCGGCGGGCGGGCGGTCGTGACGTCCCGTCCCGGCGCCGGCACCCTGGTCTCCCTGGAGGTGCCGAGTGGCTGAGCCGCTTCCCCACCTGATGGCGGGAAAGCTGCTGCGCGGGTTACGCCTGGCCACGCTGGCGATCGCGGCCACCACGTTGTTCGGCTTCGCCCTGCCGCTGCTGGTCGCGAACCCGCAGACCTACAGCAGCCTGGCGCGCCAGGTGCTCGCCTTCGCGATCCTCACCGTGGTCGTCGTGGTGGCCGGGGTGCGGATCCTGCGGGACGAGCCGCTCGGCCGGCCGCGCCGGGTCCTGGTGGCGGCGGTGGTCGTGGCGGCGGCGCTGGCGACCACCGGGATCCCGGCCGCCGACCTCATGTCCGAGGAGGAGTGGTCCTACGGCGTCATCGGCTGGTTCGGGCTGCTGCTGCTCGTCGACCGCAGCGTCGTGGGCGCGGCCGTCTTCCTCGGCGCGTACACCGTCGCGAGCTTCACGCAGCTCGCCCTGGTCGGGCAGCGGCACGAGACCGACGACCTGGTCGTCGTCACCGTGGTCATGCTCGGCTGCGAGCTGCCGGTCCTGGCCGGCGCCGTCGCGCTGCGTGGCCTCGTGGCCGCCTCGGCAGCCGCGACGGCCGACGCGGAGCGGGTCCGCACCGCCGAGGCCATCGCGGAGCACCTGCACGCCGACCGCCGGTCGAGGTGCGCGGACCTCACCGCCACGGCCATGCCGCTGCTGGCCGACCTGGCGAGGGGTTCGGCGAACCTGGGCGACGAACGGGTCCGCGGCGCCTACGCCGTGGCGGCGGCACGACTACGCCGCCTGTTCGCCGAACACGACGAGGCGGCCGACCCGCTGTTGCACGAGCTACGCGCCTGCCTGGATCCGGCCGAGCGCAACGGGGTCGCGATCTACATCGGAACGTGCGGGGCCTGGCCGACGCCGCCCCTGGCGGTACGTCGCGCGTTGACCGATCCCGCGCTGCGCGTCACGGCGAGGGCCACCTCGCAGGCGCGGGTCACGGTGCTCGGGTCGACCGCCGGCGTCACGGTGAGCGTCCTCGCCGACGTCGGGGCCGACGAGCTTGCCGGTACCGATCCCTCGGGCGGCGCCGCCGGCCATGACGACGTCGCCGTCAACCGACTCGTGGACGGGTCGAGAGTGTGGGTGGAGGCCACATGGCGACCGCGGGGCTGAACACGGTGGTGGTCGTCGACGACCACCCGGCGATCGTCTCCGGGATCGAGGCGTGGTGTGCCGCCGCCGACCCGCCGGTCCGGGTCGTCGACTCCGGCGGGACACCGGCGGTGGCGTGGACGGATCCGGGCCTCTACGCCGACGTCATCGTGCTCGACCTGCTGCTCGACGGGCAGGTCCCGGCGTACCCCGACCTGCGACGGCTCGTCGAGGCCGGCCGCCGGGTGATCGTCTACACCATGCGGGAGGACCGCGACACGATCCTCACGTGCCTCGACCTCGGCGCGTTCACCTGTCTGGCCAAGACGGAGGGGCCCGGCCACCTGGTCCACGCGATCCGCGCGGCGGGCGCGGACCTGCCCTACACGTCGCCGTCGATGGCCCGCGCCATCAGCACGGACGCCCGACCCGACCGGCCACGGCTCACGCCGAGGGAGACCGACGTGCTGGTCAGCTGGTTCGCCTGCGAGTCCAAGGAGATGGTGGCCCGCAAGCTCGGCCTGTCGGTGCGCACGGTCAACAGCTACATCGACCGGGTCCGCATCCGGTACGCCAACGCCGGGCGTCCCGCCTCCACGAAGGCCGCGCTGGTCGCCCGGGCCATCCAGGACGGTCTCGTCCGGCTCGACGAGTTGTAGGGAACCCGACCCGGGTCGTGGGTCGCTCGACCGTCACGACGCACCCGCGCCGCGCCCTAGCCTTCGGGCAGTGGACGGGCGGACACGACGCCGTGTGTCCCCCACGACCCAATCGGAGGAGATCATGCAGAAGCTACGAGCCCGCCTCGCCGCGGCGGCGGCAGCGGCCGTCCTGGTGCTCACTGGTCTTGTCGTGACCAGCGCCGGGGCGTCCGCGAGTCCGATCACGACTGCGGCACCCGGTTGGGAGAACGACGACGTGGTGGCCGCGTCGTCCCCCGGCCTGCCGAGCACCGTCTGCCAGGGCGGCCCGGGCGGCAGGTCGTGTTTCCAGAAGTACGGCGACAAGATCTGGGTGGTGGACAGCTACACCAACGGCCGCGGCCACTACGCCCAGTGGGAGAACTGGCTGCACAACGGAAGTACCTGGGTGCTGTACCGGCGAGGCACCTGCGGCAACGCTCTGACCACCGGGGTGTGGGGCTACTGCAACAAGGAGTTCTACGAGAACGGCACGAGCCCCAACGCGGTCGGGGGCCGTGGCAGCGGTATCCGGCTGTACTCGTGCGACGCCCTGGTCGGCTGCCAGGGGTACACCTGGATCGTCAACAACGGCTGACCGTCCCGCGCGTCGCGACGCGTCGGGCCGGCTCCGCCGTCCCGGTGGTCCGACGGGTCGAGCGCCGTCCTCCGTGGCTGCGGAGGACGGCGCTCGACCCGTCGGTTCGCCCGTGCCGGATCAGGGGCGCAGGATCAGCCGGATCGGGTTGCCCTGCTTGGTGTGCACCCGCCGCACCGCCTCCTCGGCCTCGGCGAGCGGCAGCACGTCGCTGACCGAGCCGCTCAGGTCGAGCCGCCGCTGCCGGGCCAGGGACACGAGCTGCACGACGTGCTCGGACTCGGAGCCGTAGTGGCCGAGCACCGCCTGCTGGAAGTAGTTGAACGGGCTGTCGGAGGCGATGGTGACCGGCTTGCCGGCGATGCCGGCGAGGACCAGCCGGCCGCGGCGGCCGAGGACGGTCAGCGCCTGCTCGCGCACGGCGGTCACCCCGGCGAAGTCGAACGCCACGTCCAGCCCGCGCCCGTCGGTCAGCTCCAGCACGGCGTCGCGGAACGCGGGGTCGGCCGGGTCGAGCACCGCGTCGGCCCCGAGGGCCACCGCCCGGTCCCGTGCCGTGGCCAACGGCTCCACCGCGATGACCGGGGCCGCGCCGACCAGGCGCAGCAACTGCACGGCGTGCGCGCCCAGGCCGCCCACGCCCCACACCCCGACCGCCTCGCCGGGGCGGGTACGCGCGGTGTCCGTCACCGCCGCCCACGGCGTGGAGACCGCGTCCGGAATGATGCAGGCCTGCTCGAACGGCAGGTCGTCCGGGATCGGCACCACCGTGTCCTCGCTGGCCACCGCGTACTCGGCCCAGCCGCCGTCGTAGTCCACGCCGCGGGTGAACACCGTGCCGCGCCGGTCCCGCTCCCCCGCCTGGAGCAGCACCCGCCGGCCCGGCTCCCACCCCTCGACGTCATCGCCCAGCGCGTCGACGACCCCGGCCACCTCGTGACCGAGCGTCACCACGTCGCCGGGCAGGTAGAGCGGGGTGAGGGTGCCGTCGATCAGGTGCACGTCGGAGAGGCAGACCCCCGCCGCCTCGACCCTGATCCGCACCTGCCCCGGCGCCGGCTCCGGCACCGCCACCGACTCCATCCGCAGCGTCCGGTCCGCCAGGTGCAGCCGCCCGGCCAGCATGTCCGCCACTGTGCGCGCCCCCTGTCCGGCCTCCGGTCGGCGGCCCTCGACGCCGAGGGCATACCCGGCCGGGCGGCAGGAATGCGCGGCGAGGGCCGGCGTCCGGGGCACCGCCGGGTAGCATCGCGCCCCGTGGGCGTGCGATTCGAGGAACTGGCCTGGCGGGAGACCCCCATCGGCCTCATCAGCCTGCGCCGGCGACGCGACCCGTCGCTCGGCGTCGAGGTGTACGAGGTCAAGCTCGACGACGAGTTCCTGATGTCCAGCCTCTTCCCCGTCGCGGAGATCGAGCTGGCCCGGCTGGGGCTCGCCCCGCTTGCCGGGCACGGCCTCGACGTGGTCGTCGGCGGCCTCGGCCTCGGCTACACCGCCCGCACCGCGCTCTCCGACGACCGGGTCGGTTCGCTGCTGGTGGTGGAGGCGATCGAGGACGTCATCGACTGGCACCGCCGGGAGCTGCTGCCCTTCGCCGCCGGGCTGGCCTCCGACGCGCGTACCCGCTTCGTGCGGGCCGACTTCTTCGCCGCCGTCGCCGACGGCACCGGCTTCGACCCGGGGGAGCCGGGGCGGCGGTTCCACGCCGTGCTGCTCGACGTCGACCACTCGCCGCGCAACGTGCTGCACCCCGCCCACGCCGCCTTCTACACGCCGGACGGCCTGCGCCGCCTCGCCGCCCACCTGCACCCGGACGGGGTGTTCGCCCTCTGGTCGGACGATCCGCCCGATCCCGCGTTCGGCGAGGCGCTCGCCGCCGTGTTCCGCACCGCGCGGGCGCACGTCGTCCCGTTCGCCAACCCGCTGACCGGCGGCGAGTCGGCGAACACCGTGTACGTCGCCCAGCGCTGACGCGCCGTCCCCGCCGGGCCGTGACCGGACGCCGCCGCCCGCGCCGGCATGCTGCCGCCCGGACCGGGAAGGCGGGTGGGGGCCGCGCGGCGCGGCCGGGAGTCACGGGAGGTGGACATGCGGGCCATGCTCTGGGTCGTCGCCGTCGTCGGCGGCGCGCTCGTCCTGCTCGGGCTGATCCTCGAGGCGGTGCGCTGGCTGGCGATCATCGGTGCGGTGGCGCTGATCGCGGCCGTCGTCCTGGCCGTGGTCAAGGGGCGGCAGGCGATGCACCACTCCGCCGGGCGCCGGTGACGTCGAGCGCGGCGGCCAGTTCCTCGTCGTAGCTGGCGAGCGGCCGCCCGTCGGCCGCGTAGGCCACCAGCCGGCCGTGCGTCATGGTCGCCGACCGGAACGAGAACGTCCGGGGCCCAGGGTGGGCCGCCAGCAGCGGGATGCCCCGCGGCGCGCCCCCGGGGGCCGAGTGGTATTCCAGCCGGGCGACCTCCGCCGACACCACCCCGTTGACCCTGACCTTGGTCTTCTCCCGCCGGGTGCCGAAGGTGACCGGGGAGCCGGTCCCGTACGCGGCGCACTCCGCCGGGCCCCGGCAGACGAAGAAGTAGCGCGGATTGTGCACGTCGGAGAGCGTGTAGGCCTTGAACGTGGGGTCGGCGCCGGCCGGCAGCGGCTGCACGGCGAAGAACGCCAGGGCCAGCGCGGCGGTGGTGCCCACCCGCAGCCAGCCACGGGCGGCCGGGGGCCGCCGCTCCGCCCCGGCCACGGCCAGCGCCGCCCCGCCGAACCCGGCCAGGCAGAGCGCCGCGACGCCGAGCGCCCGGGCGTTCTCGAGGAGGAACTGGATGCCGGGGGTGGTCGAGACCGGGGCGAGCACCACCCCCAGCGAGACCACCATCGTCACCAGCAGGGCGGCGCCGGCCACCCGCCGGGCGACCCCGTGGGCGCCGACCAGCAGCATCGCCGCCAGCACCGGCCAGATCTGGTGGTGGGTCCAGGACACCGGGGACGCCGCCACGGTGGCGCACCCGACGAGCACGGCGGCGTGGCCGGGCCGCCCCTGCGCGGCGAGGTGCCGGGCCCGCAGCAGGGCCACCCCGCAGACGACGGCCACCAGGGCCGCCCAGAGCAGCGGCAGGGACGCCTCGTCGAGCCCGAGTCGCAGCAGCATGCCGTGCACCGACTGGTTGCCGAGGGAGGCGAGGTTGCCGACCCGGGACGTGTCCCGGACCGCCTCGGCCCAGTACGTCCAGCTCGCCGCCGGCAGGACCGCCGCGCCGAGCGCCGCGCAGGCAAGGAAGGTGGCCGCGGCCCGCCCGGCGTCCCGGTAGCGGCCGGTGGCGAGGAAGTAGACCACGAACAGCAGCGGGGTGAGCTTGACCGCCGCGGCCACCCCGACGAGCACGCCCCGCAGCCGGGGCGGCACGACGCCCGTGCCGTCCAGCAGGGCGAGCAGCACGATGAAGATGCTGACCTGGCCGAAGCGCAGGTTGCTCTGCACCGGGGCGGAGAGCATGAGCGCGCAGGCGACGGCCGGCACGACGAGGGCGCGTCGTCGCCCCGGGCCGACGAGCACGCGACCGACCGCCACCGCGATGGCGACCACGGCGAGGCAGGTCAGCGCCAGCCAGACCCCCTGCGCGACGCCCTCGGGGACGGCCGCGACCGGCCACAGCACGAGGGCCGCGAACGGCGGGTAGGTGAAGGGCCCGCCGTTCTCGGCGACGAAGTCGTAGAGGGGGCGGCCGGCATGCAGGTGCAGCAGCGCGCCACGGTAGATGTGCAGGTCGGAGAGGCGGTCGGGGCGGAGGGCCACGAGCGCCGACGACGCCGCGGCGAGAGCGACGAAGATCGACCAGAGCGCCGCCACCCGCCGATCACGCATCGTCGGATTCTACGTCCGGACGCCCTCCGCCGGGGGACCCGACACGATACCTACGGTACCGTAGGTTACCGTGAGGTATGCCTGCGGCGTGAGGTGCGGAGGAGAGACATGGACCTGAGTGCGGAGCGGCCCTGGCTGCGCAGCTACGCCCCGGACGTGCCGGCGACCGTCCCGCCCTCCGACGAGTCGCTGGTCGACCTGCTGCGCGAGGCGGACCGCGGGTTCGGCGCCCGCGTCGCCCTCGACTTCTTCGGCGCCACCACCACGTACGCCGACCTGGCCGGCCAGGTGGCCCGGGCGGCCGAGGCCCTGCGCCGGCTCGGCGTGGGCCGGGGCGACCGGGTGGCCCTGGTGCTGCCCAACTGCCCCCAGCACGTCGTCGCCTTCTACGCCGTGCTGCGCCTCGGCGCGGTGGTCGTGGAGCACAACCCGCTCTACACCGAGCAGGAGCTCACCCACCAGCTCGCCGACCACGGGGCCCGGGTCGCGGTCGTCTGGGACAGGGTCGCCCTCCTCGTCGCCCGCACCGCCGCGAGTACGGCGGTCGAGACCGTGGTCGCCGTGGACCTGACCCGGGCGCTGCCCCGGCGCAAGCGCTGGGCGCTGCGGCTGCCGCTGGCCCGCGCGCGGGCCACCCGGGCGGCGATGACCGGCCCCGCGCCGGGGGCGCTGTCCTGGGAACGGCTGGTGGCCGGGGCGAGCCCTCTCGATCCCGCGCACCCGGCCCCCGGCCCGGACGACACGGCGCTGCTGCAGTACACGGGCGGCACCACCGGCACCCCGAAGGGCGCCGTCCTGACCCACCGCAACCTGCGCGCCAACGCCGCGCAGGGCCGCGCCTGGGTGCCGGGCCTGCGCGACGGCGAGGAGACCGTCTACGCGGTGCTGCCGCTGTTCCACGCGTACGGGCTGACGCTCTGCCTCACCTTCGCGGTGGGCATCGGCGCCACGCTCGTGCTGTTCCCCCGCTTCGACGTCGACCAGACCCTGGAGGCGGTGCGCCGCCGCCCGCCGACCTTCCTGCCGGCCGTCCCGCCGATCTACGAGAAGCTCGCCACCGCCGCCCGGGAACGCGGGATCGACCTCACCTCGGCCCGGTACGCCATCTCCGGAGCCATGGCGCTGCCCCCGGCGACGGTCGAGCTGTGGGAGTCGGTCACCGGCGGGCTGCTCGTGGAGGGCTACGGCATGACCGAGACCTCCCCGGTGGCGCTGGGCAACCCGGTCTCCCCCGCCCGGCGGCCGGGCACGGTCGGCGTGCCGTTCCCGTCCACCGAGATCCGCATCGTCGACCCCGAGGATCCCGCGCGCGACCGCGATCCGGGCCAGGCGGGCGAGCTGCTGGTGCGAGGGCCGCAGGTGTTCGCCGGGTACTGGCGGCGACCGGAGGAGACGGCGGCGGTGCTGCTGCCGGGCGGGTGGCTGCGCACCGGGGACGTCGTGGTGATGGACGACGACGGATTCGTCACGGTGGTCGACCGGATCAAGGAACTGATCATCACCGGCGGGTTCAACGTCTACCCCTCCGAGGTGGAGGACGCCCTGCGCCGGATTCCCGGCGTCCGCGACGCCGCGGCGGTCGGCCTGCCTGGCGGGCACGGCGGCGAGGAGGTCGTGGCGGCGGTCGTGCCGCACGAGGACGCCGACCTGGACGAGGCGGGCGTCCGCGCCGCGTGCCGGGAGCACCTCACCGCGTACAAGGTGCCCCGCCGGGTCGTCCTGGTCGACGACCTGCCCCGCTCCCAGATCGGCAAGGTCCTGCGCCGCGAGGTCCGCGACCGGCTGCTCGCCGCACGCTGAGACGGGCCCGGCCGGTCCGACGCTCCTGTGCCGCGTCAGGCGACGGGCGGGCCGGCCCGCAGGATGCGCCGGGCCCGGCGGCGGTCGAGCCACCGCGGCTCGGGCGGGTCCGTCGGTTCGGCGCCGAGGACCAGGTCCAGCAGGAGCATCACCCAGAAGCCGGCCGCGCTGACGATGTTGCGGGCGTGACCCGGTTCCGGCGCGCCCGGCGGCAGCACGGCCTGCGCCCACCGCCAGGCCACCCAGGCGACCTCCCGGTCCGGATGGTGGCGTCCCGCGCGGCTGAGCCGCCGGACCTCGGAGCGCGCGGACGCCGGCAGCCGCCACCACCGCCGCAGGTCCGCGAGCCGCTCTTCGGCGGGGGTGGGGGCGGTCGTGTCACCGGGGTTCATGACTGGCAAGGATAGGCCGGCCAGCGGCCCCCCACCGCCCGGGGCGAGGCCCGTGCGACGGCTCAGAACCAGTCGTCGCGCATGTCCAGGGTGGTCCGGTCGAGGCTGTCCAGCAGGTCGAACTGCGGACCGGTGCGGGGCAGCTCGTGGCGGAAGAAGTAGCGCGCCGCCTGCCGCTTGCCGGCGTGCAGGTCGGCGTCCGGACCGTCGCCCGGGCCGCCGTCGGCCTCGACGACGAGCAGCTGTTCCAGCCACATCCAGGCGATCACCACGTGGCCGACCGCCTCCAGGTAGACGCTGGCGTTGGCCAGCGCCACCTCCGGGTCGCCGGTGCCCCACAGCCGCCGGGTGACCAGGGTGACCCGGTCCAGCGCCGCGCCGAGCGAGGCGGCCAGCTCGGCGGCCTCGCCCTCGGCCTTCCACGCCCGGGTGACCGTGGCGCGGACCGTCTCCACCAGCAGCGCCAGCCCGGCCCCGTCGCGCATGGTCACCTTGCGGCCCAGCAGGTCCAGCGCCTGGATGCCGTGCGTGCCCTCGTGGATCGGATTGAGCCGGTTGTCCCGCCAGTGCTGCTCGACGTCGTAGTCGCGGGTGTAGCCGTAGCCCCCGTGCACCTGGATGGCGAGGTCGTTGGCGACCAGGCACCACTGCGACGGCCAGCTCTTCGCGATCGGGGTGAGCACGTCCAGCAGCAGGCGCGCCCGCTCGCGGTCCGCCGCCTCCGGCGCGGTCTTCTCCTCGTCGAGCAGCCGGCCACAGTAGAGAACCAGCGCCAGCGCGCCCTCCACGTAGCTCTTCTGCGCCAGCAGCATCCGCCGCACGTCGGGGTGCGCGACGATCGGCACCTGCGGCGCGCCCGGGTCCTTGTCGGCGAGCGGGCGCCCCTGCGGTCGCTGGCGGGCGTACGCGAGCGACTTCAGGTAGCCGGTGTAGCCGAGGGCGGTGGCGCCGGCGCCCACCCCGATCCGGGCCTCGTTCATCATGTGGAACATCTGCGCCAGGCCCTGGTGCGGTTCGCCGACCAGGTGACCGACCGCGCCGGGGCGGCCACCCGGTCGGTGCACGCCCTCGCCGAAGTTGAGCAGCGTGTTGGTGGTGCCCCGGTAGCCCATCTTGTGGTTGAGGCCGACCAGCACCACGTCGTTGCGCGCGCCGGGCGCGCCGTCGGCGTCGAGCAGCACCTTGGGCACGATGAACAGCGAGATGCCCTTGACCCCGGGCGGCCCGCCGGGGATCCGGGCGAGGACCAGGTGGACGATGTTCTCCGACAGCTCGTGGTCGCCGCCGGAGATCCACATCTTGGTGCCGTGGAGCCGGTAGGTCCCGTCGTCCTGCGGCTCGGCGCGGGTGGTGATGTCGGCCAGCGAGCTGCCGGCCTGCGGCTCGGACAGGCACATGGTGCCGAAGAACCGGCCCTCCACCATCGGCCGGACCCAGGTGTCGATCTGCTCCGCGCTGCCGTGCGCCAGCAGCAGGTTGGCGTTGCCGAGGGTCAGGAACGGGTAGGCCGAGGTGCCGATGTTGGCGGCCTGGAACCAGGCGAAGCAGGCGGCCCGCACGGCGTGCGGCAACTGCATCCCGCCGACCGAGGCGTCCATGCTGGCGGCCAGCAGCCCGGTCTCGGCGAACACGTCGAGGGCCTGCCGGACCTGCGGAATGATGTGCACCCGACGACCGTCGAAGGTGGGCTCGGTGAGGTCGGCGGCCCGGTTGTGCGGGGCGAAGCGCTCGGTGGCCACCCGCTCGGCGAGGTCCAGCACGGCGTCGAAGGTCTCCCGCGAGTGCTCGGCGTAGCGGGGCCGCTCGGTCAGCCGGGTCACCTCCAGCCAGTCGTGCAGGAGGAAGCGCAGGTCGCGACGGGAGAGCAGGGTGGACGACAACGGGTCTCCTTCCGTCGGCGGGGCACGCCGTCGGCCGACGGCCCGGCGACGCCCCCGCGCAGGCCCATCCTGACCGATCGGGCGGCCGGCGCACCAGTCGACGCGGCGGGTCGCGCCCGGACCGCCCGGGCCGGGCCGGGCCGTGCGGGGCCGGGCCGTGCCGTGCGGGGCCGGGCCGTGCCGCGCGGGGCCGGGCCGGGCCGCGCGGGGCCGGGCCGGGCCGGGCCGGGCCGGCTACCGCGCCTCGCTCAGCAGCCCGTCGACCAGGTCGCGCGGGAGCCCGTGGGTGTCGTGCAGGTCGCGGTAGTCCTCGTCGGTCAGCGGGCCCCGGGACCGCCGCCGGGAGACGACGGGCCGCCCGCGCCGCAGCAGCTCGCGGAACCGTCGTTCCTCTCCGGAGAACACCTGCCGCACCTCGTCGACGGTGACCCGCTGTCCGAACCCGTCGAGGGTGTGCCGCACCGGCCCGGTGGGCAGGTCGGACAGGCTGCGGGACGGGTCGTCGCGCCAGAGGGTCGTCAGCGCGCGGCGCAGCAGCCGGCGCAGCACGTAGCCGCGGCCGGTGTTCGAGGGGCACACGCCGTCGCCGACGACCGCCACGCTCGACCGCAGGTGGTCGCCGACCAGGCGCAGCGGCTCGTCGCGCAGGCCCCACACGTCGCCGACGCCGCGCACCCACGGCACGAGCCCGTCGCCCTCGAAGACCGAGCGGTGCCCGCGCAGCACCATCTCCAGCCGTTCGAAACCCATTCCGGTGTCCACGTTGGACTGTCGCAGCGGCGTCAGCCGGCCGTCGGGGTGCCGGTGGTAGCGCATGCCGACGTGGTTCCAGAGCTCCATCCACCGGTCGTCGGTGCCGGGGGTGCCCCGCGGCGGGCCGTCGCCGGTCCACACGAAGAGCTCCGTGTCGGGCCCGCACGGCCCGGTCGGGCCGTTGGACCACCAGTTCTCCTCCCCGGTCAGCTCCACGGGCAGGCCGATCTCCTCCCAGATGCGCTGGGAGGCCTCGTCGGGGCCGACCTGGTCGTCGCCGCCGAAGACGGTCACATGCAGCCGGTCGTGGTCGATGCCGAAGCCGTCACGCAGCAGAACGTAGCCCCAGCGCAGGCTCTGCGGCAGGTCGTAGTCGCCGAGCGACCAGGAGCCGAGCATCCGGAAGAGGGTCAGATGGGTGGAGTCGCCGACCTCGTCCAGGTCGGTGGTGCGCAGGCAGCGCTGCACGTTGACCAGCCGCCGACCCAGGGGGTGCGGGCGACCCTCCAGGTAGGGCGTCAGGGGGTGCATCCCGGAGGTGGTGAACAGCACCGGGTCGCCCGGCGGCGGGATCAGGGAGCAGTCGGGCACGGTCTCGTGGCCGCGCTCGCGGAAGAAGTCGAGGAACGTCCGGCTGATCGGGTCGTACGTCATGGCGGGTGGCCTTTCCGGGCAGGGCGGCCGGAAAGGGTCCACCGCCGGAGAACCGGCGGGCCGGAGAAAGGAGGACGCCGGCGGACCGTTTCCGGTCGCCGGCGGGATTTGGTGGGGTCAGGCGGCGGCGACCGACGAGCGCGAAGCTCGCGCGGCCGCGGCGGCGTGCTGGTGCCTGATCTCCATGCCCCGACTGTATCGCGGGCCACGGCCCGCCGCCCAGCGGATTACCGGCCGGGCGGCGGCGTCGGTGGCGGTCAGGCGTTGGCGGAGGCGACGAGGGCCGGTGCGGATCGGTCGTCGACCCGGCGGGGCGCCTTCCGGTTGGGCAGGGACAGCCGGACGACCTTCCGCCACGCGGAGAAGACCTGCCGGGGCAGCGAGCCGGTGGTGTACCTCAGCCCGTACCGGTCGAAGAGGGCTCGCACGTCGGGGGCGATCTCCTGGTAGCGGTTGCTGGGCAGGTCGGGGAAGAGGTGGTGCTCGATCTGGTAGGACAGGTTGCCGGTCATGATGTGCATCAGCCTGCTGCCGCTGATGTTGGCCGAGCCCAGCATCTGCCGCAGGTACCACTCGCCGCGCGTCTCCCCCTCGATCGAGCGCTTGGAGAAGGTCTCCACGCCCTCCGGGAAGTGCCCGCACATGATCACCGAGTGGCTCCACAGGTTGCGCAGCACGTTGGCGGTGAAGGTGGCGGCCAGGGTGTGCAGGAAGGACGGCCCCGACAGCAGCGGGTGCAGGACGTAGTCCTTGAGGACCTGCCGGCGGATCTTGCGGCCCACCGCGCGGGCCCGGGCCCGGAACTCCGGGTCCTTGTGACGGCCCTTGCGCAGGTTGCGCCCCAGCTCCAGGTCGTACGCGGCGATGCCGTACTCGAAGAAGCAGGCGTTGACGAAGTTCCACAGCGGCTGGCCCAGGTGCATGGGGTGCCAGCGCTGGTCCTCGTCGACGCGCATGATGCCGTAGCCGAGGTCGTTGTCCTTGCCGAGGACGTTGGTGTAGGTGTGGTGCAGCTCGTTGTGCGAGTGCTTCCACTGTTCGGCCGGGCTGGCCATGTCCCACTCCCACGTCGTGGAGTGGATCTTCGGGTCCCGCATCCAGTCCCACTGACCGTGCAGGACGTTGTGGCCGATCTCCATGTTCTCCAGGATCTTGGCCACGGTGAGCCCGGCCGTCCCCACGACCCAGGCCGGCGGGAAGAGCGAGAACAGCAGCACCACCCGGCTGCCCAGCTCCAGCTTGCGCTGGGTGGAGATGAGCCGACGGATGTACGCGGCGTCCCGCTCGCCCCGGTCGGCGATCACCCGGTCGCGGATGGCGTCGAGTTCCTTGCCGATGACCTCGATGTCCTCGGCGGTCAGGTGGGCGATCGGGTTGACGGGCTTCTTCTCAGTCACGGTCACGTCGGGTACTCCGGTCAGTGGTCGATGTCGCAGGGGCCGGCCGCGGCCGACACGCAGGTCTGGATGAGGACGCCGTCGCCGGGCGTCGCCGTGGTCAGGTCCCCGTTGCGCAGGTCGCGGACCGCGCCCTGGCGCAGTGGCAGGACGCAGCCGTAGCAGATGCCCATCCGGCAGCCCGAGGGCATCAGCACCCCGGCGTTCTCGCCGGCGTCGAGCAGCGGGGTGGCGCCGTCGGCCTCGACCGTGACACCCGAACGCCCGAACGTGACGGCGCCGCCCTCGCCGGTCGAGATGACGGTGGGCCGGAACCGCTCGGTGTGCAGCCGGTCGCCGCGCCCCCGCGCCGTCCAGTGCTCGGTCAGCGCGTCGAGCAGGCCGACCGGGCCGCAGGCCCAGGTCTCCCGGTCGAGGTGGTCGGGCACGAGACCGGCGAGGTCGTCCAGGGTGAGCAGCCCGTCGGTGTCGGTGTGCCGCTCCACGAGCCGCACCGTGCCCCGCTCGGCGAGGCCGCGCAGCTCGGCGCCGAAGATCACGTCGGCCGGCGTGGGCGCGGAGTGCACCACGGCGACGTCGGCGCCGGCCAGGACGCCCGCGCGCAGCATCCCCATGACGGGCGTGATCCCGCTGCCGGCGGTCACGAACAGCACCCGGGCCGGCGTCCGCGCGGGGAGCACGAAGTCGCCCTGGGCCTGGTCGAGGTGGACCAGCGTCCCGGGCCGCGCCCGGCGGACGAGGTGGTTGCTGACCACGCCGTCCGGGATCGCCTTCACCGTGATCGAGATCGGGCCGCGGCGGGCCGGGGCCGAGGTGAGCGAGTAGGCCCGCCACTGGCGCACGCCGTCGACGTCGACGCCGAGGCGGACGTACTGGCCGGGGGTGTGCCCGCGCCAGTCCCGGCCCGGCTGGATCACCAGCGTCGCCGCGTCGGGGGTCTCGGGGCGCACGTCGAGGATCCGGCCGCGCAGGTCCGCGCCGGAGCGCAGCGGGGCCACCAGGTCGAGGTAGTCGTCGGGCAGCAGCGGGGTGGTGACCGACGCGGCCAGCCGCAGGATGCGTCCCCGGAGGGACACCGGCGCGGGTGGGCGCGGAGCGGTGGTGGTCATGATTCGATCGTCGCGGCAGACTGGCATAAAATCTTGGCCTGCAAAGGTGAACCGGTCGCGTCTTTTTGTGCGGAGGGAACAAGTTGACGGAACGCTCCGAGGCCACCCGGCGCGCGGCCCGCCTGGAGCTGGACGCGCGGGTGGCCGGCGCGCTGCGGGACCAGTTGCCGCTGCTCGCCGAGCGTACGATCACCGCGATCACCGCGGAGGTGCCCAGCTACTCCGGCACCCTCACCGGCCAGATGCGCGAGAAGATCGAGACCGCGGTGCAGGTGGCGCTCGGCACGTTCCTCCAGCTCATCGAGCGGTCCCAGGGCGCAGACGCGAGCACGCCCCTGGTCGGCGCCCTGGAGGCCGCGTACGCACTGGGCAGCGGCGAGGCGCGCTCCGGGCGGAGCATGGACGCGCTGCTCGCGGCGTACCGGGTGGGCGCCCGGGTGTCGTGGCGGGAGATGTCCACCACCACGGTACGGGGCGGGCTCTCCGCGGCCACCGTCGCCGAGTTCGCGGAGCTGATGTTCGCGTACATCGACGAGCTCTCGGCGGCCAGCGTGGCCGGGCACGCGGACGAGCTGGCCAGCGTGGGCCGAGCCCGGCGGCGCAACCTGGAACGGCTCACCCAGCGGCTGCTCGCCGGCGAGTCCGAGGAGGCGCTGCTGCGCAGCGCCGAACGGGCCGACTGGCCGCCGCCGCAGACCCTCACCGTCGTCCTGCTGCCCCGGGCCAACCTGCGGGCGGCGCTGGCCCTGCTGCACCCGCGCACGCTGGAGAGCGGCGACGACCTGCCGGCGGGCGGGGCGGGTGAGGACCTGGCGGTGCTGCTGGTGCCCGACACCCACGGCGACCGGCGACGCCAGCTCGTCCGGGTGCTGCACGGACGGCGCGCCGTGCTCGGCCCCGCCCGTCCCTGGACCCGGGTGTCGGCCTCCTACCAGCGCGCGATCCGGGCCTGGTCGCTCGGCCTGCGCCCGGCCGCCGACGGCGCGGCGCTCGACACCGAGGAGCACCTCGCCGAGCTGGTGCTGAGCACGGACCCGGAGGGCCTGGCCGACCTGCGCGCCCGGGCCCTGGCCCCGCTGGCGGCGCTGCCACCCGCCACCGCCGACCGGCTCGCCGAGACGCTGCGCTCCTGGCTGCTGCACCACGGCCGGCGCGACGACGTCGCCGCCGACCTCTTCGTGCACCCGCAGACGGTGCGCTACCGGATGGGCAAGCTCCGCGAGCTGTACGGCGACCGCCTGACCGAGCCGGCGACCGTCCTGGACCTCACCCTCGCCCTGGCCTTCCCGCCCCGGGACGCGGTCGACGACACACCACCCTGACCACCGCCCCTCTCCCACCGTGTTCGAATGGTCGCGCTCAGGTCAGATACCGGACATACGCGTGCCGCCCCGGCAGCGGGAATGTCACCCTGATCGTCGCCCGACCGTGATCACCCGACCCGCCGCCGGCCCCCCGCGCCGGAGGCCGCCGGTGACCCCGCGGGCGGAACGAACGGGGCCGCGACGCTTCCGCCAGGAGGCCGCCGGACGGTCCTCGCGAGCGGGAGGACGGCGCATGGCGTCGCACACGGGGGACGAGCCCGGGGCGGACCGGCCGGCTCCGGCCACCGGGCCGACACGCCCGGACGGCACGGGCCGGCTCCGCGACGCGCTCCGGACGACCCCGGCGCTGATCGTGCTCAGCGGCGCCCTGCTGGTCGCCGCGCTGACGGTGACCGCCGCCGTCGCCGTGCAGTCCCGCACGCCGGCCACCACGCTGGGCGAGCGGTCGGCGGCGACCGCCGTGGGCACCAGCACGACCGCCCGGGAGATCTACCAGGGCCTCGCCGACGCGGACGTCGCCGCCAGCGCCGTCTTCCTGCTCCCGCCGACCGAGGAGCGGCGGGCCTCGCTGGTGGCCGACTACGACGCGTCCGTCCACGAGGTCGAGCGCACGCTCACCGTCTCGATGGGCAACGCCGCCGGCGACCCCGACCGCCTGACCCGGCTGGCGACGATCGCCGCGCGGCTGAAGGTCTACCGCGACGTGGTCTGCGCCGCCCTGCGCGTGTCCGGCCCGCTGTCCGCGACGGCCACGGGGAACCGGCGACCCTGCCCGCCGGCCGCAGCGGCGGAGCAGGCCGACACGGGCGACGCGGCCGCCCGCGCCGTCCTCGCCTCCGCCTACGCGCGCCAGGCGTCGCACTACATGTCCACCGAGTTGCTGACGGCGGCCCAGGGCCTGTGGAACTACGACACCAGGCTGCTGCGCGACGCCCGCGCCGACGCCCGCCCGTGGCTGGCCGCGTCCCTCCTGGCGCCCCTGGGCACCCTCGCCGCCCTGATGCTGGTGCAGGTGTGGCTGCGCCGGCGGACCCGGCGCCGGCTGAACGCGGGCCTCCTGCTGGCCTCGGTGGCCACCGCGGTCGTGCTGGCCATGCTGGTCTCGTCGTGGTGGCACTGGCCGGCCGCCGACCGGGGGTTGCCGGAGCTGGAACGGGCGATCGACGCGCAGAGCGCCACCCAGCAGCGGCTCGGCGCCCTGCTGGCCGGTCGTGCCGACGTCTACCTGGGGCTCGGCGCGAGCGTCGACCCGGCCGGGCACAAGGCGGACTTCGACGGCCGGGACCTCTGCCTCCGCCCGGCCTCGGGGCCGCTGCCGCCCGGGGACCGGATCGACTGCACCGCCCTGGAGGAGACGGTCTGGCCGGCGCGGCAGAGCCGCACACCCGACGCCTTCCGCACCGCCGTCGACACCGTGCTCGCCGAGGGGTCGGCCGGCCGCGCGTTCGTCGCCGCCGAGGAGCACCTGCTGACCGAACTGACCACCCGCAACGAGGAGGTCTCCCGGATGGTCGCCGACCTGCCCGAGGCGCGTCGCCACCTGGGCGCCGCGGCCGCCTGGCTCACCCTGCTCGCCGCCGCCGGTGTGGTCGCCGGGCTGCGCGGGCGCTACCTGGAGTACCAGTGACCGCACCCCGACCGGCTCCGACGCGCGCCCGACGCCGGGCACACCACCTCGTCGAGGCGGCCGCGCGGCTCCCCCACCCGCGGGCCGCCGGCCGGGCCGCGTCGCTCGCGCTGCTGGCGGCCCTGGCCGGGTGCGCCGCGCCCGCGTCACCCGCCCCCGCGCCCCCGGCGCGGCCACCGGGGGTGGCGACGGTGCCGACCACCGACGCGACCGGCGGGGTCTGCCCGGTGCGCCGCAGCCTCCCGCCCGACCCGACGCCGCCGCGCCGGATCCTCGCCCGGGGCGAACTGGTCGCGGGCGTCGACCCGTCCGACGCCACCATGAGCCACTGGGACGCCCGCACCCAGCGGTTCGAGGGCTTCAACATCGAGCTGATGCTGGCGGTGGCCCGGGCCCTGTGGCCGGCCGACGACCCGCGCAGCCGGCTCACCTTCAAGGCGGTGCCGCCCGGTCAGGGCGCCTTCACCATGCTGGAGAACGGCGAGATCGACGTCGTCGCCACCTCGCTGACGGCGTCCTGCGAACGGGCCCGGCGGGTGCTGTTCTCCAACGACTACCTCGACTCCGGCCAGACGGTGCTGGTGCGCAGGCACGCCGACGGCACGCCCGAGTTCGCGGGCATGGAACAGCTCGGCGGCCGGCGGGTCTGCGCCGCCGCGAACACCACCTCGCTGGCGATGATCGCCGGCTACCGCACCGCCGGGGGCGCGCGGCCGGTCCCGGTGCAGGCGCCCCACCCGGTCGACTGCCTCGTCATGCTGCGCCAGGGCCAGGTGGACGGGGTCAGCACCGACGACAACATCCTGCTGGGCTTCGTCCGGATGGCCCCCGACACGACGCTGGTGACCGAGGCGCCCCGGCCGGAGCGGCGGTCCTGCGACCACCACCGGGACGAGAACTGCACCTGGTTCACCGACGAGCCGCACGCCTTCGCGTTCCACCTGACCGACGGCCGTGAGCTGGTCGCGTTCGTCAACCACGTGCTGGCGCAGCCGCGTACCGCCTCGGTGTGGCAGCGGGCCCACGACCGGTGGCTCGCCGGCCACCGGGACCGGGGCATGCCGTCGCCCGGGCCGGCCACCACCGTGTGGCCGCCCCCCGACCCCGCGCCGGCCACCGCCCGGCCGGCCGACTGACGGGCGGTGGGTGGAAGTGGCCGTGCGGGAACGCCTCGACGCCGCCCTGGCCGCGCACGCCTGGGTCTGCGAGCACCTGCTCGACGTGCAGCAGCTGGTCACGGACGCCTTCCGGCAGCCCGCCGGCCCGGCCGCCGCGCCCGCGCAGGAGGCCCGGGTGCTGCTGCACCGGCTGGGCTGCCTGTCGCTGGCCCTCGACCGGCTGGTGGACGACGTCGACGCGGTCGACCGGTCGACGGGCGCGGGCGAGGAGGCGCTGGCCCGGCTGCTGGCCGCCCCGTGCGAGGTGCGGTTCACCGCGGCCACCGGCGAACCGGTGACAGTGGAGGCGATGACCGTCCAGGAGATCCTGGTCGCGGCCCGCGAGCACGTCGCCGGCATCCGCCGGATCGTCGAGGCGTACGGCCGGGACCGGCTGACGGTCCGGGCGCGGCGGTTGCGCTCCTCGGTCGAGCGGCTCCGGCAACTCGCGACGGAGGCCGCCGCCGAAGGGCTGGGCGACGGGGCTGACCCGCTGGCGGCGCTCGCGGTCGACGGGCTGCTGGACCGGCTCGCCGCCGCCGAGGCGGCTGGTCGGGGCCGGTGGTGGCGGGGCGACGTCCGGCCGGAACGCGACGACGGGGCGCTGGAGGCGGCCGTCGACCGGGCCGTCGAACAGGTCGACACCGCGCGGCGGCGGCTGCGCCGGGGCTGTCACGCGGAGCTGACGGGCCGGCTGGAGGCGTACCGGCAGAGGGCCGCCGACGTGGGCCGGGCGGAGCACCCGGAGGTCGAACGCGCCTACCGGGAGGCGGTGGCCGCGCTGCGGCCCGACGTCTTCGCCGTGACCGACGCGAGCCGGGCGGTACAGGCCTACCAACGGGCCGTGAACGGGGGTACGCCATGACGGCGGTCAGCCGCGGCTGCGCGGAACGCAACTGCCCGGGCCGGGTCGACCAGGACGGGTTCTGCCGGCTGTGGGGGCACGAGTGCGCCGGGGCGAGCGCCGGGTCCGACGTGGTCGACGGACCCGCCCGGGAGCCGGCCCCCGACCCGCGACCGCCGCGCACCGCGTCCCGTCCCTGGGAGCGACCGGCCGTGCTGCCCACCGCCCGGCCCCACGACCCGCTGTCGGCGGTGGTGGCGCAGCCGGTCGTCCCCGAACACTCCCGCTACTGCCCGCAGACGACCTGCCGGCGCCGGCTGCCCCGGGTCGCCGGGTACTGCCCGGACTGCGGCACCCGCTACTCCTTCACCCCGCCCCTGGCCGACGGCGACCTGCGCGCCGGGCGTTACCGGATCGAGGGCTGCCTCGGCAACGGCGGGGTCGGCTGGGTGTTCCTCGCCCGCGACGAGGACATGGACGGCGCGTGGCGGGTGCTCAAGGGGCAGCGCAACCCGGAGGACCGGGAGGCCGCCGCGGCCTTCGTCGCCGAACGGCAGGCGCTTATCGCGTTGAACCACCCGCGCATCGTCACGATCACCCACGCGCTGCGCCCCGAGTCCGACCGGGACGTCGGCTACCTGGTGATGGAGTACGTCGACGGCGGCAGCCTGGAGGAGGCGCGCAGCACGGCCGGCCCGGGCGGCGGCGCCAGCGCGGTCGACGTGGCGCAGGCGCTCGGCTACGGCGTGCAGATCCTCGACGCCTTCGAGTACCTCCACGACCAGGGCTGGCTGTACTGCGACCTGAAGCCCGAGAACGTGATGCGCGTCGGCGGTCGGGGCGCCGCCGACCCGATCAAGCTGGTCGACTTCGGCGCGGCCCGCCGGATCGACAACACGGTGAGCCCGGCCTGGGGCACCGCCGGCTTCACCGCCCCCGAGGTGGAGCGCCTCGGCCCGGCGGGCCCCAGCGTCCGCTCGGACCTCTACACCGTCGGCCGGACCCTCGCCGCGCTGACCCTGGTGCCCCGGTCCGTCGACGTGACCCGGATCCCGGCGGGACAGGACGTGCTGCGGCTGCCCGTGCCGGCCCGGCTCGACCCGTTCCTGCGGCTGCTGGCCCGCGCCACCGCCGCCGACCCGGACGACCGTTTCGGCTCGGCGGCCGAGATGCGCGAGCAGGTGCGGGGGGTGCGGCGGCAGGTCAGCTCCGCCGGCGACGGCGTGCCCCGGCCGACCCGGTCGACGCTGTTCAGCCCCTCGGCGTGCGCGTTCGGGCTGCACACCGACGGCGACGCCCTCGACGTCGTGGAGATCATGCTCGGCCTGCCGGCGCCCCTGGTCGACGGCGCCGACCCGGCCGCCGGGTTCCTCGCCTCGCTCGGGCCGGCCGACCCGGCCGAGCTCGTCGAACTGCTGAAGACCGCGCCCGAGCGGACGGCGCAGGTCACCTACCGCGCCGTCCGGGCCCTCCTCGCGGCCGGCCGGGCGGACGAGGCGGGGCCGCTGCTCGCCGACTTCCCCGAGGAGCTGCGGGACTGGTCGCTGTGGTGGCACCGCGGCCTGGTGGCCCTGGTCGGCGGCGACCTCGCCACCGCGCGCCGCCGCTTCGAGCAGGTGTACGGGTGGCTGCCCGGCGAGGTCTCCACCCGGCTCGCGTACGCCGTCGCCTGCGAGCTCGACGGCGACCCGCGGTCGGCCGCGGACCACTACCGGGGGGTCTGGGACGCAGACCCGGGCGTGGTGGCCGCGGCGTTCGGGCTGGCCCGCTGTCTGCTGGCGGCCGCCGACCCGCGCGGCGCCGCCGACGCCCTGCTGAGGGTGCCGGAGTCCTCCCGCGCCTCGACGGTGGCGGTCACCTGCGCCGTGCGGATCCTGCTCGACGCGCCGGACGACGGGCGCCGGCTCGACGCGGCGATCGACGCCGCCGCGACCGTCGACAAGCTCCCCCCGTTCGGCGAGCGCGAGGAGGTGGAGGCGCACATCCTGCGCATCGCGCTCGGCTGCGACCTGACCGAGGGGCGCCACGACGGGCGGCGGCTCTTCGGCCAGCCGCTCGACGAGGACGCGCTGCGCCGCGCGTTCGAGCGCCGGTGCCGGTCCCGCGCCCGGCGCACGGCGGACCGACGGGAGCGGATCGCGCTCGTCGACCTGGCCAACGCGTACCGGCCGGTGACGTGGTGGTGATCCTCGGCCGCCGGCCCCGAGGGAAAGAGGTGGTCCGTGTCCTCCGCTGACGATCTGCCGCTGCGGCTCAGCGTGCACCACACCGAGTGCGTCTCGGCCGACGGGGCGGTCCTCGACGTGGTGGCCACCGTCCGGGGCGTGGAGCCGGCCCACGCGGAGGTCCCGCAGGGCGGCCTCGCGGAGGTGATCCTGCTCGACTCGTCGGGTTCGATGGGGGCGCCCCAGGCCAAGATGCGCGCCGCCCGGCAGGCGACCGCCGCGGCCGTCGACGCCCTGCCCGACGGGGTGGCGTTCGCGGTGGTCTCCGGCACCGCCCGCGCCACGATGGTCTACCCGGGCGACCGGCGGCTGGCGGTCGCCGACGAGGCCACCCGCGCCGCCGCCCGAAGCGCCCTGCGGCACGTGGCGCCGCACGGCGGCACCGCCATCGGCACGTGGCTGTCGCTGGCCCGGCAACTGCTGGCCACGCGGCCGGAGGCGATCGGGCACGTCATCCTGCTCACCGACGGCCGCAACGAGTCCCAGCGCCCCGCCGACCTGCGCGCGGCGGTGGAGGAGTGCGTGGGCCGCTTCACCGTCGACTGCCGCGCCGTCGGTTCCGCCGACGGCGTGCACGACTGGGACGCGGCGGAACTGCTGGGCATCGCGGAGGCGTTGGGCGCCAACCCCGTCGTGCCGGTGGAGGACCTCGCCGGGCTCGCCGACGACTTCCGGGCGGTGCTGGCCCGCGCGATGTCGCGGCGGGTCGCCGACGTCCGCCTGCGGGTCCGGACCACCGGGCTGGCCCGGGTGCGCTTCGTCAAGCAGGTGCACCCGGTGCTCGCCGACCTGGGCGCGCGCGGCGAGCCGGCCGGCGAGCTGAGCACCGACTACCCGGTGGGCGCGTGGAGCCCGCACGACCAGCGGGACTACCACGTCGCACTGGAGGTCGACGCGATGCCGCCGGGAGCGCGGCGACGGGTCGGCTGGTTGAGCGTGCACGCCGGCACGGACGCGGAGCCGGTCGAGGCGCCGCTGACCGTGGAGTGGACCGAGGACGCCCTGCGGTACTCGGAGATCAACGAGAGCGTCGCCTACTACACCCGGCAGCAGGACTACGCGGCGGCGGTCCAGCGAGGGCTGGCGGCCGCCCGGGCCGGCCGGGTCGCCGAGGCCGAGGAGCACCTCGGGCGCGCGGTGGCGCTGGCCGGGGCGGCGGGCCGCGACGACGACGTCCGCCTGCTCACCCGCGTGGTGGACGTGCTGGACGCCGCCGGTGGGCGGGTCCGTCTCAAGCCCGACGTGGACGCCCGGCTGACCCAGTCGTCGCTGGTGGTGTCCCACCACACGTCGCGGTGGGGGCCGCAGGAACCGCCGGCGCAGCGGGCCGCGCCGGCCGCGCCGCCCGCGCCGTGGCGGCACTGCGGCGAGGCGCAGACCGGCGCGTACTGCGAGGGGTGCGGGATCCACCACCTGGCGGCGGAGCGGCCCGGCGCGGGCCGGCCCTGACGCCGATGGACCTGGAGATCGGCAACCAGGTCGCGGGCGTCGTCAGCGGCGCGCTGGCGCTGGCCGGCGCGGTCGTCGCCGTGCGCCGCGCCACCCGGGACCGGGACCGGCGCGGCTGGTGGTCCGCGCTGCAGCCGGTCTGGAGGCGGGAGGCGGACGCCGGCATCGTCCACCCGCACCGCTTCGGCGGGTACGTCAAGCCGCTGTCGGAGGTGTACGTGCCGCGTCGCGCGGTGCCCCGGCTCGCCCCGGCCGGCGACGGCGTCGACGTGGCGGACCTGCTCACCGGCGCCGGCAACGTGCTGCTGATCGGCGAGCCGGGCAGCGGCAAGACGGCTCTCATCCGCTACGAGAGCGCCCGGTCGGCGCGGCGCTGGCTCGCCGGGCGGGGCCGGCGACGCCGCTGCCCGCCGGGGCCGGTGCTGGTGAGCCTGCCGGCCGGCGCCCTGGTGCACCGGCCGCTGCCCGCCGCGCTCGCCGAGGCGTACCCCCGCGACGGCGCCCCGCTCGACGTCGAGCAGCCGCCCGCGCCCGGCCGGCGGTGGCTGGTCTGCGTGGACGGGGTCGACGCCGTCGCCGACCCGGACGAGCGGGCCGTCGTCCTCAACCGGCTCGCCGCCCTGGCCCGCTCCCCCGACCCGGGCGCCGCGCCGGGGCCGTGGCGCGTCCTGGTCACCACGCGGCACCTGGCCGAGGACGAGCTGGCCGTGCTCAGCGACGGGTATCCGGCGTACCACCTGGCGCACTTCACCGACGCCGACGTCGCGCTGCTGGCCGCCCGGTGGTTCGCGGACGACGCCGCGGCCCGCCGGTTCCTCGACTGGACCCACGCCCAGCGCATCACCGGCCCGGTGCACAACCCGCTCACCGCCACCGTCGCCGTGCTCGTCTGGGAGAACGGGCAGGCGGGGGCGGCCCCGCCGCCCGGCCCGGCGGCCCTGCTCGACGAGTTCGTCCGCGCCCTGCTGCGCGGCGGCCGGGACAGCCTGGACGCCGCGTGCGAGGCGCTGCGGCGCCGCCCGCCCGGGGGCGAGCGGACCGCCGGCTGGCTGGCCGCGCGGCACACCGACCTCGTCGAGGTGGCGGCGACCGCCGCCGTCGCCGGCCGCGATCCGGTCGCGGCGGTCGTCGACTGGACGGCGGCCCACGCGCCGGCTCCCCCGGCCCGGGCGCTGCCCGACTGGCCCGACCACGTGCGGCGGATCCTGCTCGCCACGGACCTGTTCCGGGCCGACCGGCACGGCCTGGCCTCGGTCTGGCCGAGCCTGGTGGAATACCTGGCGGCCGGTCCGCTGGCCCGCGACTGGCGGCCGGACGAGTGGGTGACGCTGATGAACACCCGCTCGACGCGGTTCGTCGCGTTGCAGGCGATCAGCCGGGCCGCCGTCGCGCCGGCCTTCCTGCGGGACCGCCTCGCGGAGCCGGACGGCGCGATCGCCGCCGGGCACCTGCTCGTCGGCAGCGCCGGGGCCGGCGAGGCCGGCACGCCGTCGTTCCGCGCGGACGTGCTCGCGGCACTGCTGACGCACTGGGCCGGCGGCGCCGACGGCCCCACCGGTCGGGACGCCGCGCGGGAGTGCTTCGCCCTGCTCATCACGCTGGCCGCCGGGCGGGCCGACCGGGACCTGCTGCACGACATCGCCGCGGACCCGCGACGGCCGGGCGACGTCCGTCGGGCCGCGGCGCTTCTCTTCGCGGTACGCAGGCGCAACGCCCACCGCCCCTGAGCGCGATCGCCGCCGCCCTGAGCGCATCGACCGCCGTCCCTGCAGCCCCGGCGCCTCCCGCTGCCGGGCAGCAGCCCGCGCCCGGGAGCGGAGACCCCTTCGCTCCTCGGCGAAAGGGGCGAACCAATGTGGACGACCGTGGCAGGATGTGTGACCCGACAGGATAACGGGAGGATGTTGAGGATGCAGCGACGCACGATTCTCCGCGGGCTGGCGGCCGGGGCGGTCGCCGCGCCGACCGCGGCCCTGTTGGGCCCGGCCCCCGCGCAGGCGGCGACCAGCTACTACGTGGCCACCACGGAGCAGGTCAAGAACAAGATCCTGGTGTTCCACAAGAACAAGAGCTGGACCGACGCCAACGTGCACTGGAGCTTCAGCCCCGGCGGCGGCGCGTGGGCCAACCTGTCGGACGTGAAGATCCGCTCTACGCAGAAGCAGGGCTGGATCGCCCTCATGGTCTCCTCCGGCGGCCGGGCGGGCATCGTCGACATCGACAGCGAGAAGCACACCGAGCTCAACGACCTGGCCTGGAGCGCGACCCCGGGCGGCAACCCGCACGCGATCGAGCGGATCCCGGAGAAGGGCGCGGTCGTGGTGGCCAGCTCGCACGGCTACCTCACGCTCTACGCCCCGAAGAGCGTCGGCGACCTCGGGTCGCTGGCCAAGGTGCAGACGGTCAGCCTCCCCGGCGCCCACGGCGTCCTCTGGGACCCGACCTACAAGATCCTCTGGGCGATCGGCAAGGGCAAGCTGGTGCACTACGCGGTCGAGGGCTCCCGCCGCAACACCCGGCTCAAGTACTACGGCGGTTCGGTGAGCCTCGGCAGCAACAACCTCGGGCACGACCTGCAGCCCGACTACGGCAACAAGTACAAGCTGCTGTGCACCGCGACCGACGGCGTCTACGAGATCAACACCTCGGGCGGCTCGTTCACCAAGCGGAAGATCTCCAGCGAGACGCGGGTGAAGTCGTACGTGCGGCACTCCTCCGGGGAGGTGGTGTCCGTACGCGCCGACAACACCGGCTCCCGCACCTGGGGCAGCCCGACCGTGCGCTTCTCCCAGTCGCCGGACCGCAAGCGCTCGGGCGCCGAGTTCTACAAGGCGCGCATCTGGACGCCGGGCTTCGAGTGACCCCGGGGGCCCGGCACCGCGTGCCCGGGTAGCCATACCCCGGCGGGGCCCGCGCTCGGCGAGCGCGGGCCCCGTCGCGTCGAGGGCAGGATCGGCCTACACCGGGCGGGGTGGTCCGACGACGGTCCAGCACAGGCCGGCGGGATCGCGCAGCAGCGGCTGGCGCGACGGGTCGGCGGCCGGCTCGACGCGGGCGCCGGCGGCCAGCGCGCGCCGCAGCACCGCCTCGGGGTCTGCCCGCTCGATGGTCAACACGTCGTCGCGGCCCTCGGCGCCGGCCGGCGCCCCCGCCTCCCACCACTCGCTGACCGTCAGGCGGTGACCGCCGACGGCCAGCTCGGCGTGCAGGACGCGACCGTCGGGCAGGCACTCCCGCTGGAGCGCGACGGCGTCGAAGACGTCCGTGTAGAAGGCGATGGCCTCGGTCGTGTCGCTGACCGTGAGGTGAGGCCCCGGCCCGTCGTTCAATGCCCTCATGAGACTGGCGCCGCCCTCTCCGTTACTCGGCGATCCGGGTGCGACCGGTCCAGCGGAAGACCACCGGCACGTTGGCCGCCTCCGGGGCGCCGCCCCGCTCGAAGTGCTCGTACCCCCCGTAGTGCCGGACCTTGATCTTCTCCTCCGCCCGCGCCACCCGGCGGCTGCGCAGGTCGGCCGGCAGGTCGGCCGGGCCGCCCTCCAGAACGACATCGATGATGCCGGCGGCGTCCCGGGCGACCGGCTCCG
Source organism: Micromonospora citrea (assembly GCF_900090315.1). NCBI lineage: Bacteria > Bacillati > Actinomycetota > Actinomycetes > Micromonosporales > Micromonosporaceae > Micromonospora > Micromonospora citrea. The sequence continues at coordinate 6,605,938 of NZ_FMHZ01000002.1, read as the reverse complement.
CTTGCGAAAAGTCCTTCATGGCACGACCTCCGTCGCATTCCGCACACCTCGGACGGCCCACCGCTCGCCGGCGGACGCGTCCACACAGGCCTGACGACACCCGTTGCCGGGGTGAACGGACGCTGCGGGCCGAACTCCGTCGTTCCGATGGCCGACCGCCCGTTCCGCAGCGAACGTAATCCAGGTCACACCCGCCGAACACCCTTAGCGGACCCCTAGGAACGGCCCTGGGCAGCGACGATGCCCCGGCAGGGGCCGGGCGGCGGCCACCGCCCGGCTCACTCCCAGCGGAAGAAGCGGGTGGCCGCCGCGGCGCCGGCCACGGCCGTCACCGCCAGGGCGAGCAGTTGCCCCCACTCCGGGCTGGCGCCCGCCCACGCCGCGCCGATCGTGTCCACCGTCGCGCCCAGCGGCGAGTAGTCGCCGATGAAGGCCACGACGGTCGGCATCCGGTCGCGGGGCAGCCAGGCGCCGGCCAGGAAGAGCAGCGGGAAGAACAGCGCGGGGCCGATGGACTGCGCCGCCCGCGCGGACGGCGCCAGCGCCGCGATCAGCAGCCCGACGGCGAAGAGGCAGGCCACCCCGAGCAGGAACGCCAGCACGAACCCGGGCAGGTTGGCCGGCGCCGGCTGGTCCAGCAGGAACCGTACGGCGATCGCGGTGACCACCGCGCCGAGGACGCCCATCACGAGGTTGACCACGACCTGCGCCACCAGCAGCAGAGCGGGCCGCACCGGGGTGGTCGCCAGGCGGCGCAGGACCCGACGTTCGCGGTAGATGCCGAGCGCCATCGGCAGGGTGAAGAGCGCGAGCATGCCGATCGTCAGGGCCAGCGCGAGCGACGGCAGGAAGGTCTGCTCGGCGTGCTGCCCGCTGTCGGCGGCCGTGCCGGCGCGCTGCGGCAGCCCGAAGACGAGCATCAGGCCGATCGGCAGGGCGAAGACGAAGAACAGCGACACCGGCTCCCGCAGGAACAGCTTCGTCTCGACGGCGATCAGCTTCGTCAGGGCGCTCACGATGACCTTCCGTCGGTCTTGGACTGCGTGGCGGTCCGGCCCCCGCGGCCGGTGAGGGAGACGAACGCGTCGTCGAGGCTGGGCTGCTCGACCCGCAGGTCGGTGTAGCTGGTGCCGGCCCCGTTGAGCGTGGACAGCACCGACTGGAGCACGTCCCTGGTGCCGGTCACCGTCACCTCGGCACCGTGGCGGGACACCCCCGTCACGCCGGGCGACGCGAGCAGCAGCGCGTCCTCGACCGGCCCCTCGGGGCGGAAGCGCACCCGGTGGTCGGCGCCGACCCGGTCGAGCAGGCCGGACGGGCTGTCGATCGCCACCACCCGCCCGCGGTCGATGATCGCCAGCCGGTCGCAGAGGCGTTCCGCCTCCTCCATGAAGTGGGTGACCAGCACGACGGTGACACCCCGGTCGCGGATCCGCTCGACCAGGTCCCAGGTGTCCCGGCGGCCCTGCGGGTCGAGCCCTGTGGTCAGCTCGTCGAGGATGGCGACCTCGGGCCGCCCGACCAGGGCCAGCGCCACCGACAGCCGCTGCTTCTGCCCGCCGGAGAGCTTCTGGAAGTACGTGTCGCGCTGCTCGGCCAGGCCGAGGTCGGTCAGCAGCTCGTCGATGTCCGCCCGGTTGCGGTAGAAGGACCGGTACAGGTCCAGCGCCTCCCACACCCGCACCTTGTCGGGCAGTTGGCTCTCCTGGAGCTGGGCGCCGACGCGCTGACGCACCTCGGCGCGGTCGCGGATCGGGTCGAGACCGAGCACCCGGATGGTGCCGCCGTCGGGCCGGCGCAGCCCCTGCACGCACTCCACGGTCGTGGTCTTGCCCGCCCCGTTGGGGCCCAGCACGCCGAAGATCTCGCCCTGCTCGACGGTGAAGGAGACGTCCGCGACGGCGACCTTCTCCCCGTACCGTTTCTGCAGATGATCGACCTCGATGACCGGCATGGGCGTGGTCCTCCTTCGGGGGCGGCGGCCGTCGGACAGGGCGGGACCCCTCGGCTGATCGCGGCGTCGGCCGCGGGTGGGCGCCGGCGCCGGCACGCCCGCGAGGCCGGCCGACGCCCGACATCATCCGACCAACGGAGGCACGAATCAATCGATCAGTCGATGAATCGGGGGCGTCGCCCCGGGACCCGGCCCGTGGACAGGGGGTGTGCGGCGGCGGCGGCCGAGGCGGCAGGGGTGTCGGCCGGTCACCGCGCGTGTCCGTCGGCGCCGGCGGGCCGGTCGCGCCCCGGGCAGAGCGGCAGCAGGTCGTCGAGCCGCGTCAGCACCACGTCGGGGCGGGCTGCGCGCAGGGCCTCCTCGTCGGACTCGCCCCACAGCGCGGCCACCGCCACCACCCCGGCCGCCCGCGCGCTGAGCAGGTCGCTCGGCGCGTCGCCGACCATGAGCGCCTCCGCCGGCCGCGCCCCGAGCAGCCGCAGCGCCCGGCGCACGATGTCCGGCGCGGGCTTGGGCCGGGGCACCTCGTCCGAGCCCACCACGTGGTCGACGAGCGGCAGCAGGTCGAGCCGGCCGAGCAGGTCCCTGGCCCGTACGCCGCTGCGGCCGGTCGCCACGGCCAGCCCGATCCCCCGCCGGCGCAGCGTGCGGAGCAGCTCCGCCGCCCCGTCGACCGGCGTGACCCGGTGCGCGAGGCGGTTGCTCTCCCGGACGAAAGGCTCCGCCAGCGCCGCCGGCAGGCCCATCAGCTCCAGCACCTCCGGCAGGTACCGGCCAGGGTGACGGCAGTACTCCTCCACCGGGGCGACGCCGTCGCCCACCACCTCGCCGTACGCGCGGGCGAACGCCTCCCTCGCCACGGCGAGGCTGTCGACCAGCACCCCGTCGAGGTCGAGCACCACGGCCCGGACGGTCACGGGCACCGGTGCCCGTCCTGTCGTCGCCCCGGACACCGACGCCACCTCCCGCCCGTCCCCGCCGGTAGGGGTGGCAGGGCGGGGCACGCCCCGACTACGGTCGGTGTCGTCGTCCCGGGCCTGCCGGCCGGGCGTACGTCCGCCCCGGTCCACCGGCGCCCCGCCGACCCTACCGGCGTCCCCGCCCCCGGTCCGCAGCCGCCCCGGTCCGGTCGCGCCGCGCCCCCCGGCCCGACGCCGGGGCGTGCCGTCCGGGCCGCCGGGCCGTGTCGCTGGGGAGGGTCGCACCATGCCGCTGTTGAGTTGGCTCGCGGACAACGCCGACGAGCGTCCGGACGCGATCCGGGTCGACGACCGGGCGGTGTCCTGGGTGGAGCTGCGCCGCCTGGCCGCGGCGGTGGCGGACGAGCTGCGGGGCGTCGACCGGGTGGCGGTCGAGGCGACCTCGACCCTGGAGACGGTGGTCGGCGTGGTCGGGGCGCTGACCGCCGGGGCGGCCGTGGTGCCGGTGCCGCCGGACGCCGGGCCGATGGAGCGCGACCACGTCCTGCGCGACTCGGGGGCGACCGCGCTGCTGGTCCCGGCCGGCGCCGCGGGCACCGCCGAGGGCGCGGGCCGGGCCGTCGTACCCGTCGACCTGGCCCGCCGGTCGGACACCGTCCACCCCGAGCCGGACCCGGCGCGTACCGCGCTGATCCTCTACACCAGCGGCACCACCGGCGCGCCGAAGGGCGCGGTGATCTCGCGTCGGGCCGTCGCCGCGTGCCTGGACGGCCTGGCCGACGCCTGGGCCTGGACTCCCGACGACCTGCTGGTGCACGGCCTGCCGCTGTTCCACGTGCACGGGCTGGTGCTCGGCGTGCTCGGGCCGCTGCGCCTGGGCAGCCGGCTGCACCACGTCGGCCGGCCCCGCCCGCAGCGGTACGCGGCCGCCGCGGGCTCGATGTACTTCGGCGTGCCCACGGTGTGGTCCCGCATCGCCGCCGACCCGGACGCCGCGCGGGCGCTGCGCCCGGCGCGGCTGCTCGTCTCCGGCAGCGCGGCGCTGCCGGCGGCGGTCTTCGCGGACCTCGCCGCGCTCACCGGCCACCGGGTCGTGGAGCGGTACGGGATGACCGAGACCCTGATCACGGTCAGCGCCCGGGCGGACGGGCCGCGCCGGCCGGGCACCGTCGGGCTGCCGCTGCCGGGCGTGCGGACGCGGCTGGTCGACGAGCACGGCGCGACGCTGCCCGCCGACGGGGCGGCGATGGGCGAACTCCAGGTCGCCGGCCCCACCCTCTTCGACGGATACCTCGACCGCCCGGACGCCGACGCGGCGAGCCGCACGCCGGACGGCTGGTTCCGCACGGGCGACGTCGCCACGATCGACCCGGACGGCTGGCACCGCATCGTCGGCCGGGCGACCACCGACCTGATCAAGAGCGGCGGCTACCGGATCGGCGCGGGCGAGGTCGAGGACGCCCTGCTGGCACACCCGGCGGTCCGGGAGGCCGCCGTGGTGGGCGTCCCGCACCCGGACCTCGGCCAGCAGGTCACCGCGTACGTGGTGGGCGACGGGGTGGAGGGGCCCGAGCTGGTGGACTTCGTGGCCCGTCACCTGTCCGCGCACAAGCGGCCGCGCGAGGTGCGCCTGGTCGACGCGCTGCCCCGCAACGCCCTCGGGAAGGTGCAGAAGAACCGGCTGCTGGCGGAGTGACCGGTCGGCGTCACCCGGGCCGGGACGCGCGGCTCAGACGGCCGCCGGAACGCCGATCACGGCTCAGACGGCCGCCGGAACGCTGATCACGGCTCAGGTGGTCGCCGGAACGCTGATCGCGGTGACGACCAGGCCCCGGGCGACCAGGAACCGGCCGGCGAATGCGGTCACCGGCGCCCCGCCGAGCACCGGGCCGGGCACCAGCAGGTGCGCGGTGAAGGTCCCGGCCGGGTCGAGGAATATGTCCGCCTCGGCGAAGTCCAGCCACCGGCCGGTGAGCGGGAACCACGCCTTGTAGACCGACTCCTTCGCGCTGAACAGCAGGCGGTCCCAGCAGACCGACGGGCGGGCGGCGCCCAGCGTCGCGGTGCGGGCCCGCTCGGCCGGCAGCGCGATCGCCTCGAGCACTCCGTCGGGCAGCGGCGCGTGCGGCTCCGCGTCCACCCCGAGGGTGGCGAACGCCGCCGTACGGCCGAGGACGGCGGCCCGGTAGCCCTCGCAGTGCGTCATGCTGCCCACCACGCCGGCGGGCCAGACCGGTGCGCCGCGCGCGCCGGACAGGATCGGCGCCGGGGCGATGCCCAGCTCGCCGAGCGCCCGGCGGGCGCAGTGCCGGACGGTGGTGAACTCCCGGCGGCGCTTCTCCACCGACGCGGCGACGAGCGCCTGCTCCTCGGGGAAGAGGGTCAGGCCGGCGGGGTCGGTGAACGACTCGGCCACCGCCACGGTGGGGGGCAGGATCTGCTCGATCACGTTCGCCGATGCTAGGCGCTGCGGCGACCCGCGCCGCAGCGACGTCGGCCGGAGGGTGCACCATAGGGGTCGGGTACGGGTGCCGGGCCGCGCGGGCGGCTGCCAGTCTAAGGGTGCCCCCGGCCTAGGGCGGGGGCACGCGGATTGGTCGGATGGATGCGGGAAAGCGATGCTGACTGGCAAGGTGGTGCGGTTCGACGAGGTGCGGGGCTACGGTTTCATCGCCCCGGACGACGGCAGCGACGACGTGTTCGTGCACGCGAACATGCTGGACGGTGACAAGTGGGCGTTGGCGCCCGGTGTCCCGGTGGAGTACGACGCGGTGGAGACTGACCGAGGCCCCAAGGCGGTGCTGGTGCGGGTCGTCGGTGCTCCCGCGGGAGCGGAGCGGAGCGCGGCGGCCCGGGCGGGTGTGGCGGTAGCCGGTGGGCGCGGCCGGGAGAGCGGGCACGCCGCGACGGGCGGGGACGACGAGGAGGGCCTCTGCGACGTGCTCTCCGAGCGGGCGTTCTCCGCGGAGACCACCGAGGCGCTGGTGACCTCCGTGCCGGACCTGACCGGGGCGCAGATCGTGGCGGTACGCGCCCGGATGCTGGCGCTGGCCCGGCGGCACGGCTGGGTGGAGGGCTGACCGCCGCCACGACGCGGGTCGGCCGGGTCGGCCGGGTCAGCCGGCGTCGACGAGCAGGGACTTCCTGATCCGGCCGAACGCGGTGCGGGGCAACTCGTCGACGAAGTGCACCCGCCGGGGACGGTGGGCGGCCGAGAGGTGCCGTCCGACGTGGTCGATCAGCACCTGCGCGGTCAGTCCCTCGGCGACCACGTACGCCGTGACCTGCTCGCCGAGCGTGGGGTGCGGCGTGCCGACGACGGCGGCGTCCCGGACGCCGGCATGGCTCATCAGCGCCTCCTCCACCTGGCCGGCGCGCAGCCACCGGCCCCGGCAGCGCACCACGTCGAGCCGCCGTCCGACGATCCGGTGCGACCCGTCGGCGGCCACGGTCGCCAGGTCGCCCGTGGCGTGCCAGGGGCCGGCCGTGTCGGGTTCCCCGCGGACGTAGCCGCTGAACAGGGTGGGCCCGCGGACGCTCAACTCCCCCACCGACTCGCCGTCGGCCGGGACGGGCCGGGCGTCGCGGTCCAGCACCCTGGTCCGCACGCCGGGCAGGGGGGTGCCGACGGCTCCGTCGACCGGCGGCTCGCCGGCCCGGCCGGCCACCGCGATGAGCGTCTCGGTCGTGCCGTACGCCTGGACCGGGGTGTGCGAGGTGAGCAGCCGCAGCCGCTCGGCCACGGCGGTGGCCAGCGGGGCGTCCGCGGAGATCAGGATGCGCGCGGCGGCGAGCGACCGGGCCAGGGGGCCGTTCCGCGCGATCCTCGCCCACTGCGCGGGCAGCGCGAGGTACATGGTGCCGCCGGCCCGGGCGGCGGCGTCGCGGTCGAAGTGGACGAAGCGGCTGCCGACCCGCAGCGCGCCGAGCAGACCGACGACCAGACCGTACGCCCGGAACAGCGGTGCGCCCTGGACCACGACGTCCTCGTCGCTCCAACGCCAGGCGTCGGCCAGCAGGTCGAGGTCGGCGGCGATGGCGCGGCGCGAGATGCGCACGCCGCGCGACGGCCCGGCGGCTCCCCCGGTGTAGAGGATGACCGCGTCGGCACCCGGATCGGGCTCGGGATGGTGGCTGGCGGAGCGCTGGCGCAGGTCGACTGGAATCGTCGGCAGTCGGTCGTCCTCGGACGAGCGTGCGCCGAGGAGCGCCGTCGCCCCCGCGTGGCGCAGGATGCGGTCCCGCTCGCGCCGCCCGGCGCGGGGCGGCAGCGGGACGAGCGGCACGCCCGCGTGGACGGCACCGAGCATGCCGACGACCGTCTCCAGGGTCGGCGTGGCGTCGACCGCGACCACGCCCGCGCCGCTGATCCGGTCGGCGACGGCGACGACGCAGCCGAGCAGGGCTTCGCTGGAAAGCGTGCCGCCGGCCACCCTGACCGCATCGGCCCGGTCCGCGCCCGATCCCCGGAGCGCCGGCAGCAGTGTCATCCCCGTTATCCCCTGCCGGGTACGTGGACGAGTCGCGGCAACGACTGGGGCATCACGACGGCCACAGGACCCTTCACTTCATGGGGTGCGGGCAACCCCATATCCGGCCATCCCGCCATCCGTGCGGGGTGCCCCGAAATTAGGCTGCGCAATGATCAGGCACAACCCCTAGCCGTCCCGCCCGGTCCCCTGCCCGCGGACGACAGGCCAGGTAGGACGCGATGTGCGGTCGCCTTTGGTGATTGTCGGTCCGCATGCTCCCCCTCGCGGACGGCGCTGTGGAGCAGATAACACCCGCGGACAGTTTCCGACAATTTGCTCGCGTCGGGCTCGAAATTGATGCTCGACTATTTCATAGATCACGGAAAATCGATCGAACGACGCCCCGCCCCCACGCATTCGAGACGCCTTCGGCTCCGGCAGGAGTGCCCGGCCGGCAATCCTGGTCACATAATTCATCTTTAACGACATAATTATTCAATGTGCTCAAAGGTCCGAATCGGGCACGCCTTGGTCGCGTCGCGACAGGAGCCCCGGCCACTCCGGCCCGCCGACAACCGGAGGAGTCACGCTTTCTGGGCGAGGGGTGCGTTTCGGCGGAGCAAACAGAGAATCTCTCGCAATTCACCCGATCGGCGCGAGCGCACGGAGCCCTCGACGACCAGCAGTGGAGGCGCGGGTCACCACCGGACGACACGGGGGCCGGCCAGCACCCGCACCCCGCCCGCGGATACCATGCAATGACACGGCAACCAATGGCCGACATCGCCAGAAAAGGCGCCCTTACGACCGACGTGACGCTCGGTCACGTAACGGGACCGGGCGACAACTTTCCGTTGTCGGCCACACATCCGGCCCGCCGCCGACGCCGACACGGACGGCCCGACCGATGTTTGCCCATCCTTTACAAACCTCGGCTTGCCGCCCAATTGCCGAACTGCCATACTCCCACCATCATGGCGGTCGATAGGGGGAGGCCGGCCAAGAGGGCTGGGTAATTATCGCTGGCGCCGGCGGGCTCCGACTCGGAGCCGCCAGCCGGTCAAGTCGGTCGATGACTACCCGCCAGCCCTCGATGGCGATCGATATAACCAAAACTTGGAATGGGTCGAGAATTGCCGGTCTCCGATTTCGTCGAGCTCCAGGGCCGCGCAGGGCGGGTGGCGCGTCCGGTGACGGCGGGCCGTCCGCCCCTTCGGAGGCCGCGTCGATGGAGCTGACCGAGCGGTCGTGCCAGCTCGACCTGCTGGAGCGCCGGCTCGCGGAACTGATCGCCACCGGCGGCACCCCCACCGGCCGGACCGTGACCGTGCTGGCCGGCCCGGTCGGCTCCGGCAAGACCGCGCTGTTGCAGACCTTCACCCGGCGGGCCATCGAGGCGGGGGCACGTGTCCTCGGCGCGAGCGCGTCCCGCGCCGAACGCTCCGTCCCGCTGGAGGTCGTCCGCCAACTCGTCCGGGTCGCGTCGGATCCCGAGGACCGGGCACGCTTCGGGCGACTGCTGGACGCGGGCTCTCTGGCCTGGGCCGACGTCGAGGGCGCCGACGACGAGGACACCGCTCGTCACACCGCCGCGATCGGCGGCGCGCTGCTCGAGCTGACCACGCGCGGCCCACTCGTCATCACCGTCGACGACGTCCACCACGCCGACGTGGCGTCGCTGCGGTGCCTCGACTACGTGGCCCGGCGGATCTCCGGCCTGCCCGTGCTCGTCCTGCTGACCGAGGCGCCGCGCACCAGGCCGTGGCGCCCCGAGGTCTACGCCGAGCTGCTGCAGCCCGCGCGGCTGCACCGCATCCGGCTCCCGCTGCTCACCGTGGAGGGAACGTTCCAGGTGCTCGCCCACCGCCTCGGCGTTCCCGTCGCCCGGACCATCGCCGAGGAGAGCCACCGGATCAGCGGCGGCAACCCGCTGCTGGTGCACGCGCTCGCCGACGACCAGGCCGTCGCACCCCGACCCGCGGACCGCCCCGTCGCCGGCGAGTCGTTCCGGGAGGCCGTGCTGAGCTGCCTGTACCGCTGCGACCACCTCGTGCTCGACGCCGCCCGGGTGCTCGCCGTGACCGGCGACCCCCCGCACGGCAGCCTGCTGCCCCAGCTCGTCGACGCCCGGTCGCGGTCCGCGCTGGGCGCCGTCGACTGCTCGACCAGCGCGGGGCTGGTCACCGAGGCGGGGCTGCGGCACCCGGCGGTGAGCCGGGCGGTGCTCGACGGGACGACCGCCGAGGAACGCGCCCGGCTGCACCTGGAGGCGGCCCGCCTGTTGCACGACGAGGGCGCGCCCCCCGCGCGGATCGCCCCGCACCTGGTGAATGTCGACGAGTTGACCGAGCCCTGGATGGCGCACAGCCTGCTGGACGCCGGCGAGCAGGCGTTGCTCGACGGCGAGGTGGAGACCGCCCTGGGATACCTGCGCCGGGCGAACCGGAGCTGCGCCGGTGACTGCCTGCGGGCACGGATCCGCTCCGCGCTGGCCCGCGCGGAGTGGCAGCTCGACCCGCAGGCCGCCGTCCCCCACCTGCTCGGCGTCGCCACCGCCGTACGCGCCGGCCACCTGGGCAGCCAGCAGGCGGCGGGGCCGATCCAGTACCTGCTCTGGCACGGCGAGATCGACAAGGCCGTCGAGCTGGTCCAGCACCTGAGCGACGGCGCCGACAGCGCCGACCCGCGTTCGGCGGCCGAACTGCTCGTCACCACCGGCTGGATGTCCACCCTCTATCCCGGGGTGTCGGTCGACCGTCCGAATCCCACCGCCGTCGCCCGCGACCCGCTCACGCTGGCCAAGGTCAAGCGCGGGCTCGAGGGAGCCTCCCTGTTGTCCGCCGTGCTGGAACGGGGCGACGCCACGGTGGTGGAGCAGGCCGAGCGGGCGCTGCACGCCGGCGGGCTGGACGACGAGCCCCGCGTGTGGTCGAGCGTCTGCGCCATCATCGCCATGATCTACGCCGACCGGCTGGACCTGGCCGGCGACTGGTGCGACCGGCTGGACCGCAACCCGGCCGCCCGGCGCTATCCCTCGCCGTCGGCGACCCTCGCGGCCCTCCGGGCGTCCGTCAGCGGACGTCTCGGCGACCTGCCGCGCGCGGAGCGGCTCGCCGACGAGGCGCTGCGCCAGCTCTCCCTGAAGGGTTGGGGAGTGGTGATCGGCATGCCACTCTCCATCCGCCTGCGGGCCCTCACCTTCATGAACGAACTCGACGCGGCGGCCGACTGCCTCCAGGTGCCGGTTCCGCCGGCGATGTTCGAGACCCCGATCGGGCTGCACTACCTCCACGCCCGCGGGACACACGCGCTCGCCGCGGGAAGCCCCGAGGACGCGCTGGCCGACTTCCAGCTCTGCGGGCAGTTGATGACCGCGTGGCGGCTGGACTTCTCGGCTCTCGTCCCGTGGCGTACCGAGTGCGCCCGGGCGCTGCTCCGGATGGGCCGCCGCCAACAGGCCCGGAAGCTGGTCCGGGAGGAGTTGGCCCGGCTGCGCCCCGTCCAGTTGCGCTATCGGGCCGCCGCCCTGCGGGTGCTGGCCTCCGCCGAGGACGGGCCGGACCGGATCACCCACCTGCGCAGCGCCGTGCGACTGCTGCGGCAGTGCGGCGACCGGATGGAGCTGGCGCACAACCTGACCGACCTCGGCCACGCCTATCAGCAGGCCGGCGACCGGCGGGAGGCCCGCGTCGCGGCCCGGGCCGCCCGGGCCCTCGCCGAGGAGTGCGGCATCCCCCTGCTGCGAGCCAGCACGGCCACCAGCGGCTCCGGTTCGGCCGAGGGCCCCGCCGGCACGGCCCTGGTGGTCGACGGCCTCAACGACGCGGAGTCCCAGGTGGCCGCCCTGGCCGCCCAGGGGCACACCAACCGCGAGATCGCCGAGAAGCTCTTCCTGACGGTCAGCACCATCGAGCAGCGGCTGACCCGGATCTACCGGAAGCTGCACGTCAACTCGCGCAACGAACTGGCCACCCGGCTGCGGCTGCACCGGCCCGGCGCGACCCTGCCGCACCCGCCGCCGCCGGGGCAGAGCGAACCGGGGGGCCGCCCGCCCGGGCCCCGGTTCCGCTGACGGTCGCCGCCGACCGCCGCCGGCGCGCCCGCCGTCCTCCCGCCGCCGGGTCCGCCCCCATGGCGCCGTCCCGCGCTCCCCCGCGGGACGGCGCCCTCCGCGCTCGCCCCGGCCAGCCTGAACGTCCCGCCGCGGCGGACCGCACGCCGCCCGCGCCCGTCCGCCGCCCGCGCCCGTCCGCCGCGGCAGAACCGTCCCGCCGCGACAGACCGCACGCCGCCCGCGCCCGCCTGCCGGCCGCACCGTCCCACCGCGGCGGACCGCACGCCGCCGGCGCCCGTCGACCGCCCACGCCCGCCTGCCGGCCGGCCTCGCCGTCCCGCCGCGACAGGGGCGGCCACCGTCGGCTGTTCGTCAGGTCACAGTCGGACGTTCGGGCCTGCGCCGGGACGCGCGGTGTGGCACCGTCGAGGCCTACCACCGACACCCGGTGTTCACCGCGTCGTCATCTCCGGCCGAACTCGACACCCCTTCCGGCCCCTGACGCAACCCCTAACGGCGAACAAGATCCGCAGGTTTGCGCGCGAAACGATGGGGTCAAGCGCCCGTTGTCGCACAACCCACCCGGTGCCAGACTCGCCACAGCACCCGAGACCGTCCGTCGAACGGCGCGGTGCGGCGAAGAATTTCCAGGTCCACCCGGCACGGCAGCCCGGTGCGCTCCACCCCTACCCGGTAGGCGCGGTGGAGGGGCTGACGTGTGGCGGAGGGGGCGGTGCCGGGCAGCGCCGGGGTTCCGGTTCCGCGCCGCGTACGAGAGGGGCTGACACGCGGGTGTTGGTGCAGCAGGAGGAGCAGACGTCCCGACTCCGGCGGGCGTTCCACGCGTGCGAGGAGCAGCAGCGTGGACACGTCGCGCTGGTCACCGGAGCGGTGGGGAGCGGCAAGACCAGCCTGTTGGAGGCGTTCAGCGAGTGGGCCGCCGCCACCGGAGGGCAGGTGATGAGCGCCGCGGGCTCCCGGGCGGAGCGGGGGCTCCACCTGGGCGTGATCGGGCAACTGTTCCACAGTGCACGGCTGGCGCCCGACGCGGCGGCCCGGGTCGAGCGGCTGCTGGGCGACGCCGCCCTCGCCACGTCCCTGCCCGAGCCCGGCGGTGAGGCCGTCGAGGGCGACCGGGCCTGGGCTCCCCTGCTGCACGGTCTCTTCGCCACGCTGCTCGACCTGACCGGCACCGGGCCCCTGGTCCTCGTCGTCGACGACGTGCACCACGCCGACCCGGCCTCGCTGCACTGCCTTCTCTACGTGACGCGCCGGCTGCGCCACGCCCGGATCATGGTGGTGCTGGCCGAGGCGTCGACGCTGCGCCCGCCGCACCCGTTGTTCCGGGCCGAGTTGCTCAGCCAGCCGCACTTCGCCCGGATCACCCTGACGCCGTTGACCGTGGACGCCGTCACCCGGCTCGTCGGCGGCGAGGCCGAGACCCCCGAGGCCCGGGAGACCGCCGAACGCTGCGTGGACATGACCGGCGGCAACCCGCTGCTCACCCGGGCGCTGCTCGAGGACGGCGCCGGCGGCGGGACGGCCGACGGCTGCGACCAGGCCGTCGGCGACGCGTTCGACCAGGCTGTGCTCGGCTGCCTCTACCGGCACGAGCCGGGGGTGCGCCGGGTGGCACAGGCGCTGGCGGTGCTCGACCGGCCGGCCCCGACCGAACTGCTCGGCCACCTCCTCGACGTGGCGCCCGAGTCCACCGCCCCGGCGGTGCGGGTGCTGCGCACCTCCGGCCTGATGGTGGCCGACCGCCTCCGCCACCCGCGCATCATGCACTCGATCCTCGGCGACATGTCGCCCGACGAACGACGCGCCCTGCACCAGCGGGCCGCCGAGGTGCTGCACGACCACGGCGCCGAGCCGAGCGTGGTGGCCGAGCACCTGGTCGCCGCCGGCTGGGCGGACGCGCCGTGGGTGGTGCCGGTGCTCCAGGACGCCGCCGGGCACGCCCTGGCCTCGGGCCGCCCCGACGTGGCCGCGGCCTGCCTGCGCCTGGTCTCCCGGGTGTGCGTGGACGAGCGGCAGCGCGCCGCCACCACCGAGATGCTGGTGAGCGCCCGCTGGCAGGTCAATCCGCTGGCCGTGAACGGGCAGCTCGGCGAGCTGGTCGAGGCGGCGCGGGCCGCCGGCTGGGCCGGCGACGTCGGCCTCTCCGCCGTGCCGTACCTGCTCTGGCAGGGCCGCGTCGAGGAGGCCACCGAGGCGGTCGGCGGCTTCTCCGCCGAGGACGAGCACGGCCCGGGCGGCGCGGGCGCGCGGCTGCGGATGATGCAGCTGCTGGTCGCCCTCTCCCACCCCGACCACCTGCCCGCCGTCCGGGAGACCCCGACCACGTGGAGCCGGGCGGCGAGCGCGCCGACCGGCGTCAGCCCGCTGCTGCAGGCGGTGACGGTGCTGCACACCGCGCTGACCCCGGCCGCGGAGAACGACACCGTGGCGACCGCCGAGCAGCTCCTCCAGCGCCACCACACGGACGACGGCTCGCTGGGCCTGCTGACCGCCCCCCTGCTGGCGCTGCTGTGGGCGGGCCGGTCCGACCGGGCCGCCGCCTGGGGGGACGTCCTGCTCGACCGCGCGGCCACCCGGCACGCGCCGGTGTGGCGGGCCGTCATCCGGGCCATCCGGGCCGAGGCGGCCCTGCGGGTCGGCGACCTGCCCGGCGCCGAGCATCACGCGCGCACGGCGTTGGAGGAGATCCCCGCCCCCGCCTGGGGCGTGGCGGTCGCGGGCCCGCTGGCCACTCTCATCGCCTGCGCGACCGAGTCGGTCCGGCTCTCCGAGGCCGACCGGTGGCTCGCCCACCCGGTTCCGCCCGGCATCTTCCGCACCCCCCTGGGCCTGCACTACCTGGCCGCCCGCGCCCGGCACCACCTGGCCGTACGGCGGCCCCACGCGGCGATCACCGACCTGCGGCGGTGCGGCGAGCTGATGCGCGCCTGGGGCATCGACGCGGCCGGACTGGTGCCGTGGCGGCTGGAGCTGGCCCGGGTGCAGCTCAGCGTCGGCAACAAGACGCAGGCCACCCAACTCCTCCAGGAGCAACTGCGGGTGCCGCACGGGGTCGACGACCGGACCCGGGGACGGACGCTGCGGCTGCTCGCCACCACGGCCGCCCCCGACCACCGCCGCAAGCTGCTCTCCGAGGCCGTCAGCCTGCTCCAGTCCAGCGGTGACCGGCTGGAGCTCGTCCGGGCCCTCGGCGACACCGGCCAGACGCTGCAGCGGGCCGGCGACTCCGCCCGCGCGCGGCTGCTCGTCCGCCGGGCCTACCAGCTCGCCCAGGACTGCGGCGCGTCGGTGCTGGCCCAGCGCCTCATCCGGCGGGAGCCGGGCACCGGGCTGCCGGCGTACCCGACGGCCGTCGAGATGCAGGAGCCGGACGACGGGCTCAGCGACGCCGAGCGCCGGGTGGCCGCGCTGGCCGCCCAGGGACACACCAACCGGCAGATCTCCAGCAAGCTGTTCATCACGGTGAGTACCGTCGAGCAGCACCTGACGCGGGTCTACCGCAAGCTCGACGTGAAGCGGCGCACCGACCTGCCGTCCCGGCTCGTCGCGTACGCCGAAGGGCTGGCCGAGGAGACGCAGGGCGCCGCCTCCTGACCCACGCCGAGGGGCGCCGCCTCCTGACTGACGCCGAAGGGGGCGCCGCGCGGATCACGCGGCGCCCCCTTCGGCGCGTACCGCCGCCGCTGGCTCGGCCGGCAGCAGCGCCGGCGGCCTCGACCCGGGCGCGCTGCCGGCGGCCCCGACCCGGGCGCGCTGCCGGCGGCCCCGACCCGGGCGCGCTGCCGGCGGCCTCGACCCGGGCGCGCGACACGAGACCGGCGGCGACCCCGCCGGTGCGCCGCATCCGCCGGCCGCTGATCGGCCCGCGCCCGGCGTCGTCGGCACCCGGCGCGAACGGCTCCCCCGCGTCCCGGCGACGGCGGGCACGCACAGCCCGTCCCCGCCCGGCAGGCGCGCGCACCCGGCGGGAAGGTCCCCGACGTCGACGGCGTCGGTGTGCTCGACGGCCGACGCCGTCGACGGCGAGCACCGCGCCACCCGACCGGCGCGGTCGGTACGGTCACGGGCCCCGGCGCGGCGAGGCACACGCCCACGCCCACGGCGTCGGCGCCCCCGAGGTCGACCGGCCGGCGGGGCCGACGTGGCAACACCCGCCGGGCCCGCCGCCATGGAGCGGCAGGTACCCGCCCGGCCCTCGGCCACGGTGGACACGAAGAGACCTCCGGGTGAGGCGCGGGCCTCGTCAGGCCCCACCTCACCCGGAGGTCTCCCACCACCGCACGGTTTCCGCCGGGTCGTCGGCGGAGGGCGACGGCTAGTCCATCGAGCGGCGCATGAAGCCGCGCATGCCGATGGCCGAGAACACCACGAAGACGCCGGTGAGGACGGTCATGCACAGCCAGAGCGGCACGGACTCGACCCCCGGCGGGGCGACCAGGGACCGGGTCGCCTCGCTGATGTAGGTGAGCGGGTTGAGCGCGCAGACCACCTGGTACCAGCGCAGCATGTCCAGGCCGAGCAGCGGGAACTGGGTCGCGCCGGTGAACATCAGCGGGGTCATCACGACGGTGAACATGATCTGGATGTGCTGCGTCGGCACCAGGGTGCCGAAGGTCAGGCCGACCGCCGCGCCGACCAGCGCGCCGATCGCCAGCACCCCGACCACCTTCAGCACCACGGCCCAGGGCCAGGTGACGCCGAGCATGAGCATGCCGACCGGGATCAGCACCACGCCGGCGATCAGCCCGCGGATGCCACCGAAGACGATCTTCTCCAGGGCCACCAGGGGGATCGCCATGGGCGACAGGAGGCGGTCCTCGATCTCGCGGGTGAAGGAGAAGTCCATCACCATCGGCAGCGCGGTGTTCTCCAGCCCGATCAGGAAGGCGTTGAGCGCGATGACGCCGGGCAGCAGCACGTTGGAGAAGTCGTCGCTGGCGTAGCCCAGGTCACCGAGCACCTTGCCGAAGATCAGCAGCATGAACAGCGGCTGGATGAAGACCTGAAGCAGGAAGCCCACCAGTTCCCGGCCGGTGACGAACAGGTCCCGCGAGAGCACCGCGCGGAACGTGGCGAACTGGTCCATCGCGCGTACCGGCGGCGGCGCCGCGGCCGTCGTGGGGGTGGCGGGGGCGGTGACGCTCACCGAAGTTCCCTTCCGGTCAGGTGGATGAAGACGTCTTCCAGGCTGGGCTGGCCGATGTTGAGATCGCGGACCTCGCAGCCCAGGTCGGCGAGGATCTTCAGCGCCATCGGGATGGCGTTGGCCGGCTGGGTGCCGGTGTAGACCCGGAAGGAGAGGGTGCCGTCGGATTCGGCGGGCGCCGGCGGGGGCGCCGGCATCGGCGGCATGCCGGGGAACGCCGGCGGCGCGGCGGCGGGGGCGCCCGGGCTCGCCTTGAAGTGCTCCACCCGCTCCACGTGCGGGATGGCGCCGAGCGCGGTCCGCACCTCCTCGGCGGGGGCGCCGGCGGCCACCACGAGGGTGAGCGTGCTGCTGCCCGGCAGGGTACGGGTCAGCGCGGCGGGGGTGTCCAGCGTGAGCAGCTTGCCGTGGTCGATGATGCCGACCCGGTCGCAGAGCTTCTCCGCCTCGTCCATGTCGTGGGTGGTGACCACCACGGTCACGCCGGCCCGCTTCAGCTCGGCGACCCGGTCGTGCACGAAGAGGCGGGACTGCGGGTCGAGGCCGCCGGAGGGCTCGTCGAGGAAGAGCACCCGGGGCGAGTGCATGAGCGCCCGCGCGATCATGGTGCGCTGGGCGAGGCCGCCGGAGAGGAAGTCGGTGCGGGAGTTCGCGAACTCCTTGAGCCCCATCTGCTCCAGCAGCTCGTCGGCGCGGCGGACGCGCTCGGCCCGGGGCACCCGGTGGTACGCCGCGTGGAACAGCAGGTTCTGCCGGACGGTCAGCGCCCGGTCCAGGTTGACCCGCTGCGGCACGACCGCCAGCAACTGCCGGGCGACGGCGGGAGCGCCGATCACGTCGGCGCCGCACACCTGGGCGCGCCCGGAGGTGGCCCGCACCCGCGTGGTCAGCACCCCGATCGTTGTCGTCTTGCCCGCGCCGTTCGGCCCGAGCAGACCGAAGACCTCACCGGCTGCGACGGAGAAACTCAGCCCGTCAACGGCCGGCGGCATGTTGGGCTGGTACTGCTTGACCAGCTCCGTGACCACCACTGCCTCGTCCACGTCGTCATGCTCCCGTCCTGTTCCTGCAATCCGATAGATGTGCGTGCGCCGATAGGGGGCGCTAGGGGCACGCCAGGGGCGGGCCGTCAGAGCCGCTGCCCGGTCAGCCACCGCTGCACCGTGCCGGCCAGCTCGGGCCCCCGGTCGGCGACCATGCTGAAGTGGTCGCCGGCCGCGTCCACCGCCTCGTGCGGGTACGGCCAGCGGGACCGCCAGCCGCCCTCCTCGCCGTCCCACTCCCCCAACGGCTCGCTGGCCCGGACCAGCAGCGTCGACGCCGCCATCGGGGCGGGCTGCCAGTCCAGGAACAGCGGCAGGTATCCGGCCCAGGCCGTCGTCCGCCAGTCGTCCATCGGCGTGTACGCGCTGTCCCGGTCGATCATCCCGTCGAGCAGTTGCGGCACCCACCGGCCGAGCACCTCGCTGTCGGCCGGGTAGGTGTCCATCAGCACGACCGCGGCCGGCGACCGGCCCTGCCGTTCCAGCTCGCCGGCGAGCAGGTTGGCCACCATCGCGCCGCCGGAGTGGCCGGCGAGCACGAACGGGCCGGAGCCGACCGCGCGCAGCACCGTGTCGGCGTGCACCCGCAGCAGCGCGCCGAGGTCGGCGGGCAGCTCCTCGCCCACCCCGAAGCCCGGGTTGGGCAGGGCCCAGACGTCGCGCATCCCCCGGAATCCGGAGGCGAGCCGGGCGTACTCGTGGGCCCCGGAGAGCAGCGACATGGTGCAGCAGCACACCAGCGGGGCCCCGGCGCCGCCCCGGGCCAGCCGGAGGATGCCGGCCGGGCGGGTGAGCTGTCCGGGCTCGCTGAAGCTGGGCCGGAACTGGGCGAGCTTGACCAGGAGTTCGGCGTACCCCGCCGGATCCTCGCGGGCCTTGGGCTGGTTGAACAGCCCGCCGAGCAGCCCGCCGCCGGCGCCTTCCGGTGCGGGCTCCCCGGCGGTGTCCGGGGCGGCCTCGGTCGCGTCGACGGTCTGGTCGAGCAGGTGGCGGGCCAGCGCCGTCGGGGTGGGGTGGTCGAAGAGCAGGGTGGCGGACAGCTCCGCACCGGTCTCCTGACGCAGCGCGTCCCGCAGCTCCAGCGCGGTCAGCGAGTCGAAGCCGAGCTCCAGGAAGTCGCGGTCGGCCTCGACCGCCCCGGGCGAGGCGTGCCCGAGCACGGTGGCCACGCGTGCCCGGACCAGGTCCAGCAGGATGCGGTGCCGGTCGACGGGTGAGGCCGCGGTCAACCGTTCCCGCAGCACCCGGGCGGGGTCGCCGGCCTCGACCGCCGGTGGGGCGTCCCGGTCCGCCGCGACCGCCTCGGGCACCCCGCGCAGCAGCGGGCTGGGCCGTACGGCGGTGAAGGCCGGCACGAACGCGGACCAGTCGAGGTCGGCGACCGCGATCTGGTCGTCGCCGCGGGCCAGGGCCAGTCGCAGCGCGGACAGGGCCACGTCGGTGGCGAGCGGGCGGACCCCGCGGCGGCGCATCTGCTCCGGTTCGGCGGCCTCGTCGGCCCAGGGCACCCAGGCGACGACGGTGGCCGCCCGGCCGGCGGCGCGGCGGCGCGCGGCCAGCGCCGCCAACCCCTCGCCGGCGGCGGCGGCGACCGCCGCGCCCCCGCCGCCCCAGACGGCGGCGGTGGAGGAGAAGACGACGAACTCGTCGATCTGCCGGTCGCCGCACGCCCGGTCGAGCAGTTCCACGGCGGCGGTGCGGGCGGCCACGGCGGCGGCCAGGTCGGCCGGCTCCAGGGCCGAGACCGGCTCGCCGGGGCCGTCGGAGTCGGCGACGTGCAGGACGGTGCGCACCTCGACGCCGTCGGCGGCGAGCGCGTCCAGCACGCCGGGCAGCCGGTCCAGGTCGTCGACGGCGGTGACGGCGGCGGCCAGCCCGGCGGGCGCGGCGGGACCGGCGAGCACGAGACGGGTCGCGCCCTGCCCGACGAGCCAGCGCAGCAGGTGCGGGGCGCGCGCCCCCGCCGCGCCGTGCACGAGGACCGCGCCCCGGGGCCGCCAGTCCCCGGCGGGGCCGGCCGGGGCGCGGCGCAGCCGCCGCGCGTACACCCCGCTCGATCGGACCGCGAGCTGGTCCTCGTCGCCGCCGGCCGCGACGAGGCGGGCGAGCGCCTCGAGGGCGGCGCCGTCGGGCCGCGCCGGCAGGTCGACCAGCCCGCCCCACAGCCGCGGCTGTTCCAACGCCAGCACCCGGCCCAGACCCCAGAGGTACGCGCCGGCGACGCCGGGCGCGGGGTCGTCCGCGTCGACGGCGACGGCGCCCCGGGTCACGGTCCACACCGGCCCGAGGCTCCCGGCGGCGGCCAGGGCACGCAGCAGCGCGGCGGTGCCGGCCAGCGCGGCGGTCCCGGTCGCCCCGGCCCTCACCGCCAGCAGCGAGACCACCGCCGACGGGCCGCCCCCGGCGGGCAGGGCCCGCGCGGCCTCGCCCGGGTCGTCGCCCACGGTCACGAGCACCGGGTCCAGGTTCGCCGCCCGCAGCGCGGCCAGCACCGCCGTGGCGTCGGTGTCGGCCTCGGCGACCACCAGGCAGGGGCCGGTCGGCGCGGCACCGGCCGGCGACGGGTCGACGAGGACCCAGTCGGTGCGGTACCGCAGACCGTCCAGCTCGGCACCGAGACGCCGGCGGCTCCGGTAGGCCGCGAGGGCGGGCAGCAGCGCCGTCAGCGAATCCTGCCCGTCGGTGTCCAGGCCGAGCACGTCGGCCAGCGCGGCGGGGCGCCCGGCCTGGACGGCGGACCAGAACTCGTCGTCCTCGCCCGCCGTGGCCGGCTGCCCGAGGTCGACCGTTGGCGGGTCCGGCCAGTACCGGTCGTGGTGGAAGGCGTAGGTGGGCAGCTCGATCCGGGCGGCGTCGCTGCCGGCGAACAGGGCCGGCCAGTCGACGCCGGCTCCCCGCAGGTCGACGGCGGCGAGCGCGCCGAGCAGGGTGGCCGGCTCCGGCTGGTCGCGGCGGCCGACGCACGCGAAGGCCGCCGGGTCGGCGTCGGGCAGGCACTCCCGGGCCATCGCGGTCAGCACCCCGTCGGGGCCGAGTTCCAGGAAGGTCGCCACCCCGGCGGCGGCGAGGGTGGCCACCGCGTCGTGGAAGCGGACGGTGTCGCGGACGTGGTCGACCCAGTAGCCCGGGTCGGTGGCCTCGGCGGCCGTCAGCGGAGCACCCGTACGGTCGGAGACGACCGGCAGGGCCGGCGGGTGCCAGGTGACCTTCTCCGCGACGACGCGGAAGTCGGCCAGCATGGCGTCCATCCGGGCGGAGTGGAAGGCGTGGCTGACGCGCAGCCGACGGGTCCGCCGGCCCTGGGCGGCCAGCCGCTCGCCGGCCGCCAGGACGGCGTCCTCGTCGCCGGAGAGCACCACCGACGACGGGCCGTTCACGGCGGCCAGCGCGACCCGGTCGCCGAGCAGCGCGGTCACCTCGGCCTCGGACGCCCCGACCGCCAGCATGGCCCCGCCGGCCGGCAGCGCCTGCATCAGCCGGCCCCGGGCGGCGACCAGCGCCGCCGCGTCCGCCAGCGACAGCACGCCGGCCACGTGCGCGGCGGCCAGCCCGCCGACCGAGTGGCCGAGCAGGTGCTGCGGGCGCAGCCCCCACGCGGTGACCAGCCGGTAGGCGGCCACCTCGTACGCGAACAGCGCCGGCTGGGTGAACTCGGTGCGGTCCAGCAGCTCCGCCCCGGGCGAGCCGGGGTCGGCGAGGACCACCTCCCGCAGCGGGCGGCTCAGGTGCTGGTCCAGCTCCGCGGCCACCTCGTCGAAGGCGGCCGCGAACACGGGGTACCGGCGGCGCAGTTCGGCGCCCATGCCGGGGCGCTGCGCGCCCTGACCGGTGAAGAGGAACGCCACCTTGCCGGCGGGGCGGGCCACCCCTCGCACCACGCCGGGCGCGGGCCGGTCCTCGGCGACCGCGCGCAGGCCGGCCAGCAGGGCGTCGGAGTCGTCGCCGGTCACCGCGGCCCGGTGCGGCAGCGCCGCCCGGGTGGTGACCAGCGAGTACGCCACGTCGGCCGGCGCCAGGTCGGGGTGGGCGGCGAGGTGGTCGAGCAGCCGCCGGGCCTGTCCGGCCAGGGCCGGCGCGGAGCGGGCCGAGACGAGCCACGGGGCGGGCGGGGCGGGTGCGCCGGCGGGCCGGGCGGCACCGGTGTCCGCCGCCGCAGCCTGCTCGATGATGACGTGCGCGTTGGTGCCGCTGATGCCGAACGCGGAGACCCCGGCCCGGCGCGGCTGCCCGGTCTCCGGCCAGGGCTGCGCCCCGGTCAGCAGGGACACCGCCCCGCAGCTCCAGTCGACGTGCGGGGTGGGCTCGTCGACGTGCAGGGTGGGCGGCAGCACCCCGTGCCGCATCGCCAGGACCATCTTCATCACCCCGGCGACGCCGGCGGCGGCCTGGGTGTGCCCGATGTTCGACTTGACCGAGCCGAGCCACAGCGGCCGGTCGGCGGGCCGGTCCTGGCCGTACGTGGCCAGCAGCGCCTGCGCCTCGATCGGGTCGCCGAGGGTGGTGCCGGTGCCGTGCGCCTCCACCGCGTCGACCTGGTCGGCGGTGAGTCCGGCGTTGGCGAGGGCCTGCCGGATGACCCGCCGCTGCGAGGGGCCGTTCGGGGCGGTCAGCCCGCTGCTCGCGCCGTCCTGGTTGACGGCGCTGCCGCGCACCACGGCGAGGATCGGGTGGCCGTTGCGGCGGGCGTCGGAGAGCCGCTCGACGAGCAGCATGCCGACGCCCTCGGACCAGCCGGTGCCGTCGGCGGCGGCGGCGAACGACTTGCACCGGCCGTCGGTGGACAGGCCGCGCTGCCGGGAGAACTCGACGAACACGGTCGGGGTCGCCATCACGGACACCCCGCCGGCCAGCGCCAGGGTGCACTCCCCCAGCCGCAGCGCCTGGCAGGCCAGGTGCAGCGCGACCAGCGACGACGAGCAGGCGGTGTCGACGGTGACCGCCGGCCCCTCCAGGCCCAGCGCGTACGAGATCCGGCCGCTGGCCACGGCGGCGGCGCTGCCGGTGCCGAGGTAGCCCTCGACGCCGCCGCTGACCCCGGTGAGCAGCGCCGCGTAGTCGCCCTGGCTGGTCGCCGCGTACACGCCGGTGGGCGCGCCGCGCAGCGTGGTCGGGTCGATGCCGGCCCGTTCGAACGCCTCCCAGGCGGCCTCCAGCAGCAGCCGCTGCTGCGGGTCCATGGCGAGGGCCTCGCGGGGACTGATGCCGAAGAACGCGGGATCGAAGTCCCCGGCGGAGTAGAGGAAGCCGCCCTCCCGCACGTACGACGTGCCCCGGCTGTCGGGGTCGGTGTCGTAGAGCGCGCCCAGGTTCCAGCCCCGGTCGGCGGGGAACGCCGACATCGCGTCGGTGCCCGCCGCGACGAGGTCCCACAGCTGCTCCGGGGAGCCGACGCCACCGGGGAACCGGCAGCTCATCCCGATGATCGCCACCGGTTCGCTGAGCGCGGCGGTGAGCTGCTGGTTCTGCTGCTTGAGCTTCTGGTTGTCGAGCAGGGCCGCGCGCAGCGCCTTGACGACCTCGTCCAGCGACACACTCATCGAAGGCTCCTCAGGGCCGGGCGGGTCACGAGTCGGAGCCTTCCAGGGCCATCCTGACCAGGCCGGCGACGTCGAGTTCGTGGATCTGGGCCTCGGGCGCGGGCGACGCGGCCGGGGCGGCGGGCGCCGGGTCGGCGCTCGTACGGGCCAGCTGGAGCAGTTGGTCGAGCAGGCCCGCCTGCCGCAGCTGGTCCAGCGGGATCGCGGCGATGGTCCGGCGGACCGACTCCTCGTCGCCCACGCCACCGGCGTCCCCGCCGTGGTCGGGGAAGAGTTCCTCGTGCAGGTGGTCGGCGAGGCCCTCGGGCGTGGGGTAGTCGAAGACGACGGTGGTGGGCAGTTCGTGCCCGGTGGCCGCGACGAGCAGGTTGCGCAGCTCCACGGCGGTGAGTGAGTCGAAGCCGAGGTCCAGGAAGCCCCGGTCGGTGTCGATCACGTCGGCCGAGGAATGGCCGAGCACCTTCGCGGCGTCGACCCGCACCATGTCCAGCAGCGCGGCCCGCCGCTCGGCGCCGGGCAGCGCCCGCAGGCCGGCGAGCAGGTCCCGGGCGACCGGCGCGGGCACGTCCGGCTCGGCGACGGGGGCGGCGGCGAGCGCGCGTACGGCCGGCAGGTCCGCCAGCAGCGGGCTGGGCCGCAGCGAGGTGAACAGCGGCTGGAAGACGGCCCAGTCGACGTCGGCGACGGTGACGCAGGTGTCGCCGGCCGCCAGGGCGTGCCGCAGCCCCGCCATCGCCACGCCGGGCGGCATCACCCGCAGGCCGCGCCGGCGCAGCTGCTCCGCCGCGCCCTCGGTGTACATGCCCGACTCCGTCCACGGCCCCCAGGCGACGGAGGTGGCCGCCAGGCCCCGGGCGCGTCGCCGCTCGGCGAGCGCGTCCAGGTAGGCGTTGCCGGCCGCGTACGCGCCCTGCCCGCCGCTGCCCCACACCGCCGAGATGGAGGAGAAGAGCACGAACGCGTCCAGCTCGACGCCGTCGAGCAGCTCGTCGAGCAGTTCGGCGCCGCGGAGCTTCGGGGCGATGACGTACGCCAGGTCCTCCAGGGTGGTGTCGGCCAGCGGCACCACCTCGCTGACCCCGGCGGCGTGCACCACCGCGCGCAGCGGCGGACCCTCGCGCCGCAGGTCGGCCAGGAGGTCGGTCATCGCGGCCCGGTCGGCGGCGTCGCACCGGGCGATCCGGCAGTCCACCCCGAGGTCGGTCAGCTCGGCGAGCAGGTCGGTGGCGCCCGGGGTGTCGGTGCCGCGGCGGCTGGTCAGCACCACCCGCTCGGCGCCGGAGCCGGCCACCCAGCGGGCCACGTGCCCGCCGAGGGCGCCGACGCCGCCGGTGATCAGCACGGTGCCCCGGGGCTGCCACGGCTCGGGTTCCCCGGTGGTGACGGCGGGGGCGAGCCGCCGGACCAGCACGCCCGAGTCGCGGACGGCGATCTGGTCCTCGACGCCGTCGCCGGTGAGGACGCCGCCGAGGCGCATCGCCGTCCAGGCTTCGAGGGTGGTGGGAAGGTCGACCAGCCCGGCCCAGCGGGCGGGCTGCTCGAGCGCGGCCACCCGGCCCAGGCCCCACAGCATCGCCTGTCGGGGGTTGAGCGGGACGTCGCCGTCGCCGACCCCGACGGCGCCCTGGGTGACGCACCAGAGCCGGGCCGGCGCGTCCAGGTCGGTCAGCTGCTGGAGCAGCCGCACGGTCGCGGCGAGGCCGCGGGGCAGCGCGGGGTGCTCGGCGTGCGGGGCGTCGTCCAGGCCGAGGAAGGACAGGATCGTCAGCGGCTCGCCTGCCCCGCCCAGCGCGTCGGTGAGGACGGCGGCGAGTTCGTCGGTCAGCTCGTCCGGGTCGGCGGCGGTGTCGACGGGCACGGTGGCGACGTCCCCGCCCAGCGCCCAGGTGCACGAGTTGAGTTCCGGGTCGTCCGCCCGGTCGGCGGGCAGCAGCACGAGCCAGCGGCCGGACCCGTCCGCCGCGGGCGTGTCGGCGAGGGGTTCCCAGACCGCCCGGTACCGGGTGCCGTCCACGAGGGAGCGTTCCCGGCCGCGTCGCCGCCACGCGGACAGCGCGGGCAGCACCGCCCCGAACGGCTGGTCGGGGTCCACCTCGAGATCGCGGACGAGCGAGTCGAAGTCCTCGGCCTCGACGGCCGCCCAGAAGCGGCGCTCGACGTCGGCGCCGTCCTCGGCGGCCGCCAGCGCGGCCCAGGGCGGCGGCTCCGGCCAGTAGCGCTGCCGGTCGAAGACGTACGTGGGCAGGTCGGTTCGGCGGGCGCCGGTGCCCTCGTACAGGGCCGGCCAGTGCGGGCAGACGCCGTGGGCGTGCAACGCGGCGACCGCCCGCAGCAGGGTGGCCGGCTCGGGGCGCTCCCGGCGCAGGGCGGCCACGACCAGCGGGGCGCGGCCGGCGGCCGGGGCGCCCTCGGCGAGGACGGCCTGGACGAGGGCGGTGAGCACCCCGTCCGGGCCGACCTCCAGGTAGCCGGTGACGTTGCGGTCCCGCAGCGCCGCGACGGCGTCGGCGAAGCGCACCGCGTCGCGGGCGTGCCGCACCCAGTACCCGGGCGTGCCGATCTCGGTCACGTCGACCGGCGCGCCGGTGACGGTGGAGACCATCGGGACGGTCGGGGCCTGGTACCGCAGCCGCCCGGCGACGGCGGCGAGGTCGTCGAGCACCGGGTCCATCAGCGGGCTGTGGAACGCGTGGCTGACCGTCAGCCGCCGGACCCGTACGCCCCGGGCGGTCCACTCGGCGGCCAGCTCCTCGACGGCGTCGCCGGCCCCGGAAACCACGACGGCGGCGGGGCCGTTGACGGCGGCGACCGAGACCCGGTCGGCGCGGTCGCCGAGCGCGGCGGTCACCTCCGCCTCGGCGGCGGCGATGGCGAGCATCGCGCCGCCGGCCGGCAGCGTCTGCATCAGCCGGCCGCGGGCGGCGACCAGCTCGGCGGCGTCGGCCAGGGAGAGCACCCCGGCGGCGTGGGCGGCGGCGAACTCGCCGACGGAGTGCCCGGCGACCGCGTCGGGGCGCAGGCCCCACGCCTCCAGCAGCCGGAACATCGCCACCTCGACGGCGAAGAGCGCCGGCTGGGTGAACTCGGTGCGGTCCAGCAGCTCCGCGTCGGGGGTGCCGGCCTCGGCGAGCAGCACCGGCTTCAGCGGGCGGGGCAGGTGCGGGTCGAGGGCGGCACACACCTCGTCGAGGGCGGCGGCGAAGACCGGGAAGGCCTCGGCCAGCTCGCGGCCCATCCCGGCCCGCTGGGCCCCCTGCCCGGAGAAGAGGTACGCCACCTTCGGCCGGGGCGCGGCCGCGCCGGTGACCAGCAGCGGCGAGTCCTCGCCGGCGGCGAGGGCGCGCAGCCCGGCGTCCAGGTCGCCCCGGTCGGCGGCGAGAACGACGGCCCGGTGGTCCAGGGTGGCCCGGGAGACGGCCGACGACCAGCCGACGTCGACAAGTGGCGGGGCCGCCGGCCCGGTGAGCCGGTCGGCCCAGCGGTCGGCCTGGGCGGCCAGCGCCGTGGGCGTACGCGCCGACAGCAGCACCGGCACGACCGGCAGCCGGGCCGTCCCGCCCGTCGGCTCGGCCGGCTCGACCGGCTCGGGCGCCTGCTCCAGGATGGTGTGCGCGTTGGTGCCGCTGATCCCGAACGAGGAGACGGCGGCCCGGCGCGGGTGGCCGGTGACGGGCCACGGGCGGCCCTCGTCGAGCAGCTCGACCGCGCCGACGCTCCAGTCCACCTGATCGGTCGGCTCGTCGACGTGCAGGGTCTGCGGCAGGTAGCCGTGCTGGAGGGCCAGCACCATCTTGATGATCCCGGCGACGCCGGCCGCGGCCTGGGTGTGGCCGATGTTGGACTTGATCGAGCCGAGCCAGAGGGGCTGGTCGGCGGGGCGCTCCCGGCCGTACGTGGCGAGCAGGGCCTGGGCCTCGATCGGGTCGCCGAGCCTGGTGCCGGTGCCGTGCGCCTCGACGGCGTCCACGTCGGCCGGGGCGAGTCCGGCGTTGGCGAGGGCCTGCCGGATCACCCGCTGCTGCGACGGCCCGTTGGGCGCGGTGAGGCCGTTGGACGCGCCGTCGGAGTTGACGGCGCTGCCCCGGATCACCGCGAGCACGGGGTGGCCGTTGCGGCGGGCGTCGGAGAGCCGCTCGACCAGCAGCAGGCCGAGTCCCTCGCCCCAGCTCGTGCCGTCGGCGGCGGAGGCGAACGCCTTGACCCGGCTGTCCGGGGCCAGGCCCCGCTGCCGGCTGAAGCCGACGAACACGCCGGGGGTGGACATCACGGTGACGCCCCCGACGAGGGCGAGGGAGCACTCCGCCCGGCGGAGCGCCTGGCAGGCCCAGTGCAGCGCCACCAGCGACGAGGAGCAGGCGGTGTCCACCGAGACGGCGGGCCCCTCCAGCCCGAGGGTGTACGACACCCGCCCGGAGAGGACGCTGCCGGCGTTGCCGGTCATCAGGTGCCCCTCGGCGCCCTCCGCGCCGTACATCAGGTTCCGGTAGTCCTGGTAGTTGGTGCCGACGAAGACGCCGGTGGGGCTGCCGCGCAGGGCCTGCGGGTCGATGCCGGCCCGCTCGATGGCCTCCCAGGACGCCTCCAGCAGCAGCCGCTGCTGCGGGTCCATGGCCAGCGCCTCGCGGGGGCTGATGCCGAAGAACCCGGGGTCGAAGTCGGCGGCCCCGGCGACGAAGCCGCCCTCGCGGGCGTAGCTGGTGCCCTCGTTCTCTGGGTCGGGGTCGAAGAGCCGGTCGAGGTCCCAGCCCCGGTCGGTGGGGAACTCGCCGATCGCGTCGCCGCCGGCGGCGAGGAGCTGCCACAGCTGCTCCGGGGTGTCCGCCCCGCCGGGGAGACGGCAGCTCATCGCCACGATGGCGATCGGCTCGTCGTCGGCGGCCGTGGTGGCCGGTGCGGGCGTGGCCGGGTCCGCGGTCACCCCGGTGAGCAGTTCGTCGAGGTGCGCGGCGAGCACCGTCGGGTTCGGGTAGTCGAAGGCGAGCGTCGCGGGTAGCCGCAGGTCGGTGGCGGTGGCCAGGAAGTTGCGCATGTCCACCGCGGTCAGCGAGTCCAGGCCCAGGTCGCGGAAGGGGCGGGTGGCCGGGATGTCGTCGGCCCCGCCGTACCCGAGCGCGGTCGCGGCGCACTGGCGGACCAGCTCCAGCAGCGCCGAGGCGCGCTCCGCCGGGGGAAGCCCGGCGAAGCGTCGGGCCGCTGCCCCCGACGGCTCCGGCTCGTCCCCGGCGTTCTCCGGCGCGGCCTGCCGGGCCGCGTCCCGCACCTCGGCGAGGTCGCCGATCAGAGGGCTGGGTCGGACCAGGGTGAACGCCGGGGCGAACCGGGCCCAGTCGACGTCGGCGATGACGGTGGTCGTGTCGGCACGGCGCAGCGCCCGCGCGAGGGCCTCGACGGCCAGGTCGGGGTCCATGCCGACCATGCCGCCCCGGCGCAGCCGCTGCTGGGCGCGCTCGTTGTCGGCGGGCAGACCGGCGCCGCGCCACGCGCCCCAGGCGACGGAGAGGGCGGTCCGGCCCTCGGCCCGGCGCCGCTCGGCGAGCGCGTCGAGGAAGGCGTTCGCCGCCCCGTACGCGCCCTGCCCGGCGTTGCCGGTGGTACCGGCGACCGAGGAGAAGAGCACGAAGGCGTCCAGTTCGAGGTCGCGGGTCAGCTCGTCGAGGTGGACGGCGGCGGCGCACTTGGGTGCGGCGACGGTGTGCAGGCGTTGCGGGGTGGCGGTGTCGACGATGCCGTCGTCGAGGACGGCGGCGGTGTGCAGCACGGCGGTCAGCGGTGCGTCGGCGGGGACGGCGGCCAGCAGGTCGGCCACCTGCGCGCGGTCGCTGACGTCGCAGCGGGCCACGGTGACCCGTACGCCGAGCTCGGTCAGCTCCGCCTCCAGCTCGGCGGCGCCCGGGGCGTCCGGGCCGCGCCGGCTGGCCAGCAGGACGTGCGCGGCGCCGGACCGGGCGGCCCAGCGGGCCAGGTGCCCGCCCAGCCCGCCGGTGCCGCCGGTGATCAGGACGGTGCCGCGCGCCCGCCAGTCGCCGGCCGGCTCGGGTTCGGTGATCCGGGCGAGCCGGCGGACGAACACGCCGGAGTCGCGGACGGCGAGCTGGTCCTCGCCGCCGTCGTCGCCGAGCGCCGCGCAGAGCAGGGCGCCGGCCTGGGCGTCGAGGGTCTGCGGCAGGTCGAGCAGGCCGCCCCAGCGGCCGGGGTGTTCGAGGGCGACGGCGCGGCCGAGCCCCCACACGGAGGCCGCCACGGGGTGCGGCGGCAGGTCGTCGGCGGAGACCGCGACGGCGCCCCGGGTCGCGCACCACAGGGGCGCCTCGACGTCGAGCGTGCCGAGCGCCTGCACCAGCAGGGCGGTGCCCGAGGCGGCCAGCGAGGTCGCCGGGTGCCCGGGGTGCGCCCGTTCGTCGAGGCCGAGCAGCGAGAGCACGGCGGTGGGCCGCTCCGGGCCGGTGAGCGCGGCGCGCAGCCGGTCGGCCAGCGCCGCCGGCTCGTCGGTGACGTCCAGCTCCACGGGTACGACGTCCGCGCCGAAGTTGCCGAGCGCGCCCAGCACCCCGGCGATCAGGGGGTCGTCGCCCCGCCCGGCGGGCAGCGGTACGAGCCAGGTGCCGGCCAGCCAGGTCAGCGGCAGGTCGGGCACGGCCCGCCAGGTGACCCGGTAGCGCCACCGGTCGATGTCCGGGGGGCTGTCGGGGGCGGCGAGGAAGGCCGGCGGCGCGGGCCAGTACCGGTGGTGGTCGAAGGCGTAGGTGGGCAGGTCGACGGTGTCGGTCTCGGCGAGGACGGTGGTGAGGTCGACGGGCAGGCCGACGGCGTGGGCGGTGGCGAGGTTCGTCAGCAGCCGCGCCGGATCGTCGTCACCCCGGCGCAGGCTGCCCAGGGTGTGGCCCGTGGCGCCGGCGTCGTCCAGGATCGCCGTCACCGGCATCGTCAGCACCGGATGCGGAGAGATCTCCACGAACGTCGTGTGACCCGCGGCGACCGCCACCCGCACCGCGGCGTCGAACCGCACGGTCTGCCGCAGGTTGTCGTACCAGTAGTCCGCCGTCATCGACTCCGGATCCACCCAGTCCCCGGTCAACGTCGACACGAGACGGGTGTGGCCCTGGTGCGGGGCGATGCCGGCCAGGTCCGCGCGGAGTTGCTCCGCCACCTCCTGCACGGCCGCCGAGTGGGAGGCGTAGTCCACGGGAATCAGGCGGGCCCGCACGCCGTCGGCCTGACACGCTTCGACGAGGTCGGCCACCGGCTGCGGCGGACCCGACACCACCACCGTCGACGGACCGTTCACCGCCGCCACCCCGACACCCGGGAACGCCGACAGCCGCTCGGCCAACGCCTCAGCCGACAGGTCCACCGACGCCATCGTGCCCGTGCCCCGCAGCACCGTCAGCGCCCGCGACCGCAACGCCACGGCCTTCGCCGCGTCCTCCAGCGACAGAATGCCGGCCACACACGCCGCGCCGATCTCGCCCTGCGAGTGACCGACCACCGCCGCCGGCGTCACGCCGGCGTGCTGCCACACGGCGGCGAGAGCGACACCGACGGCCCACAGGACCGGCTGCACGACCTCCACCCGCTCCAGCCACGACTCGTCGTCGCCGGTCAACACCGACACCAGGTCCACGTCGAGGTAGGGAGCCAGGGCCCGCTGGCACGCCGCGAGCTTCGCGTCGAACACCGGCGTACGACCCACCAGGCCGGCCGCCATCCGCGCCGACTGGGCGCCCTGACCGGGGAACACGAACACCGGCCCCGCGCCCGCGCCGGACGCCACGCCGCTGGTCACGTTCGCGGCCGGAAGACCCGCCGCGACGGCGTCCAGCCCGGCCAGCAGCTCGTCGACGGTCGACCCGACCACGGCGGCCCGCTGGTCGAACGCCGACCGTGTGGTGGCCAGGGACCAGCCGACCGCCGCCGGGTCCAGGCCCTCCCGCTGCCGCACGTACGCCGCCAGCCGGGCGGCCTGACCGGCGAGGGCGGCCGTCGACCGGGCCGACACCGGCCAGAGGAACGCGTCGGCGGCGACCAGGCCCGGGGTGCGGCCGGACGGGCTCTCGACCGGCTCGGTCGGCTGCTCGATGATGACGTGGGCGTTGGTGCCGGAGATGCCGAAGGACGACACGGCCGCCCGGCGCGCCCGGCCCGTCTCGGGCCACGGCCGCGCCTCGGTCGCCAGCTCGATGGCGCCCGCCGACCAGTCGACGTGCGGGGACGGTTCGTCGACGTGCAGCGTCGCCGGCACGACCCCGTGCCGCATCGCCAGCACCATCTTGATGACGCTGGCCACGCCGGCGGCGGCCTGGGCGTGCCCGATGTTGGACTTCAACGAGCCGAGGAGCAGCGGTTCGGCGTCCTCCCGGTCCTGCCCGTACGTGGCGAGCAGCGCCTGCGCCTCGATCGGGTCGCCGAGCCTGGTGCCGGTGCCGTGCGCCTCCACCACGTCCACGTCGGCGGTGGCGAGCCGGGCGCTCGTGAGGGCCTGGCTGATGACCCGCTGCTGGGCGGGGCCGTTCGGGGCGCTCAGCCCGTTGGAGGCGCCGTCCTGGTTGACGGCGGTGCCGCGTACCACGGCGAGGACGCGGCGGCCGTTGCGGCGGGCGTCGGACAGCCGCTCGACCAGCAGCCAGCCGACGCCCTCGGAGAACCCGGCACCGTCGGCGGCGGCGGCGAAGGACTTGCACCGGCCGTCCGGGGCGAGGGCCCGCTGCCGGCTCGACCCGATGTACAGGCCGGGGGTGGCCATCACGGTCACGCCGCCGGCCAGGGCGAGGTCGCACTCCCCCGCCCGCAGCGCCTGCACGGCGAGGTGCAGCGCCACCAGCGACGACGAGCAGGCCGTGTCGATGGAGACGGCGGGCCCCTCCAGCCCGAGGGTGTACGACACCCGGCCGGACGCGACGGCCGCCGCGCCGCCGGTCATCGAGTGCCCCTCGTCGCCGTCCGGCGACATCATCAGCAGGGTGCCGTAGTCCTGCCCGTTGGTGCCCACGAACACCCCGGTCCGGCTGCCGCGCAGCGCGGCCGGGTCGATGCCGGCGGCCTCGACCGCCTCCCAGGACGTCTCCAGCAGCAGCCGCTGCTGGGGGTCCATGGCCAGCGCCTCGCGGGGCGAGATGCCGAAGAAGGCGGAGTCGAAGTCGCCGGCGCCGTCGACGAACCCGCCCTCCCGGGCGTACGAGGTGCCGGGGTGGTCGGGGTCGGGGTGGTAGAGGCGCTCCAGGTCCCAGCCCCGGTCGTCGGGGAAGGGCGCGACGGCGTCCCGGCCGTCGCGCAGCAGCTCCCACAGCTCGTCGGGGTTGCGTACCCCGCCGGGCAGGCGGCAGCTCATGGCCACGATCGCCACCGGCTCCAGTTCCTGGGACTGTGCCTC
This sequence comes from Micromonospora citrea, assembly GCF_900090315.1. Classification (NCBI taxonomy): domain Bacteria; kingdom Bacillati; phylum Actinomycetota; class Actinomycetes; order Micromonosporales; family Micromonosporaceae; genus Micromonospora; species Micromonospora citrea. Next base: position 6,573,424 of record NZ_FMHZ01000002.1, on the reverse strand, counting down.
ACTGAGCCGGCGGCGGGTGTCGTGGAGATCAGCCATGACCCGCTTGAGGTAGTCGCGGAGCTTGTCTTCATTGGCCATCGGAGTGCCGCTTCCTGAGCAGGGACGGAGGGGGGCCGGAGCTGGGGTCAGGAGATGCCGAGGTCCCTGTCCACCATGGCGAACAGTTCGTCGTCGGTGGCGTCGTCGAGGTGCCGGCCGATGTCGCTGCCGCCGTTGTTCTGGGCGAGCCGGGAGAGCATCGCCTGGAGGCGTACGGTGGCCCGCACCCGCGCCGCCTCGTCCCGGGCCACCATGTCGAGGCTGTCGGCGATCCGGTCGAGGTCGTCGAGGAGCGCGGTCGGGGTGACCACGTCGTCGTGGGCGACCTCGGCGAAGAGGTACTCCGCCAGCGTCGTCGGGGTCGGGTAGTCGAAGACCAGGGTGACCGGCAGGGCCACGCCGGTGGCCGAGCCGAGCCGGTTGCGCAGTTCGACGGCGGTGACGGAGTCGAAGCCCAGCTCCCGGAACGCCCGGTGCTCGTCCACCGACTCGGCGGACGGGTAGTTGAGCACGGCGGCGACCTGGCTGCGGACCAGGCCGAGCAGGACGGCGAGCCGCTCGGCGGCGGGCAGCCCGGCGAACCGCTCCCGCAGCGAGTCCGGGCCGTCGCCGGCCTCCACGCCGGCCACCTGTTCGGCGGTGGCGAGCCGGCGGACGTCCGGCAGGTCGCTGATCAGCGGGCCGGGCCGGGTGGCGGTGAAGGCTACGGCGAAGCGTTCCCAGGCGATGTCGGCGATGGTGAGGAACGCCTCGCCGTGGTCCACGGCCTGGTGCAGCGCGGCGATGGCCGCGTCCGGGGTCATCTCGGGTACGCCGTGGCGGTGCAGCAGCTCGCCGAGCGGCCCGTCGGCCATGCCGCCGCCGGCCCACGCGCCCCAGGCGATGGAGGTGGCGGGCAGGCCGAGCCCGCGCCGGTGCTGGGCCAGGGCGTCGAGGAACGCGTTGCTCGGGGCGTAGTTCCCGACGCCGGAGCTGGCCACGCTGCCGGCGAAGGACGAGAACATGACGAACGCGGACAGGTCCAGGTCGAGGGTGAGTTCGTGCAGGTTGTACGCGACGTCGACCTTGGCCTGGAGCACCCGTTCGATCTGCTCCGGCCGGATGTCGTTGATCATCGCGTCGTCGAGCACGGCGGTGGCGTGCACGACGGTGGTGAGCGGGTACTCGGCGGGGATCGCGCCGATCAGGTCGGCCAGCGCGTCCCGGTCGGAGGCGTCGCAGGCCACCACCGTGGCCTGGGCGCCCAGCGCGGTGAGGTCGTCGACGAGCTGCTGCGCGCCCGGGGCGGCCATGCCCCGCCGGCTGACCACGACGATGTTCTCCACACCGCTGCGGGCCAGCCAGCGGGCGGCGTGCCCGCCGAGCGCGCCGGTGCCGCCGGTGACCAGCGCCGTGCCGTACGGCTGCCAGGGGTTCGCGGGCTGGCTGTCGCCGAGCGGGACCCGGGTGAGCCGGCGGGCGAGCACGCCACCGGGGCGTACGGCGATCTGGTCCTCCTCCCCGGCGGCGGTGAGGGCCGCGACCAGCAGGGCCGCGGAGCGTTCCTCCACGGCCTCGGGCAGGTCCACGAGGCCGCCCCAGCGCTGCGGGTGTTCGAGGGCGGCGACCCGGCCGAAGCCCCACACCAGCGACTGCACCGGGGAGCGCAGCAGGTCGGCCATGCCGACGGACACGGCACCGGAGGTGACGCTCCACATGGGGGCGCGCAGGCCGATGTCGCCGAGGGCCTGGAAGAGCGCGACGGTGGCGGCGAAGCCGCCGGGCACGGACGGGTGCAGCGGGTGGGCCAGCTCGTCGAAGGCGAGCAGCGAGACGACGCCGGTCACCTCGGCGGCCTCCCGCTCCCCGCCCGGCGTCGCGGCCAGCGCCTCCTGCAGCAGCTTGCCCAGCAGGTCACGGTCGACGTCGCTGGTGGAGACGGCCACCGGGACCAGGGTCGCGCCGGCCGTCGTGAACGCCTCGACGCAGGCGTCCTGCCAGGGTTCGACGATGTCGCCGGTCGGCATGACGACGACCCAGGTGCCGCCCATGCCCCGGTTGGTCACGCCGGTGAGGGGCTTCCACGTGTCCTGGTAGCGCCAGCTGTCGATGTCGGACTGCCGGCGGCGCTGCCGTCGCCACGAGGTGAGCAGCGGCAGCGCCGGCAGCAGCGCGTCGAGGGCCTCGTGCGCGGGAACGTCCTCGGTGGCGACGGTCTCGGCGAGGGCGGTGACGTCGCCGCTTTCCACGGCCGCCCAGAAGCTCGCGTCGCTGGGGTCGCCGGCGGCCGAGAGCAGGCTCTCCAGGTCGGGGCCGCCACTGCCGTCGAGCCAGAACCGCTGGTGGTCGAAGGCGTACGTGGGCAGCGGCGCGACGTCGGTCTCGGCGAGGACGTCCGCCAGGTCGACGGGCAGGCCGACGGCGTGCGCGGTGGCGAGGTTGGTCAGCAGTCGCGTCGGGTCGTCGTCGCCGCGGCGCAGGCTGCCCAGGGTGTGGCCGGTGACGCCGGCGTCGTCGAGGATCGCCGTGACCGGCATCGTCAGCACCGGGTGCGGGCTGATCTCCACGAAGGTGGTGTGCCCGGCGGCGATCGCCGTGCGCACGGCCGTGTCGAAGCGCACGGTCTGCCGCAGGTTGTCGTACCAGTAGTCGGCGGTCATCGTGGCGGGGTCGACCCAGTCCCCGGTCAGGGTGGAGACGAGGCGGGTGTGACCGGCCTGCGGGGTGACGTCGGCCAGGTCCGCGCGGAGCTGCTCGGCGACCTGCTGCACGGCCTCGGAGTGGGAGGCGTAGTCGACGGGGATGAGCCGGGCGCGCAGGCCGTCGGCCTGGCACGCCGCGACGAGGTCGGCCACGGGCTGCGGCGGGCCGGAGACCACGACGGTGGACGGCCCGTTGACGGCCGCGACCCCGACGCCCGGGAACGCCGGCAGCCGCTCGGCGACCGCCTCGGCCGGCAGGTCGACCGACGCCATCGTGCCGGTGCCGCGCAGCACGGTCAGCGCCCGCGAGCGCAGGGCCACGGCCTTCGCCGCGTCGTCGATGCTGAGGATCCCGGCCACGCACGCCGCGCCGATCTCGCCCTGCGAGTGGCCGACGACCGCGTCCGGGACGACGCCCGCCGCGCGCCACACGGCCGCGAGGGCGATGCCGACGGCCCACAGCACGGGCTGCACGACCTCGACGCGCTCCAGCCACGACTCGTCGTCGCCGGTGAGCACCGACACCAGGTCGACGTCCAGGTACGGGGCGAGGGCCCGCTGACACTCCGCCAGCTTCGCGTCGAACACCGGTGTACGACCCACCAGGCCCGCCGCCATCCGCGCCGACTGGGCCCCCTGGCCGGGGAAGACGAACACGGGGCCGGCGCCGGCGCTGGTGACCGTACCGGTGACGAGGTTGCCGGCCGGCTGGCCGGCGGCGAGGGCGTCCAGCCCGGCGCGCAGCTCGTCGGCGGTCGAGGCGACGACTGCGGCGCGGTGGTCGAACGTGGAGCGGGTGGTGGCCAGCGACCAGCCGACCGCCGCCGGGGCGAGGTCGCCGTGCTCGCGCACGTGCCGCGCGAGCCGGGCGGCCTGGCCGGCGAGGGCGGTCTTCGACCGGGCCGACACCGGCCAGACGGTGACGTCGGAGGCGACCAGGCCGGGCCGTCGTGCGGGCTCGACGGCGGCGGCCTCGGTGGCCGCCTCGCCGTCGACGGCGACCGGCTCGGCGACGCGCGGCCGGTACTCCTCCAGGATCACGTGCGCGTTGGTGCCGCTGACGCCGAAGGAGGAGACGCCGCCGCGGCGGGGGCGGTCCAGTTCCGGCCACGGCTTGGACTCGGTGAGCAGGGACACGGCCCCGGCGCTCCAGTCCACGTGCGGGGAGGGCTCGTCGACGTGCAGGGTCTCCGGCATGACGCCGTTGCGCAGCGCCATCACCATCTTGACCAGCCCGGCCACGCCGGCGGCGCTCTGGGTGTGGCCGATGTTCGACTTCACCGAGCCCAGCCACAGCGGCCGGTCGGCGGGCCGGTCCTGCCCGTACGTGGCGATGAGCGCCTGCGCCTCGATGGGGTCGCCGAGGGTGGTGCCGGTGCCGTGCGCCTCGACCATGTCGACGTCGGCGGTGCCGAGCCGGGCGTTGGCGAGGGCCTGCCGGATGACCCGCTGCTGGGAGGGGCCGTTCGGGGCGGTGAGCCCGTTGGACGCGCCGTCCTGGTTGAGGGCGCTGCCCCGGATCACGGCGAGGATGGGGTGGCCGTTGCGCTCGGCGTCTGCCAGCCGCTCCACGACGAGCACGCCGCCGCCCTCACCCCAGCCGGTGCCGTCCGCGCCCGCCGCGAAGGCCCTGCACCTGCCGTCGACGGACATGCCGCGCTGCCGGGAGAAGACGACGAACACGCCGGGGGTGACCATGACGGTGACGCCACCGGCGATGGCCAGGTCGCACTCGCCGCGACGCAGCGCGTTCACGGCGAGGTGCAGGGCCACCAGCGAGGAGGAGCAGGCGGTGTCCACGGTGACGGCCGGGCCGTTGAGGCCGAGGGTGAACGAGATCCGGCCGGACGCGACGCTCGTGGTGTTGCCGGTGCCGATGTACATGTCGACGCCCTCGGGCACGTTCGGCAGACCCATGCCGTAGTTGGACGTGCTCAGCCCGACGAAGACGCCCGTGGAGCTGCCGCGCAGCGACAGCGGGTCGATGCCGGCCCGCTCGACGGCCTCCCAGGACGTCTCCAGCAGCAGCCGCTGCTGCGGGTCCATGGCGAGGGCCTCACGCGGGGAGATGCCGAACAGGGACGGGTCGAAGTCACCGGCGGCGTCGAGGAACCCGCCGATGCGGGTGTAGCTCTTGCCCGGCTTGTTGGGGTCGGGGTCGTAGAGCGCCTCCAGGTCCCACCCCCGGTCGTCGGGGAACTCGGTGAGCGCGTCCCGGCCGTCGGCGACGAGGTCCCACAGGTCCTCCGGCGACCGGACGCCACCGGGGAAGCGGCAGCTCATGGAGACGATGGCCAGCGGCTCCTGATCCCGGGCCTCGACGGTCTGCAGCTTGCGCCTGGTGTCGTGCAGGTCGGCGGTCACCCGCTTGAGGAAGTACCGCAGCTTGTCGTCGCTCATCGGGTGGCCCCTGCCTCGATCCGAAGGTTGGTCATCTCAGGAGATTCCAAACTCTTTGCTGATGAAGTCGAAGATCTCGTCGTCGCTGGCCGAGTCGAGGTCGGGCCGGTCCGGCTCGGCGGCGGGCCCGGCCGCCAGATCGGACGCCTTGGCGAGCAGGTCCTGCATCCGGGCGGTGAACCGGGCCCGGGCCGCCGGGTCGAGCGGGATGCTGTTGAGCAGGCTCTCCACCGTGTCGATGCCCTGGAAGAGCGGTTGCGTGGAGGGCGCCGCGTCGGCGGCGATCTCGCTGGTCAGCTTCTCGGCGAGCGCCGTCGGCGTCGGGTAGTCGAAGACCAGCGTCGCCGGCAGCCGCAGCCCGGACAGGCCGTTGAGCCGGTTGCGCAGGTCGACGGCGGTGAGCGAGTCGAAGCCCAGGTCGGTGAAGAGCCGGTTCGGGTCGACGGCGTCGGCGCCCGCGTGGCCGAGGACGGCGGCGATGTTCGCCCGTACCACGTCGAGCACCACCTTGAGCCGCTCCGGGCCGGCCAGGCCGGCGAGTCGCTGGCTGAGCTGCACCCCGTTGGAGCGGGCGCCGGTGGCGTCGACGGAGCGCCGCAGCGGCACCCGCACCAGGGCCCGGAGCATGGGCGCGAGGGTGCCGGTCTCCGCCTGCCCGCGCAGGGTCCCGACGTCGAGGCGCATCGGTACGACGGCGGCCGTGTCGAGCCGCCACGCGGCGTCGAAGAGGTTCAGCGCCTGCTCGGTGGCGAGGCCGGCGGCGCCCTGCTCGGCCATCCGCCGCACGTCGTCGTCGCCGAGATGCCCGGTCATGCCGCTGGCCTGTTCCCACAGGCCCCATGCGAGCGAGATGCCGGCGAGCCCGCCGGCCCGGCGGTGTGCCGCGAGGGCGTCGAGGAAGGCGTTCGACGCCGCGTAGTTGGACTGGCCGGCGCTGCCCAGGGTGGCCGCCGCCGAGGAGAACAGCACGAAGGCCGCGAGGTTCGCGTCGGCCGTGAGGCGGTGCAGGTGCCACGCCGCGTCGATCTTGGGTACGGCGACCGCGTCCACCCGCTCGGGGGTCATCGACTCCAGCACGCCGTCGTCGAGGACACCGGCGGCGTGCACCACGGCGGTGAGCGGGTGCGCGGCGGGCACCCCGGCCAGCAGCGCCGCCAGGGCGTCGGGGTCGGCGGCGTCGCAGGCCGCGACGGTCACCTCCGTACCGGCGCCGGCGAGTTCGGCGACCAGGTCGCCGATCCCCTCGGCTGCCGCGCCGCGCCGCCCGGCCAGCAGCAGGTGCCGTACGCCGTGGGTGGTGGCGAGGTGGCGGGCCAGGATGCGGCCCAGGACGCCGGTGCCGCCGGTGATCAGCACGGTGCCGTCGGGGTCGATGCCGCCGGGCAGCGGCTCCACGCCGGCCGGGACCCGCCCGAGCCGTGGCGTGCGGACCTGCCCGGCCCGCACGGCGAGCTGCGGCTCGCCGGAGGCGACGGCGGCGGCCAGCGCGGCGGCACTGTCCGGGCTGTCGTCGAGGTCGACGAGCTGGCACCGGCCCGGGTGTTCGAGCTGCGCGGTGCGCAGCAGGCCCCAGACCGGGGCCTGGCGGAGGTTGACCGTCTGCTGCTCGCCCGCCGCGACCGCGTCGCGGGTGACCAGCACCAGCCGCGAGTCGGCGAACCGGTCGTCGGCGAGCCAGGTCCGCAACGCGGCGAGGGTACGGTGCGTGGTGGCCCGGGCCTGCCCGGCCAGCGCCGGGTCCGTCGGGTCCCCGACGTCGCCGATCGGCACGATCACCGCCTCGGGTGCCGGCTCGCCCCCGGCGAGCAGGTCGCCGAGGGTGTCGAGGCCGACGTCGGTACGCACCCGGGCGCCGGCCGTCTCGCAGGCGGCGCTGAGGGCCAGGTCGTCGCCGAGCGCCACCCAGCGGGTGGCCGCCGGTACGGGGCCGGTGGGCACCGGCAGCGCCGGCCAGTCCACCTGGAACAGCGACTCGTGCCGGCCGGAGCGGGCCGCGCCGAGCGAGTCGCCGGAGACCCGGCGCATGATCAGCGAGTCGACGTGCAGCACCGGGGCGCCGGTGGCGTCGGCCACCTGGAAGGAGACACCGACCTCGCCGGCGGCGGCGACGCGGACGCGCAGGGCGGTGGCCCCGGCGGCGAGCAGGGAGACGCCGGTCCAGGCGAACGGCAGGCGGGGCACGGTGGCGTCGGCGCCGTCGCCCATCCGGCCGAGGAAGCCGCCGATCGACATGGCCTGCAACGCGCCGTCCAGCAGCGCCGGGTGCACGCCGAAGCGGCCGGCCTCGGCGTGGTGGTCGGCGGGCAGTTCGACCTCGGCGAAGACCTCGTCGTCACGGGTCCACGCGGCACGCAGGCCCCGGAACGCCGGGCCGTACCCGAAGACGGTCGCCTCGATGCCGGAGTAGAAGTCGTCGGACTCGACGCGCGTCGCGCCGGGCGGCGGCCACACCCCCAGGTCGAAGGCGGGTGCGGCGTCGGCCGGCTGCGGGCCGAGCAGGCCGGTGGCGTGGCAGGTCCAGGCCACGTCGGCCAGGATCTCGTCGGAGCCGTCCCGGTAGGGCCGGGAGTGGAGCTGGACGCCGCGCCGCCCGTCGTCGTCGCGGTCGCCGACCGTCAGCTGCACCTGGAGCGCGCCGAGTTCGGGCAGGACGAGCGGGGCGAGCAGGGTCAGCTCCTCCACCGTCGGGCAGCCGGCCTGCTCGCCGGCGTACGTGGCCAGCTCGACGAAGGCGGTGCCGGGCAGCAGGATGTTGTCCATCACCCGGTGCTCGCCGAGCCACGGGTGGGTACGCACCGACAGCCGCCCGGTGAAGACCATCCGCTCGCTGTCGGGAAAGGTCAGCGTGGCGCTGAGCAGCGGGTGTCCGGCGTCCTGGAGGCCGGCGGAGCTGACGTCCTGCGCCCGGTGCGCCGGCGGCTCGACCCAGTACCGCTGGTGGTCGAAGGCGTACGTGGGCAGCGCCACGGCGTCGGTGCGGGTCAGCACGGCCGTCAGGTCGACGGGCAGGCCGATCGTGTGCGCGGTGGCGAGGTTGGTCAGCAGCCGCGTCGGATCGTCGTCACCGCGCCGCAGGCTGCCCAGGGTGTGCCCGGTGGCGCCCGCGTCGTCGAGGATCGCCGTCACCGGCATCGTCAACACCGGATGCGGGGAGATCTCCACGAACGTCGTGTGCCCGGCGGCGACCGCCACCCGCACGGCGGCGTCGAACTGCACCGTCTGCCGCAGGTTGTCGTACCAGTAACCGGCGGTCATCGACGACGGGTCGATCCAGTCACCGGTCAAGGTCGACACCAGCCGCGTGTGCCCCGGCTGCGGAGTCACCTCCGCCAGGTCCGCGCGGAGCTGCTCCGCGACGTCCTGCACCGCTGCCGAGTGCGACGCGTAGTCCACCGGAATCAACCGCGCCCGCACCCCGTCGGCCTGACACGCCTCCACCAGGTCCGCCACCGGCTGCGGCGGACCCGACACCACGACGGTGGACGGGCCGTTCACCGCCGCCACACCCACGCCCGGGAACGCCGGCAACCGCCCGGCGACCGCCTCGGCCGACAGGTCCACCGACGCCATCGTGCCCGTGCCCCGCAGCACCGTCAGCGCCCGCGACCGCAACGCGACCGCCTTCGCCGCGTCCTCCAGGCTCAGGATGCCGGCCACGCAAGCCGCGCCGATCTCGCCCTGCGAGTGACCGATCACCGCGGCCGGGGTCACCCCGGCGTGCTGCCACACGGCGGCGAGGGCCATGCCCACGGCCCACAGCACCGGCTGCACGACCTCGACGCGCGCCAGCCACGACTCGTCGTCACCGGTCAACACCGACACCAGGTCCACGTCCAGGTACGGGGCCAGGGCCCGCTCACACTCGGACAGCCTCGCGTCGAACACCGGCGTACGACCCACCAGGCCAGCCGCCATCCGCGCCGACTGCGCACCCTGACCGGGGAAGACGAACACCGGCCCTGCGCCGTGGGGCGTGGCGGTGCCGGCGACGACGTTCCCGGCCGGCGTCCCCGACGCCACGGCGTCCAGCCCCGCCAGCAGCTCCTCCGCGCTCGACCCGATCACGGCGGCGCGGTGGTCGAACGTCGACCGGGTGGCGGCGAGGGACCAGCCCACCGCCGCTGGGGCGAGATCGCCGTGCTCACGCACGTACTGCGCCAGGCGGGCCGCCTGGCCGGTCAGGGCGCCCTTCGACCGCCCCGACAGCGACCACAGCACCGCGTCGGAGGTCACGAGCCCGGGGCCGTGCTCGGCCGGGGCGACGGCCTGCGGCTCGTCGGCCTGCTCGATGATCACGTGGGCGTTGGTGCCGGAGATGCCGAACGAGGACACCGCCGCCCGGCGCGGCCGGTCCACCGCCGGCCACGGCCGCGACTGCGTCGCCAGTTCCACCGCGCCGGAGGTCCAGTCGATGTGCGGCGACGGCTCGTCCACGTGCAGCGTCGCCGGGACGAGGCCGTGCCGGATGGCCTGCACCATCTTGATCACGCCGGCCACACCGGCGGCGGCCTGGGCGTGGCCGATGTTCGACTTGATCGAGCCGAGCAGCAGCGGCCGGTCGGCGGGCCGCTCCCGCCCGTACGTGGCGAGCAGGGCCTGTGCCTCGATCGGGTCGCCGAGGGTCGTGCCGGTGCCGTGCGCCTCCACCACGTCCACGTCGGCGGCGGTGAGGCGTGCCGACGCGAGGGCCTGCCGGATCACCCGCTGCTGCGAGGGGCCGTTCGGGGCGGTCAGCCCGTTGGAGGCGCCGTCGGAGTTGATCGCGGAGCCGCGCACCACCGCGTACACGGTGCGGCCCTGCCGGCGGGCGTCGGAGAGCCGCTGCACGAGCAGCATGCCGACGCCCTCGGACCAGCCGGTGCCGTCGGCGGACGCGGCGAAGGACTTGCACCGGCCGTCGGCGGCCAGGCCACGCTGCCGGGAGAACTCGACGAACGCGGTCGGGGTGGCCATCACCATGACGCCACCGGCGAGGGCCATGTCGCACTCGCCGCGCCGCAGCGCCTGGCCGGCCCAGTGCAGGGCGACGAGGGAGGACGAGCAGGCCGTGTCCAGCGACACCGCCGGCCCCTCCAGCCCGAACGTGTACGCCACCCGGCCGGAGATGACGCTGCTGGTCATCCCGGTCAGCATGTAGCCCTCGGCGGCCTCCGGCGAGTACGCGAGCAGCGAGCCGTAGTCCTGGCCGCTGGTGCCGACGAAGACGCCGGTGCTGCTGCCCCGTACGTCGGCCGGGTCGATGCCGGCGGACTCGAAGGACTCCCAGGTGGTCTCCAGCAGCAGCCGCTGCTGCGGGTCCATGGCCAGGGCCTCGCGGGGCGAGATGCCGAAGAAGCCGGGGTCGAACTTGTCGACGCCGCTGAGGAAGCCGCCGCCGCGGGCGTAGAAGGTGCCGGGGGCGTCCGGGTCGGGGCTGTAGAGGCTGTCGAGGTCCCAGCCCCGGTCGGTCGGCAGGTCGCTGATCGCGTCGACGCCGTCGACCACCAGCCGCCACAGGTCGTCGGGCGACCACACCCCGCCGGGCAGCCGGCACGCCATGCCGATGATCGCCAGGGGTTCGTCGTCGCCGACCGACACGGCGGTCGTCGCGGGCCGTACGGGGACGGGGGTGCCGGCGATCTCCGTACCCAGGAAGGCCGCCAGGTCGTGCGGGGTCGGGTAGTCGAAGACGAGGGTGGCCGGCAGCCGCATCCCGAACGCGTTGTTGAGCCGATTGCGCATCTCGACGGCGGTGAGCGAGTCGAAGCCGAACTCGCTGAACGCCCGGCGCGGCTCGATGGCCGCCGGGTCGGGGTAGCCGAGCACGGCGGCGGCCTGGCCACGGACGATCTCGACGAGCGCGGCGGCCCGGTCGGCGTCGCCGAGCCCGGCGAGCTGCTGCACCAGCGAGGCGCCGGTGGTGGTGGCGGCGCGGGCGGGCGTGCGGATCAGCGCCCGGTACAGCGGCGGAATGCTGCCGCCGGCGAACTGCACCTTCATCGCGGCGAGGTCCAGCCGGGCGGGGACGAGCGCGGCGTCGGTGGTGCGGCAGGCCGCGTCGAAGAGGGCGAGCCCCTCCTCGGCCTCCATCGCGGCGACGCCGGAGCGGGAGATCCGGTTGAGGTGGACGTCGTCCAGCTCGGTGGTCATGCCGCTGCGGTCGGCCCAGAGGCCCCAGGCGAGGGTGAGGGCGGCGAGACCGTGCGCCTTGCGGTGCCGGGCCAGCCCGTCGAGGAACGCGTTGGCGGCAGCGTAGTTGCCCTGGCCGGGACCGCCGGCGGTGGCGGCGAGGGAGGAGTACGAGACGAACGCCTTCAGGTCGAGGTCGGCGGTCAGCTCGTGCAGGTGCCAGGCGGCGTCGACCTTCGGCCGCAGCACGCCGTCCATCCGCTCGGGGGTGAGCGAGGAGATGACGCCGTCGTCGCGGACGCCGGCGGCGTGGATGACGGCGGTGAGCGGGTGTTCCGCCGGGATGCCGGCCAGCAGTTCGGCCACGGCGGCGCGGTCGGCGACGTCGCAGGCGGCGACGGTGACGCTCACGCCGAGCGCCTCCAGTTCGGCGCAGAGCTCGGCGACACCCCCGGCGGCGCGGCCGCGCCGGCTGGTGAGGATCAGGTGCCGGACGCCGTACGTGGTCACCAGGTGCCGGCTCATGAGCTGGCCGAGGGTGCCGGTGGCGCCGGTGACCAGGACGGTGCCGTCGGAGTCGAACGGGGCGGCCGGCGGCTCGGCCACGGCGGGGACCCGGGTGAGCCGGGCGCCGGCGGCGACGCCCGCCCGGATGACGACCTGCGGCTCGTCGGTGGCGACGGCCGGGACGAGCGCGGCGGCGCAGCCGGCGATGTCGTCGACGTCGTCGACGTCGACCAGCACGAACCGGTCGGGGTTCTCCGACTGGGCGGAGCGGAGCAGGCCGATCACGGCGGCGCCGGCCAGGTCGGTCAGGTCGGCGTCCCGGTCGGTGGCGACCGCGCCCCGGGTCAGCACGACCAGCCGGGAGGCAGCGTAGCGGTCGTCGGCGAGGAACCGCTGGAGCACGGCGAGCGCCCGGTGGGTCGCCTCGGCGACGGCGCGCGGCACGTCCGCCGTCGCGGGCGGGTCGAGCAACGGCACGACCAGCACGCCGGGTGCGTCCGCCCCGTCGTCCACCGCGGCGGCCAGGGCGGTCAGGTCGGCGTACGCCGCCACGGCCGTGCCGGTGGCGGCGACCGCGTCGGTGAGCGCCGCCGCGTCGCCGATCACCGCCCAGTCGACGGTGGCCGGGCCGGCGGGCAGCGCGAGCGGGGCCCACTCGATCCGGAACAGCGACTCGGTGCCGCCGCCCCCGGCGGTGCGCAACTGGTCGGCGGAGACGGGCCGCAGGACGAGGGAGCCGACGGAGATGATCGGCGCGCCGGCGACGTCGGCGAGCAGCAGGGAGATGGTGTCGGCGCCGGTGTGCGAGACCCGGACCCGGGCCGCCGCCGCGCCCGCGGCGTGCAGGGCGACGTCGTTCCAGGAGAACGGCAGCCGGCCGTACCCCGGGGGCATGCCGGCCCCGGACGGCGTGTCGCCGGGGGTGGTCAGTCCGAGGGTGTGCAGCGCGGCGTCGAGCAGGGCCGGGTGCAGGCCGTACCCGCCGGCCTCGGCGGCGGGGGTCTCCGGCAGGGCCAGCTCGGCGAAGAGGTCGTCGCCGCGCCGCCAGGCGGAGCGAAGCGCGATGAAGGACGGGCCGTAGTCGTAGCCCTGGGCGGCGAGGTTGAGGTAGAGGTCGTCGGTGGCGACCTCGGTCGCGCCCGGGGGCGGCCAGGTGGTCAGGTCGGACCAGCCGGAGGGCCCGCCCGGTCCGGCGGGGCCGCCGGCCAGCACGCCGCTGGCGTTGCGGGTCCAGGCCCGCTCGCCCGCGTCGGCGGCGGGGTCGCCGTCGGCGGCGGAGTGCAGCGACACGGACCGGCAGCCGGTCTCGTCGGCCGGGCCGATCCAGAGCTGGATGTCGACGCCGCCGGTCTCGGGCAGGATCAGCGGCGACTCCAGGGTCAGTTCGCGGACGTGGTCCGCGCCGACGTGCGCGCCGGCCTGGAGGGCGAGTTCCACGAAGCCGGTGCCGGGCAGCAGCACGGTGTCGAAGACGACGTGGTCGGAGATCCACGGGTGGGTACGCCGGGCCAGCCGTCCGGTGAACAGGAAGCCCTCGGCGTGCGCGACGCCGACGGCGGCCCCGAGCAGGGGGTGTTGCGCGGGCCGCAGACCGAACGCGGTGACGTCGCCGGTCCACCCGGCGCCCGCCTCAGGCCAGTAGCGCTGGTGCTGGAAGGCGTACGTGGGCAGGTCCACCCGCCGGGCGCCGGTGTCGGCGAACCACGGCTGCCAGTCGACGGCCACCCCGTGCGTGTGCAGCTCGGCCAGCCCGGCCAGCAGCCCGTGCGTCTCGGGCCGGTCCTTGCGCTGCGCGGCGACGGCCAGCACGACGTCGTCGCCGGGCAGGATCTCGCCGACCATCGCGGTCAGTACGCTCTGCGGCCCGATCTCCAGGAACGTGTCCGCCCCGGCGGCGCGCAGCGCGGTGACCCCGTCGGCGAAGCGGACGGCCTCGCGGACGTGCCGCACCCAGTAGTCGGCCGTGCGGATCTCATCGGCGTCGGCGAGCGCACCGGTCACGTTCGACACGATCGGCAGCGACGGCGCGGAGAACGTCAACCCGTCCAGGACCGCCCGGAACTCGGCGAGCATCGGCTCCATCAGCGGGCTGTGGAACGCGTGGCTGACGGCGAGCCGGCGCGTGCGTACGCCCCGGTCGCGCCAGACCCGCTCCACCTCGTCGAGGGCGTCGACGGCACCGGAGACCACGACCGAGGTCGGCCCGTTCACCGCGGCGATCCCGACCCGGTCGGTCGAGCCGGCGAGCGACTCGACCACCGCCGCCTCGTCGGCGGCCACCGCGAGCATCCCGCCGCCCGAGGGCAGTGCCTGCATCAGCCGGCCCCGCGCCGCCACCAGCGCACACGCGTCGGCCAGCGACAGCACCCCCGCCACGTACGCGGCTGTCACCTCACCGATCGAGTGACCACCCACGAACTCCGGCGCGACCCCGAACGACTCGACGAGGCGGAACAGCGCCACCTCGACCGCGAACAGGCCGGCCTGCGTGAACACCGTCTGGTCCAGCAGCGCCGCCTCGGCGGAGCCCTCCGGCGCGAACAGCACCTCCCGCAACGGACGCGGCAGCAACGCGTCCAGGTACACGCACACCTCGTCCAGCGCGGCGGCGAACACCGGGAAGCCGGCGTACAACTCGCGGCCCATGCCGGCGCGCTGCGCGCCCTGGCCCGAGAAGAGCACCGCCAGCGAGCCCCGGCCCCCGGCCTGGCTGGCGACCAGCGCGCCGGACGGCTGGCCGGCGGCGAGGGCGCGCAGCCCGGCCAGCAGGTCCTCGCGGCCGGTCGCGCAGACCACGGCGCGGTGGTCCAGGCTGGAGCGGGACGTGACCGACGAGAAGCCCAGGTCGAGGGGGCGCAGGGTGTCGTCGGCGGCGATCCGGTCCGCCCAGCGGGTCGCCTGCGCGGCGAGGCCGGCCGCGTCGCGGGCCGACACCGGCACCGGTACGACCGGCCGCTCGACCACCGGCGCGGCGGCCGACGGGGACGGCTGCGGTGCCGGGGCCTGCTCCAGGATGGTGTGCGCGTTGGTGCCGGACACCCCGAACGAGGAGACCGCCGAGCGGCGCGGCCGGTCCACCGCCGGCCACGGCGTCGCCTCGGTCACCAGCGAGACGTCGCCGGCCGACCAGTCGACCTCGGGGGTCGGCTCGTCGACGTGCAGGGTGGGCGGTACGAGCCCGTGCCGCATCGCCATGACCATCTTGATGACGCCGGCGACCCCGGCGGCGGCCTGCGCGTGGCCGATGTTCGACTTGACCGAGCCGAGCAGCAGCGGCGCCGAGTCGCCCCGGTCCTGCCCGTACGTGGCCAGCAGCGCCTGCGCCTCGATCGGGTCGCCGAGCCGGGTGCCGGTGCCGTGCGCCTCCACCACGTCCACGCCGCCCGCGGCGAGGCCGGCGTTGGCCAGGGCCTGCTGGATCACCCGCTGCTGCGACGGGCCGTTCGGGGCGCTCAGGCCGTTGGAGGCGCCGTCCTGGTTCACCGCGCTGCCCCGCACCACGGCGAGGATCGGGTGGCCGTTGCGCTGCGCGTCCGACAGCCGTTCCAGCACCAGGACGCCGACACCCTCGGACCAGCCGGTGCCGTCGGCGGCGGCGGCGAACGCCTTGCACCGGCCGTCGGCGGCGAGGCCGCGCTGCCGGGAGAACTCGACGAAGGCGGCCGGGGTGCACATGGCGGTGACCCCGGCGACGATGGCCAGGGTGCACTCCCGCTGCCGCAGCGCCTGCCCGGCGAGGTGCAGGGCGACCAGGGAGGACGAGCAGGCGGTGTCGATGGTCACCGCCGGCCCCTCCAGCCCGAAGGTGTAGGCGATGCGGCCGGAGACCACGCTGCCGGCGTTGCCGGTCATCAGGTGCCCTTCCAGGCCCTGCGCGGCGCCCATCAGCACGGTGCCGTAATCCTGGCCGGTGCTGCCGGCGAAGACGCCGGTGCGGCTGCCGCGCAGCGAGTGCGGGTCGATGCCGGCCCGCTCAAGGGCCTCCCACGAGGTCTCCAGCAGCCAGCGCTGCTGCGGGTCCATCGCCAGCGCCTCCCGGGGGGAGATCGCGAAGAAGCCCGGGTCGAAGTCGGCCAGGTCGTGGACGAAGCCGCCCTGCCGCGTGTACGACGTGCCGGCCTGCTCGGGGTCGCTGTCGTAGAGCGAACCGAGGTCCCAGCCCCGGTCCTCCGGGAAGTCGGAGACCACGTCCCGGCCGGACGCGACCACCTCCCACAGGTCCTCGGGCGACCGCACCCCGCCGGGGAAGCGGCAGCTCATGGAGACGATGGCGACCGGTTCCTGTTCACCGGCCTCCACCTCGCGCAGGCGCTGGCGCACCTGGTGCAGGTCAGCGGTGACCCGCTTGAGGTAGTCGAGAAGCTTCGCCTCGTCAGCCATGGACCGCGCACTCCTTGTGTTGACCCGTCGTCGCAGCAGCGATCACGTCAGGACATCCCCAGCTCGCGGTCGATGAAGTCGAAGACCTCGTCGGGCGTCGCGTCCTGGAGCTTCTCGGCGACGGTGTCGCCGTCCGCCGGCGCGTCGGCCTCGTTGAGGGAGGCCAGCAGCGCCCGCAGCCGCTCGGTGATCCGAATCCGGGCGCTGCGGTCCGGCGCCGAGCCGGAGAGCGCCGCTTCCAACCTGTCCAGCTCACCGAAGACCGGCGCGACCCCGACCACGCCGCCGTCGACGATCGCGGCCCGCACGTAATCGGCCAGCCCGGCGGCGGTCGGGTAGTCGAACACCACCGTGGCGGGCAGCCGGACGCCGGTCGCCGCGGTGAGCCGGTTACGCAGCTCCACGGCGGTCAGCGAGTCGAAGCCGAGTTCCCGGAACGCCCGCTCCGGCTCGACGGCGTCCATCGAGGCGTGGCCGAGCACCGCGGCGGCCTGCCCGCGTACCAGCTCCAGCAGGGTCTTGCGTCGTTCGGCGTCGGTCTGCCCGGCGAGCAGGGCGGCCAGGGACTCCGCGGAGACGCCGGTGTCCTCGGCCCGCTCGGCGACGGCCCGGCGCGCCTCGGCCACGCCCGCGATGAGCGGGCTGGGCCGCACGGCCACGAACCCGGGCACGTAGCGGGCCCAGTCGATGCCGGCCACCATCGTCGCCGGCTCGCCCCGCGCGACGCACTGCGCGAGCGCCGTGAGCGCGGCCTCGGTGTCGAGGCGGGCCACGCCGGTGCGGCGGCGGCGCTCCTCCACGGCCTGGTCGGTGGCGGCCATCCCGCCGGCCGCCCAGGGGCCCCAGGCGACCGAGGTGGCCGGCAGGCCCTGCCGGTGCCGCTGCTCGGCGAGGGCGTCGAGGTAGGCGTTGGCGGCGGCGTAGCTGCCCTGGCCGGCGGCGCCGAGCTGCCCGGCCATCGCGGAGAACAGCACGAACGCGCGCAGTTCCCGCCCGACGGTCAGCTCGTGCAGGTGCAGGGCGCCGAGCACCTTGGGCCGCAGGACGGTGGCGAGGCGGTCGGCGGTGAGCCCGTCGAGCACCCCGTCCTCCAGAACGCCGGCCGCGTGCACGACGCTGGTCAGCGGCGCGTCGGCGGGTACCTCGTCGAGCAGCTTGGCCAGCGCGGCCCGGTCGGCGACGTCGCAGGCCGCGACGGTCACCCGGGTGCCCGCCCCGGTCAGCTCGCGGACGAGTTCGGCGGCGCCGGGGGCGTCCGCGCCGCGGCGGCTGACGAGCATCAGGTGCTCGGCGCCCCGGGCGGCCAGCCAGCGGGCCACCTCCGCGCCGAGCGCGCCGGTGCCGCCGGTGACCAGCGTGGTGCCCGGGTAGCCGACCTCGTCGGTGGGCGTCTCGCCGCCGGACGCCCGCACCAGCCGGCGTACCAGGATGGTGGCGCCGTCGATCGCGAGCTGGTCCTCGCCGTCGAGGCCGGCGAGGGCGGCGCAGAGCAGGTCCCAGCCGTGGTCGTCCAGGGTGGCCGGTACGTCGACCAGGCCGCCCCACCGCTCGGGGTGTTCGAGGGCCACGACCCGGCCGAGACCCCAGAGCAGCGACTGCTCCGGCCGGCCGGGCGCCGCGCCCCGGGTGGTGCCGGCCGCGCCCCGGGTGACGCACCACAGCGGCGCGGCGACGTCGAGGTCGCCGAGCGCCTGGATCAGCGCGAGCGACCGGGCGAGGAACAGCGGGACCGGCTGGGTGTCGTCGACCGCGCCGTCGGCGAGGGCGAGCAGCGACAGCACCCCGTCCACCGGGGCCGGCCCGCCGTCGGCGGTGCGGGTGACGCCGGTCAGGCGCGCGGCGAGGGCGGCGCGGTCGGTCAGGTTCTCCGGCAGCGACACCAGCCGGACGTCGGCGCCCCGGCGGGTCAGCCCGGCGGCGGCGGCCTCGCCCTCCTCCGGGTGCCGCTCGTCGGCGACGACCCACCAGGCACCGGGCAGGAAGCTGACGGGCGTCCCGGTGTACGGCTGCCAGACGCTGCGGTACCGCAGGTCGTCGAGGCTGGACCGGTTGCGCTGCTGCCGCCGCCAGGAGGCGAGCACGGGCAGGGCCGCGCCCAGCCGTTCCAGGGATTCCGTGGCGTCCTGCTCGGTGAGTTCGGCGAGCGCGGCCAGGTCCTCGCGTTCGACGGCCGCCCAGAACGCGGAGTCGACGCCGCCGGGGGTCTCCTCGGTGTCGCCCTGCCCGGTCGCCGCGGTGGGCCAGAAGCGGCTGCGGTCGAAGGCGTACGTGGGCAGCGCGACGATGTCGGTCTCGGCGAGGACGGCCGTCAGGTCGACGGGCAGGCCGATCGTGTGGGCGGTGGCCAGGTTCGTCAGCAACCGCGTCGCGTCGTCGTCGCCCCTGCGCAGGCTGCCCAGGGTGTGCCCGGTGGCACCCGCGGCGTCGAGGATCGCCGTCACCGGCATCGTCAACACCGGATGCGGGGAGATCTCCACGAACGTCGTGTGCCCGGCGGCGACCGCCACCCGCACCGCCGAGTCGAACTGGACCGTCTGTCGCAGGTTGTCGTACCAGTAGTCCGCAGTCATCGACTCCGGATCCACCCAGTCCCCCGTCAACGTCGACACGAGACGGGTATGGCCCTGTCGCGGGGTCACGTCGGCCAGGTCGGCGCGCAACTGCTCGGCGACGTCCTGCACCGCTGCCGAGTGCGACGCGTAGTCCACCGGGATCAACCGGGCCCGCACCCCGTCGGCCTGACACGCCTCCACCAGGTCCGCCACCGGCTGCGGCGGACCCGACACCACCACAGTCGACGGGCCGTTCACCGCCGCCACACCCACGCCGGGAAACTCCCCGAGGCGCTCGCCGACCGCGTCGGCGGAGAGGTCCACCGACGCCATCGTCCCGGTACCCCGCAGCACCGTCAGCGCCCGCGACCGCAACGCCACGGCCTTCGCCGCGTCCTCCAGCGACAGAATGCCGGCCACGCATGCCGCGCCGATCTCGCCCTGCGAGTGACCCACCACCGCAGCCGGGGCCACCCCGGCGTGCTGCCACACCGCCGCCAGGCCCATGCCCACGGCCCACAGCACCGGCTGCACGACCTCGACCCGCCCCAGCCACGACTCGTCGTCACCGGTCAACACCGACACCAGGTCCACGTCCAGGTACGGGGCCAGGGCCCGCTGACACTCCGCCAGACGCGCGTCGAACACCGGCGTACGACCCACCAGGCCCGCCGCCATCCGCGCCGACTGCGCACCCTGACCCGGGAACACGAACACCGCACCCGTTGTCGAGGCCGTGCCCGTGACCAGGTTCCCCGCCGGCGCGCCGGCCGACAGGGCGTCGAGCCCCGCCAGCAGCTCGGCCACCCCGGCGCCGACGACGGCGGCCCGGTGGTCGAACGTCGACCGGGTGGCGGCGAGAGACCAGCCCACGGCCGCCGCGTCGATGTCGGCGTGCGCCCGGACGTGGTGGGCCAGGCGGGCGGCCTGACCGGCCAGGGCGCCCTTCGACCGCCCGGACACCGTCCAGACGACGACGTCGGAGGCCACGAGCCCAGGGCTGCGGCTCTCGGCCGCCTCGGGTTCGGCGCTCCCGGCGGGCCGGTCCTCGGGCAGTTCGACGATGACGTGGGCGTTGGTGCCGGAGATGCCGAACGACGACACCGCCGCCCGACGCGGCCGGTCCACCGCCGGCCACGGCCGCGACTCCGTGGCCAGCTCCACCGCGCCGGAGGCCCAGTCGATGTGCGGCGACGGCTCGTCCACGTGCAGCGTCGCGGGGACCACGCCCTCCCGCATCGCCAGCACCATCTTGATCACACCCGCCACACCGGCGGCCGCCTGCGTGTGCCCGATGTTCGACTTGACCGAGCCGAGCAGCAGCGGCTCGTCGCGCTCCTGCCCGTACGTGGCCAGCAGCGCCTGCGCCTCGATCGGGTCGCCCAGCGTGGTGCCCGTACCGTGCGCCTCGACCACGTCCACGTCGGCCGCGGACAACCGCGCCGACGCGAGGGCCTGCCGGATCACCCGCTGCTGCGACGGCCCGTTCGGCGCCGTCAACCCGTTGGAGGCACCGTCCTGGTTGACCGCGCTGCCCCGCACGACCGCCAGCACCTCGTGGCCGTTGCGCCGCGCGTCGGACAGCCGCTCCACCAGGAGCACCCCGACGCCCTCACCCCACCCGGTGCCGTCCGCGGCCGCCGCGAACGCCTTGCACCGGCCGTCGGCGGCCAGCCCACGCTGCCGGGAGAACTCCACGAACAGCCCCGGCGTCGCCATGACGGTCACGCCGCCCGCGAAGGCCAGGTCGCACTCGCCGCGCCGCAGCGACTGCACCGCCAGGTGCAACGCCACCAACGACGACGAACACGCCGTGTCCACCGACACCGCCGGCCCCTCCAACCCCAACGCGTACGCCACCCGACCCGACACCACACTCGCGGCGTTGCCCGTGCCCGCGAACCCCTCCACCTCGTCCGCACTGGCCACCATCAACAGGGCCCCATAGTCCTGACCATTCGTGCCCACGAACACCCCTGTTCGTGAACCCCGCAACCCCGCCGGGTCAACCCCTGCCCGCTCCACCGCCTCCCACGACGCCTCCAACAGCAACCGCTGCTGCGGGTCCATCGCCAGGGCCTCGCGCGGCGAGATCCCGAAGAAGCCCGCGTCGAACTCCGCCGCCTCGTAGAGGAAGGCGCCACTGCGGACGTAGGAGGTGCCGGCGGAATAGGGGTCGGGGTCGTAGAGGCGCTCGACGTCCCAGCCCCGGTCGCCGGGCAGGTCGGAGACGGCGTCCCGGCCGGCGTGCAGCATCTCCCAGAACCGCTCGGGGTCGTTGGCCCCGCCCGGGAAGCGGCAGGACATGGCGACGATGGCCACCGGCTCGTCGTCGCCGAGCGCCACCGGGGCGGTCTCGACGGCCACGGCGGCCTCGCCGCCCAGCTCCTCGTGCAGGTGCCGCGCGAGCGCGGTCGGCGACGGGTAGTCGAAGACCAGGGTCACCGGCAGCCGCAGCGAGGTGGCGGTGGCGAGCCGGTTGCGCAGCTCCACCGCCGTCACCGAGTCGAAGCCGAGGTCACGGAACGCGTGGTGCGGGTCGACGGCCTGGCCGTCGGCGTACTTCAGGACGGTGGCGGCCTGGTCGCGGACCAGGTCGAGCAGCGCCTGCTGGCGCTCGGCGGCGCTCATCCGGGTGAACGCGCCGGACGGGCCGGCCTCGTCGTTCTGCTTCGCCTCGGCGAGGCCCTTGGTCTTCGCGAGCGCCTGCGCCTCGGGGATCTCGGCGATCAGCGGGCCGGGTCGGGTGGCGGTGAACGCGACGAAGAACCGGTCCCAGGCGATGTTCGAGATGGTCAGGAACGTCTCGTCGTGCTCGACGGCCTGGTGCAGGGCCGCGACGGCGAGCCGCGGGGGCATCTCGGGTGCGCCGTGGCGGTGCAGCATCCGGCCGAACTCACCGTCGGCCATGCCGCCGCCACCCCAGGCGCCCCAGCCGATGGAGGTGGCGGGCAGGCCGAGGCCGCGCCGGTGCTCGGCGAGGGCGTTGAGGAACGCGTTGCCGGGGGCGTAGTTGCCGACGCCGGAGCTGCCGACGGTGCCGGCCATCGAGGAGAACAGGATGAACGCGTCGAGGTCCCGGTCGCGGGTCAGCTCGTGCAGGTTGAGCGCGGCGGTGACCTTCGCGCTGAGCGCGTAGTCGACCTGGTCGAGGGTCAGCGAGTTGATCACCGAGTCGTCGAGCACGGCGGCGGTGTGCACGACCGTGGTCAGCGGGTGCTCGGGCGGCACGGCCGCGAGGACGGCCGCGAGCGCGGAGCGGTCGGCGGCGTCGCAGGCGGCGATGGTGACGCGGGCGCCGAGGCCGACCAGTTCGGCCTCCAGCTCCGCGATGCCCTCGGCCTGCCGGCCGCGCCGGCTGAGCAGCACCAGGTGCGCGGCGCCGTTGGCGGCGAGCCAGCGGGCCATGTGCCCGCCGAGCGCGCCGGTGCCGCCGGTGACCAGGGCGGTGCCGGAGGGCCGCCACTCGCGGGTGGCGGGCGTGTCGCCGATCGGGGCGTGCAGGAGCCGACGGCCGAACGCGCCGGCCCGCCGCAGCGCGACCTGGTCCTCCCCGTCGGCGCCGGTGACCACGCGGACCAGCCGACGGCCGGCGGCGTCGTCCAGCTCGTCGGGGAGGTCCACGAGGCCGCCCCAGCGGTCGGGGTGCTCGAGGGCGGCGACCCGGCCGAAGCCCCAGGTGAGCTGCTGGAGCGGGTGCGGCAGCGGGTCGGCCGGGCCGGTGGCGACGGCGCCCCGGGTGAGGCACCACAGCGGCGCGCGGACGCCGGCGTCGCCGAGCGCCTGCACGAGGGTGACCGTGCCGGCGAAGCCGACCGGCACCGACGGGTGCGCCGGGGCGGGCGTCTCGTCGAGCGGCAGCAGCGACAGGATGCCGGCGGGCGTGCCGCCGTCGGCGAGGTCGCGCAGCCGGGCGGCGAGCGCCGCGCGGTCCGTGCGGTCGGCGTCCAACGCCAGCGGTACGACGGTGCCGCCGTGGCGCCGCACGGCCTCGGCGCAGAAGGCGGCCTCGGCCGCGCCGGTGTCGTCGGGGCCGGTGAGCAGCCACCAGGTGCCGGTGACGGCGGGCTCGCCGGCGGCGTCGCCGGCGACGGGCGTCCAGCTGTCCCGGTACCGCCAGGAGTCGACGGTGGCCTGGTCGCGGTGGCGGCGACGCCAGGCGGCGAGGACCGGCAGCACGTCGGCGAACGCGGCGTCCGGGACGGGCTCCGCGTCGGTCGGGGCGGCGAGTTCGGCGGTGAGCGCGTTCAGGTCCTCCGCCTCGACGGCCGCCCAGAACCGGGCGTCGACCTCGTCGTCGGCCACGGGCGCGGTGCCGCTGCCGGCGGCCGGGGCGGGCGCGGCGGACGGCTGCGGCCAGTACAGCTGCCGCTGGAACGGGTACGTGGGCAGGTCGAGGCGGCGGCCGGCGAGACCGGCGAACGCGGGCCGCCAGTCCACCGGTGCTCCCCCGGCGTACACCTCGGCGAGGGCGCGGAGGAAACGGTCGAGGCCGCCCTCGCCCCGCCGGAGGGTGCCGGTGACGGTGGCCGCGGCCGGGTCGGCGGCGGCCAGCTCGACGCTCTCCTGCACGGCCATGGTGAGCACCGGGTGGGCGCTGACCTCGACGAAGGTCTGGTAGCCGGCGGCGACGAGGCTGCGCACCGCCTCGTCGAAGCGGACGGTCTGCCGCAGGTTGCGGTACCAGTAGTCGGCGTCGAGGGCGGTGGTGTCGAGCCAGTCGCCGTCCACCGTGGAGCGGAAGCGGACGTCGCCGGTGCGGGGGCGCAGCCCGGCGAGCAGTTCCAGGAGCTGCTCGCGCAGCGGCTCGACGTGGGCGGAGTGGGAGGCGTAGTCCACCGGGATCCGGCGCACCCGCACCTCGCGGGACTCGTAGTGGGCGACGAGGTCGTCGAGGGCGGCGCTGTCGCCGGAGACCACCACGGAGGTGGGGCCGTTGACGGCGGCCAGGGCGACCCGGCCGGCCCAGCGGGTGATCGTCTCCGTGGCCTCGTCGGCGGTGGTGGCGACCGAGACCATGCCGCCGTCCCCGGCGATGCCGGCGATGATCCGGCTGCGCAGGGCCACCACGGCCGCCGCGTCGTCGAGGGTGAGTGCCCCGGCGACGTGCGCGGCGGCGATCTCGCCCTGGGAGTGGCCGACGACGGCGGAGGGGCGCACCCCGTACGACTCCCAGAGCGCGGCGAGCGAGACGCTGACCGCGAACAGGGTGGGCTGTACGACGTCGACCCGTTCCAGCGACGGGGCGTCGGGCGCGCCGCGCACCACGTCGGTGGGCGACCAGTCGACGTACGGGCGCAGCGCCTCGGCGCAGGCGGCGAACCTCTCCGCGAAGACGGGGGCGGTGTCGAGCAGTTCGGCGGCCATGCCGACCCACTGGGAGCCCTGGCCGGGGAAGACGAAGGCCACCTCGCCCGGCGTGCCGGGGGCGCGGGTGACGGTCTGCGGGGTGGACCGGCCGGCGGCGAGCGCGTCGAGGGCGGCGGACAGCTCGTCGCGGGCGGCGGCGAAGACGACGGCCCGGTGGTCGTGGGACGCGCGGGTGGCGGCCAGCGACCAGCCGACGTCGGCGAGCGCGGCGTCGTCGACGGTGTCGAGGTGGGCGCGCAGGTCCCGGGCCCGGGCGGCGAGGGCGTCGGCGGTGCGCCCGGAGAGCACCCAGGTCAGCTCGCCGGCCGGCGCGGCGGGCGCCGGCTCGGGCTCGGGCTCGTCGGCGGGGGCCTGTTCGAGGATGGTGTGCACGTTGGTGCCGCTGATGCCGAACGAGGACACTGCGGCGCGGCGTACGCCGTCGGCCGGCTCCCAGGGGCGGGCCGAGGTGAGCAGCTCGACGCTGCCGGCGGTCCAGTCGACGTGCGGGGTGGGCTCGTCGACGTGCAGGGTGGGCGGCAGCACCCCGTGCCGCATCGCCAGGACCATCTTCATCACCCCGGCGACGCCGGCGGCGGCCTGGGTGTGCCCGATGTTCGACTTGACCGAGCCGAGCCACAGCGGCCGGTCGGCGGGCCGGTCCTGCCCGTACGTGGCGATGAGCGCCTGCGCCTCGATCGGGTCGCCGAGGGTGGTGCCGGTGCCGTGCGCCTCGACGGCGTCGACCTGGTCGGCGGTGAGTCCGGCGTTGGCGAGGGCCTGCCGGATCACCCGCTGCTGGGCGGGGCCGTTGGGAGCGGTGAGGCCGTTGGAGGCGCCGTCGGAGTTGACGGCGCTGCCGCGCAGCACGGCGAGGACGGGGTTGCCGTCGCGGCGGGCGTCGGAGAGCCGCTGGAGCACCAGCAGGCCGACGCCCTCGCCCCAGCCGGTGCCGTCGGCGGCCCCGGCGAACGGCTTGCACCGGCCGTCGGCGGCGAGGCCGCGCTGACGGGAGAAGCCGACGAAGATGCCGGGGGTGGCCATCACGGTGGCGCCGCCGGCCAGGGCGAGGTCGCACTCGCCCGTCTGGAGGGCCTGCGCGGCCAGGTGCATCGCGACCAGCGACGACGAGCAGGCGGTGTCGACGGTGACGGCCGGGCCGTGCAGCCCGAAGGTGTACGCCAGCCGGCCGGAGATGACGCTGGCGGAGGTGCCGGTGGCGAGGTAGTTCTCGTCGACGTCCCCGGCGGCCATCAGCAGCGAGCCGTAGTCCTGGCCGTTGGTGCCGACGTACACGCCGGTGCGGCTGCCGCGCAGGGCGGTCGGGTCGATCCGGGCCCGCTCGAACGCCTCCCAGGTGGCCTCCAGCAGCAGCCGCTGCTGCGGGTCCATGGCGAGGGCCTCGCGAGGGCTGATGCCGAAGAAGGCGGGGTCGAACTCGCCGGCCCCGGCGAGGAAGCCGCCCTCGCGCACGTAGCTGGTGCCGAGGTGCTCGGGGTCGGGGTGGTACAGCTCGGCGAGGTTCCAACCGCGCTCGGCGGGCATCAGGCTCATCGCGTCGGTGCCGGTGGCGACGAGGTCCCAGAGCTGCTCGGGCGAGGCGACGCCGCCGGGGAAGCGGCAGCTCATCGCGACGATGGCGATCGGCTCGCGGTCGCGGCCGGTGCCGTCGGCGACGACCTCGCCGGTGGCCTGGCCGGCGCTGCGGGCGTGCAGGTGGGCGGCGAGTTCGGCGACCGTGGGGTGGTCGAAGACCAGCGTGGCGGGCAGGGTCATGCCGGTCTCGGCGGTGAGCCGGTTACGCAGCTCGACGGCGGTGAGCGAGTCGAAGCCGAGGTCGCGGAAGGTGCGCTCGGGCAGCGGCTGGCCGGCCGGGTAGCCGAGCACGACGGCGGCCTGGGTACGGACGAGGTCGGCGAGCTGCGGCAGGGACCGGCCGACCACCACGGCGCGGGCGGGCCCGGTGGGCACGGCGGGCACCCCGGGCAGGGCGGCGATCAGCGGGGTGGGTCGACCCCAGGCGGCGGCGAGACGTCCCCAGTCGACGTCCGCGACGGTGAGGGCGGGCTCCGCGGCGTTGACGACCCGGCCGAGGGCGGTGACGGCCTCGGCGGCGGGGAGCGGGTTGATGCCGCCCCGGGCGAGCCGGGCGGTCAGGGCGGCGGTCGCGGCGGCCATGCCGTCCTCGGCCCAGGCGCCCCAGGCGATCGCGGTGCCGGGCAGCCCCTGGTCGCGCCGCCAGGCCGCGAACGCGTCGAGGTAGGCGTTAGCCGCCGCGTAGTTGCCCTGGCCGGCGCTGCCGACGACCCCGGCGAGGGAGGAGAAGAGCACGAACGCGTCGAGGTCGCGGCCGGCGGTGGCCTCGTGCAGCACCTGGGCGGCGCGGACCTTGCCGTCGAGTACGGTCTGCATGCGGGTCAGGTCGAGCCCGTCGAGGACGCCGTCGTCGACGACCCCGGCGGTGTGCACGACGGCGGTCAGCTCCGGCAGCCCCGCGACGAGGGCGTCGACGGCCGCCCGGTCGGTGACGTCGCACGCCACCACCCGCACCGACCCCAGCTCGTCGACCAGTTCGGCCGCGCCCGGCGCCGCCGGGCCCCGCCGCGACGCGAGCACCACCTCGGCCGCCCCGTTGGCCGACAGCCAGCGGGCCACGTGCCGGCCCAGCGCACCCGTACCGCCGGTCACCAGCACCGTGCCGGCGGGCCGCCAACCCCCGCCCGCGGGCGGCGCGGCCGGCACCAGCCGCCGGCCGAAGGTTCCCTGCGGGCGGATCGCCACCTGGTCGTGGCCGGCGTCGGCGAGGACGGCGAGCAGCGCGTCCCCGGCGCTCCGGTCGGCGCGGGCGGGCAGGTCCACCAGGCCGCCCCAGCGGTCCGGCTGTTCGAGGGCGACGACGCGGCCCAGCCCCCAGGCCAGCGCGGGCCACGGGTCGGCGACGGCCTCGCCGCCGACGGAGACGGCGCCCCGGGTGAGGCACCAGAGCCGGCCGGGCAGGCCGGTGTCGGCGAGCGCCTGGGTGAGGGTGAGCAGCAGCGCGGCGCCGACGGAGACGGCCGGGGCGTCCGGCAGGGCCCGGTCGGTCGCGGGGAGCACGCAGAGCACGCCCGTCCAGCCGTGGTCGCCGTGCCCGCGCAGCAGCTCGGCCAGTTCGGCGCGGCCGACGCCGGGGGCGACGGCGAGGGTGTCGACGTGGGCGCCCGCGCCGGTCAGCGTCCCGGCCGCCCACGCGTCGACGGGAGCGGCGCCACCGTCGGTCCCGGCCACGGTGACGACCAGCCAGCGGCCGGTGAGCGCCGCCGCCGCGGCGGGGCGGACGGGTTCCCAGTCGATCCGGTGCGACCAGCCGGCCACGAGGGCGTCGCGGTGCCGGGCCCGGCGCCACGACGACAGCACCGGCACGGCGGGGGCGAGCGCCTCCACGGCGGTCGGGTCGTCCTGCACGGCCAGGTGGGACGCCACCTCGGTCAGGTCGCCGCGTTCCACCGCCGCCCAGAAGTCGCCCTCGGCGGCGTCGGCCGGGGCGGCATGCCCGGCGGCGCCGCCGACCTCCGGCCAGTAGCGCTGGTGCTGGAAGGCGTACGTGGGCAGGTCGACGCGGTGGGCGTCGGTGTCGGCGAACCACGGCCGCCAGGTCACCGGCGTGCCGTGCACGTGCAGCTCGGCGAGGGCGGCCAGCAGGGCCTGCGGCTCGGTCCGGTCCCTGCGCTGCGCGGCGACGGCGAGCACGTCGTCCGAGGCGGGCAGGGCGTCCCGGGTCATCGCGGTCAGCACGCTCTGCGGGCCGACCTCCAGGAATGTGCCCGCGCCCGCCGCGCGCAGGGCGGCGATCCCGTCGGCGAAGCGGACGGCCTCGCGGACGTGCCGCACCCAGTGGTCGGCGGTGCGGATCTCGTCGGGGTCGGCGAGCGCGCCGGTCACGTTCGACACGACCGGCAGCGACGGCGCGGAGAAGGTGAGCTTGTCGAGCACCGCGCGGAACCTGGCGAGCATCGGCTCCATCAGCGGGCTGTGGAACGCGTGGCTGACCGTGAGCCGGCGCGTGCGTACGCCCCGATCCCGCCAGACCCGCTCCACCTCGTCCAGGGCCTCGACGGCACCGGAGACCACGACCGAGGTGGGCCCGTTGACGGCCGCGATCCCCACGTCGGCGAGCCCGTCGAGCGTGGCGAGGACGTCGGCCTCGGCCGCCGCGACGGCCAGCATCCCGCCCCCGGCCGGCAGGGCCTGCATCAGCCGGCCCCGCGCGGCCACCAGCGCGCAGGCGTGCTCCGGGGAGAGCACCCCCGCCACGTGCGCGGCGGCGATCTCGCCGACCGAGTGGCCGCCGACGAAGTCCGGCACGATCCCGAACGACTCGACGAGGCGGAACAGCGCCACCTCGACGGCGAACAGCCCGGCCTGGGTGAAGACGGTCTGGTCCAGCAGGTCGGCCTCCGGGGTGCCCGGCTCGGCGAAGAGCACCCCGCGCAGCGGCTGCGGCAGGGCCCGGTCCAGGTGACCGCACGCCTCGTCCAGCGCGGCGGCGAAGACGGGGAACTCGGCGTACAGCTCCCGGCCCATGCCGGCGCGCTGCGCGCCCTGGCCGGAGAAGAGCACCGCGAGCTGGCCGCGCGGCGAGCCGGCGCCGGTGACGACGGTGCCGGCCGGTTCCCCGGCGGCGAGGGCGCGCAGCGCGGCGAGCAGGTCCTCGCGGCCGGTCGCCGAGACCACGGCGCGGCGGTCCAGGATGGACCGACAGGTGACCGACGAGAACGCCACGTCGAGCGGGCGCAGGGTGTCGTCGGCGGCGAGCCGGGCGGCCCAGCGGCCGGCCTGCGCGGCGAGCGCGGCGTCGGAGCGGGCGGAGAGCAGCACCGGCGACACCGGACGGTCGGCCACCACGGTCGGCTCGTCCTCGGCCGCTATCGGGGTCGGTGCCTGCTCGATGATGGTGTGGGCGTTGGTGCCGGACACCCCGAACGACGACACCGCGGCCCGGCGCGGCCGGTCCGTCGCGGGCCACGGCGTGGCGGCGGTGGCGAGGGCGACGGACCCGGCGGTCCAGTCGATGTGCGGGGACGGCTCGTCGACGTGCAGGGTCGGCGGTACGACGCCGTGGCGGATCGCCATGACCATCTTGATCATGCCGGCGACGCCGGCCGCGGCCTGGGTGTGGCCGATGTTCGACTTGACCGAGCCGAGCAGCAGCGGCGGGGCGTCGCCCCGGTCCTGGCCGTAGGTGGCGAGCAGCGCCTGCGCCTCGATGGGGTCGCCGAGCCGGGTGCCGGTGCCGTGCGCCTCGACCACGTCGACCTGCTCGGGGGTGAGCCGGGCGTTCGCGAGGGCCTGGTGGATGACGCGCACCTGGGACGGGCCGTGCGGGGCGCTGAGCCCGTTGGACGCGCCGTCCTGGTTCACCGCGCTGCCGCGCACCACGGCGAGCACCGGGTACCCGTGCCGCTGCGCGTCGGAGAGGCGGGCGAGCAGCAGCATGCCGGTGCCCTCCGACCAGGAGGTGCCGTCGGCGGCGGCGGCGAACGCCTTGCACCGGCCGTCGGCGGCGAGGCCGCGCTGCCGGCTGAAGCCCACGAAGACCGCCGGGGTGGGCATCACCGTCACGCCGCCCGCGAGGGCCAGCTCGCAGTCGCCGTTGCGCAGGGCCTGCGCGGCCAGGTGGACGGCGACCAGCGAGGACGAGCAGGCGGTGTCGACGGTGACCGCCGGCCCCTCCAGCCCGAGGGTGTACGCGACTCGGCCGGAGATGACGCTTGTGGCGTTGCCGGTCAGCAGGTGCCCCTCGCCGTTCTCGGCCTGCGCCATCATGCCGTCGTAGCCGTGCGAGGCCGCCCCGACGAACACGCCGGTACGGCTGCCCCGTACCGCCGGCAGCGGCAGCCCGGCCCGCTCGAACGCCTCCCAGGAGGTCTCCAGCAGCAGCCGCTGCTGCGGGTCCATGGCGACGGCCTCGCGGGGCGAGATGCCGAACAGGTCGGCGTCGAAGTCGGCGGCGGCGTAGACGAAGCCGCCCTCGCGCACGTAGCTGGTGCCCGGGTGGTCGGGGTCGGGGTGGAAGAGGTGCTCCAGGTCCCAGCCCCGATCGGCGGGGAACGGCCCGATCCCGTCGCCGCCGTCGTGCACGAGCTGCCACAGCGCCTCGGGACTGTCGACCCCGCCCGGGTAGCGGCAGCTCATCGCGACGATGGCGATGGGCTCGGCGTCCCGGGTCTCCAGCTCGCGCAGCCGACGCCGGGTACGCCGCAGCTCCGAGGTCGTACGCTTCAGGTACTCGACGTACTTCTCGTCCTCGTTGCTCACCGTGGACCTACCTCACTCGGCATGCCGATGTCGTTGCGGCTGATGTCGTTGCGGCTGGTGGTCACGACGTCTCCAGCTCGCGGTCGATCAGGTCGAAGATGTTCTCGGCGGTGGCCGACTCCAGGTCGTCGTCGCCGTCCGCGTCCGCCTGCCGCTCGGTCAGCCGGCCCAGCAGGCCGTGCAGCCGGTCGGTGATCCGGCGGAACTCGTCGTCGGTCGGGTCGAGCCCGACGAGCGCCGCCTCCAGCCGGTCCAGTTCCCGGCCCGCCGTCGACGCCTCGCCCGCCGGGGTCACCGGGGCGAACTGCCCGGCCAGGTGGGTGGCGAGCGCCTCGGGCGTCGGGTTGTCGAAGACCAGCGTCGCCGGCAGCCGCAGCCCGGTGGCCGCGCCGAGCCGGTTGCGCAGCTCGACGGCGGTGAGCGAGTCGAAGCCGAGTTCCCGGAACGCGCGGGTCGGCTCGACGCCTGCCGGGTCGCCGTGGCCGAGGACGACCGCCACGTGCGCCAGCACCAGCTCGCGCAGGGCGCGGGTCCGCTTGTCGTCGGGCAGGGCGCGCAGCGTCTCGGCGTACGCCTGCCCGTCGGCGGCCTCGCCGGCGGCGGCCCGGCGACCTCCGGCGCGGACCAGGTTGGCCAGCAGCGGGTGGACGGGCGCCCCGGGCGCCGCCACTCCGGTGACGATCTTGGCGGGCATCAGGGTCGCCCGCTCGGCGCGCCAGACCGCGTCGAACAGGGCGAGTGCCTCCTCGTTGGCCAGGGCGGCCATGCCACCCCGGTCGAGCCGGCGGATGTCGGCCGAGTCGAGGTGCCCGGTCATGCCGCTGGCCTGCGCCCAGCGCCCCCACGCCAGGGCGACCGCCGGCAGGCCGAGGGCCCGCCGGTGTTCGGCGAGGGCGTCGAGGAACGCGTTGCCGGCGGCGTAGTTGCCCTGGCCCGGGCCGCCGAAGACGCCGGCGGCGGCGGAGAAGAGCACGAACGCGCTCAGCTCGTGGTCGAGGGTGGCCCGGTGCAGGTTCCAGGCCGCGTCGACCTTGGGTCGCAGCACCGCGTCGAGCCGGTCCGGGGTGAGCGACTCGACGGTGGCGTCGTCGAGGACCCCGGCGGCGTGCACGACCGCCCGCAGCGGGTGCCGCCTGTCCACCATGGACAGCACGTCCGCGACGGCGTCCGGGTCGGCCAGGTCGGCGGCGACGATCGACACGTCCGCGCCGAGCGCCTTGAGGTCGGCGAGCAGCTCGTCGGCGCCCTCGGCGTCCGGGCCGCGCCGGCTGACCAGGAGCAACTGCCGGGCGTCGTGCGCGGTGACCAGGTGCCGGCAGAGCGACGCGCCGAGGGTACCGGTCGCCCCGGAGACCAGGACCGTGCCGTCGAGCCGGGGCGCCTGCGGAATGCTCAGGGCGAGCTTGCCGACGTGCCGGGCCTGGCTGAGGAAGCGGAACGCCTCGGGGGCGCGCCGGACGTCCCACGTGCGCCGGGGCAGCGGCCGCAGCGCGCCGGTGGCGAAGAGCGCCATCAGCTCGCCCAGCATCGCGCCGATCTTCTCCGGGCCGGCCTCGATCAGGTCGAAGACCTGGTAGCTGACGCCGGGGTGGTCGGCGGCGACCCGCTCCGGGTCGCGCTTGTCGGTCTTGCCCATCTCGACGAACCGGCCGCCGTCGGCGAGCAGCCCCAGCGACGCGTCGACGAACTCGCCGCTGAGCGCGTTGAGCACCACGTCGACGCCCCGCCCGCCCGTGCGGTCGCGGAACTCCCCGGCGAAGTCGAGGCTGCGGGAGGAGGCGAGGTGCGCGTCGTCGAAGCCGGTGGCGCGCAGCGCCGGCCACTTGCCGGGGCTGGCCGTGCCGTAGACCTCCGCGCCGAGGTGGCGGGCGATCTGGACGGCGGCCATGCCGACGCCGCCGGCCGCCGCGTGGACGAGCACGGACTCCCCGGCGCGCAGCCGGGCCAGCTCCACCAGGCCGTACCAGGCGGTCAGGAAGACCACCGGCACGGCGGCGGCGTCGGTGTACGACCAGCCGTCGGGGACGCGGGTGAGCAGCCGGCGGTCGGTGACCGCCGCCGAGGCGAACGAGCCGGAGAAGATGCCCATGACCCGGTCGCCGGGGGCGAGGTCGGTGACCCCCGCTCCGACGTCGAGCACCACGCCGGAGCCCTCGTTGCCCAGCACCTGCTGGTCGGGGACCATGCCGAGGGCCAGCACCACGTCCCGGAAGTTCAGCCCGGAGGCGCGCATCCCGACCAGGACGTGGCCGGCCGGCAGCTCCCCGGCGGCCTCGGGGGCGGGCAGCAGGGCCAGGTTCTCCAGCGTGCCCTTCTCGATGACGTCGAGCCGCCACGGCACCTCGTCGGCGGGCAGCGGCAGCACCCCGGCGGCGCGCGCCCGGGCCAGCCGGGGCACCAGCAGGGCACCGTCGCGGACCGCGAGCTGTGGCTCGCCGCAGGCGACGGCCGCCGGGACCGCCGCGAGGGAGGCGGCGGCGGCGTCGGTGTCGAGCAGCGTGAACCGGCCGGGATGTTCGGACTGCGCCGAACGCACCAGCCCCCACAGGCTCGCCCGGGCCAGGTCGCGGGGGGCCTCGCCGGGGGCGGCGCCGACCGCGCCCCGGGTGTGCAGCACCAGTCGGGACCGCTCCAGCCGGGGCTCGCCGAGCCAGCCCCGCACCAGCGCGAGCGCGTCCCGGGCCGCGTCGTGCGCGGCCTCGCCGGCCCGGTCCGGGTCCGGTTCGGCGCCCGACCGCAGGTCCAGCACCACATCGGGTACGTCCCCGTACCGCTCGATGGCGGCGACCAGGGTCGCCAGGTCGGCGTGGCCGCGGACGGGATGCCCGGCGGCGGCCAGCGCCTCGGCGAGGCCGAGGGTGTCGTCGCCGAGCAGCGCCCAGCGGCTCTGCCCCGCCGCCGCGTCGGGGGCCGGCAGCGGCGTCCAGTCCAGGTGGAACACCGAGGTGCGGCGCAGCGCGGCGGCCTCGTCGGCCCGGCCGGCGGCGACCGGCCGGAAGGTCAGCGACTCCACGGTGGCGACCGGCTGGCCGGCGGTGTCGGCGAGGGTGAGCGCGACCGTGTCCGGACCGAGCGACCGCAGCCGCACCCGCAGCCGGGTCGCGCCGTGGGCGTGCAGGGCGACGGAACGGAAGGCGAACGGCATCCAGCCCGCGCCGGAGGCGTCGCCCGCGTCGCCGAGAAGCCCGGCGACCCCGCCGGCCTGGAGGGCCGCGTCGAACAGGGCGGGGTGCAGCCCGAACCGGGACGCGTCGGCGCTCGCCTCGTCGGGCAGGGCTACCTCGGCGTGGACGCCGTCGTCGCCGCGCCACACCCGACGCAGGCCCCGGAAGGCGGGGCCGTAGCCGAGGCCGCCGTCGGCCATCCGGGCGTACCAGGCGTCCAGGTCGACCTCGACCTCGACGGCGCCGGCCGGCGGCCACTCCCCCGGCACCACCGTCGGGGCGGGCAGCCGCGCCAGCAGCAGGCCCTCGGCGTGCCGGGTCCACCCGGCGTCGCCGCCGTCCTCGGGGCGGGAGTGCACGGTCACGGTGCGCTCGCCGGTGTCGCCGGGCGGGCCCACGCGTACCTGCACCTGCACCGCCCCGGTCGTCGGGAGCACCAGCGGGTTGACCAGGGTCAGGTCGCCCACCTGGCCGGCGTCGACCTCGTCGCCGGCCCGGACCACCATGTCGACGACGCCGGTGCCGGGCACGATCACCGTCCCGCCGACGGCGTGGTCGGCGAGCCACGGGTGGGTACGCACCGACAGCCGCCCGGTCAGCACCACCGTTCGGTCGTCCGCGACGGGTACGGCCGCGCTGAGCAGCGGGTGCCCGGTGTCCTGGAGGCCGGCGGAGCCGACGTCGCGCACCCGGTGCGCGGGCGCGTCCAGCCAGAAGCGTCCGTGCTCGAAGGCGTAGGTGGGCAGCGCCACGACGTCGGTCTCGGCCAGGACAGTGGAGAGGTCGACGGGCAGGCCGATGGTGTGGACGGTGGCGAGGTTGGTCAGCAGCCGCGTCGGATCGTCGTCACCGCGCCGCAGGCTGCCCAGGGTGTGCCCGGTGGCGCCCGCGGCGTCGAGGATCGCCGTCACCGGCATCGTCAACACCGGATGCGGGGAGATCTCCACGAACGTCGTGTGCCCGGCGGCGACCGCCACCCGCACCGCCGCGTCGAACTGGACCGTCTGTCGCAGGTTGTCGTACCAGTAGTCCGCCGTCATCGACGCCGGGTCCACCCAGTCCCCGGTCAACGTCGACACGAGACGGGTATGGCCCTGTCGCGGGGTCACGTCGGCCAGGTCGGCGCGCAACTGCTCGGCGACGTCCTGCACCGCTGCCGAGTGCGACGCGTAGTCCACCGGGATCAACCGCGCGCGCACCCCGTCGGCCTGACACGCCTCCACCAGGTCCGCCACCGGCTGCGGCGGACCCGACACCACGACGGTGGACGGGCCGTTCACCGCCGCCACCCCGACACCCGGGAACGCCGACAGCCGCTCGGCGACCGCCTCGGCCGACAGGTCCACCGACGCCATCGTGCCCGTGCCCCGCAGCACCGTCAGCGCCCGCGACCGCAACGCGACCGCCTTCGCCGCGTCCTCCAGCGACAAAATCCCGGCCACACACGCGGCGCCGATCTCGCCCTGCGAGTGACCCACCACCGCCGCCGGGGCCACCCCGACGTGCTGCCACACCGCCGCCAGACCCATGCCCACGGCCCACAGCACCGGCTGCACCACCTCGACCCGCGCCAACCACGACTCGTCGTCACCGGTCAACACCGACACCAGATCCACGTCCAGGTACGGGGCCAGGGCCCGCTGACACTCCGCCAGACGCGCGTCGAACACCGGCGTACGACCCACCAGGCCCGCCGCCATCCGCGCCGACTGCGCACCCTGACCCGGGAACACGAACACCGGGCCCGCCCCGTGGGGCGTGACGGTGCCGGCGACGACGTTGCCCGCCGGCGTCCCCGATGCCAGGGCGTCCAGCCCCGCCAGCAACTCCTCCGCGCTCGACCCGACCACGGCCGCCCGCTGGTCGAACGTCGACCGGGTGGCGGCGAGGGACCAGCCCACCGCCGCCGCGTCGACCTCACCGCGCTCGCGCACGTACTGCGCCAGCCGGGCCGCCTGGCCCGCCAGGGCGCCCTTCGACCGCGCCGACACCGGCCACACCACGACGCCCGACGCCACCAGTCCGGGGCCCGCCACGGCCGGGGCGACTGCCTCCGGCTCGTCGGCCTGCTCGATGATCACGTGGGCGTTCGTGCCGGACATGCCGAACGACGACACCGCCGCCCGGCGCGGGCGCTCCACCGCCGGCCAGGGGCGCGACTCGATCGCCAGTTCCACCGCCCCGGAGGTCCAGTCGATGTGCGGCGACGGCTCGTCCACGTGCAGCGTCGCCGGGACGAGGCCGTGCCGGATGGCCTGCACCATCTTGATCACACCCGCCACGCCCGAGGCGGCCTGGGTGTGCCCGAGGTTCGACTTGATCGAGCCGAGCAGCAGCGGCTCGTGCCCCTCGCGGCCCTGTCCGTACGTGGCCAGCAGCGCCTGCGCCTCGATCGGGTCGCCCAGCGTGGTGCCCGTACCGTGCGCCTCGACCACGTCCACGTCGGCGGCGGTGAGGCGCGCCGCCGCGAGGGCCTGCCGGATCACCCGCTGCTGCGACGGCCCGTTCGGCGCCGTCAACCCGTTGGAGGCACCGTCCTGGTTGACCGCGCTCCCCCGCACGACCGCCAGCACCTCGTGGCCGTTGCGCCGCGCGTCGGACAGCCGCTCCACCAGCAGCACCCCGACGCCCTCGCCCCAGCCGGTGCCGTCCGCGGCCGCCGCGAACGCCTTGCACCGGCCGTCGGCGGCCAGCCCACGCTGCCGGGAGAACTCGAAGAAGGTGCCGGGGGTGGCCATGACCGTGACGCCACCGGCGAGGGCCAGGTCGCACTCGCCGCGCCGCAGCGACTGCACCGCCAGGTGCAACGCCACCAACGACGACGAACACGCCGTGTCCACCGACACCGCCGGCCCCTCCAACCCCAACGCGTACGCCACCCGACCCGACACCACACTCGCGGCGTTGCCCGTGGCCCCGAACCCTTCGGCCTGCTCCCCCGCAGCCATGAGCAGGGCCCCATAGTCCTGACCATTCGTGCCCACGAACACCCCTGTTCGCGAACCCCGAAGGACCCCAGGCTCAACCCCTGCCCGCTCGACCGCCTCCCACGAGACCTCCAGCAGCAACCGCTGCTGCGGGTCCATCGCCGCCGCCTCGCGCGGCGAGATCCCGAAGAAGCCCGGGTCGAACTCCGCCGCACCGTGCAGGAAGCCGCCCTTGTCGGTGTAGGTGGTGCTGGGGTTGGCCGGGTCGGGATCGTAGAGCCGGTCGAGGTCCCAGCCCCGGTCGCTAGGGAAGTCGCCGATGGCGTCCACGCCGTCCGCGACGAGGCGCCACAGCCGCTCGGGGTCGTCGGCGCCGCCGGGGTAGCGGCAGGCCATGGCCACGATGGCCACCGGCTCGTCGTCGTCCACCGTGGACGGCGTCGCGACGGGGTTCGGCCCGGTGGCGGCGTCGAAGAGGCCGGCGAGCAGGAAGCGGGCCAGCACGACCGGGGTGGGGTGGTCGAACACCAGGGTCGTGGGCAGCGCCTGCCCGGTGGCGGCGACGAGCCGGTTGCGCAGCTCCACGGCGGTCAGCGAGTCGAAGCCGAGGTCCCGGAACGCGGTGGTCGCCGGGATGGCCGCGGCCCCGCCGTCGTGGCCGAGCACGTCGGCGGCGAGGTCCCGGACCAGGTCGGCGACGGTCTCCTCGCGCCGGGCCGGGGCCAGCCCGGCGAGCCGCCGGCGCAGGGTCGCCGCCGGGCCGTCGTCGCCGTCGTCGACCGGCGCGCCGCCGTCGAGGGCGGCCCGCGCCTCCGGTACGCCGTCCAGCAGTGGCCGGCGGCGGGCGGAGGCGTACGCGGGGGCGAACCGGGTCCAGTCGACGTCGGCCACCGTCACGGTGACGTCGTCGTGGTCGAGGGCCTGCTGCAACGCGCCCATGGCGACGGTCGGGTCCATGGCGGGCAGGCCCCGGCGGCGCAGGTCGCGCTCGGCGTCGGCCGCGTGCATGCCGCCGTCGGCCCACGGTCCCCAGGCGACGGCGGTGCCGGCCCGGCCCTCGGCCCGCCGCCGCTGCACCAGCGCGTCGAGGTAGGCGTTGCCGGCCGCGTACCCGGCCTGGCCGCCGCTGCCCCAGGTGGCGGCGATGGACGAGTAGACGACGAAGGCGTCCAGTTCCCGGTCGGCGAGCAGGTCGGCGAGGTGGGCGGCGCCGGCGGTCTTGCCGGCGGTCACCTCGGCCAGTTCGGCGGGGGTGACCTCGGCCAGCGGGGTGGCCTGGGCGAGGCCGGCGGCGTGCACGACGGTACGCACCGGCGGCCCGTCGGCCTCGACCCGGTCGAGCAGGGCGGCGAGGGCTTCCCGGTCGGCGATGTCGCAGGCGACGACGGTGACCCGGGCACCGAGGCCCGTCAGCTCGGCCTCCAGCTCGGCGGCGCCGAGGGCGGCCGGTCCCCGCCGGCTGACCAGCACGACGTGTTCGGCTCCGGCGGCGGCGAGCCAGCGGGCGGCGCGGGCGCCGAGTCCGCCGGTGCCGCCGGTGACCAGGGCGGTGCCGGTGGGCGCGAACCGGCGGGCCGGGGGGCGGTCGCCGAGGGCGGCGCGGACGAGGCGGCGGGCGAAGACGCCGGGTCCGCGTACGGCGAGCTGGTCCTCGCCGGTCGATCCGGTGAGGATCGCGGCGAGCCGGCCGCCGCTGCGGTGGTCGGGGCGAGGTGGCAGGTCGACGAGCCCGCCCCAGCGGTGCGGGGCCTCCACGCCCACCACCCGGCCGAGCCCCCAGATCGCGGCCTGGGCGGGGTCGGTGACCCGGTCGTAGGAGGCGGCGGCGACCGCGCCCCGGGTGACCAGCCACAGGGGCGCGTCGATCGCGGCGTCGCCGAGCGCCTGCACGAGCGCGAGGGTGGCGGCGAGGCCGGGCAGGGTCGTGCCGCCGGCGGGTGGCTCGCCCGCGAGCAGGGAGACGATCCCGGCGGGGTCGGCGCCGGCGAGGGACGCGGCGAGGCCGGCCCGGTCGGCGTCCGGCTCCACGGTCAGCGGCAGCACGTCGGCCCCGGCGCCGGTCAGCGCGGCCCGGACGGTCTGCACCGCCGGGTCGTCGGCGCCGCCGGCGGGCAGCGCCAGCAGCCAGGTGCCGGCCAACCGGGCGGGAGCGGGTTCGCCGGTGACCTGCCAGTCGGCCCGGTACCGCCAGCCGTCGAGCACCGAGTGTTCCTGCCGCTGGCGCCGCCAGTCGGCGAGCACGGGCAGCAGGGTACGCAGCGACTCGGCGGCGTCCTCGTCCCGCACGGCGAGGGTGTCCCGCAGGGCGTCGAGATCGGCGCGTTCGACGGCCGCCCAGAACCGCCGGTCGAGCGCGCCGGCTCCGCCCGTGGCGGCCTCGTCGGCGGGCGCCTCGGCCGGCACCCAGTAGTGCTGCCGCTCGAACGGGTAGGTGGGCAGCCCGACGAGCCGGCCGGGCCGGTCGGCGAGGACGTCCGCCCAGCGCAGCGACGTGCCGGCGACGTGGAGCTGGGCGAGGGCGGCGAGCAGGGCGCGACGGTCCGGGCGGTCGCGGCGCAGCACCGGCACCACCACGGCGGGGGCGGCGTCGAGGGCTCCGGCTCCGGCTCCGGCTCCGGCTCCGGCTCCGGCTCCGGCTCCGGCGAGAGTCTCCTGGATGCCGGCGGCGAGGACGGCGTCGGGGCCGACCTCGACGAAGGTGCCGACGCCGTGGGCACGCAGGGTGCGTACGCCGTCGGCGAAGCGGACCGCCTCCCGGACGTGGCGCACCCAGTAGCCGGGGTCGGTGAGCTGCGCCGGGTCGGCCAGCGCGCCGGTCAGGTTGGACACCACCGGCAGGCTGGGGGCGCGCAGGTCGAGGCTGGCGGCCACGGCGGCGAACTCGGCGAGCATCGGCTCCATCAGCGGGCTGTGGAAGGCGTGGCTGACCCGCAGCCGGCGCACCTTCACCCCCCGGCCGGTCCAGAGTTCCGCCAGCTCGTCGACGGCCGTCGCGTCGCCGGAGACGACGACGGCGTCGGGTCCGTTGACGGCGGCGACGGCGACCCGGTCGGTCAGCCCGGCGATCGACTCGGCGACCCGGGCCTCGTCGGCGGCGACGGCCAGCATCGCCCCGCCGGCCGGCAGGGCCTGCATGAGCCGACCCCGGGCGGCGACGAGGGCGCAGGCGTCGTCGAGGGTGAGCACGCCGGCGACGTGGGCGGCGGTCAGCTCGCCGACGGAGTGCCCGGCGACCATGTCGGGGGCCAGCCCCCAGGAGCCGAGCAGCCGGTGCAGCGCCACCTCGACGGCGAAGAGCGCGGCCTGGGTGAAGCCGGTCTGGTCGAGCAGCGCCGCCTCGTCGGTGCCGGGCTCGGCGAACAGCAGCGGCTTCAGCGGCCGGGGCAGCCGGTGGTCGAGGTGGGCACAGACCTCGTCGAGCGCCGCCGCGAAGGCGGGGTACGTCTCGTACAGCTCCCGGCCGGCGCCGGCGCGCTGGGCGCCCTGGCCGGAGTAGAGGAACGCGACCCCGCCGCGTTCGGCGGCGGCGCCGGTGAGCAGGCCGGGGGCGGGCCGGTCGTCGGCGAGGGCGTGCAGGGCGGCGAGCAGGCCGTCGCGGTCCTCGGCGAGGACGACCGCCCGGTGCGCCAGGGGCGATCGGGAGACCACCGAGGTCCAGGCCACGTCGGCCGGCCGCAGGTCCGCGTCGTCGGCGACGTACCGGGACCAGCGCTCGGCCTGGCGGCGCAGCGCGGTGCGGGTGCGGCCGGTGAGCAGCACCGGCGCGGGCGGGGGAAGGTCCGGCCGGTGGGTCCCGGCGGCGGTCGGCTCGGGCTGTTCGAGGATGAGGTGGGTGTTGGTGCCGCTCATCCCGAACGACGACACGGCGGCCCGGCGCGGCCGGTCCACGGCCGGCCACGGCGTGGGCTCGGTGACCAGGCTGACCGCGCCGGCGGCCCAGTCGACGTGCGGGGTGGGCTCGTCGACGTGCAGGGTGGCCGGCACGATCCCGTGCCGCATCGCCTCCACCATCTTGATCACCCCGGCGATACCGGCGGCGGCCTGGGTGTGGCCGATGTTCGACTTGATCGAGCCGAGCAGCAGCGGCGCGGCGTCGCCCCGCTCCTGGCCGTAGGTGGCGAGCAGCGCCTGCGCCTCGATCGGGTCGCCGAGGGTGGTGCCGGTGCCGTGCGCCTCCACCACGTCGACCAGGTCGGGGGTGAGCTTCGCACCGGCCAGGGCCTGCCGGATGACGCGCTGCTGGGACGGGCCGTTGGGGGCGGTGAGCCCGTTGGACGCGCCGTCGGCGTTGACGGCGGAGCTGCGGATGATCCCGAGCACCGGGTGGCCGTTGCGGCGGGCGTCGCCGAGGCGTTCCAGCAGCAGCATGCCGACGCCCTCCGACCAGCCGGTGCCGTCGGCGGCGGCCGCGAACGACTTGCACCGGCCGTCGGCGGCCAGGCCGCGTTGCCGGGAGAACTCGACGAACGGGCCGGGGGTGGCCAGCACGGTCGCCCCGCCGGCCAGGGCGAGGCCGCACTCCCGCTGGCGCAGCGCCTGACAGGCGAGGTGGATGGCGACCGACGCCGACGAGCAGGCGGTGTCCACGGTGACCGACGGGCCCTCCAGCCCGAACGTGTACGCGAGCCGGCCCGAGACGACGCTGGCGGCGGTGCCGGTCAGCACGTACCCCTCGACGCCGGGCGCCCGGTGCAGCACGGCGGCGTAGTCCTGCCCGGAGGTGCCGACGAAGACGCCGGACCGGCTGCCGCGCAGCGACAGCGGGGCGATGCCGGCCCGCTCGAGCAGCTCCCAGGTGACCTCCAGCAGCAGCCGCTGCTGCGGGTCCATGGCGACGGCCTCGCGCGGCGAGACGCCGAACAGCGCGGCGTCGAACTGCCCGGCGTCGGGCAGGAACCCGCCGGCGGTGGTGTACGAGGTGCCGGGGTTGTCGGGGTCGGCGTGGTAGAGCCGCTCCAGGTCCCAGCCCCGGTCGGTCGGGAAGTCGCCGATGGCGTCCCCGCCGGACGAGACGAACTGCCAGAGGTCCTCGGGCGAGTTGATGCCGCCCGGGTAGCGGCAGCTCATCGCCACGATGGCCACCGGCTCGGACTCCTCGGCGGTGACCTCGCGGAGCCGTTGGCGGGTCTGCTGCAGCTCGGCGACGACCCGCGTCAGGTATTCGCGCAGCCGCTCTTCGTCCGCCATGACTTCTCGCTTTCTCGTGACACCACAGGTCCCGCGGGCGGCTCAGGAGAGCCCGAGGTCCTGGTCGATGAGGTCGAACAGCTCCTGGTTGCTGGCCGCCCGCAGCCGGTCCGCCACCTCGGCGGTCTCCTCCCGGCTTTCCTCGGCGGCGCCGAGCCGTTCGAGCAGGCTGTGCAGCCGCATCGTGATCCGCACCCGGCCGATGTCGTCCGGGTCGCGCAGCGCGAGGACGCTCTCCAACCGGTCCAGCTCCGCCAGGGTCGGCAGCGCCTCCACCGAGGCCTCGCTGAGCAGCTCGGCCCGGAGGTGCTCGGCGAGCGCCTGCGGGGTCGGGTAGTCGAAGACGACCGAGCTGGGCAGGGTCAGGCCGGTCGACCGGGCGAGCCGGCCCCGCAGCTCCACGGCGGTCAGCGAGTCGAAGCCGAGGTCCCGGAAGGGCCGGTCGGCCTCCACGGCGTACGGGCTGTCGTGGCCGATGACCTCGCCGGCGGCGGCGCGGATCAGGTCGACCAGCACCCGGGCCTGTTCGGCCGGGGTCAGCTCCCCGAGCCGCTTGCGCAGCTCGCCGGCGACCTGGTCGCCGTCCTCGGCGTCCGCGCGCTCCGCCGCCGCCTGGGCGGCCACCTCGGCGATGTCGCTGATCAGCGGCCGGGGCCGGGCGGAGGCGAACACCGGGGCGAAGCGATCCCAGTCGACGTCGGCCACGGTGAGGGCGGTGTCGTCGCCGGCGAGGCCGGCACGCAGGGCGGCCATCGCCGGTTCCCGGTCGAGCAGCGACACCCCGCGCCGGCTCATGGCCGCCGCGTGCGCGTCGGTCACCATGCCGCCGCCGGCCCACGGGCCCCAGTTCACCGAGAGGTGCCGGGGGCTTCCGGCCGGTCGGGACTGCGCCCAGGCGTCCAGGAAGGCGTTGCCGGCGGCGTACGCACCGTGGTCGCCGACGCCCCAGACGGCCGCGATGGAGGAGAAGTGCACGACCAGGTCGAGCGGCCCCGGGTCGAGGAACTCGTCGAGGTGGCGGGCGCCGGCGATCTTGCCGGAGACGACGTCGGCGAGTTCGGCCTCGGTCACCGCGGCGACCGGGTTGAGCCGTCCCACCCCGGCGGCGTGCACCACGGCGTGCACGGTCTCGCCGTCGGCCCGCAGTCCGCGGGCGAGCGCCGCGACCGCGTCCCGGTCGGCCAGGTCGCACGCCAGCACGCGGGCCTCGGCGCCGAGGCCGGCCAGCTCCGCCACCGCCTCGTCGGCGCCGGGGGCCGCCGCGCCGCGCCGGCTGACCAGCAGCAGCCGGCGCGCGCCGTGCCGGGCGAACCAGCCGGCCGCGTACCGGCCGACGGCGCCGGTGCCGCCGGTGACCAGGACGGTGTCCGGCGGCTGCCAGCCGGCCGGCGCCTCGGTGCGGGGCGCGCGGGCCAGCCGGCGCAGGTAGGTGCCGGAGTCGCGCACCGCCAG
This sequence comes from Micromonospora citrea, assembly GCF_900090315.1. Lineage (NCBI taxonomy): Bacteria > Bacillati > Actinomycetota > Actinomycetes > Micromonosporales > Micromonosporaceae > Micromonospora > Micromonospora citrea. Next base: position 6,530,381 of record NZ_FMHZ01000002.1, on the reverse strand, counting down.
CTGGTCCTCGTCGCCGGCGGCGGTGAGCGCCGCCAGCACTCCCTCGGCGGTGGCGGTGTCCAGCGCGGCGGGCAGGTCCAGCAGGCCGCCCCAGTGCCGGGGGTGTTCCAGCGCGGTCACCAGGCCGAGACCCCAGGTGGTGGCCTGTGCGGGGCGCGCGACCGGGTCGTCGGGGGCGGTGCTGACAGCCTGCCGGGTGAGCAGCCAGAGCGGCACCGGTGGCAGGGCGTCGGTGACCGCCTGCACGAGGGCGAGGTTGGCGGTCAGGCCGAGGGGCACGGCGGGCCGGTCGGGGTGCGGTCGCTCGTCGAGGGCGAGCAGCGACACGATCCGGGTGGGCGCCGCCCGTCCGGCCGTGGCAGGGTCGCCGGCCAACCGCTCGGCGAGTGCCGTCCGGTCGGTCGTCGCCGGGTCGACGGCGAGCAGCCGCACGGTGCCGCCGCGCGCGGTCACGAGTTCGGCGAGCCGGTCGACGACCGGGCGGTCCGCATCCGTGTGGACGAGGATCCAGTCGCCGTCCGCGGCGCCGGCCGGGAGGGCCCGGGGACGCCAGGTGATCCGGTACCGCCAGCCGCCCGCGAGGGTGTCCTCCCGCTGCTGGCGTCGCCACCGCGCCAGCTCCGGCAGGAGGTCCCGCAGCGGCCGGTCGGCGTCGACGCCGAGCCGGTCGGCGAGCGCGTCGCCGTCGCCGGACGTCACCGCCTGCCAGAACGCCGAGTCGACGTCGTCCGAGCCGGTGGCGGGCGCGTGGCTCGCCGCCGCGTCGAGGGTCGGCCAGAAGCGCTGGTGGGCGAACGCGTAGGTGGGCAGGTCCACCGGGCCGGCGCCGCCGGGCAGCAGCCGCGTCCAGCGTACGGGCACGCCCTGGCAGTGCAGCCGGGCGACCGCGCCGAGCAGGGTGGCCACCTCGTCCTGGCCGGGCCGCTGCACGCCGGTCACGACGACCGGGGCGTCCGGCGGCAGCGCGTCGGCGGTCAGGGCGGTCAGCACCGTGTCCGGCCCGACCTCCAGGAACCTCGTCACCCCGTGGGCGTGCAGGTGGGTGACGGTGTCGGCGAAGCGGACCGCCTCCCGCACGTGCCGGACCCAGTGGTCGGGGCCGCACAGGGTGTCGGCGTCGACGACAGTGCCGGTCAGGTTCGACACGAGCGGCACCGTCGGCGGCGCGTACGACAGGGTGGCCGCCACGGCCGCGAAGTCGGCCAGCATCGGCTCCATCAGCGCGCTGTGGAAGGCGTGGCTGACCCGCAGCCGCTTCGTACGCACGCCGAGGTCGGCGAAGTGGTCGGCCAGCCCGGTCAGCGCGTCCTGTGCCCCGGCGACGACGACGGCGGCCGGCCCGTTCACGGCGGCGACGTCGAGCTGTCCCGGCGTGTCGGCCAGCGCCCGCCGCACGTCGACCTCGGGGGCGGCGACGGCGAGCATCCCGCCGCCGGCGGGCAGTGCCTGCATGAGCCGGCCCCGGTGGCCGACGAGCGTGCACGCGTCGGGCAGGGAGAGCACCCCGGCCACGTGGGCGGCGACGATCTCCCCCACGGAGTGGCCGGCCACCAGGTCGGGCCGGATCCCCCAGTCCTCGAGCAGCCGGAACAGCGCCACCTCGACGGCGAAGAGTCCGGCCTGGGTGAAGGCCGTCTGGTCGAGCAGGTCGGCCTCGGCGGTGCCGGGCTCGGCGAACAGCACCTCGCGCAGGGGCCGCGGCAGGTGCGCGTCGAGGTGCTGGCACGCCTCGTCGAGGGCGGCGGCGAAGCGCGGGAACGCCGCGTAGAGCTGGCGTCCCATGCCGGCGTGCTGGGCGCCCTGGCCGGAGAAGAGCACCGCCAGCGGGCCGCCGGGCTCGGCGACGCCCCGGGTGAGGCCGGGGTGGTCCTGCCCGGCGGCGAGGGCCCGCAGGCCGGCGAGGGCGGTGTCCGCGTCGGCGGCGAGCAGCACCGCGCGGTGCCGCAGCGGGGACCGGCCGGCGGCGAGGGCCCGGGCGACGTCTGCGGCGGAGGTGGCGCTGCCCGGCAGCCAGTCGGCGAGCCGGGCCGCCTGGGCCGGCAGGCTGTCCGCGCTGTCGGCCGAGACGACGAAGGGCAGCACCGGCAGCCGGGCGGGCGGCCCGTCGGCCGGGCGGGACGCCCCGGCGTCGGTCGGCGCCTGTTCGAGGATGACGTGCACGTTGGTGCCGCTGACCCCGAACGACGACACCCCGGCCCGGCGGGGCCGGTCCACCTGCGGCCACGGCCGCGGGTCGGTCAGGAGCGCGACGGCGCCCGCCGACCAGTCGACGTGCGGCGAGGGCTCGTCGACGTGCAGGGTGGGCGGGAGCAGGTCGTGCTGGAGCGCCATCACCATCTTGATCACGCCGGAGACGCCGGCGGCGGCCTGGGTGTGGCCGATGTTCGACTTGACGGAGCCGAGCAGCAGCGGCCGGTCGGCGGGGCGGTCCCGCCCGTAGGTGGCGAGCAGCGCCTGCGCCTCGATGGGGTCGCCGAGCCGGGTGCCGGTGCCGTGCCCGTCGACCGCGTCCACCTCGGCGGCGGTCAGCCGCGCGTTGGCCAGCGCCTGGCGGATCACCCGCTCCTGGGCCGGCCCGTTGGGCGCGGTGAGGCCGTTGCTGGCGCCGTCCTGGTTCATCGCCGAGCCGCGCACGACGGCCAGGATCCGCCGACCCTCGCGCTGGGCGTCGGAGAGCCGCTGCAACATGACCAGGCCGACGCCCTCGCCCCAGCCGGTGCCGTCGGCGGCCCCGGCGAACGACTTGCACCGGCCGTCGAGGGCGAGCCCCCGCTGCCGGGCGAACTCCAGGAACGGCCCGGGGGTGGCCATCACGGTCACGCCGCCGGCGACGGCGAGGTCGCACTCGCCCTGCCGCAGCGACTGGCAGGCCAGGTGCAACGCCACCAGCGACGACGAGCAGGCGGTGTCGACGCTGACGGCGGGGCCCTGCAACCCGAAGTGGTACGCCAGGCGCCCGCTGATGACGGCGGCCACGTTGCCGGTGGCCTGGTAGCCCTCGGTCTCGACGCGGGCGGCCAGCAGCAGCGTCGCGTAGTCCTGGCCGTTGGTGCCGACGAAGACGCCGGTGTTGGTCTCCCGCATGTCGGCCGGCGCGGTCCCGGCCCGCTCGAACAGCTCCCAGGCGCTCTCCAGCAGCACCCGCTGCTGCGGGTCCATGACCATCGCCTCGCGCGGGGAGATGCCGAACAGGGCGGCGTCGAATCCGGCGGCGTCGGCGAGGAAGCCGCCCTCCCGGACGTACGAGGTGCCGAGCCGGTCGGGGTCGGGGTGGTAGATGGCGTCCAGGTCCCAGCCCCGGTCGGTCGGGAACTCCGCGATGCCGTCGCGCCCCTCGCTGACCAGTCGCCACAGGTCCTCCGGGTCGGCGACGCCGCCCGGGTACCGGCAACTCATCGAGACGACGGCGATCGGCTCGTCCGGGGCGACGGCGGCCCGCACGGCCGGGGCGGCCTCGGCGTCGTCGCCGGTGACGAGGGTGACCAGGTGGTCGGCGAGGGCCGTGGGCGTCGGCCGGTCGAACACCAGCGTCGCCGGCAGGGTCAGCCCGACCGCCTCGGCGAGCCGGTTGCGCATCTCGACGGCGCTGAGGGAGTCGAAGCCGATCTCCCGGAACGACCGGTCCGCCGCCAGCGCCTGCGGCGCGGGCAGGCGCAGCACCGCCGCCGCGTGGACGCGCACCAGGTCCAGCAGGAGCCGGCGCCGCTCCGGCGCGGCGAGGCCGGCGAGCCGACCGCGCAGCGGGGACGCCTCCCGCGTCTCGCCGCCGTCGCCGGTGCGGGCGGCGGCGAGGGCGCGGGCCACCTCGGGGATGTCGCCGATCAGCGGCCGGGGCCGGGCCAGCGCGAACGTCTGCAGGAACCGGTCCCAGGCGACGTCGGCGACGGTGAGGGCGATCTCGTCCCGTTCCAGGGCACCGGCCAGCACGGCGGCCGCCAGGTCGGGGTCCATCGGCCGGACACCGGAGCGGAACATCTGGTCGGCGGCGCCCTCGGTCTCCACCATGCCGCCGCCGTCCCAGGCGCCCCAGGCCAGCGCGGTGCCGGGCAGCCCGCGCCGACGCCGGTCCTCGGCGAGCGCGTCGAGGAAGGCGTTGCCGGCGGCGTACGCGCCCTGGTGGCCGCCGCCCCAGACGCCGGCGCCGGAGGAGAAGAGCACGAACGCGGTGAGGTCCGGGCCGAGTACCTCGTCGAGGTTGACCGCCCCGGCGACCTTGGCCCGCAGGACGCCGGCCAGCTCGGCGACGTCGGTGTCGGCCAGCGCGCCGGCGTGCGGCACACCGGCGGCGTGGAACACCGCGTCGATGCGGGTACCGCCCTCGGCGAGCCGGCCCACGAGCGCGCGCAGCGACTCCCGGTCGGCCACGTCGCAGGCCGCCACGGTGACGGTCGCGCCGTGGCCGGCCAGCTCGGCCTCCAGCTCGGCGGCGCCGGGCGCGGCGGGTCCCTGCCGGCTGGTCAGCACGAGGTGCGCGGCGCCCGCACGGGCCAGCCAACGAGCCACGTGGGCACCGATCGAGCCGAGGCCGCCGGTGACCAGGACGGTGCCGGCGGGACGCCAGCCGTCGCCGGCCGGGCGGTCGCCGGCGGCGGCCCGGACGAGGCGCCGGGCGAACAACCCGGAGGAGCGTACGGCGAGCTGGTCCTCGTGCCCGATGCCGGCGAGCGCGGCGGCCAGCCGGGCGCGGGCCCGCTGGTCCGGGTCGGCGGGCAGGTCGACCAGGCCGCCCCAGCGGTCCGGGTGTTCGAGGGCGGCGACCCGCCCGAGCCCCCAGGCCGTGGCCTGGTCGGGCCGGTCCACGGGGTCGGCCCGTCCGGTGCTGACGGCGCCGCTGCTGACGCACCAGAGCGGGGCGGTCACCCCCGCGTCGCCGAGCGCCTGCACCAGGGCGAGGGTGCCGGCGAGCCCGGCCGGCACCACGGGGTGCTCCGGGTGCGGCGCGTCGTCGAGGGCGAGCAGCGAGCACACCCCGGCGAGGGAGTCCGAGTCGCCGGCGCGCAGCAGGTCGGCCAGCGCCGCCCGGTCGGGGTCGGCGACGGTGAGCAGGGTGGGCTCCGCGCCGGCCTCGGCGAGGGCCCGCAGGACCGCGCCGGTCAGCGGGGCGTCGGCGTGCGCGGCCGGCACCGGCACCAGCCAGGCGCCGGTCAGCGCGGCGGTCGTCGGCGCGGTGACCGGCGTCCAGGTGACCCGGTAGCGCCAGCCGTCCACCGTGGACTCGTCGCGGCGGCGCCGCCGCCAGGCGGCGAGCAGCGGCAGCGCGTCGTCGAGGCGGCGTGCCTCGGTGTCGTCGAGCCGCATCGCCTCGGCGAGCGCCCCGGCGTCGGCCCGCTCGACGGCGTCCCAGAACCGCCGGTCGGCCGGTTCCCCGACGCCCGCGACCGCGCCGGTCAGCGCCGGCGCCTCCGGCCAGTACCGCTGGCGGTGGAAGGCGTACGTGGGCAGCGGCACGGCCGGGCCGGTGCGCGTGCCGTGGACGGCGGCCCAGTCCACCTCGACGCCGTGGGCGTGCAGCGCGGCGAGGGCGGTCAGCACCCGCGGCCAGCCCCCGTCGCCCCGGCGAAGGGTGTCGACGACGACGGCCTCGTGCCCGGCGGCGTCGATGGTCTCCTGGATCCCGGAGCTGACCACGGGGTGCGGGCCGACCTCCAGGAAGACCTGGTGGCCCTCGTCGAGCAGGCCGCGCACGACGCGTTCCACGTCCACCGGCTCGCGCGGGTCGCGGTGCCAGTGGTCGGCGTCGAGTTCGGTGGTGTCCAGGGGCCGGCCGGTCAGGGCGGACCAGAACGGCGTCTCGGCGGGCCGGCCGACGATCCCGGCGAGGCTGCCGGTCAGCCGGTCGGCGACGGCCTCGGCGTGCGGCGCGCGGTCGGCGAGCGCCCGGCCGCGCAGCGCGACGATCTTCGCGCCGTCGGCCAGGGACAGCGCCCCGGCCACGCAGGCCGCCGCGATCTCGCCCTGGGAGTGGCCGACCACGCCCGCCGGCCGTACGCCGAGGGAGGCCCACAGCCGGGCCAGCGACACCATCACCGCCCACAGCGCGGGCTGCGCCACAGCCGGGTCGACCAGCGGCGGCGCGGCCGGGGCGGCGCGCAGCACGCCGGTGAGCGACCAGTCCACCCAGGGCGCGAGCGCCTCCTCGCACTCGGCGATGGCGGCGGCGAAGACGGGGGACGTGTCGAGCAGGTCGGCGGCCGTCCCGGGCCACTGCGAGCCGTGCCCGGAGAAGACGAAGATCGGGGCGGCGTTGCGCAGGGTGGCGCCGGTGACCACGTCGGCCGAGATGTCACCTGCGGCGAGGGCGTCGAGGCCGCGGGCCAGTTCGTCCCGGTTGCCGCCGAGGACCACCGCCCGGTACGGGAACGCCACGCGGCTGGCGGTCAGCGCGTACGCCACGTCGGCCGGCTCCAGCTCGGGGTGCGCGGCCAGGTGGGACCGCAGCCGGCCCGCCTGGCCGCGCAGCGCGACGGGGTCCGCCGCGGAGAGCGCGAACGGCACGACGGCGGATGCCGGGAGCGCGAACGGCACGGCGGTGTCGGGCGGGGTCGCGGCGGGCTGCTCGGGGGCCTGCTCGATGACGACGTGCGCGTTGGTGCCGGAGATGCCGAACGAGGACACGGCCGCCCGGCGGGGGCGGTCGACGGCCGGCCACGGGGTGGGCTCGGTGGCGAGCGCCACCGCCCCGGCGGTCCAGTCGATGTGCGGTGACGGCTCGTCGACGTGCAGGGTCGCCGGCACCAGGCCGTGCCGCATCGCCAGGACCATCTTGATGATCCCGGCGACGCCGGCGGCGGCCTGGGTGTGGCCGAGGTTCGACTTGACCGAGCCGAGCAGCAGCGGCCGGTCGGCGGGGCGGTCCTGCCCGTACGTGGCCAGCAGGGCCTGCGCCTCGATCGGGTCGCCGAGGGTGGTGCCGGTGCCGTGCGCCTCGACGGCGTCCACGTCGGCGGGCATGAGCCGGGCGCCGGCGAGGGCCTGCCGGATGACGCGCTGCTGGGAGGGGCCGTTGGGCGCGGTGAGGCCGTTGGACGCGCCGTCGGAGTTGACGGCGCTGCCCCGGATGACGGCGAGGACGCGCCGACCCTCGCGCCGGGCGTCGGAGAGCCGCTGCACGAGCAGCACGCCGACGCCCTCGCTCCAGCCGGTGCCGTCGGCGGCGGCGGCGAACGACTTGCACCGGCCGTCGGGCGACAGGCCGCGCTGCCGGGAGAACTCGACGAACGTGCCGGGGGTGGCCATCACGGTGACGCCCCCGGCGAGCGCGTACTCGCACTCCCCGGCCCGCAGCGCCTGCGCCGCCAGGTGCAGCGCGACCAGCGACGACGAGCAGGCGGTGTCCACGGTGACGGCCGGGCCCTCCAGCCCGAACGTGTACGCCACCCGGCCGGAGAGGACGCTGCCGGAGGTGCCGGTGCCGATGTAGCCCTCCACCTCGCCCGGCTGGTCCATGAGCCGAGAGGCGTAGTCGTGGTACATGACGCCGGCGAAGACGCCGGTGCGGCTGCCGCGCAGCCGCTGCGGGTCGAGGCCGGCGTGCTCGAACGCCTCCCAGGAGGTCTCCAGCAGCAGCCGCTGCTGCGGGTCCATGGCGAGCGCCTCGCGGGGCGAGATCCCGAAGAACGCCGGGTCGAACTCGGCCGCGTCGTGCAGGAATCCGCCGTGCCGCGTGTACGAGGTGCCGCTGTGGTCCGGGTCGGGGTCGAACAGCGACTCCAGGTCCCAGCCCCGGTCGGCGGGGAACTCGGAGATGCCGTCGCCACCGGCGGCCAGCAGCTCCCACAGCTGGTCCGGGCTCTCGACGCCGCCCGGGTAGCGGCAGGCCATGCCGACGATGGCGATGGGCTCGTCGGCGCCGACGACGGTGCCGGCGACCGGGCCGGTGGTCGACGCGCGAACGCCGGCCAGCTCCGACCACACGTGGTCGGCGAGCACGGTGGGGGTCGGGTAGTCGAAGACCAGCGTCGACGGCAGCCGCAGCCCGGTGGCCGCGTTCACCCGGTTGCGCAGGTCCACCGCGGTCAGCGAGTCGAAGCCCAGCTCGCGGAAGGCCCGGTCGGCCGGCACCGCCTCCGCGCCGCCGTGCCCGAGCACCTGCGCGACCAGGCCGCGCACGAGCACGCCGATCCGGGCGCGGGCCTCGTCGGGCGCCAGGCCGCTGACGCGGGTCGCCCAGGTGGCGCCCTGTCCCGCCTGGCGGCGCGTCGTGGTGGCGCCGAGCAGGGCCCGCAGCATGGGTGGCACCAGGCCGGCGCCGGCGGCGGCGCGGAGGGCGGCCGGGTCGATCACGGCGGGCACCAGGGCGGGCCGGTCGGCGCCGAGGGCGGCGTCGAACAGCCGCAGCCCCGTCTCGGCGCTCATCGCGGTCATGCCGCCCCGGGCCGACCGGGCCCGGTCCGCCTCGTCGAGGGAGGCGGCCATGCCGGGGGTGTCCCACATGCCCCAGGCGAGGCTGACGGCCGGCAACCCGAGCTGCCGCCGCCACACCGCCAGCCCGTCCAGGAACGCGTTGCCCGCCGCGTACGCCGACTGCCCCGGCGAACCCAACACCCCCGCCACCGACGAGAACACCACGAACAGGTCCAGGTCCAGGCCCGCCGTCGCCTCGTGCAGGAACCAGCCCGCCGACACCTTCGGCGCCAACACCCCCGCCAGACGCTCGGCGGTCAGCCCCTCGACCACCCCGTCGTCCAGCACACCGGCGGTGTGCACCACCCCCGCCAGCCGGCCCCCGGCGGAGATCCCGTCGACCAGGCCGAACACCTCGTCCCGGTCCGTCACGTCACACGCGACGACCCGCACCGACGCACCCAGCGCCGACAGCCGCTCCGACAGCTCGCCCGCGCCCACGGCCTCCGGGCCACGCCGCGACACCAGCACCAGGGAGCGCACCCCGTGCGCCGACACCAGGTGCTCCGCCACCAGCGCCCCGAGCGCGCCCGTACCGCCGGTCACCAGCACCGCGCCCTCGCCCAGGCCCGGCGCCGCCACCGCCGTACCGACGCCCGCCCGGGCCAGGCGCGGCACGAACACCGCGTCGGAGCGGACGGCGACCTGGCCGCCCGTCGCCACCGGCTCGTCCGCCACCCCGGCCAGCACGCCCAGCAGTCCCGCGTGCAGCTCGCCGTCGACGTCGGCGAGGACGATGCGGCCCGGGTGCTCCGACTGCGCCGAACGCAGCAGGCCCCACACCGCCGCGCCCGCCAGGTCGCTGACCCGGTCCTCGGCCCCGACGGAGACGGCGCCCCGGGTCACCACGACCAGCTTCGAATCCACCAACGCGTCGGCCGCCAGCCAGGACCGGACCGAGGCGAGGACGGCCGTGGTCGCCGCGCGTACCGCGTCGGGGCCGTTGGCGGCGTCCCCGGCGCGGGCGGCGTTCCCGCCCACGCCGCCGGCCGACCCGACCGGCAGCAGCAACAGGCGGGGCGGCACGCCCGACGGCTCGGCGGCGGTCGCGGCCAGCGCCTCGACGTCGGGGAACACCGGCACGTCCACGGCGGCCGGCGGGCCCACCAGCGCCCACCCGGAGACGTCCCCGACGGCGGCGACCTCCTCGGCCCGCCACGCGACCTCGAACATCGAGCGGGCCGCCGTGCCCGCCGGCGACACCGCCGTCAGCTCCCGCAGCGCGAGGGAGTCCACCGACACCACGGCGGCGTCCGACTCGTCGGACGCGACCAGCCGCACCGCCGTACCCACGCGCGTCAGGCGCACCCGCAGCGCCCGCGCGCCCGAGGCGTGCACCTGCACACCCTCGAACGCGAACGGCACCCGCGGCCCGCCCGACTCCGCACCCAGCAACAACCCGATCGGATGCAACGCCGCGTCCAGCAACGCCGGATGCACCCCGAAGCCCGCCGCGTCACCGGCCACCTCGTCGGGCAACGCCACCTCGGCGAACACCTCGTCGCCGCCGGCCCACACCCGGCGCAGCCCCCGGAACACCGGCCCGTACCCGAGGCCGTGCTCCGCCAACGTCGGATACCAGCCGGCCAGGTCCACCTCGACGCCCCCGGCGGGGGGCCACTCCCCCACGCCCGGCTCCTCGGCCGACGCGGGTTCCAGAACGCCCTCCGCGTGCCGGACCCACTCCGGGTCGACGGCCTCCTCCGGCTGGGAGTGCACGGTCACCGACCGGGTGCCCGCCTCGTCGGCCGCGCCGACGCGCACCTGCACCCGCACGCCGCCCGAGGCCGGCAGCACCAGCGGCGCGGCGACCGTCAGCTCCCGCACCCGGGACGCGCCGACCTCGTCGCCGGCCCGCACCGCCAGCTCCACCAGCGCCGCGCCCGGCACCACCACCACGCCCGACACGGCGTGGTCGGCCAGCCAGGCGTGCGTCGCCGTGGAAAGCCGGCCGGTCAGCACGACCATGTCCTCGCCGGCGACGGAGACCGCCGCGCCGAGCAGCGGATGCCCGGCCGCGCCGAGCCCGGCGCCGGAGACGTCGGTCCACCGGCCGGCCGGCTCCAGCCAGAAGCGCTGGTGCTGGAAGGCGTACGTCGGCAGGTCCACGTGCCGGCCGCCGCCACCGCCGCCGAGCAGGTCCGCCCAGCCCACGATCACCCCGTGCGCGTGCAGCCGGGCGAGCGCCTCGAGGAGGGCCTGCGGCTCGGGGCGGTCGTGGCGCGAGGCCGGGACCAGCAGGGGCGTGGGCGTGTCCTCCGCGCGGTCGGCGAGGCAGCCCTGCGCCATGGCGGTCAGCACGCCGTTCGGCCCCACCTCCAGGAAGGTGTCGACCTCCTCGGCGCGCAGGCAGTCGACGGCGTCGGCGAAGCGCACCGTGCCGCGTACGTGGCGCACCCAGTAGCCGGGGTCGCAGAGCTGGTCGGCGTCGGCGACCCGGCCGGTCAGGTTGGACACCACCGGGATGGTCGGCGGCCGGAACGTCAGCCCCTCGGCGACCGCCGCGAAGTCGGCGAGCATCGGGTCCATCCGGGCGCTGTGGAAGGCGTGGCTGACCCGTAGCCGGCGGGTCTGCACGCCCCGCTCCGACCACACCCGCCGCACCTCGTCGAGCGCCTCGGCGTCGCCGGCGACCACGACGGCGGCGGGGCCGTTCACGGCGGCGACGTCCAGCCGGTCGGTCAGCCGGGCGAGGGACGCGGTCACCGCCGCCTCGTCCGCCGCCACGGCGAGCATGCCGCCGCCGGCGGGCAGGGCCTGCATGAGCCGGCCGCGCGCGGCGACCAGCGCGCACGCGTCCTCGACGGAGAGCACCCCGGCGACGTGCGCGGCCGCGATCTCGCCGATGGAGTGCCCGGCCACCAGGTCGGGCACGACACCGAACGACTCGACGAGGCGGAACAGCGCCACCTCGACGGCGAACAGCCCGGCCTGGGTGAACACCGTCCGGTCCAGCAGCTCCGCCTCGGCGGAGCCGTCCGGGGCGAACAGCACCTCCCGCAGTGGGCGCGGCAGCAGCGGATCGAGCTGCGCGCACACCTCGTCCAGCGCGGCGGCGAACACCGGGAACGCCGCGTACAGCTCCCGGCCCATGCCGGCGCGCTGCGCACCCTGGCCGGAGAAGAGGAACGCGGTCCGGCCGCGCGGGGCGGCCACGCCGGTGGTGACGGCGCCGTGCGGCTCGCCGGCGGCGAGGGCCCGCAGTCCGGCCAGCAGGTCGTCGGCCGCGCCGGCCAGGACGACGGCGCGGTGGTCGAGCCCGGCCCGGCTGACCGACGAGGCCGCGACGTCCGCCGGCCGGAGGGAGTCGGCGCGGCCGAGGTGGTCGGCCCACCGCCCGGCCTGCGCGGCGAGCGCCTCCGGGGTGCGGGCGGAGAGGAACACCGGGGCCAGCGGCAGCGCCACCGGCGGGGCCTCGTCCACCGGCGGGGCGTCCCCGGCGGGCGCCTCCTCCAGGATGACGTGGGCGTTCGTACCGCTGATGCCGAACGACGACACGGCGGCCCGGCGCGGCCGGTCGGCGGCCGACCACGGGCGTGCCTCGGTCAGCAGCGAGACCTGCCCGGCGGACCAGTCGATGTGCGGGGACGGCGCGTCGACGTGCAGGGTGGCGGGCATGGTCCGGTGCCGGATCGCCTCGATCATCTTGATCAGACCGGCGGCGCCGGCGGCGGCCTGGGTGTGGCCCAGGTTCGACTTGACCGAGCCCAGCCAGAGCGGCCCGCCGTCGCCCCGGTCCTGCCCGTACGTGGCCAGCAGCGCCTGCGCCTCGATGGGGTCGCCGAGGGTGGTGCCGGTGCCGTGCGCCTCGACCACGTCGACGTCGGCCGGGGAGAGCCGGGCGTTGGCGAGGGCCTGCCGGATGACCCGCTCCTGGGACGGGCCGTTGGGCGCGGTGAGGCCGCTGCTGGCGCCGTCCTGGTTGACGGCGCTGCCCCGGATCACGGCGAGGATCCGCCGGCCGTCGCGGCGGGCGTCGGAGAGCCGCTGCAACAGCAGCACCCCGACGCCCTCGGACCAGCCGGTGCCGTCGGCGGCGGCGGCGAACGACTTGCACCGCCCGTCCGAGGCCAGGCCCCGCTGGCGGGAGAAGTCGGCGAAGGTGCCGGGGGTGGACATGACCGTCACGCCGCCGGCGAGCGCGAAGTCGCAGTCCCGCTGGCGCAGCGCCTGCGTCGCGAGGTGCACGGCGACCAGCGACGACGAGCACGCCGTGTCCACCGTGACCGCCGGGCCCTCGAGCCCGAAGGTGTACGCCACCCGCCCGGAGACGACGCTGCCGGAGTTGCCGGTGCCGATGTAGCCCTCGACGCCGTCGGGCAGGTCCAGCACCCGGGACGCGTAGTCGTGGTACATCACCCCGGCGAACACGCCGGTGCGGCTGCCGCGCAGCCGCTGCGGGTCGAGGCCGGCGTGCTCGAACGCCTCCCAGGACGTCTCCAGCAGCAGCCGCTGGTGCGGGTCCATGGCCAGGGCCTCGCGGGGGCTGATGCCGAAGAAACCCGGGTCGAACTGCGGCGCGTCGTGGAGGAAGCCGCCCTGGTTGCTGGTCGACGTGCCCGGGTTGTCCGGGTCGGCGTGGAAGAGCCGCTCCAGGTCCCAGCCCCGGTCGGTCGGGAAGTCGCCCACCCCGTCGCCGCCCCGCTCGACGAGGTCCCACAGCTCGGCCGGGCTGGACACCCCACCCGGGAACCGGCACGCCATGCCGATGACGGCCATCGGCTCGCGGTCCTTGGCCTCCACCTCGCGCACCCGCCGGCGCGCGTCGCGCAGGTCGGCAGTCGCACGCCGGAGGTAGTCGAGGAACTCTGCCTCAGTGGGCATCGGGCCACTCCGTATCGGGGTTCGAGGTGTGCGGCATGCCGGATCAGGCCGAGCCGAGCTCTTCGTCCAGCAGGCTGAAGATCTCCTCGGCGGAGGCCGACTGGAGGCTGGCGCCCTCGTCGGCGGCGGAGTCCGCGTCGGACTCGGTGTAGGTCCACAGGGAGAGCAGCTCGCGCAGCCGGGCGCCGACGCCGGCCCGGTCGGTGTCACCGGTGGCGACCGCCCGCATGGCGTGCTCCAGCTTGTTCAGCTCGCCGAGCACCGTCAGCGCGGACGTGCTCCGCTCCGCCAGCAGCGCGCCCCGCAGGTACTCGACCAGCGCCGCCGTGGTCGGCCGGTCGTAGATCAGCGTGGACGGCAGCCGCAGGCCGGTGGCCGCGTTGAGCCGGTTGCGGAACTCGACGGCGGTCAGCGAGTCGAAGCCCAGCTCGACGAAGCCGCGCTCGGCGTCGATCGAGCGGATCGACGCGTAGCCGAGGACGGCGGCGGCATGGGTACGGACCAGGTCGGAGAGCACCTGGTCGCGGTCGGCCTCCGCCGTGGCGGCGAGGGTCTCCCGCAGCGCCTCGGCGGGGTCGCGCTCGACGGCCCGGGCCGCGCCGCTCGTCGCCGGGCGGACCAGCGACCGCAGCACCGGCGGCACCGCCGCCGGCCCGTGCCGGCCGATCAACGCGAGGTCCAGGTTGACCGGTACGACCACCGGCTCGGCGAAGCGCAGCGCCTCGCTGAACAGGTCCATGCCCTCCTCGGCGCCGAGCGGCACGAAGCCGCCCCGGTTCATCCGGGCCTCGTCGACGTGCCCGGTCTGCCCGTCGCCGGTGTCGTTGACCCACGGACCCCAGGCCAGCGAGAGCGCCGGGAGTCCCCGGTCGCGCCGGTGCTGGGCGAGGGCGTCGAGGAAGCAGTTCGCCGCCGCGTGGTTGGCCTGCCCGGGGCCGCCGAAGAGGCCGGCCGCCGAGGAGAAGAGCACGAACGCGGCCAGGTCCAGCTTCTCGGTCAGCTCGTGCAGGTGCCAGGCCGCGTCGACCTTGGGACGCAGCACGGTGTCGAAGCGGTCCGGGGTGAGCGCGGGCAGCACGCCGTCGTCGAGCACCCCGGCCGCGTGCACCACGCCGGTCAGCGGCAGGTCGGCGGGGAGCTGGTCGAGCAGCAGGGCGAGCGCGTCGCGGTCGGTGACGTCGCAGGCGACCACCCGGGCGGTGGCGCCCAGTCCGGCCAGCTCGTCGACCAGCGCGGCGACGCCCGGGGCGTCCGCCCCGCTGCGGCTGACCAGCAGCAGGTGCCGTACGTCGTGCCGGGTCACCAGCCGTCGCGCCACGAGCCGCCCGAGCAGGCCGGTCGCCCCGGTCACCAGGACGGTGCCGGCGGCCAGGTCGGGGCCGGGCGCGTCGGCCGGGGGCGGGCCGAGCCGGGTCAGTCGGGGCACCCGGAGCTGGCCGGCGCGTACGGCGAGCTGGGGTTCGCCCGTGGCGAGGGCGGCCGGCAGCAGCGCGGCGGCCGAAGCGTCGTCGTCGACGTCGAGGAGCACGATCCGGTCGGGGTTCTCCGACTGGGCGGAGCGCAGCAGGCCCCAGGCGGTGGCGGCCGGCACGTCGGCGATCCGCTCGTCCGGGTCGACCCGGACCGCGCCGCGGGTGACGACCACCAGCCGGGCGGTGGTGAGGGACTCCTCGGCGAGCCACTGCTGGACCAGCGCGAGCATCCGGTGGGCGACGCGGTGCGCCTGGGCGGCCGGGTGCGGCTCGTCGGCGGCCGGTCCGGCGCAGGTCACCACCACCGCGTCGGGCACGGGGCCGCCCGCGCGGACATCGGCGACCAGCGCGGAGAGGTCCGGGCGCCGCTCCGTGCCGGGCCAGTCGTCGCCGAGGACGACGAGCCCGGGGGTCCCGTCGGCGCGGCCGGCGGCGGGGGCGACCCAGTCGAGGCGGTGCAGGGACCGGCTGGCCGAGCGGCGGGCGGCGCTGAGCTGCTCGCCGGAGACGGGCCGCAGGACCAGACCCTCGACGGAGGCGACCGGGGTGGCGCCGGTGTCGGTGACGGTCAGGGCCACCGAGCCGGCGTCGGTGGCGCGCAGCCGGATCCGCAGTTCGCGGGCGCGGGTGGGCCGGATGGTCACGCCCGACCAGGTGAACGGCAGGCCCGGGCGGATGTCGGGGCCACCGCCGGTGGCCGGTGCGCCGCCACCGGCGGCGGCTCCGACCGTCGCGCTGGCGCCGTCGGCAGCTCCGGCCGCGGCGCCGGCACCGTCGGCGGCGACGTCTGCCGTGGCGCGGGCATCTGCCGTGGCGCTGGCGCCGATGGCGTGCAGCGCCGCGTCCATCAGGGCCGGGTGCACCGAGAACGCCGCGGTGTCGGTGGACGCGTCGGCGTCGAGGGCGACCTCGGCGAGGATGTCCGGGCCCGAGCGCCACGCGGCGCGCAGCGCGCGGAAGGCGGGGCCGTAGTGGTAGCCCTGGGCGGCGAGCCGGGCGTAGAGCCCGTCGAGGGCGATCGGCTCGGCGTCGGCGGGCGGCCACACGGCGGCCGGCGCGGGTTCCGGGTCGACGGTGTCGGCGAGCTGGCCGGAGGCGTGCCGCTGCCAGGCCCGGGCGCCGTCGGGCGCGGTGTCGTCGTCGCCCCGGGTATGGACGGCGACGGGCCGGTGCCCGGTCTCGTCCGGCGGGCCGACGCGGACCCGCAGGTCGATGCCACCCTCGGTGGGGATCGCCAGCGGCGCCTCCAGGTTCAGCTCGGCGACGGTCGCCGCGCCGGCCTGCCGGCCGGTCCAGGACGCCAGCTCCACCAGGGCCGTCCCGGGCAGCAGCACCGTGCCCAGCACGGCGTGGTCGGCGAGCCACGGGTGGGTGGCGAGGGTGATCCGGCCGGTGAAGAGCAGGCCCTCGTCGCCGGGCAGGTCGGCCACCGCGCTGAGCAGTGGGTGGTCGACCACGTCGAGGCCCACGGCGGGCAGGACGGAGCGGTGCGCGCCGGTACGCTCCAGCCAGTAGCGGTTCCGGTCGAAGGCGTACGTGGGCAGGTCGACCGGCTCGGCCTCGGGCAGCAGCCGGCGGTGCTCCACCGCTAGGCCGAGGGTGTGCGCGGTGACGAGGCTGGTCAGCAGCCGGGTGGCCGCGTCGTCCGACCCGCCGAGGGTGTCCAGGACGTGGCCCGTGGCGCCGGCCGCGTCGAGGACGGCGGCGACCCGGGCGGTCAGCGCCGGCTCCGGCGAGACCTCCACGAAGGTCACGTGCCCGGCGTCGACGGCGGCGCGCAGGGCGGCGTCGAGCCGCTCCGTTCCCGCGTCCCCGCCGGCGGCCGACGAAGCACCGGTCCCGAGCGCGGCCCAGTGGTCCGGACCGGGGCCGGCCGGGTCGGTCCAGTCCCCGGTGACGGTGGAGGCCAGCCGGGCGGTGCCGGGTTGCGGCGCGACCCCCGCCAGGGCGGCGCGGAGGCCGTCGCGGTCCAGCTCGCCGACGGCGGCCCGGGCCCGCAGCGCCACCGTCCGGGCGGCGTCGGGCAGCGACAGCAGGCCCGCCACGCAGGCGGCCACGACCTCGCCGTCGCCGTCGCCGACGACCGCGGCCGGGGTGAGTCCGGCGTGCCGCCAGACGGCGGCGAGCGCCACGCCGACGGCGAACAGGACGGGCCGGGCCAGCTCCGGCCGCTCGACCCAGGAGGGGTCGGAGCCGGTGAGCAGGGCGGCCGGGTCGACGTCGACCCAGGGGGCGAGGGCCTGCCGGCACTCGGCGAGGGCATCGTCGAACGCCGGGCAGCGGCCCACGAGTCCGGCCGCCGCGCCCGCCGGGGCGGCGGCCGGGAAGACGAACACCGGGCCCGCGCCGTGGTTGGCGACGGTGCCGGTCACCACGTTGCCGGCCGGGGTGCCGGCCGCGAGGGCGTCCAGGCCGGCCAGCAGCTCGACCGGGGTCGCGCCGACCACGGCGGCGCGCCGGTCGAACGCCGACCGCGTGGCGGCGAGGGACCAGCCGACCACCGCCGGGGCGAGGCCGGGGTGCGCCCGCAGGTGCCGGGCCAGCCGGGACGCCTGCGCGGCCAGGGCGGAGCCCGAACGGGCCGACACGGGCCAGGCCACCACGTCGGCGGCGAGCAGCCCGGCGGCGCGTTCCCGCTCCTCCGCGCCGGCCGCCGACGGCGTCGGGGCGTCGGCGGGCGCGTCGACGGGCTGCTCGATGACGACGTGGGCGTTGGTGCCGGAGATGCCGAACGACGAGACCGCCGCCCGGCGGGGCCGGTCCACCGCCGGCCACGGCCGGGACCGGGTCACCAGCTCCACGTCGCCGGCCGACCAGTCGATGTGCGGCGACGGCTCGTCCACGTGCAGCGTCGCCGGTACGGTGCCCTCCCGCATCGCCAGGATCATCTTGATCACGCCGGCCACGCCGGCGGCGGCCTGCGCGTGGCCCATGTTCGACTTGACCGAGCCCAGCAGCAGCGGGCCGGCGTCGCCCCGGTCCTGCCCGTACGTGGCCAGCAGCGCCTGCGCCTCGATCGGGTCACCCAGGACGGTGCCGGTGCCGTGCGCCTCGACGACGTCCACGTCGGTGGTCGTCAGCCGGGCGCTGGCGAGCGCCTGCCGGATCACCCGCTGCTGGGAGGGGCCGTTGGGGGCGGTCAGGCCGTTGGACGCGCCGTCGGAGTTGACGGCGGAGCCGCGTACGACGGCGAGGATGCGGCGGCCCTGCCGCCGGGCGTCGGAGAGCCGCTGCACGAGCAGCATGCCGACGCCCTCGGACCAGCCGGTGCCGTCCGCCGTGGCGGCGAACGACTTGCACCGCCCGTCGGAGGCGAGGCCGCCCTGGCGGGAGAACTCCTGGAACGCCGTCGGGGTGGCCATCACCGCCACGCCGCCGGCCAGCGCCAGGTCGCACTCGCCGCGCCGCAGCGCCGCCCCGGCGAGGTGCAGCGCCACCAGGGACGAGGAGCAGGCGGTGTCGACGGTGACGGCCGGTCCCTCCAGCCCGAGGGCGTACGCGACCCGGCCGGAGATCACGCTGTGCGCGGCGCCGGTCATCAGGTAGCCCTCGACGCCCTCGGGGACCTCGGTGAGCCCGGTGCCGTAGCCGGAGGTGGAGGCGCCCACGAAGACGCCCGTGCGGGTGCCGCGCAGCGTCGCCGGGTCCACCCCGGCCCGCTCCAGCGCCTCCCAGGACGTCTCGAGGGTGAGCCGCTGCTGCGGGTCCATGGCGAGGGCCTCGCGGGGCGAGATCTCGAAGAACGCGGGGTCGAAGTCCGCCACGTCGTAGAGGAAGCCGCCCGCCGGCGGGTGCGTCCCCTCCGCCGGTTCGGGGATCTCCCAGCCCCGGTCGGTGGGGAACGGCGAGATGGCGTCGACGCCGTCGGCGACCAGCCGCCAGAACGCCTCGGGCCCGTCGACGCCGCCGGGGTAGCGGCAGGCCATGCCGACGATCGCGACGGGCTCGTCGGCGTCGACGACGACGGTCTGCGGGGCGTCGGCCGGGGCGGCGCCGGAGACCAGTTCGCGCAGGTGCGCGGCCAGCTCGGCGGGGGTCGGGTAGTCGAAGACCAGCGTGGTGGGCAGCCGCAGGCCGGTGGCCGCGTTCAGCCGCCCCCGGAAGTCCACTGCGGTCAGCGAGTCGAAGCCGAGGTCCTTGAACGGGCGTCCGCGCAGCTCGTCGGGGGTGGCGTGGCCCAGCACCGCGGCGGTCTGCTCGTTGACCAGCTTCAGCAGCTCCCGCTCCTGCTCCGCCGCCGGCAGCGCCGCGAGGTGGCGCAGCGGCGCGGCGACCCCGCCCGTGGGCGCGGCGGCCTCCTCCTCCTGCGCGACGAGCGCCCGCACCTGCGGCAGGTCGCCGAGGAACGGGCTGGGCCGGGCCACGGTGAACGCGGGGTGGAACCGGGTCCAGTCGACGTCGGCGACGGTCACGCAGGGCGTCGGGCGACGCAGCGCCCGGTCGAGGGCGACGAGCGCCTTCTCCGGGTCGACCGGCGGCAGGCCCATCCGGTTGAGCTGCTCGGTGGCCGCGTTCTCGGCGGCCATGCCGTGCGCGCCGCCCCAGGCCGTCCAGGACACGGCGGTGGCCGGCAGGCCCCGGTCGCGCCGGTTGACGGCCAGGGCGTCCAGCAGGGAGTTGCCGGCGCCGTACGCGCACTGCCCGGCACTGCCCCACACGCCGGAGATGGAGGAGAACAGCACGAACGCGCCGAGGTCGCGGTCGGCGAGGCAGGCGTCGAGGTGCAGGGCGCCGAGCACCTTGCCCGCGACGACGTGGGAGAACTCGTCGAGGGTGGTGTCGGTCAGCGGGGTGAGCTGGTCGGTGCCGGCGGCGTGCACGACCGCGGTCAGGTCGGGCAGCGAGTCGACCAGGGCCGCCACGGACCGCCGGTCGGTGACGTCGCAGGTGGCGGCGGTGACCCGCCCGTCGGCGCCGTACGCGTCGAGCAGGTCCGCCACGGCCGGGGCGGCGGCGCCCCGGCGGCTGGCCAGGACCACCCGCCCGACGCCGCGGTCGAGCAGCCAGCGGGTGACGTGGCCGCCGAGCGCGCCGGTGCCGCCGGTGACCAGGACGGCGCCGGAGCACCAGTCGCCGGCGGGCGGCTCGTCCGCCGCCGGCGGGGCCGGGGTGAGCCGGCGGGCCCAGGTGCCGCCGGGCCGCACGGCCACCTGGTCCTCGCCGCCGTGGCCGGCCAGGACGGCGACGAGCCGCCGGGCGGTGGCGTCGTCGACGGTGGCCGGCAGGTCGACCAGGCCGCCCCAGCGGTGCGGCTGCTCGACGGCCGCGGCGCGGCCGAGGCCCCAGACCTCGGTCTGCAACGGGTGCGCGACCCGGTCGCCCGGGGCCGCCGCCACGGCGCCGCTGGTGACGCACCACAGCGGGGCCACCAGGTCCAGGTCGGTCATGGCCTGGACCAGGGCGAGGGTGCCGGCGGCGGCGAGGGTCACGCCGGGGTGCTCGGGCAGCAGCCGGTCCTGGCCGGCGACGACGGCGAGCACGCCGGCGACGGGCCGGCCGTCGATCAGCTCCCGCAGCCGGGCGGCGAGCGCCGCGCGGTCCAGGTCGGCCGCGCCGACGCGCAGCACCAGCGGCTCGGTGTCGCCGACAATCCCGGCCAGGCCGTCGGCCCACGCCGGCGCGTCGTCGGCGGGCAGCACGACCAACCAGCGGCCCGCCGGGGCGTCGCCGTCCCCGACCGGCACGGGCTGCCAGGTGACCTGGTACGACCAGCCGTCCACGAGGGAGCGTTCCCGCCGGGAGCGGCGCCAGGAGGCGAGCACGGGCAGGGCCGGCAGCAGCGCCTGGACCTGCTCGTCGTCGTCGCCCAGCTCGCCGCGCAGGGTGTCGGCGTCCGCCTGTTCCAGGGCGGTCCAGAACTCGTCGTCGCCGTCCGCCGCGACGGTGCCGGGGGCGGCGGGCGGCGGCTCGGGCCAGAAGCGCTGCCGGCGGAAGGCGTACCCGGGCAGCGGCACCCGCGCGGTGTCGGCGCCCGCGTACAGCTGCGCCCAGCCGACCTCGACCCCGCCGACGTGCAGCTCGGCGAGGGCGGTGAGCGCGGATGCGGGCTCGGGGCGGTCGCGGCGCAGCAGCGCCACGGCGGCGGTGTCGTCGTCCGCGCCGGCGGCGGTCAGGACGTCGCGGGCCAGCGCGGTGAGCACCCCGCTGGGGCCGACCTCCAGGAACGTGCGCACGCCGAGGGCCCGCAGCTGGTCGACGCCGTCGGCGAACCGGACGGCCTCCCGCACGTGCCGCACCCAGTAGTCGGCGGTGCGGATCTCGTCGGGGTCGGCGAGCGCGCCGGTCAGGTTCGACACGATCGGCAGCGCCGGCGGGTGCAGCTCCAGCCCGCGCACCACGGCGGCGAACTCGGCGAGCATGGGTTCCATCAGCGGGCTGTGGAAGGCGTGGCTGACGCGCAGCGGCCTGGTCCGTACGCCCTGGTCGGCCCAGCGGCGTTCGAGTTCCTCGACGGCGTCGGCCGCGCCGGAGACGACCACGGCGGTGGGCCCGTTGACGGCCGCCACGGCGACCCGGTCCTCGACGCCGGACAGGGCGGCCCGGACGGCGTCGGCGGGAAGCTGGACGGCCAGCATCGCGCCGCCGGCCGGCAGGGCCTGCATCAGCCGGCCCCGGGCCGCGACGAGCGTGGCGGCGTCGGGCAGCGACAGCACGCCGGCCGCGTGCGCGGCGGACAGCTCGCCGATCGAGTGGCCGAGCAGGACGTCCGGGACGATCCCCCAGCTCTCCAGGAGCCGGAACAGCGCGACCTCGACGGCGAACAGGCCGGCCTGGGTGTAGAGGGTCTGGTTGAGCAGCCCGGCGGCCTCGTCGCCCTCGGGCGCGAACAGCACCGGGGCCAGCGGGCGGGGCAGGTGCCGGTCCAGCTCGGCGCAGACCTCGGCCAGCGCCCGGCCGAAGACGGGGAACGCGGCGGCCAGCTCGCGGCCCATGCCGCTGCGCTGCGCGCCCTGGCCGGAGAAGAGGAACGCGAGCTTGCCGCCGCGCGGGCCGGCGCCGGTGACCAGGCCCGGGGCGTCGCCGCCGGCGGCCAGCGCGCGCAGGCCGGCGGTCAGGTCGGCACGGTCGGCGGCGAGCAGTACGGCCCGGTGCTCGAGGCTGGCCCGGGTGCGCGCCGACGACCAGCCGACGTCGGTCAGCCGCAGCTCGGGGCGCCCGTCGAGCCAGTCGGCCCAGCGGGTGCCCTGCGCGGCCAGGGACTCGGCGTCGCGGGCGGAGACCAGCACCGGCACGAGGCCGGCCCCGTCGACGCAGGCGGTGTCGGCGGCGGCCGGCACGGTGCCGGCGTCGGTCGCGGCGGCGGGGGCGTCCGGGGCGTCGGCCGCCGGGGCCGGGTCGGCGGCGGGCGCCTCCTCGATGATCACGTGGGCGTTGGTGCCGCTCATGCCGAAGGAGGAGATGCCCGCGCGGCGGGGCTGCTCCCCGGCGGGCCACGGCCGCGGCTCGGTCGCCAGCGCGACCGCGCCGGCCGTCCAGTCCACGTTGGGGGTGGGCTCGTCGACGTGCAGGGTGGCGGGCACGGTGTCGTGCCGCAGCGCCATCACCATCTTGATCACACCGGCCACGCCGGCGGCGGCCTGCGTGTGCCCGATGTTCGACTTGACCGAGCCGAGCCACAGCGGCCGGTCCGCCGGCCGGCCCTGCCCGTACGTCGACAGCAGCGCCTGCGCCTCGATGGGGTCGCCGAGGGTGGTGCCGGTGCCGTGCGCCTCCACGACGTCGACCTGCTCCGGGGCGAGCCGGGCGCTGGCCAGCGCCTGGAGCACGACCCGCTGCTGGGACGGGCCGTTGGGGGCGGTCAGCCCGTTGCTCGCGCCGTCCTGGTTGACCGCGCTGCCGCGTACGACGGCCAGGACGGGGTGGCCGTTGCGCCGCGCGTCGGAGAGCCGCTCGACGAGCAGCAGGCCGACCCCCTCGCCCCAGGCGGTGCCGTCGGCGGCGGCGGCGAACGACTTGACCCGGCCGTCCATGGCCAGGCCCCGCTGCCGGCTGAAGCCGATGAAGGCGGACGGGGTGGACATGACGGTGGCCCCGCCGGCGAGCGCCAGGGTGCACTCCCCCTGCCGCAGCGCCTGGCAGGCCAGGTGCAGGGCGACCAGCGACGACGAGCAGGCGGTGTCGACGGTGACGGCGGGGCCCTCGATGCCGAGCGCGTACGAGATCCGGCCGGACACGACGCTGGCCGCGGTGCCGGTGAGGATGTAGCCCTCGGTGCCCGGCGGCGGCTGCTGGAGCAGGCCCACGTAGTCCTGGCCGGTGGTGCTGGCGAACACCCCGACCTGGTGCCCGCGCAGCGTCGAGGGGTCGATGCCGGCGTGCTCGAACGCCTCCCACGAGGTCTCCAGCAGCAGCCGCTGCTGGGGGTCCATGGCGATCGCCTCGCGCGGCGAGATGCCGAAGAACGCGGCGTCGAAGTCGGTGGCCGAGTCGACGAAGCCGCCCTCGGCGACGTACGACGTGCCGGGGTGGTCGGGGTCCGGGTGGAACAGCCGCGCCAGGTCCCAGCCGCGGTCGGCGGGGAACGCGGAGACGGCGTCCCGGCGGGAGTCGACGAGCTCCCACAGCTCCTCGGGCGAGCCCACCCCGCCCGGGAAGCGGCAGGCCATGCCGACGATGGCGATCGGCTCGCGGCTGGCCGCCTCGAGCTCGCCGAGCTTCCTCCTGGTCTGGTGAAGGTCCGCCGTCACCCATTTCAGGTACTCGCGGAGCGTATCTTCAGTCGCCATTGACGCCACCTCTTCGGGCCGGAAAGAAACAGCGACCCAATACCGTCCACAGACGCCACAAGCCGCGAAGATCCAAACCCATTCAGCCGACCACGAATTGCCAGACAAAAAGCGTTTCAGCCCGCACCAGGTCTTACTCGCCGGAGGAAAGGTAATTGTCGCCGGACGGCGGTCACAACCCCTAGCCTGCCCCTACGGGTGCCCCTAGCCGACACGGGCGCAGGCTGGGCCGACCCGCCCTGCTGACGACCCGGCGCACCCTCCCCACGGGCGGTGGCCGGGCGGATGCGGCACCCCGCCCCGGCGAGGGCGGCGCGACCGTCGACAACCGTCGCGCCGCCCCATTTCTACAGCCCCGGCAAATTGCCGCCGGGACCGCCCAGCTCGCGGTGGATGAAATCGAAGATCTCGGCGTCGGTGGCGTCGTCGAGGGTGTGCGAGGCCGGTTTCTCCTCGACGGGACCACGCTCGTCGCCCCACCGGGCCACGAACGCCTGGAGCTGCACCAGCAGCTTCTGGCGGGTCAGCCGGTCCGGCGCGTCGGCCGCGAAGACGCCGTCGAGCCGCTCCAGCTCGGCGAGCAGCGGGGCCGCCGCGGCGGCGCCGTCCTCGGCGAGCCGGTCGCGCAGGTGCCGGGCGAGCGCCACCGGCGTCGGGTAGTCGAACACCACGGCGGCGGGCAGCTGGACGCCGGTGGCGGCGCGGAGCCGGTTGCGCAGCTCCACGGCCGTCATCGAGTCGAAGCCGACCTCGCGGAACGCCCGGTCGGGCTCCAGCCCCGCACCCCCGGTGTGGCCGAGTACGGCCGCCGCGAGGCCACCCACCAGGTCGACGAGGACGCCCTCGCGTTCGCCGGGGCTCAGCGGGCGCAGCCGCTCCCGCAGCGCGGCGGCCGCCTCGTCGTCCGCCGGCCGGTGGTCGTCGTCGGCGGGCATCGCCGCGCCCGCCTCGGGGACCCCGGTCAGCAGCGGGCACGGCCGCATCGACGCGAACGTCGGCACGAACCGGTCCCAGCGCACGTCGGCGACCACCAGTGCCGCCTCGCCCCGCAGCGCCTGCCCGAACGCCTCGACGGCCAGTTCCGGGGGCAGGCCCGGCAGGCCCCGCCTGCGCAGTTGCGCCAGCTCGGCCGACTCGGGATCGTCGTGCCACGGGCCCCACGCCACGGCGGTGGCCGCCAGTCCGCCGTGCCGCCGGTTCGCCGCGAGCGCGTGCAGCAGCGCGTCACCGGCGGACTGGCCGGCCCGGCCGCCCGCGCCCCACACCCCCGTCGTGGAGGTGCACAGCACGAACGCGTCGAGCGGCCGGTGGGCCAGCTCGTCGGCGTACCTCGGGACGTCGCCGACGGTGGCGGCGAGGTCGGCGGCCAGGCCGGCGAGGGTCAGCTCGCCCAGCGGCACCGAGCCGGTCTCCGCCGGCACGTGCACGAGCGCGGTCACCGGCCGGCTCTCGGCGGCGAGCTGCTCCATCAGGTCGCCGAGCTTGCCCGTGGCCGGCTCGGTCAGCGGGAGCACCTCGGCGCCGTGGCGGGCCAGCCAGTCGGTGGTGTGCCGGGCGAGCGCCCCGGTCCCGCCGGTGAGCAGGACGGTGCCGTTCGGCCGGTAGCCGTCGCCCGTCGCCGGCCGCCCGGTGTCGCGGACGAGCCGCCGGGCGTGCACGCCGGCCTGCCGGACGGCGAGCTGGTCCTCCCCGTTGACGTTGACCAGCGCCGAGACCAGGGCCGCGTACGCCGCCTCGTCGGGACCCGCCGGCAGGTCGACGACTCCGCCGACGTGCCGGGGGTGCTCCAGCGCGGCGACGAGCCCGAGACCCCACGTGGTGGCCTGCGTCGGGTGCGCGACCGGTTCGTCGTCCACGGCGACGGCGCCGGTGGTCGCCAGCCACAGCGGCACGGCCGGGCCGGAGCGGCCGGTGTGCGCCTGCACGAGCAGCAGGTTCGCCGCCAGGCCGGTCGGCAGCGCGGTCTGCTCCGGGTGCGGCGCCTCGTCCAGCGCCAGCAGGGACAGCAGTGCCGTCGGCTGGTACGCGGCGGCGAGCCGGTCGAGGTCGGCGGCCAGGCCGTCGCGGGTGGCGGTGGCCGGGTCGACGGTCAGCAGGTGCACCGTCGCGGCGCCGGCCGTGAGGGCGGCGAGCACCCGGTCGGTGACCTGGTGCGGCGGGGCCACCACCAGCCACGTGCCGGGGTCGGCGCCGGTCAGCGCCCGGCGTTCCCAGGTGATCCGGTACCGCCAGCCGGCCAGGGTGCCGTCGAGGCGCTGGCGGCGCCGCCACGACTCCAGTTCCGGCAGCAGCTCGCGCAGCGGCTGGTCCGGGTCGAGGCCGAGGCGGCCCAGGTCGCCGTCGGTGACGGCCCGCCAGAACGCGTCGTCGACCGGGTCGGCGGTCGGCACCGCGTCGAGGGTCGGCCAGTAGCGCTGCGGCCGGAACGCGTACGTCGGCAGCTCGGGCAGCCGGCGGGGATCCGGACGGGGACCGGCCAGCGCGGCGAGCACCGCCGACCAGTCGACGTCGCGTCCGGTGCCGTCCACGACGGCCAGCGCGGAGAGCAGGGCGGTCGGCTCGTCGGTGCCGGCGCGCAGCGCCGCCACGGCCGTGCCGCCGTCGTCGGGCAGCAGTCCGGCGGTCATCGCGGTCAGCACCGCCTGCGGGCCGAGTTCCAGGAAGGTGTCCACGCCCGCGTCGCGCAGCGCGGCGATCCCGTCGGCGTACCGGACGGCCTGCCGCACGTGGCGCACCCAGTAGTCGGGCGTACGGATCTCGGCGGGCTCGGCGAGCCGCCCGGTCAGGTTCGACACGATCGGCAGCAGCGGCGCGGCGAACGTCAGCCCGTCGAGGACGGTCCGGAACTCGGCCAGCATCGGCTCCATCAGCGGGCTGTGGAACGCGTGGCTGACCCGCAGCCGCCGGGTGCGTACGCCGCGCTCCCGCCAGGTCCGCTCCAGCCCGTCGAGGGCGTCGACGGCTCCGGCGAGCACCACGGCGGTGGGGCCGTTGACGGCGGCGACGCCGACCCGGTCGGTCAGCCCGGCGAGGGACTCGACCACGGCCGCCTCGTCGGCGGCGACGGCGAGCATCCCGCCCCCGGCGGGCAGGGCCTGCATGAGCCGGCCCCGGGCGGCCACCAGCGTGGCGGCGTCCGCGAGGGACAGCACCCCGGCGACGTGCGCGGCGGTGATCTCGCCGATCGAGTGCCCGGCGACGTGCCCGGGCACCACGCCGAACGACTCGACCAGCCGGAACAGGGCCACCTCCAGCGCGAACAGCCCCGCCTGGGTGAACACCGTCTCGTCGAGCAGCGTCGCCTCGGCGCTGCCGTCGGCCGCGAACAGCACCGGCTTCAGCGGCTGCGGCAGCTGGTGGTCGAGCGCCGCGCAGACCTCGTCGAGGGCCGCCGCGAACACGGGGAACGTGTCGTACAGCTGCCGGCCGGCGCCGGGGCGCTGGGCGCCCTGGCCGGAGAAGAGGACCGCGAGGCCACCTCCGTGCCGGCGGGCGGTGACCAGCGCGGGGTGGTCCTCCCCGCCGGCCAGGGCCCGCAGGGCGGCCAGCCGGGTCTCCCGGTCGGCGGCGACCACGGTGGCCCGCCGGCCGAGGTGGGCCCGGCCGTCGGCGAGCGCCCAGGCGACCAGGTCGGCGGGGGCGGCGTCCGTCGCCACCCGGTCGGCCAGCCGGCCGGCCTGCGCGCGCAGCGCGGGCAGGTCGGCGGCGGAGACCGGCCACGGCAGGGCCACGGCGCGCTGGTCGCGTGGCGCTTCGCCGCGCCCGCCGGTCGATTCTGGCCCTTCGGCGGCGGCGACCGGCTGCGGGGCCTCTTCGATGATCACGTGGGCGTTGGTGCCGCTGATCCCGAACGAGGAGACGCCGGCCCGGCGCGGCCCGTCCGTGGCGGTCCACGGTCGTGCCTCGGTGAGCAGCGCCAGCGTGCCGGAGGTCCAGTCGACGTGCGGGGTCGGCGCGTCCACGTGCAGGGTCGCGGGCAGCACCCCGTGTTGCAGGGCCAGCACCATCTTCATCAGGCTCGCCGCGCCCGCCGCCGCCTGGGTGTGGCCGATGTTCGACTTGACCGATCCGAGCCACAGCGGCCGGTCGGCGGGGCGCTCCCTGCCGTACGTGGCCAGCAGCGCCTGCGCCTCGATCGGGTCGCCGAGGGTGGTGCCGGTGCCGTGCGCCTCGACGACGTCCACGTCACCGGGGGTGAGGCCAGCGTTGTCCAGCGCCTGCCGGATGACCCGCTGCTGCGCGGGCCCGTTCGGGGCGGTGAGGCCGTTGCTCGCGCCGTCCTGGTTGACGGCGCTGCCCCGTACGACGGCGAGGATCCGGTTGCCGTCGCGCTGGGCGTCGGAGAGCCGCTGGAGCAGCAGGACGCCGACGCCCTCGCCCCAGCCGGTGCCGTCGGCGGCCTCGGCGAACGCCTTGACCCGCCCGTCGGCGGCCAGGCCGCGCTGCCGGGAGAACTCCAGGAACGCGCCCGGGGTCGACATCACCGTGACGCCGCCGGCCAGTGCGAGGTCGCACTCGCCGCTGCGCAGCGCCTGTGCGGCCAGGTGCAGCGCGACCAGCGACGACGAGCAGGCCGTGTCGACGGTGACGGCGGGGCCGTGCAGCCCGAACGAGTACGCCAGGCGGCCGGAGACCACCGACGCGCCGTTGCCGGTCGCCTGGTAGCCCTCCACCTGGGAGCGGGCGCCCAGCAGCAGCGTCGCGTAGTCCTGCCCGTTGGTGCCCATGAAGACGCCGGTGGCGGAGCCGCGGACCCGGTGCGGGTCGATGCCGGCCCGTTCGAAGACCTCCCAGGTGGTGTGCAGCAGCAGCCGCTGCTGCGGGTCCATGGCGAGGGCCTCGCGCGGGTTGATGCCGAAGAACGCGGCGTCGAAGCCGGCGACGTCCCGCAGGAAGCCGCCGCTGCGGGTGTAGCTGGTGCCGATCCGCTCCGGGTCGCTGTCGAACAGGGCGTCGAGGTCCCAGCCCCGGTCGGTGGGCATCGGCGTCACCGCGTCCACCCCGTCGGCCAGCAGCCGCCACAGCTCCTGCGGCGAGGACACCCCGCCGGGGAAGCGGCAGGCCATGGAGACGATCGCGATCGGCTCGTCCGCCGGCGGCCGGGCCGGGGCCGCGCCGCCGGTGACCGGTCCGCCGTCCGCGTCGACCACGATTTCGGTACGCAGGAAGCGGGCCAGTTCCGCCGCCGACGGGTGGTCGAAGACCACTGTCGACGGCAGGGTCAGGCCGGTGACCCGGCCCAGCCGGTCGCGCAGCTGCACGGCGGCGAGGGAGTCGAAGCCCAGCTCGCGGAACGCCCGGCCGGCCGGCACCTGGTCGGTGGTGGGGTGACCGAGGACGGCCGCCGCCTCCGCGCGGACGAGGTCGACCAGCAGCGCCTCCTGGCCGGTCGCCGGCAGCGTGGCGAGCCTGGCCCGCAGCGCGTCGGTGGTGGCGGCGCTCTCCGGCCGCTCCGGTTCCTCGGCGACGGCCGGGGCGACCCGGTCGAAGAGGTGGCTCGGCCGGGCGGCGGTGAACGCCGTGACGAACCGGGACCAGTCGACGTCCACGATCACCGGCGCCGCCTCGGGGGCGTTCACCCAGCGGCCCAGCGCCGCGACGGCGGCGTCGGGCGCGAGCGGGCTGAACCCGCGGCGGCGCAGGCCGTCCGCCGTCTCGCCGGTGGCCATGCCGTCCTCCGCCCACGGGCCGTAGGCCAGGGCGGTGGCGGGCAGGCCGGCCGACCGGCGGGCGGCGACGAGCGCGTCGAGCAGGGCGTTGCCGGCCGCGTAGCCGGCCTGCCCGCCGCCGCCCCAGACGCCGGCGACGGAGGAGAAGACCACGAACGCGTCGAGGTCCCGGTCCCGGCAGGCGGCGTCGAGGTGCAGGGCGCCGAGCACCTTGCCGGCCAGGGTCTCCGACAGCTCGCCGTCGGTCACCTCGTACGCCGGGGTGGTGCCGCCGGACGCCCCGGCGGTGTGCACGACGGCGGTCAGCCCGGGCAGGTCTGCCACGAGCGCGTCGACGGCGGCCCGGTCGGTGACGTCGCACGCCACCACCCGCACCGCGCCCAACTCGGCCCTCAGCTCGGCCGCGCCCGGCGCAGCCGGACCCCGCCGCGATGCGAGCACCACCTCGCCGGCCCCGTTGGCCAGCAACCAGCGCGCGACGTGCCGACCCAGGGCACCCGTACCCCCGGTCACCAGCACCGTCCCGGCGGGCCGCCAACCCGAACCGGCCGGCGGCGCGGCCGACACCAGCCGCCGGCCGAAGAGGCCGTTGCGGCGGACGGCCACCTGGTCCAGGGTGCCGTCGGCGAGGACCGCGACGAGCCCGGCGCGGGCGCCGCGGTCGGCGCGGTCGGGCAGGTCGACCAGGCCGCCCCAGCGGTCGGGCTGTTCGAGGGCGACGACCCGACCCAGGCCCCAGGCCAGGGCCGCCCAGACGTCGCCGGCCCGCTCCCCGGCCGTGACCGGCATGGCGGTTCGGCTCAGCGCCCACACCCGTCCCGGCAGGCCGGTGTCGGTGAGGGCCCGGGTGAGGGTGAGCAGGGCGGCCGCGCCGGCGGGTATCGCCGGGGTGTGCGCCAGGGGCCGGTCCTGCCGGGGCAGCACGCAGAGCACCCCGGCCCAGCCGTCCCCGCTGATCCGGCCCAGCCGCTCGCCCAGTTCGGCGCGGGCGAGGGTGGACGACACGGTGAGCGTGTCCACCCGGGCGCCGGCCTGGGTGAGGGTCTTCGCCACGCCCGCGTCGGCGCCGCCGTCGACGGTGACGACCAGCCACCGCCCGGACAGCCCGGTCGCCGGGGCCGGGCGCACCGGCTCCCACGCGACCCGGTACGACCACCCGTCCAGGGCGGTGTCCCGGTTCCGGTGCTGACGCCAGCGCGCCAGGAGCGGCAGGGCCGGGCCGAGGGCGTCCAGGTCCTCGGTGTCGTCGCCGAGTTCGGCGGCGAGGGCGGCCAGGTCGCCGCGCTCGACGGCGGCCCAGAACTCGGTGTCGCCGCCGTCCGGGGCGGCCTGCTTCGCGGGCGTGCCCTCCGGCCAGTAGCGCTGGTGCTGGAAGGCGTACGTCGGCAGATCCACCCGCCGCGCGCCGGTGTCGGCGAACCACTGCCGCCAGGTCACCGGCACGCCGTGCACGTGCAGCTCGGCGAGGGCGTGCAGCAGCGCCTGCGTCTCGGGCCGGTCCCGCCGCTGCACGGCGACGGCCAGCACGGCGTCGTCGTCGGGCAGCACGTCGGCGGCCATCGCGGTCAGGACGCTCTGCGGCCCGATCTCCAGGAACGTGTCGACGCCCGCCTCGCGCAGGGCGGTGATCCCGTCGGCGTAACGCACCGCCTCGCGCACGTGCCGCACCCAGTACTCCGGGGTGCCGACCTCGTCGCCGACCAGGGAGCCGGTCACGTTCGACACGACCGGCAGCAGCGGCGCGGAGAACGCCAACCCCTCCAGGACCGCCCGGAACTCGGCCAGCATCGGCTCCATCAGCGGACTGTGGAACGCGTGGCTCACCGTGAGCCGGCGCGTGCGCACGCCCCGGTCGCGCCAGACCCGCTCCACCTCGTCGAGCGCGTCGACGGCACCCGACACCACCACGGCGGCCGGACCATTGACCGCCGCGACACCGAGGCGGTCGGTCAGCCCGGCGATCGACTCCACCACCGCCGCCTCGTCCGCCGCCACCGCCAGCATCCCGCCACCGGTCGGCAGCGCCTGCATCAACCGGCCCCGCGCGGCCACGAGCTGGCACGCGTCGGCCAGGGACAGCACCCCGGCGACGTGCGCGGCGGTCACCTCGCCGATCGAGTGACCGGCCAGCATGTCGGGGACGATTCCGAACGACTCGACGAGGCGGAACAGCGCCACCTCGACCGCGAACA
Organism: Micromonospora citrea; assembly: GCF_900090315.1. Lineage (NCBI taxonomy): Bacteria > Bacillati > Actinomycetota > Actinomycetes > Micromonosporales > Micromonosporaceae > Micromonospora > Micromonospora citrea. Next base: position 6,499,095 of record NZ_FMHZ01000002.1, on the reverse strand, counting down.
GCCCGGCCTGCGTGAACACGGTCTGGTCCAGCAGCTCCGCCTCCGGGGTGCCCGGCTCGGCGAACAGCACCTCCCGCAACGGACGCGGCAGCAGCGCATCGAGCTGCGCGCACACCTCGTCCAGCGCGGCGGCGAAGGCCGGGAACCCGGCGTACAGGTCCCGGCCCATGCCGGCGCGCTGCGCACCCTGACCCGAGAACAGCAACGCGAGCTGGCCGCGCACGGCGGTGGAGCCGGTCACGACGGCCCCGGAGGGCTCGCCCGCGTCGAGTGCCCGCAGCGCGGCGAGCAGGTCGTTGCCGTCGGTCACCACGGCGACGGCGCGCTGTTCCAGGGCGGGCCGGGTGGTCACCGAGGACCAGGCGACGTCCAACGGACGCGCGGCCTCGTCGGCGGCGAGCCAGCGCGCCCACCGGCCCGCCTGGCCGGCCAGGGCCGCGTCGGAGCGCGCGGAGAGCAGCACCGGTACGACCGGCGGCACGTCCCGGGCGACGATCTCGCCCTCGATCGTCTCGGCCGGCGGCTGCTCGATGATCACGTGCGCGTTGGTGCCGGAGATCCCGAACGACGACACCGCCGCCCGACGCGGCCGACCCACGACCGGCCACGGGGTGGGCTCGGTGGCGAGGGCGACCGCCCCGGCGGTCCAGTCGACGTGCGGGGAGGGCTCGTCCACGTGCAGGGTCGGCGGGACGAGGCCGTGGCGCATCGCCATGACCATCTTGATCACACCGGCGACACCGGCGGCGGCCTGCGTGTGCCCGATGTTCGACTTGATCGACCCCAACAGCAGCGGACGGTCGACGGGACGCTCCTGCCCGTACGTGGCCAGCAACGCCTGCGCCTCGATCGGATCACCGAGGGTGGTGCCCGTGCCGTGCGCCTCGACCGCGTCCACGTCCGCCGGGGTCAGCCGGGCGTTCGCCAGGGCCTGCCGGATCACGCGCTGCTGCGACGGGCCGTTCGGGGCGGTCAGACCGTTCGACGCGCCGTCCTGGTTCACCGCAGTGCCCCGCACGACGGCGTAGATCCGCCGGCCCTCGCGCTGCGCGTCCGACAGCCGCTGCACCAGCAACACGCCGACGCCCTCGGACCAGCCCGTGCCGTCGGCAGACGCCGCGAACGACCTGCACCGGCCGTCGGCCGACAGACCACGCTGACGCGAGAACTCGATGAAGGTCCCCGGCGTCGCCATCACCGTCACACCACCGGCCAACGCCAGATCGCACTCACCCGACCGCAACGCCTGCGCGGCGAGGTGCAGCGCCACCAGCGACGAAGAACACGCCGTGTCGACGGTGACCGCCGGACCTTCGAGCCCGAACGTGTAGGCGACCCGGCCGGAGAGGACGCTGCCGGAGGTGCCGGTGCCGACGTAACCCTCCACCTCGCCCGGCTGCTCCATGAGGCGGGAGGCGTAGTCGTGGTACATGACCCCGGCGAAGACGCCCGTCCGGCTGCCCCGCAGCCGCTGCGGGTCCAGCCCGGCGGACTCGAACGTCTCCCACGACGCCTCCAGCAGCAACCGCTGCTGCGGATCCATCGCCAGGGCCTCACGCGGCGAGATACCGAAGAAGGCCGGGTCGAACTCGGCCGCCCCGTACAGGAAACCACCGTGGCGCGTGTACGACGTACCGCTGCGGTTGGGGTCCGGGTCGAACAGCGACTCCAGGTCCCAGCCGCGGTCCGCCGGGAACTCGGAGATCCCGTCCCCGCCGCCGGCCAGCAGCGCCCACAGCTCGTCGGGGGATTCCACCCCGCCCGGGTAGCGGCAGGCCATGCCGACGATGGCGATCGGCTCGTCGGTGCCGACGATGACACCGGCGACCGGGCCGGCGGCCGACGCGCGAACGCCGGCCAGCTCCGACCACAGGTGCTCGGCGAGCACGGCCGGGGTCGGGTAGTCGAAGACCAACGTCGAGGCCAACCGCAGCCCCGTCGCCGCGTTCAACCGGTTACGCAGATCCACCGCCGTCAGCGAGTCGAAGCCCAACTCCCGGAACGCCCGGTCCGCCGGCACCGCCTCCGCGCCGCCGTGCCCCAACACCTGCGCCACCAGGCCCCGCACCAGCACGTCGACCTGGGCGCGGCCCTCGTCCTCGGTCAGCCCGGCGAGCCGCTCGGCCCAGCCGCCACCGCCCTGCCCCGCCTGGCGGCGGGTGCCGGTCACGCCGATCAGGGTGCGCAGCACGGCCGGCACGGGGCCGCCGGAGGTCGCCGCCCGCAGCGCGGGAACGTCGATCACGGCCGGCACCAGGGCCGGCCGGCCGGCGCCCAGGGCCGCGTCGAACAGCTCCAGACCGGTCTCGGCGCTCATCGGGGTGAGGCCCGCCCGTGCCGACCGCGCCCGATCCGCCTCGTCGAGAGACGCCGCCATGCCGTCCGTGTCCCACATGCCCCATGCGAGGCTGACGGCCGGCAGCCCGAGCTGCCGCCGCCACACCGCAAGCCCGTCCAGGAACGCGTTGCCCGCCGCGTACGCCGACTGCCCCGGCGAACCCAACACACCCGCCACCGACGAGAACACCACGAACAGATCCAGGTCCAGCGACGCCGTCGCCTCGTGCAGGAACCAACCCGCCGACACCTTCGGCGCCAACACCCCCGCCAGACGCTCGGCCGTCAGCCCCTCCACGACACCGTCGTCCAGGACACCGGCCGTGTGCACCACACCCGCCAGGCGACCCCCGGCACCGATCTCGGCCACCAGACCGAACACCTGGTCCCGGTCGGTCACGTCACCGGCGACGATCCGCACGGACGCGCCCAACGCCGTCAGCCGCTCGGACAGCTCACCCGCGCCCGCAGCCTCCGGACCGCGCCGCGACACCAGCACCAGCGACCGCACGCCGTGCGCCGACACCAGGTGCTCCGCGACCAGCGCGCCGAGCGCGCCCGTACCGCCGGTCACCAGCACCGCGCCGTCGCCCAGGCGGGGCGTCTGCGCGGCCGTGATGCCGGCCCGGACCAGGCGCGGCGAATACACCGCACCCCCGCGGACGGCGAGCTGGCCGCCGGTCGCGGCCGGCTCCCGCAGGACGCCGTCCAGCAGGGCCACCAGCGCGGCATCCAGGTCGCCGTCGACGTCCGCGAGGACGACGCGGCCCGGGTGCTCCGACTGCGCCGAACGCAGCAGACCCCACACCGTCGCACCGCCCAGGTCGGTCACCCGGTCGTCGTCGCCGACGGACACCGCGCCCCGGGTCACCACCACCAGCCGCGACTCCGCCAAGGCGTCCGCCGCCAGCCAGGACCGCAGCGTCGCCAGCACGTCCGAGGTCACCGCCCCGACCGACTCCGGCGTCGCCGAGCCGGGTGTGGGGAACACCGGCAGCAGCAGCGTCCGGGGGACGGACTCCTCCCCCGCGACCGTCGCCACGTCGGGGTACGTGGGCACTCCGACGGGTGCCGGCAGTTCCTGGCCGCCGGTCACCAGCGCCCATCCGGAGAGCTCCCCGGTGGACGCGGCCTCCACCAGCGGCCACCGCAGCTCGAACAGCGACCGCGACGCCACGCCCGGCGCGGCCACGCCGGTCAGCTCTCGCAGGGCGAGGGAGTCCACCGACACGACCGGCGCTCCCGACTCGTCGTACGCGGCCAGTCGCAGCCCGGAGCCGTCGCGGCTCAGGCGTACCCGCAGCAGGGCCGCCCCGGAGGCGTGCACCTGCACGCCCTCGAACGAGAACGGCACCCGTGGCCCGCCCGACTCCTCGCCACCCGGCAGCAGCCCGATCGGGTGCAGGGCGGCGTCCAGCAGCGCCGGGTGCACGCCGAATCCGGCGGCCTCCGTCGCGGCGTCGTCCGGGAGGACCACCTCGGCGTACACCTCGGCGCCGCTGGTCCAGGCACGCCGGAGCCCTCGGAAGGCCGGCCCGTACGTCAGGCCGTGTTCCGCCAGCGTCGGATACCAGCTCGCCAGGTCCACCTCGGCCGCGCCGGCCGGGGGCCAGGTGATCGGGTCGGGCTCGTCGGCGGTGGACGACTCCAGCACGCCCTCCGCGTGCCGGGTCCAGCCCGCCTCGGGGTCGTCGTCGGGGCGGGAGTAGACGGCGACCAGACGCTGCGGCGACTCCGACGTGGACACCCGCACCTGGATCCGCACGCCTCCCGTTCCGGGGAGGGCCAGCGGGGCGGCCATGGTCAGCTCCCGCAGCCGGGAGAGGCCCACCTCGTCGCCGGCCCGCACGGCCAGCTCGACCAGGGCGGTGCCCGGGACCAGCGTCAGCCCGGAGACCGTGTGGTCGGCCAGCCACGGGTGCGTGGCCAGGGAGAGTCGGCCCGTCAGCACCATCTCGTCGTCGCCGGCCAGGTCCACGGTCGCGCCGAGCAGCGGGTGCCCGGTGCGGCCGAGCCCGGCCCCGGACACGTCGCCCGTACGCGTCCGGTTGGCGGCGGGCCAGTAGCGCTGGTGCTGGAAGGCGTACGTGGGCAGGTCCACCCGCCGCGCGCCGGTGTCGGCGAACCACTGCCGCCACGTCACGGGAACCCCGTGCACGTGCAGCTCGGCGAGGGCGTGCAGCAGCGCCTGCGTCTCGGGCCGGTCCCGCCGCTGCACGGCGACGGCCAGCACGGCGTCGTCGTCGGGCAGCACGTCGGCGGCCATCGCGGTCAGGACGCTCTGCGGCCCGATCTCCAGGAACGTGTCGACGCCCGCCTCGCGCAGGGCGGTGATCCCGTCGGCGTAACGCACCGCCTCGCGCACGTGCCGCACCCAGTACTCCGGGGTGCCGATCTCGTCGCCGGCCAGGGCACCGGTCACGTTCGACACGACCGGCAGCAGCGGCGCGGAGAACGCCAACCCCTCCAGGACCGCCCGGAACTCGGCCAGCATCGGCTCCATCAGCGGACTGTGGAACGCGTGGCTGACCGTGAGCCGGCGCGTGCGCACGCCCCGGTCGCGCCAGACCCGCTCCACCTCGTCGAGCGCGTCGACGGCACCGGAGATCACCACGGCGGCCGGCCCGTTGACGGCCGCAATGCCGACGCGGTCGGTCAGCCCGGTGAGAGACTCCGCCACCGCGGCCTCGTCGGCGGCAACGGCCAGCATCCCGCCACCGGCCGGCAGCGCCTGCATCAGCCGACCCCGCGCCGCCACCAACTGGCACGCGTCGGCCAGGGACAGCACCCCGGCGACATGCGCGGCGGTCACCTCGCCGATCGAGTGACCGGCCAGCATGTCGGGGACGATTCCGAACGACTCCACGAGACGGAACAGCGCCACCTCGACCGCGAACAGCCCGGCCTGCGTGAACACGGTCTGGTCCAACAGCTCCGCCTCGGTACTGCCCGCCGACGCGAACAACACCTCCAGCAGCGGGCGCGGCAACAACGCATCCAGGTGCGCGCACACCTCGTCCAGCGCGGCGGCGAAGGCCGGGAACCCGGCGTACAGGTCCCGGCCCATGCCGGCACGCTGCGCGCCCTGACCCGAGAACAGCAGGGCGAGCTGGCCGCGCTGACCGGCGGAGCCGGAGACGACCGTACCGGTGGGGTCGCCGTCGGCGAGGGCGGTCAGCGCCGTGACCAGGTCGTCCCGGTCGGCGGCGGTGACCACCGCACGGTGCTCCAGGGCGGGCCGGGTGGTCACCGAGGACCAGGCGACGTCCAACGGACGCGCGGCCTCGTCGACGCCCAGCCAGCGCGCCCACCGGCCCGCCTGGCCGGCCAGTGCCGCGTCGGAGCGGGCCGACAGCAGCACCGGCACCACCGGCGGCACCTCACGGACGACGATCTCACCCTCGATCGTCTCGGCCGGCGGCTGCTCGATGATCACGTGCGCGTTCGTGCCGGAGATCCCGAACGACGACACCGCCGCCCGACGCGGCCGATCCACGACCGGCCACGGGGTGGGCTCGGTGGCGAGGGCGACCGCCCCGGCGGTCCAGTCGACGTGTGGGGAGGGCTCGTCCACGTGCAGGGTCGGCGGGACGAGGCCGTGCCGCATCGCCATGACCATCTTGATCACACCGGCCACGCCGGCGGCGGCCTGCGTGTGTCCGATGTTCGACTTCACCGACCCCAACAACAGCGGACGGTCGACGGGACGCTCCTGCCCGTACGTGGCCAGCAACGCCTGCGCCTCGATCGGGTCACCGAGGGTGGTGCCCGTGCCGTGCGCCTCCACGGCGTCCACGTCCGCCGGGGTGAGGCGGGCGTTCGCCAGGGCCTGGTGGATCACGCGCTGCTGCGACGGGCCGTTCGGGGCGGTCAGACCGTTCGACGCGCCGTCCTGGTTCACCGCCGTGCCCCGCACCACCGCCAGCACGCGGTGCCCGTTGCGCTGCGCGTCCGACAGCCGCTCCACGAGGAGCACGCCGACGCCCTCGGACCAGCCGGTCCCGTCGGCAGACGCCGCGAACGACTTGCACCGGCCGTCCTGCGACAGGCCACGCTGACGCGAGAACTCGATGAAGGTCCCCGGCGTCGCCATCACGGTCACACCACCGGCCAACGCCAGATCGCACTCACCAGACCGCAACGCCTGCGCGGCGAGATGCAGCGCCACCAGCGACGAAGAACACGCCGTGTCGACGGTGACCGCCGGGCCTTCGAGCCCGAACGTGTAGGCGACCCGCCCGGACAGCACGCTGCCCGACGTACCGGTGCCGACGAAGCCCTCGGCGTCCGGCGGCAGGTCCATCAGCCGGGAGGCGTAGTCGTGGTACATGACCCCGGCGAAGACGCCCGTCCGGCTGCCCCGCAGCCGCTGCGGGTCCAGCCCTGCCGACTCGAACGACTCCCACGACGCCTCCAGCAGCAACCGCTGCTGCGGATCCATCGCCAGGGCCTCACGCGGCGAGATCCCGAAGAAGGCCGGGTCGAATTCGGCCGCCCCGTACAGGAAACCACCGTGGCGCGTGTACGACGTACCGCTGTGCTCCGGGTCCGGGTCGAACAGCGACTCCAGGTCCCAGCCGCGATCGGTGGGGAACTCGGAGATCCCGTCGCCACCGCCGGCAAGCAGCGCCCACAGCTGGTCGGGAGACTCGACGCCGCCGGGGTAGCGGCAGGCCATGCCGACGATGGCGATCGGCTCGTCGGTGTCGGCGGTGCGCACCGCCGTCTGCCGGGCGGTGATCTGACCGGAGACCTGCTCGTGGAGGTGGTCGACGAGCACGGCCGGGGTCGGGTAGTCGAAGACCAGCGTCGAGGCCAACCGCAGCCCCGTCGCCGCGTTCAACCGGTTACGCAGGTCCACCGCCGTCAGCGAGTCGAAGCCCAACTCCCGGAACGCCCGGTCCGCCGGCACCGACTCCGCGCCACCGTGCCCCAACACCTGCGCCACCAGGCCGCGCACCAGCACGTCGATGTGGGCGCGGGCCTCGTCGGGCGCCAGGCCCGCGAGCTGGTTGGCCCAGTCGCCGCCCCGCGCGGCCCGCCGCCTGGACGCCGTCGAGCCGATGAGGGTACGCAGCACGGCCGGCACCGGGCCGGCGCCGAGCGCTGCCCGCATCGCCGGTACGTCGATCACGGCCGGCACCAACGCCGACCGGTCCGTCATCAGCGCGGCGTCGAACAGCTCCAGCCCGGTCTCGGCGCTCATCGGCGTCAGGCCCGCCCGCGCCGACCGCGCCCGGTCCGCCTCCTCGAGAGACGCCGCCATACCGGCGGTGTCCCACATGCCCCACGCCAGGCTGACCGCCGGCAACCCGAGCTGCCGACGCCACACCGCCAACCCGTCCAGGAACGCGTTACCCGCCGCGTACGCCGACTGCCCCGGCGAACCCAGCACACCCGCCACCGACGAGAACACCACGAACAGGTCGAGATCCAGCGAAGCCGTCGCCTCGTGCAACAGCCAACCCGCCGACACCTTCGGCGCCAACACCGCCGCCAGACGCTCGGCCGTCAGCCCTTCCACGATTCCGTCGTCCAGGACACCGGCCGTGTGCACCACACCCGCCAGACGACCCCCGGCGGTGACCTCGGCCACCAGCGCGCCGACCTGGCCCCGGTCCGTCACGTCGCAGGCGACCACCCGCACCGACGCGCCCAGGGCCGACAGCCGCTCCGACAGATCGCCGGCACCCGCGGCCTCCGGGCCGCGCCGCGACACCAGCACCAGCGACCGCACGCCGTGCACCGACACCAGGTGCTCCGCGACCAACGCCCCGAGCGCGCCCGTACCGCCGGTCACCAGCACCGCACCGTCACCCACCACCGGCGTCTCCACCGACGCCGGGGCGACCGCGCGCACCAGACGCGGCACGAACACCCCACCCGCACGCACCGCGAGCTGACCACCGTGCGTCAACGGCTCGTCGGTCACCGCCGCCAGCGCGGCCAACGTCCCGGCATCCACGTCGCCGTCGACATCCGCGAGGACGATGCGGCCCGGGTGCTCCGACTGCGCCGAACGCAGCAGACCCCACACCGCCGCACCGCCCAGATCGGACACCCGGTCGTCGTCACCGACGGACACCGCGCCCCGGGTCACCACCACCAGCCGCGACTCCGCGAGCACGTCGGCCGCCAGCCAGGACCGGACGGTCGCCAGCACGGCCGTGGTCGCCGCGCGTACCGCGTCGGGGACGGCGGTCTCGGGCGCGTCGAGCGGCAGCAGCAGCGCCTTCGGTGCGACCGTCCGGCCGGCGTCGACCGCCGCGACGAGCGCCTCGACGTCGCCGTACGCCGGCAGGTCGGCGGTTGCCGGCGAGCCGACCAGCGCCCATCCGGAGAGGTCCCCGGCGGCGCCGAACTCCTCGGCCTGCCAGGTGAGTTCGAACAGCGAGCGGGCCGCCGCGCCCGCCGCGGCCACGCCGGTCAGCTCGCGCAGGGCGAGGGAGTCGACCGACACCACGGCCGCACCCGACTCGTCGTACGCGACCAGGCGCACCGCCGAGCCCGTACGCGACAGCCGCGCCCGCAGCACCCGCGCGCCCGAGGCGTGCACCTGCACGCCCTCGAACGCGAACGGCACCCGCGCCCCGCCCGAACCCTCCGCACCGGCCAGCAGCCCGATCGGGTGCAGGGCGGCGTCCAGCAGCGCCGGGTGCACGCCGAAGCGCGCCGCCTCCGTCGCCGCCTCGTCCGGCAACGCCACCTCGGCGTACACCTCGTCGCCGGCGGTCCAGATCCGGCGCAGCCCCTGGAACACCGGCCCGTACGCCAGGCCGTGCTCGGCCAGCGTCGGATACCAGCCCGTGACGTCCACCTCGGACGCGCCAGCCGGGGGCCACTCCCCCACGCCCGGCTCGTCGGCCGACGCCGGCTCCAGCACGCCCTCGGCGTGGTGGACCCACTCGGCCTCCGGGTCGCCCTCGGACTGCGAGTGCACCGCCACGACCCGGGTGCCGGCCTCGTCGGCCGCGCCGACGCGCACCTGTACCCGCACCGCCCCGACCGGCGGCAGGACCAGCGGCGTGGCCACGGTCAGCTCCCGCACCCGCGACGCCCCCACCTCGTCGCCCGCACGCACGGCCAGCTCCACCAGAGCGGTGCCGGGCACGATCACCGCGCCGGAGACGACGTGGTCGGCGAGCCACGCGTGGGTGGCGAGGGACAGCCGGCCGGTCAGCACCACCATGTCCGCGCCGGCGACGGTGACCGCCGCGCCGAGCAGCGGATGCCCGGCAACGCCGAGGCCGGCGCCGGAGACGTCGGCGGTACGCGCCTGCCCGGCGCCGAGCCAGTACCGCTGGTGCTGGAAGGCGTACGTCGGCAGGTCGACCCGCCGCGCGCCGGTGTCGGTGAACCACTGCGTCCAGGTCACCGCTACGCCGTGCACGTGCAGTTCGGCGAGCGTGTGCAGCAGCGCCTGCGGGGCGGGACGGTCCCGGCGCTGGACGGCCACCGCGAGCGCGTCGTCGGCGAGCAGGTCGGCGTTCAGCGCGGTCAGGACGCTCTGCGGCCCGATCTCCAGGAACGTGTCGACGCCCGCCTCGCGCAGGGCGGTGATCCCGTCGGCGTACCGCACCGCCTCGCGCACGTGGCGTACCCAGTAGTCGACCGTGCGGATCTCGTCGGCGTCGGCCAGCGCACCGGTCACGTTCGACACGACCGGCAGCAGCGGCGCGGAGAACGCCAACCCCTCCAGGACCGCACGGAACTCGGCCAGCATCGGCTCCATCAACGGACTGTGGAACGCGTGGCTCACGGTCAACCGGCGCGTACGGGTGCCTCGCTCCCGCCAGACCCGCTCCACCTCGTCCAGCGCCTCCACGGCACCCGACACCACCACTGCGGCCGGCCCGTTCACGGCCGCGATCCCCACCTCGGCCAGCCCGTCCAGCGTGGCTGCCACGTCGGCCTCGGTCGCCGCGACGGCCAACATCCCGCCACCGGCCGGCAGCGCCTGCATCAACCGACCACGCGCCGCCACCAGCGCACACGCGTCCGCCAGGGACAACACGCCCGCCACATGCGCGGCCGTCACCTCACCGATCGAATGACCGGCCAGCATGTCCGGAACGACCCCGAACGACTCCACCAGACGGAACAACGCCACCTCGACCGCGAACAACCCGGCCTGGGTGAACACGGTCTGGTCCAACAGCGCCGCCTCGACGGAACCCTCGACAGCGAACAGCACCTCCCGCAACGCACGCGGCAGCAACGGATCCAGCTGCGCACACACCTCGTCCAACGCCGCCGCGAACACCGGGAACCCGGCGTACAACTCCCGACCCATGCCCGCACGCTGCGCACCCTGACCGGAGAAGAGCACGGCCAGCTGCGTACGCGTCGTGCCGGTGCCCGTGACCACGGCGGCGGCCGGCTCACCGGCGGCGAGGGCACGCAGCCCGGCCAGCAGTTCGTCCCGGCCCGTCGCGGTGACCACCGCGCGGTGCTCCAGCACTGCCCGGCTGACGGTCGACGACCAGCCGACGTCGGCGGGGCGCAGCGCCTCGTCGCCGGCGATCCAGCGGGCCCAGCGGTCCGCCTGCGCCGCGACGGAGGCCTCGGACCGGGCCGACAGCAGCACGGGCGTCGGCAGCGACCCGGCGACGGTTTCGTCGGCGCGCGTCGGCGCGCCCTCGCCCCGGGCCGGTCCCGCCTCGGCGGGCGGCTGCTCGATGATCACGTGCGCGTTGGTGCCGCTGACGCCGAAGGACGAGATCGCCGCCCGGCGGGGCCGGCCCGCCACGGGCCAGTCGCGCGCCTCGGTGAGCAGGGTGACCGCCCCGGCGCTCCACTCGATGTGCGGGGACGGCTCGTCGACGTGCAGCGTCGACGGCAGCAGTCCGTTGCGCATCGCCATGATCATCTTGATGATGCCGGCCACCCCGGCGGCGGCCTGGGTGTGGCCGATGTTCGACTTGATCGAGCCCAGCCACAGCGGCCGGTCCTGCGGACGCTCCTGCCCGTACGTGGCCAGCAGCGCCTGCGCCTCGATCGGGTCGCCCAGCGTCGTGCCCGTGCCGTGCGCCTCGACCGCGTCCACGTCCGCCGGCGTCAGCCGCGCGTTCGCCAGGGCCTGCCGGATCACGCGCTGCTGCGACGGGCCGTTCGGGGCGGTCAGACCGTTCGACGCGCCGTCCTGGTTCACCGCAGTGCCCCGCACGACGGCGTAGATCCGCCGGCCCTCGCGCTGCGCGTCCGACAGCCGCTGCACCAGCAACACACCCACGCCCTCGGACCAACCCGTGCCGTCCGCCGACGCGGCGAACGACCTGCACCGGCCGTCGGCCGACAGACCCCGCTGACGCGAGAACTCGATGAACGTCCCCGGCGTCGCCATCACCGTCACACCACCGGCCAGCGCCAGATCGCACTCACCGGACCGCAGCGCCTGCACCGCCAGGTGCAGCGCCACCAGCGACGACGAACACGCCGTGTCCACCGTGACCGCCGGGCCTTCGAGGCCGAACGTGTACGCCACCCGGCCGGACAGCACGCTGCCGGAGGTGCCGGTGCCGAGGTAACCGCCCACGCCCTCGGGCAGGTCCTGCACTCCGGAGGCGTAGTCGTGGTACATGAGCCCGGCGAAGACGCCGGTCCGGCTGCCGCGCAACCGCTGCGGGTCGAGGCCGGCGGACTCGAACGTCTCCCACGAGGTCTCCAGCAGCAGGCGCTGCTGCGGGTCCATCGCGATCGCCTCGCGCGGCGAGATGCCGAAGAAGTCCGGGTCGAACTCGGCGGCCCCGTACAGGAAGCCACCGTGGCGGGTGTACGACGTGCCGGGGTTGTCCGGGTCGGGGTGGAAGAGCCGGTCGAGGTCCCAGCCCCGGTCGGTGGGGAACTCGCCGATGCCGTCGGCACCGGCGGCGACCAGGTCCCACAGCTGCTGCGGGTTCGTCACGCCGCCCGGGTAACGGCAGGCCATGCCCACGATGGCGATCGGCTCGTCGACGGTGGTCGCCCGTACGGCCTGCTGCTGCTCGGCGACCTGGCCGGAGAGCTGCTCGAACAGGTGCTCCGACAGGGCGCCGGGGGTCGGGTAGTCGAAGACGAGCGTCGACGTGAGCCGCAGCCCGGTCGCGCCGTTGATCCGGTTGCGCAGTTCGACGGCGGTCAGCGAGTCGAAGCCCAGCTCCCGGAACGCCCGGTCCGCCGGCACCGCCTCGGCGCCGCCGTGGCCGAGGACCTGCGCGATCATCCCGCGCACCAGCAGGGCCACCTGCGTGCGCGCCTCCTGCGGGTCGAGTCCGGCCAGCCGGTCGGCCCACGCGCCGGTGCCGGAGCGGCGGCGCTTCGCGGCCGACCCGACGAGGGCCCGCAGCATCACCGGCACCCGGCCCGCGGCGGTCTGCGCCCGCATGGCGGGCAGGTCGACCACGGCCGGCACCAGGGCCGCGCCGCCGTGGGTGAGGGCGGCGTCCCACAGCCCGAGCCCGACGGGGGCGGTCATCGGGACCAGGCCGGCCCGGGTCACCCGCGCCCGGTCGGCGTCGTTGATCGACGCGGCCATGCCGTCGGTGTCCCACATGCCCCAGGCGAGACTGACGGCGGGCAGCCCGCGCTGCGCCCGCAGCACGGCGAGGGCGTCCAGGAAGGCGTTGCCGGCCGCGTAGGCGGCCTGGCCGGGAGAGCCGAGCACCCCGGCGACGGAGGAGAAGAGCACGAACAGGTCGAGGTCCAGCTCGGCGGTCGCCTCGTGCAGCCACCAGCCCGCCGTGACCTTCGGGGCCAGCACGTCCGCCAGCCGCTCGGCGGTGATCCCGCTGACGATGCCGTCGTCGAGGACGCCGGCGGTGTGGACCACCCCGGCCAGGCGGTCCTCGGCGGTGATCGCCCGGACCAGCTCGCTGACGCGCTCGCGGTCGGTCACGTCCGTGGCGACCACCCGGGCGGTCGCGCCCAGCGCGGCCAGCCGCCGCACCAGTTCGTCGGCGCCGGGGGCCGCCGGGCCCTGGCGGGACGCCAGCACCAGCGAGCGCACGCCGTAGGCGGTGACGAGGCGTTCGGACACCAGGGCGCCGAGCGAGCCGGTGCCGCCGGTGACGAGGACGGTCCCCCGGCCCAGGGTCGCGGGGGTGCGCGCGCCGCCGGTGGCGCGGACCAGCCGCGGCAGGTACGCCGTGCCCGCCCGTACCGCGAGCTGCCCGCCGAGGGTGGGGTCGTCGGCGGCGGCGGCGAGCAGGCCCAGCAGGTCGGCGTCCAGGTCGACGCCGGGTTCCAGGTCGGCCAGCACGATCCGGCCGGGGTGTTCCGACTGGGCCGAGCGCAGCAGGCCCCAGACCGCGGCGCCCGCCAGGTCGGTGACGCGGTCGTCGGCGCCGGTGGCCACCGCGCCGCGGGTCACCACGACCAGCCGCGCGTCGGCGAGGGGGTCGGCGGCCAGCCACGCCTGCACCGTGCCGAGGACGTCCGCCGAGACCGAGCGCACCGCGCCGGGCACGTCCGACCCGGAGGCGGCCGAGGCGACGGGCAGCAGCAGGGCCGCCGGGGCGGTCGCGTCCGTCACGGCCGTGGTCACGGCCGCGACGTCGGCGTACGCCGGAAGCTGCGGGGCGCCGTCGAGCGGGCGGTCGCCGAGCACGACCCAGCCGTACACGCCGTCGGGCGCGGTGATCTGCTCGGGCTGCCAGGAGACCTCGAACAGGGAGCGGTACGCCTCGTCCGGGGCGGCCGCCAGACCGGTCATCTCGCGTAACGTCAGCGAGTCCACCGACACCACCGGCACACCGGTCTCGTCGACGGCGACCAGCCGCACGGAGTTGCCGGTGGCGGTGAGGCGGACCCGGAGCGTCCGGGCCCCGACCGCGTGGACCTGCACCCCCTCGAACGCGAACGGCACCCGGGGGCCGCCGCCCGACTCGTCGGCGGGCAGCAGCCCGACGGGGTGCAGGGCGGCGTCCAGCAGCGCCGGGTGCACCCCGAAGCCCGCCGGGTCGCCCATGACCTCGTCGGGGAGGGCGACCTCGGCGAACACCTCGCCGTCGGCGGCCCACGCCCGGCGCAGGCCCCGGAAGACCGGTCCGTACGCCAGGCCGTGCTCGGCGACCGTCGCGTACCAGCCGGTGACGTCCACCTCGGACGCTCCCGGCGGCGGCCAGGCGCCCACCGTGGGCTCGTCGACCGTGGGGGTGCCGACGAGGCCGTCGGCGTGCCGGGTCCAGCCCGACTCCGGGTCGTCCTCGGGCTGGGAGTGCACGGTCACCGAGCGGCTGCCGGTCCCGTCGACGGGACCGACCCGGACCTGGACCCGTACCCCACCGCCGGTGGCGGGCAGCACGAGCGGGGCGAGCACGGTCAGCTCACGCACGCGGGACGCGCCGACCTCGTCGCCCGCCCGGACGACGAGGTCCACCAGCGCGGTACCCGGCACGACCACGGCGCCGGAGACGACGTGGTCGGCGAGCCACGGGTGGGTCGACACCGACAGCCGGCCGGTCAGCACCACCATGTCCTCGCCGGCGACCGACACCGCCGCGCCGAGCAGCGGGTGCCGCGCCACGCCGAGGCCCGCCCCGGAGACGTCGGCGGACTGGCCGGCCGGCGGCAGCCAGTACCGCTCCCGGTGGAAGGCGTACGTGGGCAGGTCCACCCGCCGCGCCCCGCTGTCGGCGAACCACTGCCGCCAGGTCACCGGCACGCCGTGCACGTGCAGCTCGGCGAGGGCGTGCAGCAGCGCCTGCGTCTCGGGCCGGTCCCGCCGCTGCGCGGCGACGGCCAGCACGCCGTCGTCGTCGGGCAGCACGTCGGCGGCCAACGCGGTCAGGACGCTCTGCGGCCCGATCTCCAGGAACGTGTCGACCCCGGTGGCCTTCAGGGCGGTGATCCCGTCGGCGAAGCGCACGGCCTCCCGCACGTGGCGTACCCAGTAGTCGGCCGTGCGGATCTCGTCGCCGGCCAGCGCCCCCGTCACGTTCGACACCACCGGCAGCAACGGCGCGTCGAAGGTCAGCCCGGACAGGACCGCCCGGAACTCGTCGAGCATCGGCTCCATCAACGGACTGTGGAACGCGTGGCTCACGGTCAGCCGACGGGTGCGGGTACCCCGGTCCCGCCAGAGCCGCTCCACCTCGTCCAGCGCCTCCACGGCACCCGACACCACCACGGCGGTGGGCCCGTTGACCGCCGCGACGCCCACCCGGTCGGTCAGCCCGGCCAGAGACTCCACCACTGAAGCCTCGTCCGCCGCCACCGCCAGCATCCCGCCACCGGCCGGCAGCGCCTGCATCAACCGACCCCGCGCGGCCACGAGCTGACACGCGTCCGCCAGGGACAGCACCCCGGCTACATGCGCGGCCGTGACCTCGCCGATCGAGTGACCGGCCAGCATGTCCGGCACGATGCCGAACGACTCCACGAGACGGAACAGCGCCACCTCGACCGCGAACAGCCCGGCCTGCGTGAACACGGTCTGGTCCAGCAGCTCCGCCTCCGGGGTGCCCGGCTCGGCGAACAGCACCTCCCGCAACGGACGCGGCAGCAGCGGATCGAGCTGCGCACACACCTCGTCCAACGCCGCCGCGAACACCGGGAACCCGGCGTACAACTCCCGACCCATGCCGGCACGCTGCGCACCCTGACCCGAGAACAGCAGCGCGAGTTGGCCGCGCTGACCGCCTGGGCCGCTGACCACGCCAACCGAGGGCTCGCCCGCCGCCACGGCTTCGAGGCCCGCCAGCAGCTCTTCCCGGCTCGCCCCGGACACGACGGCCCGGTGCTCCAGCGCCGAGCGCGACGCCACCGACGACCACGCCACGTCGAGCGGGCGCGCGGTTCCGGCGCCACCGAGCCACTGCGCCCAGCGGCCGGCCTGCGCCGACAGCCCGGCCGCGTCGCGGGCCGAGAGCAGCACCGGCAGCACGGCCGGTGCCCGGGAAGGCTCGTCGCCGGTTTCCGGCTCGTCCGCGTCGGTCGGCGCGGGCGGCTGCTCCAGGATCAGGTGGACGTTCGTACCGCTGATGCCGAACGACGACACGGCGGCCCGGCGCGGCCGGTCCACCGCCGGCCAGGGGCGCGCCTCGGCCAGCAGGGACACCGCGCCGGCGGACCAGTCCACGTGGGGGGTCGGCTCGTCGAGGTGCAGGGTCTGCGGGAGCAGGCCGTACCGCATCGCCTGCACCATCTTGATCATGCCGGCGACGCCGGCCGCGGCCTGACTGTGGCCGATGTTCGACTTGATCGAGCCGAGCAGCAGCGGCCGGTCGGCGGGGCGGCCCTGGCCGTAGGTGGCCAGCAGGGCCTGCGCCTCGATCGGGTCGCCGAGCGTCGTTCCCGTGCCGTGCGCCTCGACGGCGTCCACGTCGGCCGTGGTCAGCCGGGCGTTCGCGAGGGCCTGGCGGATGACCCGTTGCTGGGCCGGCCCGTTCGGGGCGGTGAGGCCGTTGGACGCGCCGTCCTGGTTGACGGCGCTGCCGGCGATCACGGCGAGCACCTGGCGGCCCTGCCGCCGGGCGTCGGAGAGCCGCTGGACCAGCAGCACGCCGACGCCCTCGGACCAGCCGGTGCCGTCGGCGTCGGCGGCGAAGGACTTGCAGCGCCCGTCCGGGGCGAGGCCGCCCTGGCGGGAGAACTCGACGAAGGCACCGGGGGTCACCATGACGGTGACGCCGCCGGCCAGCGCCAGGTCGCACTCGCCGCCGCGCAGGGCCTGGGCGGCCAGGTGCACCGCCACCAGCGACGACGAGCAGGCGGTGTCGACCGTCACCGCCGGACCCTCCAGCCCGAAGGTGTACGACACCCGCCCGGAGATGACGCTGTGCGCGCCACCGGTGAGCTGGTAGCCGGCCAGCTCGGCCGGGGTGTCGGTGGTGCCGTAGCCCGACGGGGAGGCGCCGACGAAGACGCCGGTACGGCTGCCGCGCAGCTCGTCCGGGTCGATGCCGGCCTGCTCCATGGCCTCCCAGGACGCCTCCAGCAGCAGGCGCTGCTGCGGGTCCATGGCGACGGCCTCGCGCGGCGAGATGCCGAAGAAGCCGGGGTCGAACGTGGTGGCGCCGTCGACGAAGCCGCCCTCGCGGGTGTGCGAGACGGGTCGCCCGTCGGCGTCGACGGCCAGCAGCCGGCCCATGTCCCAGTTGCGGTCGTCGGGGAAGCCGGTGATGCCGTCGCGCCCGGTGGCGACCAGGTTCCACAGGTCGTCCGGGTTGGCCACGCCGCCCGGGTAGCGGCAGCTCATGCCGACGATGACGATCGGGTCGTCGTCCACCGGCCCGGCGGGGCCCCAGGTGGTGACGGTCTCGACCTCGTGCAGGCGCAGCGTCGCCGCCAGGTGGTCGGCGAGGGCCGCCGGGTTCGGGTAGTCGAAGACCAGGGTGGTGGGCAGGGTGAGCCCGGTGGCGGAGCCGAGCCGGTTGCGCAGCTCGACGGCGGTCAGCGAGTCGAAGCCCAGTTCCTTGAACGCCCGGTTGGCCTTGACCAGCTCGGTGCCGGAGTGGCCGAGCACGGCGGCGGTGTGCGTGTGTACGAGGTCGGTCAGGTGGCGGTCCTGCTCGGCGCGGGGCAGCGTCAGCAGGTGCTGGCGCAGCCCGCCGCCGGCGGTGTCCTCCGGTTCGGCGTCGACCACGCGCAGGGCGTCGCGCGCCTCGGCGATGTCGTCGAGCAGGGGGCGGGCGCGGGCGGCGGCGAACGCCGGGGTGAACAGGGACCAGTCGACGTCCGCCACGGTCACCGACGGCACGGCCCGGCCGACGGCGCTGCGCAGCGCGTACACGGCCTGGGCCGGCGACATCAGGCTGAGGCCGCGGCGGGCCAGCAGTTCCTGCCCCTCGCCGCTGGCCATGCCGCCCTCGGCCCAGGGTCCCCAGGCCACGGCGGTGGCGGCCAGGCCACGGGCGCGGCGCCGCTCGGCGAGGGCGTCGAGGAAGGCGTTGCCGGCGGCGTACGCGGCCTGTCCGCCGCTGCCCCAGATGCCGGCGATGGAGGAGAACAGCACGAACGCGTCGAGCGCCCGGTCGCCCAGCAGCTCGTCCAGGTGCACCGCACCGGCGATCTTGCCGTCCAGCACCCCGGCCAGCCCGGCGAGGTCGGTGTCGGCAAGCATGTTCAGCTGGCCCACCCCGGCGGCGTGCACCACCGCGGTCAGCGGCGCCGGGTCGGCGTCGACGTCGCGCAGCAGCGCCTCGACGCGGGCGCGGTCGGCCATGTCGGCGGCGACCAGGGTCACCCGGGCGCCGAGCCCGGTCAGTTCGTCGCGCAGCTCGGCCGCCCCGGGGGCGCGCTCGCCCCGGCGGCTGGTCAGCACGACGTGCGCCGCGCCGTTGCCGGCCGCCCAGCGGGCCACGTGGGCGCCGAGCGCCCCGGTGCCGCCGGTGATGAGGACGGTGCCCGACGGCTGCCAGCGCTCGACGGTGCCCACGGCGGCCGGCGTGGCGCGCACCAGCCGCCGCACGAACACGCCCGAGGGCCGGACGGCGACCTGGTCCTCGTGGCCGCCGCCGGTCAGGACGCCCACCAGGTGGTCCCAGTCGCTGCGGTCGGGTCCGTCCGGCAGGTCGACCAGACCGCCCCAGAGCTGCGGGTGTTCCAGCCCGGCGACCCGGGCCAGGCCCCACAAACCGCCCTGCGCGACGCTGCGCACCGGGTCGGCGTCGCCGGTGCCGACCGCGCCCCGGGTGACCGTCCACAGGGGCGCCGCGACGTCGGCGGCGTGCAGGGCCTGCACCAGCGTCATCGTGACGGCCGTGCCGAGCGGCACCGCCGGGTGGTCGGGGTGCGGCCGGTCCAGCAGGCCCAACAGGGAGACGATCCCCGTGAGCGGGGTGTCCCCCACGGCCTCGGCCACCCGTGACGTCACCTGGTCGCGCTCGGCGAGGGGGTCCACCGCCAGCCGGGACACCGCGCCGCCGGCGGCGGCCAACGCCCCCGCGAGCGCCTCGGCCCAGTCGGTGGTGGGGGCGTCGTCGGCCGGCTCCACGAGCAGCCAGCGGCCCGACGGGGAGACCGGTGCGGGGGCGGCGGTCCGCTTCCACACCACCCGGTACGACCAGCCGTCGACGACGGCGTCCCGCAGCCGCGCCTTGCGCCAGGACGACAGGACCGGCAGGGCCGGGGCCAGGACGTCCAGGGCCGCGCCGTCGGCGCCGAGCTGCGCGGCGAGGGCCGCCACGTCGGAGCGTTCCACCGCTGACCAGAACTCGACGTCCACCACGTCCGGGCTGACCGGACCGGTGACCGGGACCGGCATCTGCTCGGGCCAGTAGCGCTGCCGCTGGAACGCGTACGTGGGCAGGGCGACCGGGGTCGCGCCGGCACCGGCGTAGAGGGCCGGCCAGTCGACGGGCACGCCGTTGACGTGCAGCTCGGAGAGGGCGGCGAGCAGGGCCCGCGCCTCGGGACGGTCGGCACGCAGAGCAGGCACGGCGATCACCGGGGTGTCGTCGTCGGCCGCCTCCTGCCGGCTCAGCGCGTCGCGGGTCATGGCAGTCAGTACGCTGCGCGGACCGATCTCCAGGAACGCGTCCACGCCGGCGGCGCGCAGCGCGGCGACCCCGTCGGCGTACCGGACGGCCTCGCGCACGTGGCGCACCCAGTAGTCGGCGGTGCGGATCTCGTCGGGGTCGGCGAGCGCCCCGGTCACGTTCGACACGAGCGGCAGCGACGGCGCGGAGAACTCCAGCCCGTCGAGGACGGTGCGGAACTCGGCGAGCATCGGCTCCATCAGCGGGCTGTGGAACGCGTGACTCACCGTGAGCCGGCGCGTGCGCACGCCCCGGTCGCGCCAGACCCGCTCCACCTCGTCGAGCGCGTCGACGGCACCGGAGACCACCACCGAGGTGGGCCCGTTGACGGCCGCGATCCCCACGTCGGCGAGCCCGTCGAGCGTGGCGAGGACGTCGGCCTCGGCCGCCGCGACGGCCAGCATCCCGCCCCCGGCCGGCAGGGCCTGCATCAGCCGGCCCCGCGCCGCCACCAGCGCCGCCGCGTCGGCCAGGGACAGCACCCCGGCCACGTGCGCGGCGGCGATCTCGCCGATGGAGTGGCCGCCCACGAAGTCCGGCACCACGCCGTACGACTCGACCAGCCGGAACAGCGCCACCTCGACGGCGAACAGGCCGGCCTGGGTGAACACGGTCTGGTCCAGCAGCTCCGCCTCGGCGGAACCCTCGGGAGCGAACAGCACCTCCTTCAGCGGGCGCGGCAGCAGCGGGTCCAGCTGCGCGCAGACCTCGTCGAGGGCGGCGGCGAAGACGGGGAACTCGGCGTACAGCTCGCGGCCCATGCCGGCGCGCTGCGCGCCCTGACCGGAGAAGAGCACGGCGAGCGGGCCCCGGTCGGCCGACTGGCCGGCGACGACCGCGCCGGACGGCTGGCCGGCGGCGAGGGCGCGCAGCCCGGCCAGCAGTTCCCCCCGGTCGGTGGCGGTGAGCACCGCGCGGTGTTCCAGCGCGGAACGCGACACCACCGACGACCAGCCGACGTCCACCGTGCGGAGGGTCTCGTCGGCGTCCAGCCACCGGGCCCAGCGACCCGCCTGCGCGCTGAGGGCGGCCTCGGAGCGGGCCGACAGCAGCACGGGCGCCGCCGGCAGGGCGGGGGCCGGACCGGAGTCGGCGGGCTCGTCGGCGTCGGGGGCGGGTGGCTCCTCCAGGATGGTGTGCGCGTTCGTGCCGGAGATGCCGAACGACGACACCGCCGCCCGGCGGGGACGGTCGGTGACCGGCCACGGCGTCGCCTCGGTCACCAGCGACACCTCGCCGGCCGACCAGTCCACCTTCGGCGTCGGCTCGTCGACGTGCAGGGTGGACGGCACGAGCCCGTGCCGCATCGCCATCACCATCTTGATCACGCCGGCCACGCCCGCGGCAGACTGGCTGTGACCGATGTTCGACTTGATCGAGCCGAGCAGCAGCGGCCGGTCGGCGGGCCGGTCCCGCCCGTACGTGGCCAGCAGCGCCTGCGCCTCGATGGGGTCGCCGAGGACGGTGCCGGTGCCGTGCGCCTCGACGGCGTCCACGTCGGCCGTGGTCAGCCGGGCGTTCGCGAGGGCCTGCCGGATGACCCGCTGCTGGGCCGGCCCGTTGGGGGCGGTGAGGCCGTTGGACGCGCCGTCCTGGTTGACGGCGCTGCCGGCGATCACGGCGAGGACGGGGTGCCCCTTGCGCTGGGCGTCCGACAGCCGCTCCACCAGCAGGATGCCGACGCCCTCGGACCAGCCGGTGCCGTCGGCGGCGGCGGCGAACGACTTGCACCGGCCGTCGGGGGCGAGCCCTCGCTGCCGGGAGAAGCCCACGAACGGGGCGGGGGTGGCCATCACGCAGACGCCGCCGGCCAGGGCCAGGTCGAAGTCGCCCTGCCGCAGCGCCTGGCAGGCCAGGTGCAGGGCGACCAGCGACGACGAGCAGGCGGTGTCGACCGTGACGGCGGGGCCCTCCAGGCCGAGGGCGTACGCGATCCGCCCCGAGACGATGCTGGTGGCCGTGCCGGTCAGCAGGTAGCCCTCGTCGGTGCCCTCGACCTCGGTCTGCGGGCCCACGCCGTAGCCGTTGGCGGCGGTCCCGACGAAGACGCCGACCTTCTGCCCGCGCATGGACGAGGGTGCGATCCGGGCCTGCTCGAACGCCTCCCACGACGTCTCCAGCAACAGCCGCTGCTGCGGGTCCATCGCCACGGCCTCGCGCGGCGAGATGCCGAAGAACTCGGCGTCGAAGTCGGCCGCGTCGTAGAGGAAGCCGCCCTCGCGGGTGGTGGAGTGCCCGGCCCGGTCGGCGTCCGGGTCGTACAGGTTGTCCAGGTCCCAGCCCCGGTCGGTCGGGAAGCCGCCGATGGCGTCGCCGCCGGAGGCCACCAGGTCCCAGAGCTGCTCGGGGCTGGCCACGCCGCCCGGGTAGCGGCAGGACATCGCGACGATCGCGATGGGCTCCCGGGCGGCAGCGGTCAACTGCTGGTTGAGCTGACGGAGGCGGCCCGTCTCCTTGAGCGAGGCGCGAAGCGCCTCGACGACCTTGTCTGCGGACGTAGACATCATGAGCTCCGTACTGGGGACAACGGTCAGGAATCGGTTCCGTCAAGCGCCAGCCTGATGAGGGCGTCGGTGTCGAGGTCGTCGAGGTCCAGGGCCTCGTCGGTGGACTCGTCACCGTCGCCGCCGTCGGCGTCGGCGAGGTTGAGCAGCAGGTCCAGCAGCCCGGCCTCCCGCAGACGGGTCAACGGGATCGCCGCGAGCGCCTGCCGGACGGCCACCTCCGCCGGGTCGCCGCTCTCCGCCTGTGCCCCCTCTGGCAGCAGGCCGTCGAGCAGGTTCTCGGCGAGCACGGCCGGGTTCGGGTAGTCGAAGACGAGGGTCGCGGGCAGCGACAGGCCGGTGGCCCCGATCAGTCGGTTGCGCAGCTCGACCGCCGTCAGCGAGTCGAATCCGAGCTCCTTGAAGGCGCGCTGCGGTTTGACCCGGTCCGTGCCCGGGTGGCCGAGCACGGCGGAGGCGTGGGTGCGGACGAGGTCGACCAGGTGCCGCACCCGCTCGGGCCGGGGCAGCGTGAGCAGGTGCTCCCGCAGGGCGTCGACGGCCCCGCCGGGCTGCTGCCGCCCGGCCTGGACGTGCAGCGCCTCGCGGGCCTCGGCGATGTCGTCGAGCAGCGGCCGGGGGCGCGCAGAGGCGTACGCCGGGGCGAAGACCGCCCAGTCGACGTCGACCACGGTCAGCGCCGCCCGGGGCAGGCCGACGGCGTACCGCATGGCGTGCACGGCGTCGTCCGGTGCCATGGCGGTCAGGCCGCGCCGGGCCAGCGCCTGCTGGGCCTCGCCGGTGGCCATGCCGCCGTCGGCCCACGGCCCCCAGGCCACGGACGTCGCCGGCAGGCCCCGGCCGCGACGCTGCTCCGCCAGCGCGTCCAGGAAGGAGTTGCCGGCGGCGTACGCGGACTGCCCGCCGCTGCCCCACACCCCGGCGATGGAGGCGAACAGCACGAAGGCGTCCAACGGCCGGTCGCCGAGCAGCGCGTCCAGGTGCACCGCGCCGGCGACCTTGCCGTCGAGCACGGCGGCGAACGCGGCCAGGTCGGTGTCGGCGATCAGGCCGGGCTCGCCGGCACCCGCCGCGTGGACCACGGCCGTCAACGGCGCGGGGTCCTCGTCGAGGCGGGCCAGCAGTGCCGCCACCTGGTCTCGGTCGGCCACGTCGCAGGCCACGACCGACGCCCGTACGCCCTGCGCGGTCAGCTCCTCGCGCAGCTCCGTCGCCCCGGGGGTGCGCTCGCCCCGGCGGCTGGTCAGCACGACGTGCGCGGCCCCGTTGGCCGCCACCCACCGGGCGACGTGGGCGCCCAGGGCGCCGGTACCGCCGGTGACCAGCACCGTGCCGGACGGTCGCCACCGCTGCGCCGTGTCGGGGGCGGCGGGTGCCGCACGGACCAGGCGGCGGACGAACACCCCGGAGGGACGTACGGCCAACTGGTCCTCGTCGCCGGCGCCGGTCACCACCCGCGCCACCCGGTCCCACGCCGTCGCGTCGACCTGCTCGGGCAGGTCCACCAGCCCGCCCCAGAGCTGGGGGTGTTCCAGGCCCGCCACGAGCCCCAGGCCCCAGAGCCCGCTCTGGGCGACGCCGTGCACCGCGTCGGCGTCGCCGGTGGCGACCGCGCCCTGGGTCAGGCACCACAGCCGGGTCGTCGTCCCGGTGTCGTGCAGGGCCTGGAGCAGCAGCAGCGTGGCGGCCGTCCCGACCGGTACGGCCGGGTGGGCGGGGTGCGGCTGGTCGCGGAGGCCGAGCAGGGACAGCACGCCGGTGGCGGGTCCGTCGGCCAGCGCGTCGGCCAGCCGGCGGGCGAGTTCCGCCCGGTCGGCGCCGACCGGGTCGACGGTCAGCCGGACCACGTCGGCGCCGACCTCGGCGAGGGCCTTGGTGGCCGCCTCCGCGCGGGTGCCGTCCGTCAGGTCGTCCTCCGCCGTCACGAGCAGCCACGCGCCGGGCCGCGCCGGATCGGCGGTGATGTCGGTCCGCTTCCACCCGACCCGGTACGACCACGCGTCCACGACCGCCCGCCGCGTACGCGCCCGGTGCCAGGTCGACAGGACCGGCAGGGCCGGGCCGAGGGCGTCCAGGGCGGCGCCGTCGTCGCCGAACTGCGTGGCGAGGGCGCTCAGGTCGCCCTGCTCGACGGCGGCCCAGAAGTCGGCGTCGCCGCTGTCGATCGCCCTCGTACGCGGCCTGCCCGCCGGCTCCGGCCAGTAGCGCTGGTGCTGGAAGGTGTACGTCGGCAGGTCGACCCGCCGCGGCCCGCTGTCGGTGAACCACTCCTGCCAGGTCACCGGCACGCCGTGCACGTGCAGTTCCGCCAGCGCGCCGAGCAGCGCCTGGGCCTGCGACCGGTCCCGACGCTGGACGGCGACCGACAGGACGTCGTCGTCGGGCAGGATGTCCGCCGCCATCGCGGTCAGCACGCTCTGCGGCCCGATCTCCAGGAACGTGTCCACCCCGGCGGCACGCAGGGCGGTCACCCCGTCGGCGTAGCGGACGGCCTCCCGGACGTGGCGCACCCAGTAGTCGGCCGTGCGGATCTCGTCGGGATCGGCGAGCGCACCGGTCACGTTCGACACCACCGGCAGTGCCGGTGCGGCGAACGTCAAGCCGTCCAGGACCGTCCGGAACTCCGCGAGCATCGGCTCCATCAGCGGGCTGTGGAACGCGTGGCTGACGGCGAGCCGACGGGTCCGTGCGCCCCGGTCCCGCCAGGTGCGCTCGATCTCGTCGAGGGCCTCCACCGCGCCGGACACGACGATCGACGTCGGCCCGTTCACCGCCGCGACACCGACCCGGTCGGCCAGGCCGGCGATCGACTCCGTCACCGCCTCCTCGGCGGCGGCCACGGCCAGCATCCCGCCGCCGGCCGGCAGCGCCTGCATCAACCGGCCCCGCGCGGCGACGAGGGCGCACGCGTCGGTCAGGGACAGCACCCCGGCCACGTACGCCGCCGTCACCTCGCCGATCGAGTGGCCGGCGACCATGTCGGGCACGATGCCGAACGACTCCACCAGCCGGAACAGCGCCACCTCGACGGCGAAGAGCCCGGCCTGCGTGAACACCGTGTGGTCAAGCAGTTCCGCCTCCGGCGTGCCCGCCTCGGCGAACAGCACCTCCCGCAGCGCGCGCGGCAGCAACGGGTCGAGGTGTCCACACACCTCGTCCAGGGCGGCCGCGAACACCGGGAACGCCTCGGACAGCTCCCGGCCCATGCCGGCGCGCTGCGCGCCCTGGCCCGAGAACACCAGCGCCAACTGGTCCCGCTGCCCGCCCGACCCCACGGAGACCCCGCCGGACGGCTCGCCCGCCGCCAACGCCGTCAGGCCCGCCAGCAGCTCGTCGCGGCCCGTTCCGGCCACGACCGCACGATGTTCGAGCATCGACCGCGACACCACGCTCGACCACGCCATGTCCAGCGGACGTACGCCGCCGGCGGCGGCCAGCCAGTTCGCCCACCGGCCCGCCTGCGCGGCCAGCGACGCACCGTCGCGGGCCGACAGCAGCACCGGCACCAGCGGCGGTACGTGCCCGGCGACGATCTCACCCTCGACCAGCTCGGCCGGCGGCTCCTCGATGATCACGTGCGCGTTGGTGCCGGAGATGCCGAACGACGACACCGCCGCCCGACGCGGCCGATCCACCGCCGGCCACGGCGTGGGCTCGGTGGCGAGGGCGACCGCCCCCGCCGACCAGTCCACGTGCGGGGACGGCTCGTCCACGTGCAGGGTCGACGGCACCACACCGTGCCGCATCGCCATGACCATCTTGATCACACCAGCCACACCGGCGGCGGCCTGCGTGTGCCCGATGTTCGACTTGATCGAGCCCAACAACAACGGGCGGTCCTGCGGCCGGTCCTGCCCGTACGTGGCCAGCAACGCCTGCGCCTCGATCGGATCACCCAACGTCGTTCCCGTACCGTGCGCCTCCACCGCGTCCACGTCCGCCGGGGTCAGCCGCGCGTTCGCCAGGGCCTGCCGGATCACCCGCTGCTGCGACGGACCGTTCGGCGCCGTCAAACCGTTCGACGCGCCGTCCTGGTTCACCGCAGTGCCCCGCACGACCGCGTAGATCCGCCGGCCCTCGCGCTGCGCGTCCGACAGCCGCTGCACCAACAGCACACCCACACCCTCGGACCAGCCCGTGCCGTCCGCCGACGCCGCGAACGACCTGCACCGGCCGTCGGCCGACAGACCACGCTGACGCGAGAACTCGATGAACGTCCCCGGCGTCGCCATCACCGTCACACCACCGGCCAACGCCAGATCGCACTCACCAGACCGCAACGCCTGCACCGCCAGGTGCAGCGCCACCAGCGACGACGAGCACGCCGTGTCGACGCTGACCGCCGGGCCCTCCAGCCCGAACGTGTACGCCACCCGACCCGACAGCACGCTGCCCGAGTTGCCGGTGCCGACGTAGCCCTCGACCTCGCCGGCCAGCTCCATCAGCTGCGTCGCGTAGTCGTGGTACATGACCCCGGCGAAGACACCCGTCCGGCTGCCCCGCAGCCGCGACGGGTCCAGCCCGGCGGACTCGAACGTCTCCCACGACGCCTCCAGCAGCAACCGCTGCTGCGGATCCATCGCCAGGGCCTCGCGCGGCGAGATGCCGAAGAACGCGGGGTCGAACGCGCCGGCGTCGTACAGGAAACCGCCGTGCCGGGTGTACGACGTGCCGGGGTGGTCCGGATCGGGGTGGAAGAGCGTGTCGAGGTCCCAGCCCCGGTCGGCCGGGAACTCGCCGATGCCCTCCCCGCCGGTGCTGACCAGCTTCCACAGCAGGTCGGGAGACTGGACGCCGCCGGGGTAGCGGCAGGCCATCCCCACGATCGCGATCGGCTCGTCGGCGTCGCCGGCGGCCGGCTCGTCGGAGACGACGGCGGTGAGCCGTTCGCCGACCAGTTCCGCGTACACGTGGGCGGTCAGGGCCTGCGGGGTCGGATGGTCGAACACCAGGGTCGAGGCCAGCCTCAGGCCGGTCGCGCCGTTGACCCGGTTGCGCAGCTCGACGGCGGTCAGCGAGTCGAAGCCCAGCTCGCGGAACGCCCGGTCCGCCGGCACCGCCTCGGCGCCGCCGTGCCCCAGCACCTGCGCGACGAGACCCCGCACCAGCTGGTCCACCTCGGTGAGGCCGTTCTCCTCGCTGAGCCGGGCGAGCCGGTCGGCCCAGCCGTCACCGCCCTTGCCCGCCTGGCGGCGGGTGTTCGCCGTGCCGATGAGGACCCGCAGCATCGGCGGCACCATCCCGCCGGAGGCCGCCGAGCGCAGCGCGGGCACGTCGATCACGGCCGGCACCAGGGCCGGCCGGCCGGCGCCCAGGGCCGCGTCGAACAGCTCCAGACCGGTCCGGGCGTTCATGCCCCGGAGGCCGGCGCGCGCCGAGCGGGCCCGCTCGACCCCACCGATCGATGCCGCCATGCCGGCGGTGTCCCACATACCCCATGCGAGGCTGACGGCCGGCAACCCGAGCTGCCGCCGCCACACCGCAAGCCCGTCCAGGAACGCGTTGCCCGCCGCGTACGCCGACTGCCCCGGCGAACCCAACACACCCGCCACCGACGAGAACACCACGAACAGATCCAGGTCCAGGCCCGCCGTCGCCTCGTGCAGGAACCAACCCGCCGACACCTTCGGCGCCAACACCCCCGCCAGACGCTCGGCGGTCAGCCCCTCCACGACACCGTCGTCCAGGACACCGGCCGTGTGCACCACACCCGCCAGGCGACCCTCGGCACCGATCTCGGCCACCAGCCCGAACACCTGGTCCCGTTCCGTCACGTCACCGGCGACCACCCGCACGTCGGCGCCCAACGCCGTCAGCCGCCCGGTCAGCTCGCCGGCACCCGCGGCCTCCGGGCCGCGCCGCGACACCAGCACCAGCGACCGCACGCCGTGCACCGCCACCAGGTGCTCCGCGACCAGCGCCCCGAGCGCGCCCGTACCGCCGGTCACCAGCACCACGCCGTCACCCACGACCGGCGCCGACGCCGGAACCACCGCACGCACCAGGCGCGGCACGAAGACCTCGCCGCCACGGACGGCCACCTGACCGCCGGTCGGGTCCGCGGCGTAGCGGGTCAGGGTGCCCAGCACGCTCGGGTTCACGCCACGGTCCACGTCGGCCAGGACGATGCGGCCCGGATGCTCGGACTGCGCCGAGCGCAGCAGACCCCACACCGCCGCGGCGGCCGGGTCCGTCACCTGGTCCTCGTCGCCGACGGACACGGCACGTCGGGTGGCCACCACCAGCTTCGAGTCCGCCAGGACGTCGGCGGCCAGCCACGCCTGCACGAGGCCCAGCACGTCCGACGTCATGGCCCGGGCCCGCTGCGCCGTGTCGACGCCGTCGGCGTCCGGCCCGGTCGGCGTGAACAGCAGTCGGCGCGGCGGCGTGGTGCCGGTGTCGATCGCGGCCAGCAGCTGCCTGATCGTCTCGGCGGAGGGACCGCCGGGAACGCCCGGCAGGGCCGGACCGCCCAGCACCGCCCAGCCCGACACGTCGTCGACCGGTTCGGTCTCCTCCGCCTGCCAGACCACCTCGAACATCGACCGGGACGCCACGCCCGCCGTGGCCGTGCCAGCCAGCTCGCGCAGGACGAGGGAGTCCACCGACACCACCGGCGCACCCACCTCGTCGCACGCCACCAGGCGCACCCCGGCACCGCTGCGGGACAACCGGACCCGCAGCACGCTGGCACCCGAGGCGTGCACCTGCACGCCCTCGAACGCGAACGGAACCCGCGGCCCGCCCGGCTCCTCGCCCAGCAGCAGACCGACCGGGTGCAGGGCCGCGTCCAGCAGCGCCGGGTGCACCCCGAACCGGTCGATGCCCGCCACCGCGTCGTCCGGCAGGACCACCTCGGCGTACACCTCGCCGTCGCCCACCCACGCGCGTCGCAGACCCTGGAACACCGGCCCGTACGCCAGGCCGCGCGCGACGAGCGCCGGGTACCAGCCCGCCAGGTCGACCTCGGTCGCGCCGATCGGCGGCCAGGTGCCCGTCCTCGGCTCGTCCGCCGTCGCCGGCTCCAGCACACCCTCGGCGTGCTGGAGCCAGCCCGCCTCGGGGTCGTCGTCGGGGCGCGAGTAGACGGCGACGGGACGCTGCGACGGGTCGCCCGCCGACACCCGGACCTGGATCCGCACGGCGCCCGCGTCGGGGAGCACCAGCGGCGTCAACACCGCCAGGTCACGCAGCCGGGACACGCCCGCCTCGTCGCCCGCGCGCACGGCCAGCTCCAGCAGCGCCGTGCCGGGGACCAGCGGCACGCCCGAGACCACGTGGTCGGCCAGCCAGGGGTGGGTGGCCAGCGACAGCCGGCCGGTCAGCACCAGCTCGTCGTCGCCGGCGAGGTCCACCGCCGCGCCGAGCAGGCCGTGCCCCGCCACACCGAGGCCCGCGCCGCTGACGTCACCGGCCCGCAGCCGCCCCACCGCCGGCCAGAACCGCTGCCGCTGGAACGGGTACGTCGGCAGGTCCACCGGGCGGGTCGCGGTGCCCGGCAGGAGGTCGGTCCAGGTGACCGGCACCCCGTGCACGTGCAGCTCCGCCAGCGCGTTCATCAGCGACACCGGTTCCGGGCGGCCCGGACGCAGGCTCGCCACGACGGCCGCCGGAAGGGTGTCGCCGTCGTCGGGCAGGCAGCCGCGCACCATGCCGGCGAGCACCGCGTCGGGGCCCAGTTCGAGGAAGACCCGGACGTTGCGCGTACGCAGGCTGGCGACCCCGTCGGCGAACCGGACGGTCTCGCGCACGTGCCGGACCCAGTAGTCGGGGGTGCCGATCTCGTCGGGGTCGACGATCTCCCCCGTCAGGTTCGACACGATCGGCAGGGTCGGCCAGCGGAACGTCAGGGTGTCGAGCACCTGCCGGAACTCGCGCAGCATCGGTTCCATCAGCGGGCTGTGGAAGGCGTGGCTGACGTTCAGCCGGCGGGTGCGTACGCCCCGGTCCTGCCAGGTCCGCTCCACCTCGTCGAGGGCCCCGACCTCGCCGGAGACCACCACGGCGGTCGGGGCGTTCACCGCCGCGACGCCGAGCCGGTCGGTGAGCCCGGCCAACGACTCCACGACGGCCTGCTCGTCGGTGCCGACCGCGAGCATCCCGCCGCCCTGCGGCAGGGCCTGCATGAGCCGGCCACGGGCCCCGACCAGCGCGCAGGCGTCGGCGAGGCTGAACAGCCCGGCGACGTGGGCGGCGGCCACCTCGCCGATCGAGTGCCCGGCCACCAGGTCCGCCCGGACGCCGAACGACTCGACGAGCCGGAACAGGGCCACCTCGACGGCGAACAGCCCGGCCTGGGTGAAGACGGTCTGGTCCAGCAGCTCCGCCTCCGGCGTGCCCGCCTCGGCGAACAGCACCTCGCGCAGCGGACGGGGCAGGTGCTGGTCCAGGTGCCCGCACACCTCGTCGAGGGCGGCGGCGAAGGCCGGATGGGCGTCGTACAGCTCACGTCCCATCCCGGGACGCTGGGCGCCCTGGCCGGAGAAGAGGATCGCGGTGCGTCCGCCACGGGCCACCCCGCCGACGACGGCGGCCGAGGGCTGCCCGTCGGCCACCGCGTCGAGGGCGGTGAGCAGGTCGTCGCGGTCCCGGGCCAGCAGCACCACGCGGTGCTCGAAGGCCGTGCGGCGGGTGGCGAGCGCGTGGGCGACGTCGGCGGGCGTCAGGTCCGGCTCGTCGTCCAGCAGGCCCCGCAGCCGGCGTGCCTGCTCGCGCAGGGCGGCGTCGTCGCGGGCCGAGAGGACGCAGGCGACGAGGTCGACCGGGGGCGTCGCGGACGGCCCGGCCGGCGGCGGGACGAACTCCGGCGCCTGCTCGATGATCGTGTGCGCGTTGGTGCCGCTGATGCCGAACGACGACACCGCGGCCCGGCGCGGCCGGTCGACGGCCGGCCACGACCGGGTGCCGGTGAGCAGGGCCACCGATCCGGCGGTCCAGTCGATGTGCGGCGACGGCTCGTCCGCGTGCAGGGTCGGCGGCAGCACACCGTGCCGCATCGCCAACACCATCTTGATCACCCCGGCGACGCCCGCCGCCGCCTGGGCGTGACCGATGTTCGACTTGATCGAGCCGAGCCACAGCGGCCGGTCCTGCGGCCGGTCCTGCCCGTACGTGGCCAGGAGGGCCTGCGCCTCGATCGGGTCGCCCAGCGCGGTGCCCGTGCCGTGCGCCTCGACGGCGTCAACGTCGCCCGGGGTCAGCCGGGCGTTCGCCAGCGCCTGCCGGATGACCCGCTGCTGCGCGGGACCGTTCGGCGCGGTCAGGCCGCTGCTGGCCCCGTCCTGGTTCACCGCGCTGCCCCGCACGACGGCGAGGACGCGGTGGCCGTTGCGCTGCGCGTCGGAGAGGCGCTCCAGCAGGAGCATGCCGACGCCCTCGGCGAAGCCCGTGCCGTCGGCGCCCGCGCCGAAGGCCTTGCACCGGCCGTCGGGCGACAGGCCGCGCTGCCGGGAGAACTCGGTCAGCATGCCGGGGGTGGACATCACGCTCACCCCGCCGGCGAGTGCGAGCCGGCACTCGTCCTGCCGCAGCGCCTGGGTGGCGAGGTGCAGCGCGACCAGCGACGACGAGCAGGCGGTGTCGACGGTGACCGCCGGCCCTTCGAGGCCGAACAGGTACGAGATGCGTCCCGAGGCGACGCTTCCCGCGCTGCCGTTGCCGACGTAGCCGTCCACCTCGTCGGTCGTTCCGGCGGCCTGGGAGGCGTAGTCGTGGTAGATGAGCCCGACGTAGACGCCGGTGCTGCTGCCCCGCGCCGAGTGCGGGTCGATCCCCGCCCGTTCGAAGGCCTCCCAGGACGTCTCCAGCAGCAACCGCTGCTGCGGGTCCATGGCCAGCGCCTCCCGGGGCGAGATGCCGAAGAAGGCGGCGTCGAACTGGGCGGCGTCGTGCAGGAAGCCGCCCTGGCGGGGTACGGACGTGTCGTCCTCGCCGCTGGCCCTCAGGTCGTCCAGGTCCCAGCCCCGGTCGGTGGGGAACGGCGAGATGACGTCGGCGCCGGCGGTGACCACCTGCCAGAGCTGCTCGGGGGTCTGCACGTCTCCGGGGAAGCGGCAGGCCATGCCGATGATGGCG